>JAFGXL010000024.1 GCA_016936655.1 Nitrospirota bacterium | reverse complement strand
TTCAGAGCAATAAATTTGAAACCTGCTTTTTCCCATCTGATGAGGATAACACACGCAAAAATGGCTGATCAATTCTTAAGAGTAGCAAATAAATAATTAAAAAGGGAGGCATATTCCTATGCCTCCCTTTTTATTATCAAGAAACTAATGCGTTTTATTTTGATGTTTTGGAAAAGAGTCTTGTAACCACAGCAAGAATTGTGCCGAGCAGTCCAAGTATACAGAGCCCTGCTCCAACTATAGCGAGAGCCTCAACAGACTGCTTTGCAGCCCCTGTACTGCCTAGAGCAGGCGCTCTTAATCCTGCACACAGCCACATTACAGAATATGCTAGCGAGCCTATGCCGAGCGCAAGCGAGCTGAGCCTTGCTGCAAAACCGAGGTTGGTAACTAAAATCATAACAGCTATGCACGAGAGCGCTACAGCGCCCAATGCGCCGCCATGAAGATGCGCCCTTATCATGTAAGACCATGATTTTTTAACAACAGCATCCATCTTCTGCATGTCATTCTGGTAAACAGTTGAAAGCACCGCCTTGCCTGAATCATTCAGCGTGCCTTTTAACTTATCTTCAATTGCGCCGAACATGCCGCCCATAACAAAACTGAACATTACCGCAAGCAGTGCAAAGATTACTCCAACTATAACGCTTTTAGGAACTGAATTGATCATCTTGGCTCACTCCTTTTTCAGAAAATTAATACAACAGCTGATCCAATATCATATTTTATAATGCATTTTAGGACGGGATGAGTCGCATGTCAAGTTTTGTATTCTTTGACATGTTCCCAATCTTCCACATCTCCTTTTATTATTTTGAATATCGGATGATGCTCAGGAGTTCTAATGCTGACAACCTTTTTATGCTGTTCAGGACTGCGAAGCTTCAGCTTTGCGAGAAGATGCTGCCACTCATAAACGAGCTGGCCTGCTGTGGTTTTAATATGAATGCTGCCTGCATAAGAACATATTTTATCTCTATTAAATGAGTATCCGCGTGCCTCTGCTTCTTTGCAGACAGTTGATAGATACAAGTTAATAGCCTTTACAGGATCCGGGCTCTTTCTAAAGCGCTCGAGTTGCGGATGGTGTTTATATCCTTTTGTGTTACCTGACAGCACTGCCTTTGCTAAAAGGGCCTCACGCCATAAAGCTGTGAGACCCTTTTGATCAAGATATTTTGGATGTATTGTCCATAGCCGCATGCAGATATTATACCCGCTGTTAAATTGCGCGGCGCTGTTTTTCTATCTGCCTTTGAACATCTCGAGAGCTTTTGATAGCATCTCTGTGCTCGGCATCTGACCATCTGGTGTCAGCTTGTCAATAGCGCCTGGCAAAAAATCAGCAAGTCTTGATGAGGCCTGATCTGTTGACAGGCCGAGGCCCTGCGCTATCTTCTGTATCTGCTCTGACCCGAGAGCTTCCTTTATCTGCTCAGGCGAGATCGGCATATTTTCACCTTTGCCTATCCATGATCCTATTAGATCACCCAGTCCATTTGTCTTGAACTTCTCTATCATGCCTTCAAGTCCGCCTGTCTCTGGATTTGTCAAAAGGTCTTTGAGAGTTCCTGAGAGTCCGCTCTGTCCGCCAGAGCCAAAGAGCCTGCCCAGAATATTTCCGGCTATATCATTCAAGAGTCCCATTATCTTCTCCTCAAAAAAATTAAGGCGGCTTTTTACAAGCCGCCTTGTGTCTTTAATCTTCGCTATTTTTTCTTTGTGTCAGTCTTTTTTTCGTCAGTCTTTTTTGTCTCTTTCTTGCCAGCCTTTGCTTCCACTGACACTGCCTTCATGGTGTACTGTATTGTCACCTTTGAGCCGACCTTAAGATCGCCTGTCACTTTTGTATCTTTGTCACGGGCAACCTGCCACTTCTCTTTGCCCTTCTGCACTGTTATTGAATCATCCTTAACTTCCAGTACAGAACCTGTAACCTGATATGTGTTTACAGCTGCAAATGAAAACGATGCAAACAACATAAATGCCAAAAAGAGTACAGAAATGCGTTTCATGGGTTGCTCCTAAAATCAGAATGAGCGCTCCAAGGAGCGCTGTTGTATATCAATTAATTAACAGCTATGTGATCCTTCATCTTGTTGTAAAGGCCCTGCTTTATTCCCTTTACCTTCATCACATCCTCAGGTGTTTTGTAAGGCCTGCTGTCAATAATTGCCTGTGCTTTTTTTGGTCCTACACCAGGAAGCGCCTCGATTTTTTCCTTGGAGGCTGTATTTATATTAACCTTTTCTCCGGGTGCGAGCTTGGGAGCAGCCTCTTTTTTGGCTTTTGTATCTTTTTTGGCATCAGCAGGTTTTGATGTATCTGCTTTTGCCTTTCTGTCAGCTTTTTTATCAGCAGCAGCCGGTTTTGTCTCTGCCTTTGCCGGAGCAGCAGCGCCAGCTGTTATGCTCGGTTTTAGCTTATCTATCTCTTTTGCAGAAAGGCCTGCTTTGGAGAGCTCATCAACTGATTTGTAAGGTCTGTTGTCAATAATCTTTTTTGCCTTTGCAGGACCGATGCCCTTAAGAGACTCAAGGTCTTTTTGCGCGGCTGTGTTGATGTCAACCTGCGCTGCATAGACTCCCTGTGCTGCAAAACAAAATAAAGCTATTAATACTGTTGCCAAAATAAGAAAACGCCTTGATGCCTTTGCCTTTTGCATAAACCACTCCTCCTTTTGTGTTGCTAATTAAATGATAATTCGCATAATAATGACACAACCTAATCGAGAATACAACAGTTTTTTACTCCTGGAGTACAAATAGAAATTCGTTTTCGACCAATTTTAAATACTGCCCTATGATATACTTAAAAATCCGCTATGACACATTCTGAAGACATAAAATCCATTAAAAATAGCGACAGGCATTTTATCTGGCATCCCTTCACACAGATGAAACATTGGGCAGACTCTGATCCTGTTGTCATTACAGAAGCAAGGGACTGTTTTCTAAAGGATGAAAAGGGCAGATGGTATCTTGATGCTGTATCTTCTTTATGGGTTAATATCCATGGTCATAAAAGAAAAGAGATTGATGATGCTGTAAAAGCACAGCTCAACAAGGTTGCCCATACCACACTGTTAGGACTCGCTAACATTCCTTCAGCGAAACTTGCAGAAAAATTAATTTATACAACTAATAAATCATTCGCAGGACTCATGCCGAGGCTCTCGAAAGTGTTTTATTCTGACAATGGCTCTACCGCTGTTGAGGTGGCACTAAAAATGGCATTTCAGTACTGGATTCACAAGAGGCAGCCAAACAAACAGCAATTTGTCGGAATTAAAAACGGCTACCACGGAGACACGATCGGCGCTATGAGTGTAGGCAGTGTTGAGGTTTTTCATGGCACATTCGGCCCGCTTTTTATTAAAACATTAAAAGCACCCTCACCATATTGCTACAGATGTGAACTTAAAAAAACTCATCCTGATTGCGAGCTTGCATGCCTTGATGCTATGGAAAATATTTTAAAAGCAGACTCCGAAAATATCGCTGCTGTAATACTCGAACCTATGGTGCAGGCAGCAGGAGGAATGATCATATGGCCTGAAGGCTATCTTAAAGGTGTGCGCGAACTTTGCACAAAATACAGTGTGCTGCTTATTGCTGATGAAGTTGCAACCGGCTTCGGCAGAACCGGAAAAATGTTTGCATGCGAGCATGAAAGCATTGCGCCTGATCTGCTCTGCATCTCAAAGGGCATAACAAATGGCTATATGCCTCTTGCTGCAACAATCGCAACTGATGAAATTTATGATTCCTTTCTGGGTGAATTCAGTGAGCTGAAGACATTTTTTCATGGCCACTCATACACAGGCAATCCTCTTGCATGTGCAGCAGCAGCATCATCACTCAATATTTTTGAGTCTGACAACACGCTTACTAATATGCAGCCAAAGGCAGCGTTACTTAAACAAGAATTAAATGAAATCGCAAATCTGCCGATAGTAGGAGATGTGCGGTCTTTAGGTTTGATTGCAGGCATTGAGCTTGTTAAAGACAAAAAAACAAAAGAGTCGTTTCCCTGGGAAGACGCCATCGGATGGAAAGTTGCCCATAAGTTGAGAGAGCAGGGAATAATAATGCGGCCTCTTGGCAATGTACTGGTTGTCATGCCGCCACTAAGCATATTAATTGATGATCTTAAATACTTGCTTGATAGCTTAAAAAAAACTATAATTGCATTAGTTAATGAATGTTGACGGGAAACCCAAATTTTCTGGAGGGGTAATGAATAATAGAAGCATCAAAATACTTTTTATGCAGGCAGCTGTCTCTGCAATTACTATCTGCATGATACCGCTTGCAGCAGCAGACTCAACTTACACAGTAAAACAGGGTGATACTCTCTGGGATATATCATCAGATAAGATACAGAGCCCTTTTCTCTGGCCAAAGCTCTGGAAAGCTAACCCAGGACTAATAAATCCACATCTAATCTATCCTGGCCAGCAGCTTACAATACCTGATGAAATTGCTAAACAACAGGACGACTCACTCACTACAACACCAAAACTTAAGGATATCACTATACTTAAGCCTTACGACCTTTCTGCTAACAGAGTACCATCAAAAGACCTTAAAATCCTTGTTTCAAGAGAGGTTCTTCTCCACAGCGGATTTGTCACTGATAAAATTAATGAGGTCGGGAAAGTCTATTCAAACCCGCTTGGCAAAACCGTAATGGGCAGAAATGATACTGCTTATATTAAGCTCAATTCAAAAACACTCCCAGGCACACAATTTTATATATTAAGCACACCAGAGCCTCTTATAGATCCTTCTACAAAAAAAGAGCTCGGTAAAATTGTGAGAATCAAAGGAACACTCCAATATACTGGAGAAGAAAACGGCAATAGCAAGTCCATAATTAAAGAATCATTTGAAGAAATATCGCTTTACGATCCTCTAATAAACTACTACTCTGTTGAAGCATTAATGGCTACATCACAGGAGAACAGACCGAATCAGAGTGGAACTATTGTAAAGCAATTTGCAGATCATACAGTAAGCGGCACAGGATATATCTTATACCTAAACAAAGGACGCTCCAGCGGAATAGCTATAGGTGACCTGTTTGAGATTGTAACTGGTGAAAAACCACACAGCCCTCTTGGTGATGTACAGATAATTAGCGTGCAGCAGAACACATCAATAGGCATAATGAAAAAGGCTCTGCGTGAAGTAGTTACCGGAGATTTATTCAGAAACCTTTAAAACTCCATGATTTAAATAAACAAGAGGGGATGCCAGTAAATTTGGCATCCCCTCTTGTTTATTATTAAAATTGTGAAAACTAACTTGTAAGTATCTTTAATGCCCTAAGTCTGCTTGGGTGCTTCAGCTTTCTGAGCGCCTTTGCCTCAATCTGGCGTACACGCTCCCTGGTTATGGAAAGAAATCTTCCAACCTCTTCAAGAGTATGATCTCTGTCAACACCGATTCCAAATCTCATTCTGACAACAGTCTCTTCCTTTGGAGTAAGTGTTCTGAGCACTCTCTGTATCTGCTCGGATGTCTCTACGCGTTCAGCTTCATTATAAGGAGATGGGCTCGCCTTGTCTCCAATAAAGTCTTCCAGCTCTGTATCTTCATCCCCTATAGGAGTCTGAAGGGCTATCGGATCCTGAATCGCCCTGAACACCTCTTCAACCTTCCTTACAGGAACAACCAGCTTCTTTGCAATCTCTTCATTTGTAGGTTCACGTCCCATGAGCTGTGTAAGTTCTCTTGAAGCCTTTGTAACTCTGTTATAAAACTCCATCATATGCACAGGCACACGAATGGTCTTTGTCTGATCTATCAGAGCCCTTGTTATGGCTTGACGTATCCACCATGTTGCATATGTGCTGAATTTAAAGCCTTTTTCATACTTAAACTTGTCAACAGCCTTCATAAGACCGATATTGCCTTCTTGTATAAGATCAAGAAGAGGCAGCCCGCGGCCTACATAATTTTTAGCTATGTTGACAACCAGCCTGAGGTTACGGGTGATTAGCTCATTTTTAGCCTCTGTAAGCAGATATCTGGCTTTGGATATCCTGTTCCACATATCTTTCAGAGCATCAACCTTTATCCCAACTTCTGCTTCAACCCTTTTATAATCAGCAGCAACATCCTTTACTATAAGGTCAAGCTTATTAGTGTTTACACCCTTCTTCTTTTTTTCATTTACAGCAGCTCTTAGCTGTTTTAACGAACCATATTTGGTACATTTACTATCAGCAATTTCAATGACTTCTACAACTTCTTCAAGCCTAATTATGGTTTTTAAAAGACCTTCATCAGCCTTCTCTTCTTCAGAAAGTATGCCCTCGTCATCTTCAGACTCTATGACATATTTTATTTTTTCATACATAGGAAGCGTTGTAACAGTAGCCTTGATTATATCTCGACCCTGCTCAAGTTTCTTTGCAAGGTCTGTTTCTTCATCTTTGGTAAGAATAGATATGTCGCCCATAGAGTTAAAATACGCCTGTACAAGATCCTCAGCGCGTTCATACTCCTCGGGTTCCTCTTCAACTTCCTCATCTTGCGGGGATTCCTCATAATCGACAACCTTAACACCCATGTCGTTAAGGACATCCATAAGATCTTCCAACTCATCAGGAGAAAAATACTCGGACGGCAGGGCTTCATTTATCTCATCATATGTTATGACGCCACGTCTCTTGCCAAGACTGATTATTTCTTCAAAAATATCCCGCTCTTTCATCTCCATCCCCTGTAGATACAAAAAAATTAAAGAAAGAGCCTCTTTTAAGACCCTTTCTTTAATTATACGATTATTTTGGTCAATAAATTACTTGACATCGAAGGCAAGGTGTAGTATATAGTCAAGGCACACGGTCTATTAGTACTGGTAAGCTCAATGCGTTACCGCACTTACACTTCCAGCCTATCAAAGTGGTGGTCT
>JAFGXL010000023.1 GCA_016936655.1 Nitrospirota bacterium | reverse complement strand
AGGGTCATATATGTCTGTCCCGAATTTTGCGTTTCTTTCAAGAAATGTTTTTTGTATTCTTGCGTCGATCTCTTTTGGCCACGATTGAGGTTCCGGTATATCAGGCGTCGGGTCTGTGCCTTTTTCGAGTAGGTCTATAAGAATATTAGATAGCTGTTCTTTTTTTTCTCCGGATATGACAGCTATCTTCCATGGCTGGCTGTTTTTGTACGAGGGGCTTCTCTGTGCTGTAGAGATGATTTTTTCAAGAATATTTCTTGGCACAGGGTCAGGCCTGAATTTGCGAATGCTGGCTCTTGTGTTAATGCATTCAATTGCATCCATGGCAGATCCTCCTGAAGATGGTTTTGGTTAAATTGATGGTGCTGCATCGAGCGATTTTTTATATATGCTTATACAATACTGCTTATTGATATATTCATGACTATTATAACTGAACGGTATGTATACAAGCCTAGCGCTTTCAGGATTTACTCTTATTTTTTTAAGTTTTGGGTAGAGCTCTTTTTTGTCAACAGATATGTCAGCTAGTGTTAGCATGATGCTCTCGATCGCCTCTGATGCAGGGATTGTTATGTCAAGAGGATTGTCAGGGATTGCGCTGTTGATGCGTTGTTCTGACGGAGGCTGAATGGCAGTCAGCTGTCTTGATAGCCTCCTGAATATTTCTGGTGTTGTATTAAAAGCAGGAGCCCAGAAGCTGAGCTGCATGGATTCCCACTCAGGCTTAACAGCCTTCGGCAGATTGGCGTGGCGCGCAAGATCAGCATATGACGCAAGTTGTATGCCGTTAATTTCTGCCTCCATCCGCCAGAAGGGCAGATGATTTGTTCCTCTCTCAGCGTTTTTGAGTATGCTGAACTTCATACGGGAAAGTGTGCCATTGTCCTGACTCCACAATGTATTGCAGCTTGCGCATGCAAGAGCCAGGCTGTGCCTCGTGCATTTAATGTCTGCGCCGCAGTTTGGACAGAGTGTAGGAATAAATGATGCTTTCCATTTTAGCTGTTTGTCTCCAGTAAGCAGCGTTTCCTGTAATTCTGGGTCTATGGAGGCAGCAGGCCTGTTCAGTACAGCATCATAGAGCATATTGCCCTTGAGCAGATAAGGCGCATAGATCAGGCTTAAATTCTCTCCTATGAACTCTTTGTAGTAGACATTTGTAATCATGGAGATATTTTCCGCAATTGAAAGCCGCTGCTGTATCAGGGGCAATGTCTCTTTAAAAGATGTTTCAGGTAGAAATGCAGCTGCCTTGATATCAGTGGATGCGAACCGCAGCTTCAAAGCTTGAGGTCTCAGCCCCAGAGCCTCAGGTATGTTTTTTATATCTGCAGCTATATATGTGGAGTCTATGAATGAGTGGCGCATAGTGGGGATTGTGCAGTAGAATGCCGCGCCCCTGAATCTCCAGTATGGAACATAAATAATCTGCTCAACAGGAGCGCTGCATGGTATGCAGTATCTCATGCAGCCTTCTGATGTTATGTATAGCTCTACTCTGCAGTATCCGCATTTCAGCAGCCTGTCGTTCTCTTGCAGTGTCACAGGAGCGCCGCATTGCGGGCACTGGTGTTCGATCTGCCACATGGCTAGCCGATCTTTTCACCGCATTGGTTGCAATAGAGCGCATCCGGCAGATTTTCAGTACCGCATCTCGAACATTTTATCGGTGCTTTTACAGCATCAGCCGACTTGCCGCAGATATGGCAGAATTTTGCATCGGGCTGCATATCAGCTCCGCAAGATTTGCATTTTCGGAATACAAGAAGCTGGTGTCCGCAGATAGGGCAGAACCTCGATTGTGCGGGCACGCTGCTGCTGCATTCCGGACAGGATATGCCGGACATATCAGCTGCCTTTGCTGCTGATCCGAAGAATGCAGGTATCATCATTCCCATGCCCAGACCTATGCCGGCGGATGCTTCTGCTTTTGTGTCTGATGCCTTTTCAAATGCCATTGCAGCCTTCATTTTAAGCAGGCTGTTGAGGTCATCAAATATGCTAAGCCTGCTCTTGTCATCAATAGCTTTCTGAACATCCAGAGGCGGTGTTATGGAGTTTATGTATATGTCTGATAGCGCGAGTCCGAACTTGCTGAAGTCATCCTGAAGCTTATGCTTGAGCCCTTCAGCTATGCTGTCATATTTACCCGGGAGGTTGAATAGTGTGTCGAGATGCTCTCCCAGATAGTCGTTTAGGCGTGAGACTATCACTCTGTTCAGATACTCTTCTATCTCATCCTTGGCAAATACTCCTTGAGTGCCGGTGATGGAGTTGATGAAGAGTACAGGCTGAGCTATATGGATGTTGAATATTCCGAATGCCCTGAGCCTGACAAGGCCGAGCCTGTCGTCCTTGAACGCAACAGGATCTCGTGTGCCCCACTTCATATTGGGGAATACCTTCATGTTCGCAAAATATATTTCAGCACGAAGTGGGCTGGTCATTGCCCATGGGATGCTGAGTATTTTAGTCAGGATAGGGAGGTTTGCTGTCTTGAGGGTATGCCTGCCTGGTCCGAATGCATCATAGGCTCTTCCTTTGTAAAAGAGCACTGCTGCCTGGCTCTCCCTTACTGTCAGCTGCGCTCCGAACTTAATCTCTCCTGAGCCATTTTCTGGTATTCTGTGAATAAGTTCTGTGCCGGATTCATCCAGCCACTCGATAGCCTCAAGAAACACTGCATTGTTGCCGTTCATGACAAACTCCCTCCTTGGAATATTTATTCAGCAGATTTTTAATTATACTCCAACAATAAGTGAAGCTGAAATATCGAAAATTCTAGTGGAAGGCCTGGTTTGTTACAAGCTCTGATGAGCTTTTGAGATTCAGCTCTTTTTTGCAGAGATCTCATGTTTTATTGCCCATAGCAGACGTCTTGATGCTGTAAAGAAAGTTATGATGTCAGGGTTTTTGAAATCTCTGTAAGTGTATGTGTGAGGTGTAAGCCTGCCTTTTGTGTATATAAGTGTAACCTCAGCATATATGCCGTCTTTAAGGTATATGCGGTGTGAATAGTCTTTTGTTGAGGCAAGCACAATCTTTGCTGGTGTGATGTAGCCAGGATCTATGTTCACTGTGCGTTTGCTATTGACAGACAGCTCTTGCTCCAGCGTATTTGTTTTGATTTTGGCATCAGAAAGCAGGGAAGGGTCAATAGGATGTCTGAATATGATGAACTTTCTCTTTATATTGTCACCAAGTTCGTCTTTATAATAGTCAGTATGCTCCCACTTGTATACAGGACTCTGTGCCATTATGTCTCCAAAGCAGGCTTCAAGTTCATTAATTGCTTTGTTGCAGCTTTCTTCAGAGCTGTATAAAATGCCCGTAAAAAGCAGTACAGGATTTGGCTGTCTGATTTTTGCCATATTATCCTTTAAGCAGTCTTGATATCACAAGTCTGGGCTCTGACGAGTCCCATCTGTAAGATCCGATGACCTTGTCCCTTAAAATTCCTGATGGATCTATGATGAATGTCTCTGGCACGCCTGTAATTCCATATGCTCTTGAAACAGCCGCATTATCAATAAGCACTGGAAATGTATAGTTATGCTGCTTAATAAAATCTTTTGCTCGTTCAGTGCTGTCATTGTAGAGTACTGTAAGGAAGACAAAATTCGGGTTATCCTTTTCTGATGTTACGAGATTCTGAATAGTCAGTTTTTCCGGCTTGCATGAGTCGCACCATGTTGCCCAGAAGTTTATGAATATAACCTTTCCTTTCAGATCAGAGAGCTTCCATATCCTTCCATTAAGGTCGGTAAGATTCAATTCTGGAGCTGCAAGGCCGATGTCAGCCCTTGTTGTTTTACTGCTATTTTTAGAAGCAGATATGAATACTACTGCTAAGACTGCTAGTATAAGAACTAAAATTATAAATCCTTTTTTATTCATTTATATCTCCACTAGTAAATTATGATGCTAAAATCCCGCAGCATCCTTATGAATTCTGCGGGATTCAGAGCTCTATTTTTATGCTGATATCTCAATTTACAGACAGCAGCATTGCTTCCTGGTCGGTCTCTATAAAGTCAGGTTTTGCATCTTTCAGAACGACCTTGATTGTTCCTGAATTTTTAAACTTGCCTTTTATCAGCTCTTCTGAGAGCGGGTCTTCGATCTCTCGCTGTATAGCCCTGCGCATTGGTCGTGCTCCATAAGTAGGCTGGTAATATTTTGTCAGAAGCCAATCTTTAACCTCTGGGGCCACCTCTATTGTTAATGAGTGCTCGACAAGCTGCTTGTTGGTCTCTGCCAGCAGCAGATCCACGATAGAGAGCAGATGCTCTTTTTCAAGCTGATGGAATACAACCATCTCGTCTATCCTGTTTAGGAACTCAGGATTGAATGTTTTTTTCATCTCTGACATCACATTGTCTTTAATCTTGTCATAAGATTCAGATGATGTGTTTCTGTAGAAGCCCAGAGGGGTAGCTTTTTCTATTATCCTTGCTCCAAGGTTAGATGTCATGATTATAATCGTATTTCTAAAATCTATCTTTCTGCCATAGCTGTCTGTAAGCACTCCTTCATCCATTATCTGCAACAGCATATTAAATACATCTGGGTGCGCCTTTTCCATCTCATCAAAAAGTATGACAGCGTAAGGCCTCTTGCGTATCTTTTCTGTAAGCTGGCCGCCTTCTTCATAGCCAACATAGCCGGGAGGCGCTCCTGTAAGACGCGACACATTGAATCTCTCCATGTATTCAGACATGTCAACTTTTATTAGAGCATTCTGATCATTGAACATAAACTCAGCAAGCGCTTTAGCCAGCTCTGTCTTTCCTACTCCTGTGGGGCCTAGGAAGAAGAAGGTGCCCATTGGCTTGTTCTTGTTCTTCAATCCTGCACGGGATCTCTTTATAGCTCTTGCAACTGCCTTGACAGCCTCATCCTGTCCTATGATCCTGTTGTGGACAGTCTCTTCCATTTGCAGAAGTTTTTCTGTCTCGGACTCGCCCATCTTGTAAAGTGGTATGCCTGTCATCTTCGAAACGGTGTATGCTACATCTTCTTCGGATATTACCGCCACCTCTTTGCCGAGAGTCTCTTTCCATTTTCTATACTGGAGCTCATATGTCTTTTTTAGTCTCTCTTCCTGAGATCTCAGGGTCTGTACCTTTTCCAGGTCATGTAGACGCACATATAGATTCTTCTCTTTTGATATCTGTATAAGTTCGTTCTCCATGTCTCTTAGTTCCTGCGGCAGTGTGGATCTCTTGAGCTTTATCCTGGAGCCTGTCTCGTCAATAACATCAATTGCCTTGTCAGGCAGATAACGGTCTGTCATGTATCTGTCAGAGAGCTTTGCAGCATCATTGATTGCAGCGTCGCTTATCTTTACTTTATGGTGCTGCTCATACTTTGGCCTTATGCCTTTAAGTATATCTACAGTCGTTTCTACAGTAGGCGGCTGAACATATATGGGCTGGAATCTTCTTTCCAACGCGCCGTCCTTCTCTATATGCTTTCTGTATTCATCAGGCGTTGTAGCTCCGATGCATTGGAGCTCACCGCGTGACAGAGCGGGCTTGAGCATATTGGAAGCGTCGACTGAACCCTCAGCTGCTCCTGCGCCGATTAGTGTATGGAACTCATCAATAAAGAGTATAGAGTTTTCTGTCTGGAGTATCTCGCGCATTACGGCTTTCAAACGCTCTTCAAACTGCCCCCTGTATTTGGTGCCTGCTATTAGTGAGCCGAGATCGAGCGATATTATGCGCTTTCCTATAAGGCTGTCAGGAACATCTCCGGCAACAATTTTTTGGGCAAGTCCTTCAACTATAGCTGTTTTTCCTACTCCCGGCTCGCCGATGATAGCAGGGTTATTTTTCATTCTCCTGCCGAGCACCTGAAGTACGCGTTCAATTTCATCTTCCCTTCCTATAACAGGGTCGAGCTTGCCCTCAATCGCGAGCAAGGTTAAATCTCTTCCGAACTCATCGAGAGCAGGGGTGGTTGTCTTTTTGCGTTCTTTTTGTTGTGTATGCTGAAACTGCGGCTTTATAGCCAGATTTATTGCCAGCTGTCGCGCGCCCAGCAGGTTTGCGCCAAGGTCTCTCAAAATCTTGCCGGCTATTCCTTCATCTTCGCGTATAAGACCAAGCATTAGATGTTCGCTGCCTATGTAGTTATGGCCGAGCAACCGCGCCTCTTCAATTGATAGCTCCAGTACCTTCTTTGCCCTAGGGGTGAATGGTATCTCTCCGAATGTGAGTAGGTTTGTGCCCACAGGCAGGTTTTTCTCTATCTCGAACTTAACTTCATCTATAGAGAGCCCCATCTTTTTGAGTATG
Organism: Nitrospirota bacterium; assembly: GCA_016936655.1. Lineage (GTDB taxonomy): Bacteria > Nitrospirota > Thermodesulfovibrionia > Thermodesulfovibrionales > Dissulfurispiraceae > JAFGXL01. The sequence continues at coordinate 26,185 of JAFGXL010000023.1, read as the reverse complement.
GTGTGTGGCAGGCTCTCTTCGTCGCGAAGAATTGCCAAAAGCAGATGCTCAGTGCCGAGGTAGTCGTTGTTTCTGCGCTCAGCCTCTTCCTTTGCGAATATAATTATTCTTCTTCCGCGTTCTGTAAATTTCTCAAACATCTTTTTCTCCTTGTTTTCCCTCTAAAAAAATTGTAATTGGTTTGGAGAAACCTTGTCAACACGAGTAATTCTTCAGCTTTTGATATTCTCGGTTTCTGTATATATTTATCGGCAGATTAAAAATATTCTTTGTCTTGTATCTTTAAGCAGCTATCCTGTATGCTTTTTTAGTATGTATGCAGATGTCCTTTTCCCGCTCAAACTGCCGGCTCTGACCTATAGGATACCTGAAGGTATGCCCTTTGATATTCAAGGTTTTATTGTAAAGGCACAGCTCGGCAAGCGCAAAGTTTATGGAGTGGTGTCTGATGTTAGGAAGACCGCTCCTGAGGGGCTTTCTGTTGGATTAAAAGACCTTTCTGAATGCTGCATACCTTTTGCTGATAAGCAGTATTTTAAGTTGATCAGATGGCTTTCGGACTACTATCTGACTCCTGAGGGAATGGCTTTGAAGAGCTGTTTTTTCGAGGATTTTATAAAGGCATATTTTTCTCAATCCAAAAAAACAAGAGCCGGATCTGCTCTGAAAAAAGTTGTGACTGATTATGCACAGTCTGACTGCTCTGATGAGGGCTATGCAGAGAAGCTTTCTGCTGCTCTTCAGAAGATTAGGTCAAATAGGTACAGTGCCTCCTTAGCCTGTCTTAAAAGCTCTTCTGATGACCTGCGGTTTATCAGGGATATATTTTCTCATGACAACAGCATAAAAAATGCTATAGTTATGATCCCAGAGTTCAACATGATGGAACGCACTGCTGCATGCCTCAGGGATATTTATAGCAGCAGGGTATGCGAGCTCCATAGCAGATTGACCCCGGCAAAGCGGGCTGAAGCTGTTAAAAGAATATCTCAAGGAGAGGCAGATATTATTGTTGGAACAAGATCTGCTGTTCTGGCGCCTATGCGTGAGGTTTCTTTAATAATTGCTTCACAGGAGCATAGTTCGTCATACAAGGCACAGGAAGGCATGAGATACAATGCTCGTGATGTGGCTGTTATGCGCGGTTATATGCATAGAGCATCTGTGCTTCTTACATCAATAGCTCCATCTCTTGAGTCTGTGCATAACTGCACGTTAGGCAAGTACAGTTTTTTGGGCAGCAACAGTCAGGATATTTCAGGGTTCAGATTTCCGGACAGCAGGCGCAGACCTTTGATAAAGGTTGTGAAAATCTCCTCAAAGAGTGGATGCTTTGCACAAGAGGTGCTCAAAAAATCCAAAGATGTGCTTAAGGCAAAAGAGAGCATGCTGTTTATGATAAACCGCAAAGGATATTCGCTTATAAGGTGTGAAGAGTGCGGTGAGACATTAGGCTGCCTAAGGTGCGGAGTGCCGTATATTTTTTACAAGTCTGGCACAAAGGCAAGGTGCCGGTTGTGCGGATCAGAGCAGGAAATACCTGAATCCTGCCCTTCATGCATGGGGTTTAAGCTCGAACCTTCCGGCACAGGCATTGAACGGATTAAAGAAGAGCTCGATACTGCTTTTGGCACAGATGCTGTAATGCTGCAGAAAACTGCTTCAGGCGCTGACAAGCTTAGAGGCAGCGGCGAAGACGAACAGCAGGGAGATGTTATCTCATTTTCTGTGGGTACAGCTCATGCTGTGCGCAAGATTGACAATGGATCATTAAAGGCTTTGGTATTTATTTCTGCAGAATCCATGATAGGCAGGCCGGACTTCAGGGCCAGAGAGAGGGCTTTTCAGGAGATAATCGCCGGTTCAGAACTTGTTAAGCAGGGAGGTTCTGTTTTCATTCAGACATACAGGAAATCTCAGAAGTTTCTCCGCTCTGCAAGTAGCTATGACTTCAGAAACTTTTATGTTGACGAGCTTGCTGACAGAAGATCTCTGGGCTATCCTCCATACTCAAATATAATACTTTTCAACATAGATAATTCAGGAGATTCGAAGTCTGTTGAACAGGTGGTTTCTGAGATTTCTGCAGAGTGCTGCAGCAGGCAAAATGACCTGCTTTTTTATGGGCCTGTGGCGGTGTCATCAGTCAAGGGCAGCAGGCTGCAATTTTTTGTGAAGTCCAGAGACAGCGTCAAGCTGCATAAGGCAGCATTGAGTGCGATAAAAAGGCTGGATTCAATAAAGATTAAATATATAGTGGATGTTGATCCGTTAAAGATATAGGGGTGTGTCAGCTTTAGCTAGAATGGCTCTCGCCTTTTCTATGTCTTTTTGAATCTGAATGCTGAGTTCAGAAGTGCTTTTGAACTTCTTCTCATCCCTGATCCTTTTTATGAAATGAAGACGCAGGGTGTGGCCACTGAGATCTCCGTTGAAGTCGAGCAGATGCACTTCGTAAGTTATGTCTCCTTTGCCAAAGGTTGGGTTGCTGCCTATGTTGGCAACTGCATTGAATGTGCGGGCAGCTTTTTTAGAAGAATGTCCGCAAGGCTTAGGATCGATTGTTACCTTTGCAGCATAGACCCCCTCTTTGGGTATCAGCATGTTCTCTGTGTTGATATTTGCTGTTGGCGTGCGGAGTATTCTGGCTCCTCTGCCCTTGCCTTTAACTACTGATCCGTCAATATGATAGGCTCTCTTGAGTGTGAGCGCTGCTTCGTGGACATCGCCTCTTGAAACAAGACTTCGCACTCTGGTGCTGCTCACTCTTTTGCCGAGCGCTGTAGCATATCTGACAACCTTTAGATTAAAGCCGAACTTTTTTCCCCTTCTGCGCAGCAGGTCAGGGCTTCCTTTTTTTGATCTTCCAAAAGAGCAGTTGTTGCCAACAATTACCCATTTTGCGCCGATTTTATCTGCGAGTATCTCGCTTATGAATGTCTCAGAATCTATATTCGCGAATCTTGTGTCAAAAGGTATGCATACAAGAGCCTTTATTCCGATCCGCTCTGCTATGCAGCACTTCACCTTAAAAGATGATATCAGCTTCAGATTTTTTTCCGGGAACAGTACGGTGACCGGGTGGGGGCAGAATGTAATGACAATAGGTGTGCCGCTGGTCTCTTCTGCTTTTTTTACAACCTCACTGAAAATTTTCTGATGTCCGGCATGAGCACCATCGAAGTTTCCGATGGTTACTACAGGATTTTTGAAGGTTCCTCTTGCGGGAATATAATTAAATATCTTCATTTCTTTCTTTTTTATTGAGACTCATAACGAGAGCAGTCTGCAATATATCTCTTCTACCTGCTTTTCTGTCACATCAATACTGCTGCTGTTGTCTATGCTGAAGTCTGACTTTGAGATCTTGCCTTTAACAGGCATTTGACTCGCAAACCTGCTTCTTGCATCCTGTTCTGATATGCCTTTAATACCCAGTCTCTTGACTGCAATATCTTCTGTTGTAAATACGGTTATAATTACATCGAACCTGTTCTGGTATCCGCGCTCGAAAATGACCGGAGCCTCTATAATAACTACTGCTGATGGATCAGACTTGCTGATCTGCTTCTTCTCTTCTTCAACACGCGCAAAAACAGGAGGATGCAGGATGTTCTCAAGCGATATCCTGAGGTGCGGAAACTTGAATACAGCTTCTGAGAGCTCTTTTTTGTTGACTACTCCATCTGTTACAGACTCAGGACCGAATGTATCCTCAACCTTTTTTATAATATCCGGATCTGTGAGCAGATTGTTCACTATAGAGTCTGTGTTGATTATTTTTGCACCTAGCTGTGCGAACATTTTTGAGACAGTGCTTTTGCCCATTCCGAAGCTTCCTGTCAATCCTGCCGTAACCATATCTTTCAACTTCCTTGTGCCATTGATTTTAGATTCTGGAGTAGTTTGACAGCCTTCTGAGGAGTTAGAGACTGCAGGTCTAGCTTCATAATCTCTGCCTTAAGCGGATCGCCTTGGCAGAATAGATCCATCTGGTTAGGCTTGTGCCTGAATGTTTCAGACTCCCTTTTTTCGAGCTCGCTCAAGACCTCTTTAGCTTTTATGATAACCTCATCTGCAAGGCCGGCGAGTCTTGCTACCTGGATGCCGTAGCTCTTGTCAGCAGGTCCTTTTTCGATCTTGCGGAGAAATATTATCTCATCTCCCCATTCTTTAACTACAACATTATAATTTTTAATGCCGTCTATTGTTAAAGCTAGGTCTGTGAGTTCGTGATAGTGAGTGGCAAATAGTGTGCGCGCCTTTATCTTTTTGACGATATACTCGGCCACAGCCCATGCTATGCTTATCCCGTCAAAAGTGCTTGTTCCCCTGCCTACTTCATCAAGAAGTATAAGGCTTCTGTTAGTAGCGTTGTTCAGTATGTTTGCTGTTTCTATCATTTCTACCATGAATGTGCTCTGGCCTTTGGCCAGATAATCTGAAGCTCCGATCCTGGTGAATATCCTGTCAGCAATCCCGATATTAGCAGAGGCAGCTGGCACAAAAGAGCCCATCTGCGCCATTAGAACTATAAGGGCTGTCTGCCGCATGAATGTGGATTTTCCAGCCATGTTCGGACCCGTTATCATCAGCAGGCTGTTTTCAGAAGAGTCCATAAGTGCGCTGTTTGGAATGAACTTTGATTCAGATCCATTTGACTGCTGAAGTATGCGTTCTACAACAGGATGCCGTCCGTCAGTTATGGTTACAAGATCAGAGCTGCTTATCTGCGGTCTGCAGTAGTCGTATCTTTTTGCTGTTGTGGACAAAGACGAGAGAAAATCTAGTATAGCTGCTGATAAAGCGGCCTGAAGAATGTCAGGCCCGTGCTTCTGCAGGCTTGCTACAATCTTATTGTATATCTCATTTTCGAGCTCTTTGAGCCTGTCTTCAGCTCCGAGCACTTTGCTTTCGTACTCTTTCAGCTCAGGAGTTATGAATCTTTCGCAGTTTGCTAGTGTCTGCTTTCTAATATAGTAATCTGGAGCGAGATGCTGATTTGTTTTGGTTATCTCTATGTAGTACCCAAAGACTTTGTTAAACCCGACTTTGAGCGAGGATATGCCTGTGCGCTCCTTCTCTTTTGCTTCGAGTTTTGCTATAAAGTCTTTCCCGCTGGTAGATATGCTTCTTAATTCGTCAACATTAGCGCTGTATCCCTTTTTTATGACCCCTGAGTCTTTAGGATTCATAGGAGGATTTTCATCTATACAAGCTGATATAAGCTCTGTCATCTCAGAGAAATCTTTTATTGATGATGCCTGCTCTTTAATTAGCGCATCCTCCGAAGAGAGGCATGCCTTTTTAAGTTTAGGCAGATATTCTGCTGAATTCTTAAGGCTTATGAGATCTCTTGGGTTTGCGGTTCCGGCAATCAGTTTTGAAGCGAGACGCTCCATGTCATGCATCTTTCTCAGTGAAGATTTTATCTCTTCATGCAGAACATAGTCGTCCATAAGGTATTCGACAGAATCAAGTCTTTTGTTTATTTCTTCAGCACAAAGGAGTGGTCTCGATATTGCGTTTCGTATAAATCTGCCGCCCATAGGTGTTATGGTTTCATCAAGAACGCTCAGCAGAGTGCCGCTGTCAGAGCCATCGGCAAGATTGTTTATCAGCTCAAGATTTTTGCGTGTTGTTGCATCGAGAAACATATAGGCCGAGCTGCGCATAACATCGATTTTTTTGAAAGTTAGTACTTTTTGTGTTTCATCCAGATATTTCAGGAGCGCACCTGCCGAGGATGTGGCGCTTTGCATGTCCTGGCAGCCAAAACCTTCAAGAGATGCAACCCTAAAGTGCTTAAGCACGGTCTTGTATGCCTCTGAATAGTCAAAGTCCCAGTCATCTGCGTAAGTGATAAAATAGCCTTCAAGAGACTCTCTGTAGTGGATATTGTCTTTAAGGCTCATCGGACATAGTATTTCTCTGGGGCAGAATCTGCCTGCCTCATCAGCAATATGCATCTGGGTCTCATATACCATAAACTCTCCGGTAGAGATGTCCGCAACAGTTATGCCGCAGCCTGAACGGTCCGGGAAGATGCTCATTATATAATAGTTTTCTTTAGGCTCCTCAGGAGTGTGTGTGCCGGGTGTGATTATTTTTACAACATCACGCTGCACTATGCCTTTTGCGTTTTTTGTGTCTTCGATCTGTTCGCAGATCGCGACCTTGTGCCCCGCTTTTATAAGCTTTGTGATGTAGGCATCAACAGAAAAGTAGGGCACTCCGCACATAGGCATAGGCTCATCTCTGCTTTTGTCGCGGCTTGTTAGTGTGATCTGCAAGATAGCTGATGCAACTTTTGCGTCTTCACCGAACATCTCATAGAAGTCGCCGAGCCTGAACAGGACAATGCAGTCCCTGTGGCTGTCCTTGATTGAGTAGTACTGTTTCATCAGTGGTGTTAGTTCAGACAATTTGGATCCTCATGAAATGTTTCAAGCCCTAACCCAGAATTATACAACAGCAGCTGAAATTATATATATCCTGTTAATTTAAGTAAACCTTGACCGACGGGGGCGGTATGCTTTAGTTTAAACGTCAGGCAAAATATGAAGAAGAAAATCAGCGCTCTTTTGTTGGTTGCAGTTATGGGGTCTGTCCTTTATTTTGTTTCTCAGGACAGACCTCATACTGATGCGCTTTCGCTGATAAAAGAGCGAGGCTATATTCTCTGGGGAGCGGATGCCGAGGGCGGGGCTCCATATATATTCCCTGATCCTGAAAAACCTTCAAGAAAAATCGGATTTGAGGTTGACCTTGCCGAAGCCATAGCAGTAGAGCTGGGTGTTAAGGCGAGGCATGTCCAGAATGCATGGGATAGTCTGATACCTGCTCTTGAACGCGGGGACACAGATATAGCCATGAATGGCATAGAAATAACAGAACAGCGTGAATCCAGGATAATTTTCTCTGCTCCATACTACATTTATTCAGAACAGCTTGTTGTTCGTGCAGATGACAGCACAATAAATAACCTACTGGATCTGAAGGGCAAAAAGGCAGGCACACTCTCCGGTACTGCAGCGCAAACCATACTTGAAAAAGAGACCGGAATAATCGTGAAGATCTACCCCGGCCAGGTAGAGCCTTATGAAGATCTCGCACTCGGCAGAATAGATGGAGTACTCCTTGATCTGCCTATTGCAGCATACTACGCAAAGCCTAATGACAAGCTGAAGTTTGTTGGAGATCCGATAGGCAGAGGGTACTATGGCATAGCTGTCAGAAAGGAGAATATTGAGCTTAAAAAGGAGCTCGACAGGATTCTTCTTAAACTTTATAACGAGGGCGACCTCGCTAGGATTTACAAGAAGTGGGATATGTGGAACAGCGACCAGGCAGATCTGCTGAGAACCATAGAGGAAAAATCATCAGTTGCAGCAGGCCTGAAAGAGTCTAGACAGGCTCCGCTCTATACTTTTGTACCCACATTACTGAAGGGCGCTGCCGTTACCGTGATGATATCTGTTGTGTCAATGTTTTTTGCTGTAATTCTTGGGCTATGTCTCGCTCTTATGAAGCTGTACGGACAGGCGCCAGCTCGAATAACGGCTTCAGCCTACATTGAATTTTACAGAGGCACGCCTCTTCTCATTCAGCTGTTTATACTTTATTACGGGCTGCCAAACATAGGCATTTCTCTCAGCCCGCTTGCTGCGGCATTCATCGGGCTTGGAATGAATTATGCTGCTTATGAGGCAGAGGTCTACAGGGCAGGGATCAATTCAGTGCCGAGGGGGCAGATGGAGGCAGCGCTGTCTCTGGGGATGAGCAGTAATGTAGCTATAAGGAGAATACTTCTGCCGCAGGCTCTAAGGGTATCTCTTCCTGCGATAACAAATGACTTTATAGCGCTGTTTAAAGACTCATCTCTAGTCTCTATAATTGCGATGGTTGAACTTGCAAAGACATACAGCATACTGGCTGCATCAACTCTCAGATTTTTTGAGCTGGGAATCATAGTCGCTTTGCTCTATTTCGGCATGAGCTATCCTCTCTCTCTTCTTGCATCCAGGCTTGAGCAGAGGCTCAAGGGGCATAAATGATACATATAAGAGAGTTGAGAAAATCATACGGTAGCCATCAGCTTTTTAAGGACATCAATCTAGATGTTAAAAAGGGCGAGTCTCTGGTGCTGATCGGTCCTTCCGGAGGCGGAAAGAGTACTCTTCTTAGGTGCATAAACGGGCTCGAGACATTTGATAGCGGAGAAATTGATGTCTGCGGCATCTCTCTTCACTCAATACCGTCAAAAGGGCTCAGCGCTGAAGAAAAGGAGTCTATAAGGCAGGTAAGGCTCAAGGCTGGAATGGTCTTTCAGCAGTTTAATCTATTTCCGCACATGACAGCCATAGAGAATATAATAGAGGCGCCTGTGCATGTGTTGGGGCTTTCTCCTGATGAAGCGCATGAGCGAGCGCGCAGGCTGCTCGAACGCATCAATATGTCAGGCAAGGCGGACAGTTATCCAGGGCAGCTGTCCGGAGGGCAGCAGCAGAGGGTGGCGATTGCAAGGGCACTCGCCATGAAGCCTGAGATAATGCTGTTTGATGAGCCAACATCAGCTCTGGATCCTGAGATGGTTGGAGAGGTTTTAAGTGTAATCAAGGATCTGGTGTCTGAGGGTATGACAACTTTGATAGCAACTCATGAGATGCACTTTGCCAGAGAAATGGCAGACAAGGTGATCGTGATCGAAAATGGGGATATTGTAGAATCCGGCAGCCCTGAACAGATATTTACATCACCACAGACCGAAAGAACAAAGACCTTTTTAAGGAGAGTGCTGCAGAGGTCAATATTTTGATGATAGCACTTATGTTATGTTGTAAAATAAACAATGCGTCTCTACCTTTTAGACTATTTCGCACTTAAAAACCTCGAAGCTCCGTCAGTCTACAACATAAAGGCTGATGAGCTTTATGAACTGGATGCTGAGGCATTCTCTTTTCTCAAAAAGTGCTCTGGTCCTGAAGGCGCGTCTCCTGCAGATGCTGATTCAGAATTTATCGATTATTGTGTACATGAAGGCATAATTACAGACAAAACTCCTTATAAACATTTTGCTGCTGAAACTAATAAGCCTTCCTTCCCGTCTCTTCGATATCTTGAACTTCAGATTACAGACAGATGCAATCTAAGATGTAAACACTGTTATATAGGCGAACCTTCCGGCAGGGAACTTGCCCCAGAGACGATTTTGGACGCAATATCACAGTTTGAGCAGATGCAGGGTCTAAGGCTTCTTGTAACAGGAGGCGAGCCGCTATTGCATAGATGTTTTGACAGTATTAACGACCTGCTTCATAGCTTCAGACTCAGAAAGGTTCTGCTTACCAATGGCCTTATGCTGACCAAAGAGCGGATCTCGGGCATAAATTTTGATGAGATACAATTCAGCATAGACGGAATGCGCAGAGGCCATGAAGTTCTGCGCGGCGCAGGCTCTTATGACAAGGTTATGAACAGTCTCGAAAATGTTTTGGCATCCGGTATATCAGCTTCTGTGGCTACTATGGTGCACAGCTGCAATCTTGATGAGTTTGATGAGATGGATAACCTTTTCAGTAGCATGGGCATAAAGGATTGGATAGTTGATGTGCCATGTATTTCCGGAAGCCTGGGTGCAAATAATGAGCTATCTGTATCTCCAGAGAAAGGCGGTCGATATTTTTCTTATGGATTCAGCGAAGGGATGCACGGAAGCAGTGAAGGCTATGGGTGCGGTCTGCATCTAGCCTCTGTGCTGGCAGACGGATCTGTAGCAAAGTGCGCTTTTTATGCGGACAGGCCGGCAGGCAATATTACCGAAGGTCTCGCAATATGCTGGAAGAGGATAGAGCCGATCATGCTTTCTAATCTGGAGTGTTCGGATGTTTCATGTCCTTGGATAAATGAGTGCAGGGGAGGATGCAGATACAGGGCTGGCATATCAAATGGCGAGAATTTTCTCGCTCAAAGCAATGGAATATCTAGACTGAGAGATGTTTACAAATGCAGGGCATACGGTTATAATGATGATAGAGCAGGCGGAATGAATCTGCCTAAGACCCTATGAAAGGGAGGAAATGCGATGACAATCAGAAAGGTGTCAAAAAAGACAGCAACAACATGCAAGTGCAAAGGCTCTTGCTAGTATAAACTGGGATCATAATCTGTAAAGGGGGTCGTAGTGACCCCCTTTATTTTTAGTCAGAATGGTGAAATGATAAATAAAAACCTTATAAAGTCAATTTTCTTCTCTTTAATTCTCATCTTCCCATTGGCAGATTCACTAGGCGCTGCTGCTGCTGAAGAAAAGAAGGCCAATGCATCTGAGTTGTTTAAAAAAGTTGAGCATATAATCCAGTCACGTGCTTATTACGAGTATATGATGGGCTCTATTGCTGAGCTGGAGGGCAGGCTCGATGTGGCGCTCAGGCATTATAAAAACGCTGCTACCATAGATTCGTCTTCAGACTATCTTAAGGCGCGTATGAGCGGGCTTTTAATAAGGACAGGCAGGATAATCGAGGCTCAGGAGGTTTTGACAGACATATTAAAGCGCAATCCAGATGATACGCTAGCACTCAGACTTTTAGGTGAAATATTCAACTCTCAGAAGAATTACGATGAAGCTATCAAAATATATGAAAAGCTCTATTCACTTCAGCCAGAGAGGGCAGAGCCAAGGCTTATGCTCGGCATGTTGTATCTTTCTAAAGGCGATTTGGACAGGTCTGCTGACATATTCGAGACAGTTGTAAAGGCAGAAAGGGATAATGTGATGGCTCTTTACTATCTTGGCACAATCTATATTGATAAAAGAGAGTTCAAAAAAGCTGAGACGAGTTTTCTAAGGATAACTGAGCTTAGGCAGGGATTTGATGCTGCTTACTACAATCTTGGGATAATATACGAGGCTCAGGGGAACAGGCAGTCTGCTGAAGAGTATTATAAAAAGGCTATCGATATAAACCCGAGAAATTTTATGGCCAGAGAGAGGCTTTCCCAGTTTTATATAAAGGACAAGTCTTATGGCAAGGCGATTGAGCAGCTTCAGGAGTTTTCAAAGGAATCTCCGGAAAACCTCCTTATTAACCAGAGACTAGGGCTGCTGTATCTTCAGCAGAGGGAGTATGAAAAGGCTGTTTCTGAGTTCAGGATTCTTCTTGGCAAATTTCCCAAAGACATAGCAACAAGATACTATTTGGCTCTGGCACTTGATGAGCTTGACAGGCCTGATCAGGCTGTTGCTGAGCTGAGAAAGGTGCTCGAGACAGATCCAAAAAATATAAATGCTTTTATGAGCATGGCTATGGTCTATTCCAGAAAGGGTAAATATAAAGAGGCTGTTGCTGTTTATGAAGAGGTTCTGAGTTTTGAGAGGAGCAAGCCCGAAATTTATATATATTTATCCCATCTCTATATGCAGCTGAAGATGATTGACAAGGCGCAGGCGCTACTTAAAGAGGGTGTCGAGAAGTTCCCTGATCATGATGAGATTAATTTTCAGACAGCAGTGCTGTATGAAAAGCTGAAGAGTAACGATGAGATGATATCTTTTCTTAAAAAGACTCTTAATTTAAATCCTGATCATGTTGATGCACTTAACTATCTTGGCTACACATATGCCGATAATAATGTGAATCTGGAGGAGGCTCTGAGGCTGATTCAGAGAGCGATTGAGCTGAAGCCTGACAGCGGATATATAGTTGACAGTCTCGGATGGGCATACTTTAGGCTAGGCAGGTTGGACGAGGCGCTTATTGAACTGCAGAGGGCTGCAAAGATGGTGAAGGATGATCCTGCCATATACGAGCATATCGGAGATGTTTACCATAAAAAAGGAGACATGAAAAATGCACTCGAGGCCTGGTACAAGGTCCTCAAGCTTCATAAGGATGAAGAGGGGCTTAAAGAGAGGGTGCAGGGAAAGATAAAGGCAGCAGGAGCGCCTCTTCCTGAATGATATAGAAGAAAATAGTCACAAATGATACAGATCAAGACTCCAGCAAAGATTAACCTCTGCCTCTATGTACTTAATAAAAGAGATGACGGCTATCATAATATATTTTCTCTTATGCAGTGCATAGGCATATATGATGAACTGAAGATAGAACCGGCTGATTTTATAGAGATTATATCTGACCTTGATATCCCTGCAGAACATAACCTCGTATACAAGGCTGCTATTATGCTGAAAGACCATGCCGGCATCAGCAAAGGCGCACGCATAACCCTAAAAAAGAGCATCCCTTCAGGCGCAGGTCTAGGAGGCGGTAGCAGCGATGCAGCAGCTGTACTGAGTGGCCTGAATATTTTATGGGATTTGGGTCTAAAAGATAATGAACTCAGCATGTTAGGTGCAAAGATCGGCTCTGATGTGCCATTTTTCTTTTCTGCGCCTTTGGCAGCTGCTGAGGGCAGGGGAGAGATTCTTACTCGTGTTAATCCAGCCTTTTCATATCCTGTTGTTGTTGTAAAGCCTGCTGTTTCTGTGCCTACCCCATGGGCATATGACCAGCTCCGCAGGTCTGGGGAATTGACAAATACGCACACTAAAATAGATAATATCAAGCTAATTTATCAAAAAATCAGACTGGGTGATTTCACTCTTTTCAGCACTCTTGCTTCAAATGACTTTGAAGATGTAGTTATGGAGCACTTCCCTGTTATAAGGGAAATAAAGGGGAAATTAGCAGAGCAAGGCGCCTATGTTTCGCTTATGAGCGGCAGCGGGTCTGCAGTTTTCGGTATATTTGAAAATATACCTGAAGCGCTTGCGGCCGAAGCGGCCTTGTCAGGGCAGTTCTGGTGCAGGGCAGCTGAATCTCTTGCTGAGATGCCTCGTTTTGCTGTCTGAATTTTATAAAACGCGTCGGGTCGTTTGGGGCGTCGACAAGCGGAAAGTCAGCAGATTTTGGATCTGCCATCCCCAGGTTCGAATCCTGGCGCCCCAGTAGATCGCTCACGCTTTTAAGATTTACGGCAGTACAAGCTGAACAAAGATATGGAGGACAAAGATGTCAAACGGGATCAAAATTCTTACCGGCAATGCCAACAAGACTCTGGCTGCCAGGGTGAGTGAACATATACAAATATCTCTTACTGATACAACAGTAACATCTTTCAGCGACGGAGAGATACTTGTGCAGATAAATGAAAATGTCAGAGGATCCGACATTTTTATAATTCAGCCCACATGTACTCCTGTAAATCACAATCTTATGGAGCTTCTGCTCCTGATAGATGCTCTGAAGAGGGCATCTGCAAGCAGAATAACAGCAGTAATACCTTATTATGGTTATGCAAGGCAGGATAGAAAGGTTCAGCCTCGTGTTCCTATATCATCAAAACTTGTAGCAGACCTTATAACAGCTGCTGGTGCAAACAGAATTCTCACAATGGATCTTCATGCAGCCCAGATACAGGGCTTTTTTGATATTCCGGTTGATCATCTTTTTGCAGCGCCTGTATTGCTCGACTATTTTAAAAAGTGGAATGACGACCACCTTGTAATAGTTTCTCCTGATGCTGGAGGAGTGGAAAGGGCGAGGGCATTTGCCAAGCGGCTCAATGCGTCACTCGCATTCATAGACAAGAGGCGCGAGGCAGCGAATGTCTGCGAGGTTATGAATGTAATAGGTGATGTAAAAGGCAAGGATGCGATAATACTTGACGACATGATAGATACTGCAGGCACAACAACGCAGGCTGCCGCTGCGATAAAGGCAAAGGGCGCAAACAGGGTATGTGCTGCTGCTTCTCATGCTGTGCTCTCCGGACCTGCGATAGAAAGAATAAATAACTCTGTGCTGGAGGAGGTTGTTGTTACAGACACTATACCTCTTGATGACAAGATGAAAGAATGCAGCAGGCTCAAGGTGCTTAGTGTGGCGCCTCTGCTTGCTGAGGCTATAAAAAGGATCCATGAGGAGACTTCAGTAAATTCACTGTTCGTTTGATATCAGCGGAGCCGGCTGCACAATACGTGAGTGCGGATTTGCTGTGAATACCGGATGACAGGATGATAAGTTTTATAAGGAGGCAATAATGCAGATTACAACTCTTAAGGCAGAAAAGAGAGAGAACACAGGCAAAGGAATAGCACGCGGACTGCGCAGAGAGGGCATGATCCCCTCTGTACTGTACAGAGCCGGCGGTTCAACTGCGATACAGATGCCCGGGAAAGAGCTGGCGCTCTTTATCAGCAGGACGGCAGGAGAGCAGGTTATAGTAAATCTTGAGTTCAATGATGGAGCAAAGCAGGCTATTGTTAAGGATTATCAGGTTGATCCTGTAGCCGGCAACCTTCTTCATGTAGATTTTCAGGAGATACTCGCAACAGAGACAATCAAGGTGAATGTGCATATCGCAGTAAAAGGCGAGCCTGTAGGCGTAAAGCGTGATGGCGGCATACTTCAGCATAGCCTGAGAGAGATTGAGATTGAGTGTCTTCCAAGCATGATCCCTGGCCATATTGATATAGATGTATCAGGTCTAGAGATCAACCATTCAATTCATGTGTCTGACCTTAAGCTCCAGAATGGAATAAAGGTGCTTACAGATGCACAAGAAGTTATAGCTACAGTTACAGCTGTCAAGGAAGAGGCTACTGCTGCTGAGGCTGAGGCAGAAGCAGCAGCTGCTGAGCCGGAAGTTATAAAAAAGGGAAAGAAGCCTGAAGAGGCAGAAAAATAGAGGATTTTAGATGCGGAGCCGGCCTCTATCAGGTCGGCTCCTATGTCTAAGGTCTGATCCTCCATCCGATGTGGATAATTGCAGGTCTCGGCAATCCAGGAAGAAAATATTCAAACACCCGTCATAATATCGGCTTCAAGGTTATAGACACACTGTCTGATGAACAGAGCTCAGAGATGACAGAAAAAGCTTTCTTCATATCAGGCAAGGCAGTAATATCAGGAGCTCAGACCCTGCTCCTAAAACCTCTCACATACATGAACAGAAGCGGAGCTGCTGTCAGGAAGCTGATGGATAAACATTATACTTCCCCGGAGAACCTTATTGTTGTTCATGATGATCTGGATCTCGATGCAGGAGTGATCAAGATAAGGCGGGGAGGTTCATCAGGCGGACACAGAGGCATAGAATCTATTATCAGCTTTATCGGATCCAAGGACTTTATTCGTATCAAAATAGGCATATCCAGAGATCCTTCGATGCTGGTCGAAGATTATGTGCTCAAGCCATTTGGTTCTGAGCACAAGGCTGTTATAGCAGATGCTGTTGCGAGGGCAGCAGAGGCTGTGAGTGTTATAATAGCTGAAGGCGCAGAGAGCGCAATGAATAAATTTAACAGAACAAATCCGCAGAACAGGAGCTGAGACTTGAATGATTAAATTGAGAAATGTAAGGGCAGATGAGGCGAATGTTTCTACTGAGTGCCTGATTCTGCCTTTTTTCAGTGATACAAAATATTCTGTATACAGCGCTGTTGATACAGCTACAGGCGGCCTTATCAGCAGGGCTGTAAAATCCGGCAGGTTCAGCGCTGATTTCAAACAGACTATGCTGATTTATACTCCGGGATGTAAATTCGAGTCTGTAATGCTTGCAGGAGCAGGCAATAAAAAAGAGTTAGACGCCGAGAGACTGAGGCAGACTGGATCAGCAGCCATACGTCAGTTAAACAGCCAAAGGCTATACAGCGGTGTATTTTCTACGGCTGTTCTTAATTCAGCAAAGCTAAAGGAAGAGTTCTCATCTGCATTCTATTTGGCTGAGGGGGCTCTGCTTGGCAGTTACAAATTCACAAAATATAAAAGAGAGACAAAATGTAAAAAGTGCATTAAGGAGCTTGGCATAATAAGTTCCATGTCTGCTGGAGAAATAAAACAGCTCAACGCATTTGTAGCTGCTTCACTCTTTGCCAGAGACCTTGTGAGCGCTCCTGCAAATGAACTGACTCCCTCTGCTATGGCCTCATATGCCAGAGCGATCAAGTCATCCTCTATAAAAACAAAGATTATTGAGCAGAAAGAGGCACAAAGGCTTGGTATGAACGCATATTTGAGTGTAGGAAAGGGCAGCAGAGAGCTGCCGAGGTTTATAGTAATGGAGTATAAAGGAGGCAAGGGATCTCCTGTTGTGCTGATCGGCAAATCTGTAACTTTTGACAGCGGCGGAATATCTCTTAAGCCTGTAGACGGCATGGAGAAGATGAAGTACGACATGGCAGGCGGGGCTGCAGTTTTAGGAGTGATGAAGGCTTTATCTGATTTAAAGCTTAAAGTTAATGTTACAGCTATTCTGCCTGCTGTAGAGAATCTCCCAGGCGGTTCGGCATACAGGCCTGGAGATGTAATAAAGGCAATAAATGGCACATCCATTGAGGTCGTCAGCACAGATGCAGAGGGCAGGCTTACGCTCGCTGATGCGATAGGATACGCTGTCAAGTTTCTCAAGCCCAGGGCTATAGTGGATATAGCGACTCTTACAGGAGCTTGTGCAATTGCTTTAGGAGGCGAGGCAGCAGCGATGATGGGTAGTGACAGAGAGCTTATGGATAGGCTAAAAAAAGCATCAGCTGATACTTATGAGCGCGTATGGGAGATGCCGCTTTTCGAGGAATATGCAGATTATCTGTCCAGTGATATAGCAGACCTGAAAAATTCCGGCAGCAGGACAGGGTCGTTGATGGCATCAGCAGCATTTCTGAAGGGGTTTGCCGGTTCTGTGCCATGGGCTCATCTGGATATAGCTGGAACTGCATGGAGCGATAAAGACAGGCCTTACAGCCTCAAAGGCGCTACTGGTATGGGAGCCAGACTCCTGCTTAAGTTTGTGAGGGATATAGATAAATAATGCTGTTTATAGCTGTAGCTATTTTTGTAGTTGCTTTGCCGTCTGATGCTTTTGCGTGGGGACCTCTTACGCATGTTTATTTGGCTAGCCAGCTGCTGGATACTCAGCAGATTTTGCCTGTTGCTGTTGCTGCGCTGCTTAAAAAATATCCGCAGGACTTTATTTATGGCAACATAATGGCAGATATGATATTCGGCAAAAAGTATCTGCCTGAGTCCAAGAGAGGCCACGACTGGAGTACAGGACTCACATTTTTGGAACAATCGCACAAAGGCGCTGAAAAGGCATTTATATATGGTTATCTATGCCACCTTGCAGCTGATACGGTTGCGCATGAGACGCTTACAGAGGACAAGCAGGGCATAGGGCATACACTTGCTGAGATGAAGGTCGACAGCATGATTGACAAGGTGTACTGGCGCAAGTCTGTAACAATATGCAGAGAAGTACAGAAAAGAAATGACAAGTTTCTAGAGACATCCCTTGAGAGTTATATGTTTTCTCAGAGGACGAATAAGAGGATATACAAGAGCATCGTATTTTTGTCGTTTCTGAACAGGAAAAGAAGAGGGGGGCTTAATATGCGCCAGATAAACAGGCTGCTTATCGAGTCTGAAAATAGAATGGTTGATCTGCTTCAAAATGGAAAGAACGCGTCAGTCGTAGGCCTTGATCCAATGACCGGTAAAAGGAAGACGTATGTTTGATAAAAATTATCTGATGCCCCAAGATGCTCTTGACAGAGTGCTTGATGCATTGTCAGAAATACACCCTGAATATGAAAATACAGGGCTGGAGAATGCATATAACAGAGTTCTTGCCAAGGATATATTCTCACAGGAAGACCTACCCGGATTCGACCGTTCTACTGTTGACGGCTATGCAGTTGCTTCATCAGACACATTCGGCGCTAAAGAGACCATGCCTGCTTATCTGCAGCTCACCCATGAAATATTTATGGGTGATGAACCTGACTTTGCACTCGCAAAAGGCACAACAGCAAAAATTCCTACAGGAGGAATGCTGCCAAAAGGAGCAGATGCAGTTGTAATGCTTGAACATGTGCAGATTGCCTCAGGAGGATTGATAGAGATTCTCCGCTCTGTTCCCTTGTATGAAAATGTGATCAGAAGAGGTGATGATATATCAGCATCCTCTCTGGTGCTGGAGAAAGGTAAAAGGCTCAAGCCGCAGGATGTGGGCGCTTTGGCAGGCATAGGCATTACAGAAATTAAGGTGTTCAAAAAACCTATTGTCTCTATAATATCAACAGGTGATGAAATAGTTTCTGCATCAGAAAAGCTGAAACCAGGGCATGTAAGGGATATAAATTCATATACTCTATCCGGACTTATCCAAAAGTATGGTGGCATACCCAAGAGGCTCGGAATATTCAGGGATGATTACAGCACAATCAGGGATGCACTGTCGCAAGCTCTTGCTGAATCTGACATGGTGCTTCTTACAGGCGGTACATCAGCAGGCACAAAAGATATGACATCCTCTATCATTAATGATATCGGAAGCCCCGGAGTGCTATTTCATGGTGTTTCTATAAAGCCCGGCAAACCTATGATAGGAGCGGTTGTTAATAACAAGGCAGTATTTGGACTGCCAGGACATCCAGCTGCCACAGTAGTATGCTTCAACATTTTTATCAGACCGGTTCTCTCAAAAATATGCGGTATGCCAGAAAGCACAATTGAGAGCGGAATTTTACGTGCTGTAATGTCAAAATCTATAGCATCATCAGCAGGCAGGGAAGATCATGTTAGAGTCAGCCTTGAAGTGAAAGACGGTGTTCTCTACGCTGCGCCTGTGCTGGGCAAATCAGGACTCATCACAACACTTGTGAAAGCTGATGGCATAGTAGTTATTCCCGGCAGCAAACTTGGACTGCAGGCAGGAGAAGAGACAATAGTCAGGATGTTTTAAAAACTGATCTGTTATACTTAAACCCATGATCGAGACCATAAAAAAACTTAACAAAAAAATAGACAGACCTCTGAACTTTATGGAGGTTTGCGGTACACACACAGTAGCAATATTTAAGCACGGCATTAGATCAATGCTGCCGCATGGCATAAAGCTGCTCAGCGGGCCTGGATGCCCTGTATGCGTAACATCAATCAAGGATGTAGACAAAGCGATAACAATTGCCAGACAGGATGATGCCATACTCACCACATTTGGAGATATGATGCGTGTGCCCGGCGGGAAGCTCTCGCTGTCAGAGGTGAAGGCTGAGGGCGCGGATATACGGATCGTATATTCACCGCTCGACAGCTTGAAGATAGCTAAAGAGAATCCAGATAAAAAAGTGGTGTTTTTTGGAGCAGGATTCGAGACCACAGCTCCTGCTGCTGCTGCAACACTCTCTGAGGCTGACAGGCTTGGGATAGAGAACTTTTACCTATACTCTGTTCACAAAATTGTGCCTCCTGCGCTTGAGGTGCTGCTTCAGTCTGAGGATGTTAATATAGACGGCTTTGTACTGCCTGGCCATGTTAGCACTATCATAGGCACAAAGCCTTACGATTTTATACCTGAAAAGTTTAACAGACCCTGCGTTGTCACAGGTTTTGATGCAGATGACATACTTGCTTCAATAGCAATGCTGATCTCTCAGACCGCATCAGGCAGGGCATCAGTAGAAATCCAGTACAAAAAGGTTGTTAGCGAAATAGGCAATCCTAATGCTGTGGGTTTTATGGAGAAGTATTTTGAACCCGTTGATGCATATTGGCGCGGCATAGGCGTACTGCCCGGCAGCGGGCTTAGCATACGCGATGAGTGGCGCAGAAGGGATGCTGAGGCAGTTTTCGATCTTTCCGGCGTTGTTGAGTGCCCTGAACCAAAGGGCTGTATGTGCGGGCTTGTTCTCAGAGGTGTTAAGCTGCCGTCAGAGTGCAACCTGTTTGGCAAGGCATGCACTCCAGAAAGACCGATAGGCGCATGCATGGTGAGTACAGAAGGAAGCTGCGCAGCCTACTACAAATACAGAAGCTGATTTAGTTTAATTATAAAATATATAAAACAAATTAGTGTCCCGATTTAACCCCATTTTTTAGTATCCCTGATTTCTGTTTTTCCGATTAATTCAGTGTTAGTATTATTTTTGATTGGTGATCAGGATATAAAGTTTTTATATCCTGATCACCGTGTATGAACTAAATCGGGGAATCTCCAACCGCTTTATTCTCACTACCTCTGGGCATTATGTAAAGCACTGAAGGCTTCGTGTTTAGCTGAGGGAATAGCGGTTTTGCGCTGTGCTCTTTGACTAGTTTTGATACCTCGCTGTTTGTATCTTTGAGGTCGCCAAAATGTCGGGCTTTTGATGGACAACTCTCGACACACAGAGGCTGCTTTCCTTCATTAATTCTGCTCATGCAGAGGTCGCACTTTATCAGTGTTTTCGATTTTTCATCCCACAGGATACGGTTGTAGGGACATGCGCTCGTATCTTCTTTCTTGCCCTTGTTGTTGTTAAGATAGACGACGCCGTCATCTCTTTTGGTTATTTTTGCAGGCAGATTTTTTTTGCATGGAGGGTCATCACAGTGGTTGCACATTAGAGGCAGATAGTACATTTTCAGATTTGGGAACTTGCCGGCCGGTACATCGTTTATGTTCCAATTGGCACCAACAGTGTATACCTCCGCAAGACGAATCCCAATCTTAGTACTGTTTTCCATTCTGCAGGCGATTGTGCATGTATTGCATCAAAAACATCTTCTTAGATCTATAACCAACCCGTATTGTTTTTTCATAGTCATCCTCCGTTAGGCCTTTTTTACTTGAACCAGGACATCGTAAAATGGACTGTTCGATTCACGACGTAATTTGACATTCTGTGAAGTCGCTTTTGTCATGGTGTCATGAGTGAGTTCGTTGTGATGTCCCCCACGATAGTGTCTAGGCCACCATCCCTCTGGTATATGGACACACCCTGGAACAATCCCCTCAGTAACCAGAGCCTTGCAGCTAAGCTTGCCCCTATCGTTGAACATCGAAACAATATCACCAGTTTTAATGCCTCTTGATTTTGCATCCGAGGGGTGGATGCTCATCATAGGTTCTGGATGCAGTTCGAGCATAGAGGGGTTATATGCGCCGAACTGAGAGTGGGCGTAGTAGCGTGTATGCCCCTGCTGGAACATTAGGGGGTATTTTTTATAGAGCGGATTTTTGGAGGAAACTTCGTATGGATCTTTAAATAGCGGGAGTTCTTCTCCGTACTCTTTAAGCCACTCTACATAAAATTCCACTCTCTGCGAATCAGTAAGGAACTTTTTATCTGACCATCCGATATATGGATCTGGAACATTGATTCTGCAAGCACCTTTCTTTAGCTTCTCCAGTGTGATTCCCTGAAGCTCTGTTGCTCTTGGATTGTTGAGCAGAAGTTCGAGCCATTCCTCACTGGTTTTTTCAAAATATTTTCCAAAACCAAGTCTATTTGCAATTTGGCCATAAACTTCTATTTCTGGTCTGGCCTCATGCAGCGGTTCAATTGCTTTTTGCTGTAGCTGCAGGTAGTAGTGAACAGCAACAGCTATATCAGTTTTTTCAAACCATGAGCATGCTGGAAGAACAATGTCGGCATGCTCAGCTGTAACTGTCATGAACTGATCCATAACAACAAAAAACTCATAGTTTGGAAGTATTTCATTTATGAACTTGTTTTTTGCTGGAGACTGGTTAATCGGGTTTTTGCCCGATACCCAGAGAAATTTTGTCCTTTTTGCGATTTCTGGATTCCCTGTCAGGTGAAGACCAGGAAGCACTTTTAGCGGTTTGCCTGTAGGACTGAGAAATTCCTTCATGTTGAATCGAGACAGTGCAGATCCTCCAATCGCCTGAGTGCCTCCTCCATGGAGAACTCCACCGCCAGAGTTACCGATATTTCCAGTGAGTGCCCCGAGCGTGATTACAGCCCTCTGAGCATTGTGCCCATCCATATATACATGGAATGATCTCCCAATGCGTATAAGGCTTGGTTTTGTTTTGGCGTATTCTACAGCTAAGGCTTCAATTTGAGCTGCAGGTATAGTTGTGATTTTAGATGCAAGATCTGGAGGATATTTGTCAGCAAGTTTTTTAAGTAGTGAAAATGCTGTTTCTACAGTTATCTTTGATCCGTTCTTGAGTGTGACTTCTCTTTTAGCGATTAATGCTGGTTCTGCATTTTTAGCTGAATGATCGAGTTTGTCGCCTGCAATGTCATATACCAGGTAGGCATCTCCGCCTTTTTCATTTATGTCTTTATCCCGGAGAAACATGCCATTATCGCTTCTGACAAGAAATGGCCCGACAGTATACTTGGCAATAAAGCTCTTGTCATGGAGATTTTTGTCTACGATCACATGCATCATTGAAAGCGCAAGTGCTCCATCAGTGCCGGGTTTGATCGGTATCCATTGATTGACTTTTGCTGCGGTTGATGTAAATCTCGGATCAATTGAGACTATTTTTGCTCCATTGTCCATAGCATCGTACATAAAATGCATATCCATCATTCTCGATTCGGATGTGTTTTCACCCTAGAGAATGATAAGCTTGGAGTTTTTGTAATCAGAAGGTTCAGTATATCCGAGCAGTGAACCGCGCGGGGTGCCGCCTTTCCAGCTCAAAGTCATAAGGTTTCCAACTGCCAGATCTCCATGAAGTGATATTGATGCTACTGCTTGTGCATCTAAAAGGTTAGCAAGGCGCCAACCGGATCTGCTATTGAGAACTGTACTTGTTCCGCCTCCAACCGGCATGAAAACAAGTGAATCGCTGCCATGCTTTTCTTTAATTTCAGTTATTCTGGAGGCAATTGTATCTAATGCCTCGTCCCAGGATATGCGCTGCCACTTCCCTTCACCTCGTTTGCCTATGCGTTTCATCGGATATTTGAGGCGATCAGGGTGATAGGTGCGTTCCAGATGAGATAATCCCTTGAGGCATATTCGTTTGTATTTTGGGTCAGGAAATTCTGCAGGCTCAATCTTTATGATTTTGCCATTCTTTACAAATGCATTCAATCCGCATACCTGCCCGGCGCAAGAGGGTGAGCAGGCAGTTCTTACAACTTTGTCGTAATCGAGAGAATTCATCCTTGCATCTGCGGAATCGCTGTATATCTGGTGCAGTAGCTCAGGGGATACAGCTGCCGCAGCTCCTGCTACAGCGCTGCTTTTAATAAATGTTCTTCTAGTCAACTTGCGTTCTTTTCCCATGTCTGCTCCTTTTGAACTAAATTAGTTGGTACAATTATCAGTTCATATTGAGCTGAGTTCCCCTCTTAGTAATCCTATTTTTAGCATAGTCCCTTTTAGTGGAGTATGCAACTTAGGTTTGTTGATGTATTCAATAACAGCGTTGTTTCTTTAAATTTAGTTTTATTGGACTTTTTTCTAGTATGAGAAATAAAAAATGAGTATGCTTAGGTAAGTTCAATTTGATTTTTCAGGTTTATTGTCCCCAAATTAAATCACGGTACATCATAATAAACTAATAATATTTTATTATTCTTGCTGAATATCTAATAGGATAAATGAAAGAGGGAACATGTAGATGATTTTTTAGTGATGTGTAAAAAGATTTATTCTGATCAATTCGTCAGCATGAGGCGCTGTATAGCAGTTGCCTTTCCTGTCTTGTCGTCGGTCTCTACTACAACAGCACATAGAAGACCCTTGCCTCCTGCCACTTCATACTTCATGGGCATATGGTAGAGGAATTTCTCTATAATCTGCTCTTTTTCGATACCGATTACTGATGTATGCGGTCCGGTCATGCCAACGTCAGTTATGTAGGCTGTGCCGCCGGGAAGAATCTTTTCATCAGCTGTCTGCACATGGGTGTGAGTGCCGACAATAGCGCTTACGAGTCCGTCCATATAGTAACCGAATGCGACTTTTTCTGATGTGGCTTCAGCATGAAAATCTACAAATATGGTGTCTGTCTCTTTTTTTAGGTTTTCTGCTTCTGCTTTTGCAGTTCTGAAGGGGCACTCAAAGAGATTCATAAATACTCTGCCTGAGACATTCATAACCGCTATTTTTTTCCCGGATGCTGTTTCTATAACAACGCTGCCATATCCCGGAGCGCCTTTGGGATAGTTCAGCGGTCTTAGTACGCGGTTTTCTTTGGATAGATAAGATACAGCCTCTTTTTTGTCCCACACATGGTTGCCTGTTGTTATCACATGTATGCCGAGGCCAAAGAGCTCTTCTGCTATTGATTCGGTTATTCCGAATCCGCCGGCTGCATTTTCACCGTTTGCTATTACAATATCAATCTTGTACATTGATACAAGATTGGGCAGGAGCTTTTTTATAGCATCTCTGCCCGTCTTGCCTACTATGTCACCCATGAAGAGTATTTTCATATTCTATTTTGCGTAGTCAGTGTATCTTGATTCCCTTATTACTGTTACTTTTACCTGACCCGGATATGTCATCTCTGACTCAATCTTTCTTGCGAGGTCTTTTGATATGAGAGCGCATGCCTCATCCTGAACCTGCTCAGGTTTTACGATTATTCTTATCTCTCTTCCTGCCTGTATCGCGTAGCACTTTTCTACTCCTGTAAAGGACATAGCGAGATCTTCAAGCTTCTCGAGCCTCTTGAGGTAGTTCTCAATGCTCTCTCTTCTTACTCCGGGTCTTGCTGCTGAAAGCGCATCTCCTGCTGCAACGAGCGCAGATTCAACGCAGTTGAACTCAACTTCTCCGTGGTGAGCGACTATGCCGTTGATAACATACTCATTCTCTCCGTACTTCTTTGCGAGATTTCCGCCGATCTCTTGGTGCGAGCCTTCCACCTCATGGTCAACAGCCTTGCCTATGTCATGCAGCAGTCCGGCCCTCTTTGCTAGCTTAACATCTACATTCAGCTCTCCGGCCATCATGCCCGCAAGATATGCAACCTCTTTTGAGTGCTGCAGTATGTTCTGTCCGTATGATGTGCGGTACCTTAGTCTGCCTATCAGCTTGATTATTTCTGGGTGAACTCCTGAGAGCCCTAAATCGAATACAGCTTTTTCTCCCTCTTCTCGGATTGTTGAATCTACCTCTTTTTTTACCTTCTCTACCAGCTCTTCAATTCTGGCTGGATGTATGCGTCCATCTGTTATTAGCCTTTCGAGCGAGAGTCTTGCTATCTCTCTGCGTACGGGGTCGTGTGCTGAAAGAGTTACGAGCTCAGGAGTGTCATCAATCATCAGATCAACGCCTGTTGCTGCCTCAAATGCGCGGATATTTCTGCCTTCTCTGCCGATGATTCTGCCCTTCATCTCATCGCCCGGTAGGCTTACAGCAGATACTGTAGCATCAGCTACATAGTCGCTTGAATAGCGTTGTATGGCAACGCTGATGATCTCTTTTGCTTTCTTTTCAGCCTGATCCCTAGCTTCATCCTCGATCTGTTTGCCGAATTTGGCTGCCTCAAATCTTGTTTCCTCTTCTATACGTCTAAAAATCTCTTTTTTTGCCTCATCTGCAGTTATGCATGATATTCTTTCGAGTATCTGCATCTGATCTTTTACAAGCTGTTCGTATTGAGCTTCTTTGTCTGAAATAGACTTTTCGCGGTTAGAGTTTTCACGCTCTTTTCTTGCGAGATCCTGCTCTCTTCTTTCGAATTGATCCAGTTTGCGGTCGAGCTGTTCTTCTTTCTGGCGTGTTCTCTTCTCCAGCTGGTTTAGGTCTCGCATCCTCTCGCGAATCTCTTTTTCAGCCTCGATCTTTGCCTGGTAAGCTTGGTCTTTTGCAGCTATCAGAGCCTCTTTTCTTATGGTCTCTGCCTCACGCTTAAGATCATCCGTCATCTTCTGGCGTTCCTGCTCAAGAGCAACCTTTCTGGATTTGAGGCTCGCCCTGTATATTACTGAAACAACTATTCCGGACAAGATACCTAATCCGATACCGATTGCAATTACAACTAAGTTAATTTCCATTGTTAACACACCTCCTCTATATTCATGTAACCGGTGTGGTCGCAATAGCTATGCTAATCTGTAGCATTAGGCAATGCTTTTTGGGCAGGCAGTAATAAAGAAAGCCGGAGGATTAAAGACTATATAGAAGATGTCCTGGGCTTAATAGCACCAGGACTGATAGATTCCGATCGTATCTGCTTGATTATCAAGTCTTCTATTCTTATTTGTATAGTCTTTTTCAATTCCAGTTTACCTTTATTAATCATGTGTCTTTTAAAAGTAGCTGCCCTAACCATACTAACGGTTACGGATAGATGATAATCTCTGTTATCACCTGTCTCTAACTGTTAATAGAAATCCGCCCTGCCGTGTTGATGGAAGTCAGATCCCTGTTTTAAACAGGTGGGTGCCTCCTGGGTACTTTAGGCTTTCTCT
>JAFGXL010000022.1 GCA_016936655.1 Nitrospirota bacterium | reverse complement strand
TCTTCCGGGCGGTGCGATGCGCAAAATTACTCCAGAAGAGATTAATCCCGGCATGGTGCTTGCTGTCACAGTAAAAGACCCACAGGGGAATATCCTCTTTCTCAAAGGCGTTGAGCTTACAGACAGGCACATATCAATCATACAGGCAAGAGGAGTCTCCAGAGTTATTGTTGAGGGCAGCGCTCCTGATGGCAGCGCTGAAGATAAGAAAAAGAGTGAACTGCTCAATATCCGGTTCAGCACAGCAGGGGATCATCCATTTATGCGTAAGCTCAAAGCCATTATAAAGGAGCTTATCTGATGCCCGGTGAATTTCTTAAAATCGGCGACAAGAGGATCGAGATAAAGGATCTGCCGACCATCCCGTCCGTACACAACAGGATACTTAAAATTATTGAAGACATAAACTACTCAGTCGAAGAGGTCTCTGGACTAATAGAAAAAGACCATGTGCTATCGTCAAAGGTGCTTAAGCTTGTGAACTCTCCATCCTACGGACTTAACAACAAAGTAGCCTCAGTAAGAAGAGGAGTTATACTGCTTGGAGCTAATCTGATAAGAGGCATAATATTGAGTACATCACTCTTCAGAGGAGCTGAGGATGAGATGCCCGGCATGTGGGATCATTCCTACTGCACATCAGCAGTTGCCGGACTCCTGGCCAGAAGGTATAACCTGATAACGATAGAAGAGCTTATGACAGGCGCTCTGCTGCATGACATAGGCAAGGTGCTTCTGCACAGATACCTTAAGGAAGAGATGGTTTATCTGAACGACATAGTGACCAGCAAAAAAATGAATATGCTCGAGGCTGAAAAGGCTATTCTTGGCAAGGGGCATGACGAGATTGGTTGGTGGCTGGCTGAAGTATGGAACTTTCCTCCCATAATAAAGGAGATAATCAGATTTCACCACAGGCCGTCAGAAGCCGGGGATAATATCAAGGCCGTATCAATTGTTCATTTATCTGATATTGTATCAAAGGCTATTGGCATAACATACGGATCAGATCCTTATATTGTGCCGTTTGACCCTGAATGCCTCAAGGCTATGAATTCTCTTGAAAATGACATAACAGATATAGTCTCTGATGTGATGGATGTTGTAGAGTCTGATCCAGCGCTTAAAATTTATATCAGTGGAGTATCAAATGGATAAGCAGTCTGCTGAACTGGTCAACAAGCTCTCTTCAGTAGTTGTATCAGCAAAAAACGCAACAGAATTGTCTGCTTCTGTTGCAGACCTTATAACATCTTCACTCACTGCAGAGATCGCATTGGTTCTGATTATAAATGAATCCAATGAGTTTGTAGTTTCTTCAGTTTCAGGCGTCTCAAGAGAAAAGAAGCTTGAATTCACAGCCTCATACTGCGACAAATGCTGCTCAGATTTTTTCAGGCATACTGTTTTAAACAAATCTCCGCTCACAATAAGAAGCCTGCCGCATCCTATAGCGCAGGAATCGCCAGAGGCATCTGCGATAATTTGTCCTGTATTTGCCAGCGCTGATCCTGTTGCTGTAATAGTTTCTTTTTCCACCTCTTTTGACAGCTCTAGCGAAACTCTGCTTCAGGGCATTGCATCAATAACGGGCATGGGTTTTGAAAGCATCAGGCTTAACAAGCACTTTATAGAGCTTGAAGGCAACTTAATGCACAAGATAGAGACCCTTCATCTGATAAACGAGATAGGCAAAGAGATGCTCTCCAGTCTTAAGACAAAGGATATAGTCGGTTCCGTAGTACAGCTTATAAGAAGAGTTATTCCTTGTGACGGCGCAATGATCGCCTTTGTTGATGATAATGAGCTTGAGGTCGTTACAGGATGGGGCACTGCGCTTGATGTGGGCAGGCGCATATGCAGAGACGAATCCCCCTTTTACAAAGTGCTCCAGATAGGCAAGCCGCATTATCAGAGCGATGTTACAGAGGACTTCACCATCTATCCCTTCATGGCAGAATGGGCTGCTGAGAAGAATGTGTTTTCATATCTCTGCCTGCCTCTCAGCTTTCAGGACAAACCTTTTGGAGTCATGGTGCTCTCGAGCGTAAGGGCAGCATGGTTTACAAAAGATCATGTCCAGACAATGGAGAAGATCGCCACGCAGGTGAGCGTTGCTCTTCAGGATGCAAAGCTTATGGAAGATTTTGAAGATATATTCATAGGCACAGTAACAACCCTTATATCTGCAATGGATTCGAAGTCCAAATGGACAGAAGGCCACACAATACGCGTAGCAGATTGCGTTATAAAGTTCGGCACCGTTGTAGGACTTAAGAAAGATGCGCTCCAGAGGCTCAGAATAGCAGCTCTGCTGCATGATGTCGGCAAGATCAACACATATGAAAATATTGTTGACAAACAGGGCAAGCTGAGTGATGAAGACCTGCATATGATAAAGATGCATCCCATACATAGCGCAGAAATACTGCTGCCGCTCAACCCGTTGAAAGAGATAATCCCGATTATAAGACATCACCACGAAAAGTATGACGGCACAGGATATCCGGACGGCCTCAAGGCCGACGAGATTAATCTCGAGGCCAGAATTTTATGCATAGCTGATGCATATGAGGCTATGAGGTCAGACAGGCCATACAGGGCAGGACTAACTGTTGATGAGGCTGTTCAGGAGCTTAAAAAAGGAGCAGGCACACAGTTTGACCCGTCACTGGTATCCATATTTGTTAACATGGTCGCAGCACACTAAATGTGATATACTGTCTTGAAGGAGGCGACATGTTAACCCAAATTCTGAGTACAACACTAATATTGGCATGCATTGCAGGAGTTGCTGTTCTTATATGGGTTTTGCTTGGATTCAGGAGGCTTGTTGATGATACAGGAGTCTTTATAAAAAACCTTGATGACAGAGTAAAACCACTTCTGGATGAGGCCAACACAGCTGTTAAAAACATTAATCGAATAAGCGACGATGTGGGTACAGTAACATCAAGCGCAAGAGATCTTTCTGATGCTGTTTCTGTAATAGTCAAAAATGTGGTTGCAGTCAGCAATCTTGTTGAAGACGTTAAGTCAGCTATACCTCTCAGGGTAGCGGGTGTAAGAGCAGGAGCAAAAGCAGCGCTCGCAGTATTGATAAGCCAAATCAGAGACAGGAGGCAATAAATATGGGACGCGATGAATCAGGTTTCGGTACGGGAGCAATACTGGTATCTTTTCTTTTAGGCGGCATGGTAGGAGCAGGCATAGCGCTGCTTGTTGCTCCTCAGTCAGGATCAGACACAAGACGCAAACTGCATGACCTTGCGGAAACTGCAAAGGAAAAGGCATCTGATTATGTAGCACACACAAAAGAGTCGATCACATCATCAATGGAAAAAGGCAAGGATTTGCTAGAAGGCCGCAAAACAGCTATAGCATCCGCTATCGAAGCCGGCAAACATGCATATGAGCATGAAGTAAAGAAGGAGAAAGGGGTTTAACCCAGCTACAGCATGCATGAAGTATCAGTTGCTGAAAGCCTGCTTAAGGCCGTAATAGAACAGGCAGAGGCAAACAACTGCACTAAAGTAGAGAAGGTGATTTTAAAAATAGGCAGGGCCTCGGGCGTCGTGCCCGAGGCCCTCACTTTTGCCTTCGACGCGCTTAAGCCGGGCACAATGGCGCAGGAAGCTTCTATTGAGGTTATAGACATTCCTGTATCCGGCAGATGCCATCAATGCGGCGCTGATTTTAGCGTTGAAGAAAAATATGTACTTGCCTGTCCCTGCTGCGGAAGCCCCTCTTTTGTGCTCACAGCAGGCGGAGAACTTGAACTATCTGAATTGGAGGTCAACTAGATGAAACTGCAGGTGGCGTCAAAAATATTGGGCGCTAACGAAAGAATCGCAAACGAAAACGCAAACATAATGAAGGGCAAGGGAATATTTTCAATTAACCTTATGAGCTCTCCGGGAGCAGGCAAGACCACGCTGCTCGAAAAGACCATAATGTCTCTCAGCCCCAAATTAAAGATAGCAGTAATAGAGGGAGATGTAGCAGGCAGCGACGATGCAGAGCGTATAGACAAACTAAATATACCTGTAATACAGATAAATACAGGCGGAGGATGCCATCTCGATGCAGGCATGGTGCAGGATGCGCTTAAAGATCTTCCCCTTGATGGAATAAATCTACTGTTTATAGAAAATGTTGGCAACCTCGTATGCCCCGCAGCATTTAACCTTGGTGAAGATATAAAAGTTATGCTACTGAGCATAGCAGAAGGACACGACAAGCCGCTTAAATATCCTAATATGTTCCAGACATCCTCAGCCCTTGTCATTAACAAAATAGATCTTGCTCCATATGTGAATGCTGATATCGAGAAGATAAAGAAAGACGCTTTGTCTCTCAACCCATCCATTAAAATATTCGAGGTCTCCTGCCAGACAGGGCAGGGCGTTGATAAATGGACAGACTGGCTGCAGACACTCTCTTCATGACCGCTGCGCTTGAGGAGGCGCAGAAGGCATATGAAAAGGGAGAGGTGCCTGTTGGAGCAGTAGTTGTGATAGGAGAAGAGATAGTATCAAGAGCTCACAACCTGAGAGAATCCTCATACGATCCAACATCGCACGCAGAGACTCTCGCCATGAGAGAAGCCTGCATAAAGATTAGTAACTGGCGCCTGACAGATGCTACCCTCTATGTCACAAAAGAGCCATGCATAATGTGCTCAGGTGTGATGATAAATTCGAGACTCGGCCGACTTGTGTACGGATGCAGCGATGCAAAGGGCGGAGGAGTCGGCAGCCTCTATCAACTGCTCTCTGACAGCAGGCTCAATCATCAGGTTGAGATAACATCAGGCGTGCTCGAAGCAGAGAGCGCAGAGCTGCTCAAGAGTTTTTTCAGCAGCCTCAGGCAGAACAACCTGAACCAATAAACAGCAACTGTGATAAAATAAACGCTCGAAAATTGTTTTTAGTATTGGAGAGGTGGCTGAGTGGTTGAAAGCGGCGGTCTCGAAAACCGTTGTAGGGGCAACTCTACCGGGGGTTCGAATCCCCCCCTCTCCGCCAGATAAAACTGACTCGCTTACAAAACATCTTAAAAATATATTCGAGACAGGTGAGCTTGATGAAATTTCAACTTGTGCAAAATTTGCACAAGTTCGACAAGAAGGGAAAAGGCAGATTACACGCGAAATCATATATTACAATCTTGATATGATCCTATCGGTCGGCTATCGTGTCAACTCCAGACGCGGCACCAAGTTCCGCATATGAGCCAACCGATTAGCTTTTTCTTCTCCCTACAACCAGCAATGCGATGCCTCCTACAAGCGCAACTGCTCCTACAATCGGTGGCAGCGGGATTGTTTTTGTCTTCTCAGCAGTTATCTGGACAGGGCCGAGATTAACAACTTTATCTCTATTAGTATAGGTAATACCCTGATACGCCAGGGCGGTAATACCGGCCACTATAAGAATAATGCCTATAAGTGTATATTTTTTCATTTTATCCTTCGTTCTATTTATTAAGCTGGATTGCAGGCTTTTGCAAGTGCGCCAGCCTGCAATCCAGCTAGTGTTTACTTGGTGTTCTCAATAGTCATCAAATTGCTTACATCCTTAACACCTTTAACATCACTGACAATTTTGGAGACCAAACTTTTCTCAGCCGCGTTCCTGGCCTTGCCTTCGAGAGAAACTACGCCTCGTTTTGTTGTAACATTGGTGTTGAGGGCGCTGGTCGAATGATGCATCAGTAGTGACATTTTGACCTGCACGGTGGTAGATGCATCATCAATTTCTCCGGCTACGGTCTGGTTAATTCGTTTAGGATTTTTCAAAACTGTCATCTCATTTTTTATATCTTTAACCCCTTCAACATCCTTGGCATATTCAGTTGTCAAGTCTGCTTGGGCCTTGTTAGCTGCATTGCCTTTTAGGGTTACGATTCCGTTTTTTGTACTAACATCTGTCATGGCGCTCACATTTTTGTGAAACAGGAGAACTGTTTTTATTTTTGCACTAATCCATGCATCGGACTTTTCAGCAGGACGTTCGCCTTTGACTTCCAGCTTATTATCCACGCTCTTTACGCCTGGCAGATTTTGTATTGTCTCTTGCGCCATTGATTTGTGCAGTTCTTGTGATACCGTTCCTGTCAAAGAGACGATGCCTTCAGTAGACTTGATTTTAATGTTATCTTCTTTGAGGTAGGTTTTGAATACATACGAATTTTTAGCTGAGGACTCGATACGATCATCCATTTTGGCAGAGTGCGCAGGCACGCCGAGCGCCAGCAGTAACACAGCTGTCAAAATCAGAGTTATACAATACATATTCTTTACTTTCATTGTGTTTTCTCCCTTATCATGTTAAGTTTTGTGCTGTTTAATTTATCCAATGTGTTTCTTGGCATAGGTGCTTGTTTGAAAATTGAGTTAGTTCTTGAAAAAACATTTATCTTTAGATCTTCCCATGCCTCATCTGCGACGGTCATTAACTCGTCCAGCTTTGCCCTGTCTTTGCGCATAGCGATCTGGATATCCAATTCATCCAGCTGCGCATCGAGTTTTTCTACATATGCCTTTCTGTCATCGTTCATATTTATCTCCAAATGGTTAAGAGCGCTCTCTTGTCATTACCTTGGTGATAGCGTAAATATCTACTTGTTCAGGAGATATTTACGCTGCCCCGCCTACACCAGCACCAACAATTGCTCCTGTTACAGGGCTTCCACCAACTACTGCGCCAAGCACTCCGCCGCCAACAGCTCCGATGCCGGCTCCGCTCAGCGTTGACTGTTGTGTGCTGGACATTCCAGTACAGCTAAATGAAAAAACAAGCGCAAGAATAATAAAAACATATGGTATGTGTTTCATATCGCATCTCCTTTTAATTTTTAATGCTTCATTTTTTTGGTTTGAGTGGATTGCCGGCTATTCCTGTTTTTATGTTCGGCCTGATCATGGTATCCCACAACACACTCGTAACTGGCTTATCAATCTCGCTTGGGTGGTTTTGATAATAGTTGTCCACTTGTGCAATTACCTTGTTCATTGGAATATTGTTCATGCCCTCAACAACCTTTGGAATGAAACTGTCTCTTTTAAGTTCAGGGTATTTTCCCATAAGGTAATGTTCGATTGAGACCACATGACCGAAGCCCCATATAAAAGCCACTTTTGAATCGTGGGTCATCTTTTGCCAAAGATCTCCTTTCAAAACCGGCATGCCGAGTGACTCGTCCAGACCTTTTTCAATGGCTTTTACGACCCTTGTTTGTGCTGGAGTTTTCTCCTCGGCCAGCACATTAAGCGAGTACGCCATGAACCCTAGCAATAAAGGTAATGTCAAAAAAATAGTTGTCATTTTCAGTTTCTTCTTAAACATGTAACCCTCCTTTTGATCTGATTCTCTTTAATTGTATGTATGTTTAATTTCTGTCCTGTCTACTTGTTTATTTCTATCTTCAGGTTGCTCAGGACTGACATTACACCCTTGATCTGTCTGATCTTCGAAACAATCCGTTCTTCAGCTGCCTTGTCATGTATGAAGCCATTCAGAACAACATTTCCATTTGTAGATGAAACATCGATCTTTAAATATCTGGCGTCAGGGTCTTTGACTATAATCGCATTGGCTTCTGTGGTAATGTTTGAATCATCGATATACTGACCAGTTGTTCTGCCTGTCATAGAAGCGCAGCCAGAAAAAAGGGACATACCAAAAACCATTAACATTGATAAAAATATAACTTTCTTCATTGCTCTCCTCCTGTCTTTAAATGTGCAATCCTTAGACTGCAGCGTTAATAAATACAATTAATGTACATCAATACATGCATGCCGCTTAGACAAGCCTTCGGCCCTGAATGATTCTGATCACCACTACAACTACAGCGATAATCAGCAGTACATGAATGAATCCACCAATCGTGTAACCGCTTACCAGACCTAATAGCCAAAGTACTATGAGTACAAGAAAAATCGTCCACAGCATATATACCTCCTTTCATTTGAGGCTTTGCCTCATGTTAATAAAAAAAAACAATTAAGCATTTTTTGATGATGTCTACCTTTTGAGAACATTTTCCATTAGTTCTATTCCAGCAGTGTGTGACACGGTGTTAAATCGTAATTCTATATTTTCTCCAAGCGAATCCATTAGAGCAACCAGCTGTCTTTGATTGTCTGTGCTGATGTGGCTCTCAAGATCTTCCTGTGTTTCCCATTCCTCAAAGAGGACAAAGGCATTGTTGTTTTCTATGTTCTTAAGAAGGCAGTAATTTAGGCAGCCCCGTTCGACCCGCGCTGGTTCAAGCATACCCCTCATAGCTGCTAAAAAGTCGCTCTGCTTTTCGTGTTGGACAATAATTCGTAATGTAACGATTATCACAGTGCCTCTTGCCTCATATTGACGATTAACGGGTGTATTCGTCTTATGCTTAATCGCGCCAAAAGAAAATATGTTTTGTTTTTCTTATGTATTGATGAGCAGAATGCGTGCCAAGTCCGGCGTTTAGGTAAATAGATGTCTAAGTCTTTAGAAACGTGGAGTTTTTCGTGAAGACTATAAATGTAGTATGGTGCGATGCAAGAGGATTGATTCTGATATATCAGGAGTTTCCTGATATATCAGAAGATTCTAACTGTTTCTTCGTATGTCCAGTTTTTGCATTCTTGATTCAAGTGTTTTTGGGTTGATACCTAATATCTCTGCTGCACCGTTCTTGCCGCTTACCCGCCATCCTGTAGCACTTAGGGCCTCTATAATGTGCTGTCTCTCAACCTCTTGAAGAGTTCCAAAATGGCATGGGTCTGACTGCGTAATCGTTACTGGCACATCTAAATGCAGTACCGATCCGGTGGTTATGATCATCGCGCGCTCGGTAACATTTCGCAGTTCTCTTATATTGCCCGGCCAGTAATATGCTTGAAGAGCTTCAATGCCATTCTGGGGTATTGATTCTATCCGCTTGCCCATTCGTTTGCTGAACTCCTGTACAAAAGACCATACAAGCGGCAAGATGTCATCCTTTCGCTCGCGAAGAGGCGGCACAGTAATCTGAAAGATATTCAAACGGTAGTAAAGGTCTTCTCTGAATCCGCCTTCGCTTACTACTTTAGCAAGATCGCTGTTTGTTGCAGAAATAATTCTGACATCAACTTTTTGGGTATGTGGACTGCCAAGCCGCTCAAACTCACCGCTTTCAAGTACCCGTAGCAGCTTGGCCTGGAGTTCCAGCGGCAAGGAGTCAATCTCATCCAGCAAGATAGTTGATGCATCCGCAAGCTCAAAACGACCCAATTGCTTTGAAAGCGCGCCGGTAAAAGCTCCCTTTTCACGGCCGAACAGTTCGCTTTCAATGAGGGGTGGCGGCAGGGCAGCACAGTTGACTTTAATCATGAGCCGATCTTTGCGTGCGCTCAGGTTATGTATAGCATGGGCTACGAGCTCTTTTCCTGTGCCTGTTTCTCCCTGGATTAAAACTGTCGAGTCTGTTGGTGCTACTTGTTCTACTTGTTTTAAAACAGCCCTGATAGATTCACTGTTGCCTATAATATCCTTATGTGAGTGCAATAGATTGATTTCTTCCATAAGATAAATGTTTTCCTGATGTAATTTGCTTTTTAATTCCTTGATTTCGACAAGGGTCTCTTTTAGTGATTCCTCTGCTTTCTTGCGTTTCTCTATTTCGAACAAGAGCTTATTGTTTGCTTCGACTAAATCTTTAGTGCGTTCCTCTACTCGCAGATCCATTTCATCATATGCCTTCTGCAGCGCATACTCTGCCTGTTTTCGCAATGTAATGTCGCGAATGTTACACTGGATGATTTTCTTCTGATCGACAAGGTAAACATTGCTGATAAATTCAACATCAATAAGTAGACCATCTCTTGTTTGAAGCGGAAGATGTTCGAACCGTACATATCCATTATTCTGCAATTCTGTAAATCGGAGTCTTGATGCTGTAATGTCTCTGAAAGGGCCAATTTCCCACAGTTTCATTCCAAGAAAATCCGTGTATGAGTATCCAAGCATATTTAACAAAAATGGGTTAACATCAAGAATCTGCGCTGTTTCTGAATCGATCAGTAATATCCCGTCCTGTGCGGCTTCAAAGAGTCTGCGATAGCGGGTTTCTGATATTTCCAGAGCTTTATCTGCCTGTCTGCGCTTCGTTTCTCTTGATTTTTGACCCTTGATAGGTTGATGCGGTTCTTTGAATTGATTCTGGCGCTGCTGTCTTTTCTTATCATTGCTGTTCATACATGATTAATTAACAGATTGAAAGATAATTGTCAATTTAATATATGAATTAATTATTGTTAATGTTTTATAAACTTATGATTAGCTGGATTAAGACAGAAACAATAAGATCAGAATTGTCGTTAAGCAGAAAGCCAATATTTGCATTCTTATGACATTGTTGCAACAATAAAATCGTAAAAGTATAGAGGAGATTTCATATGTTCACTATTCGTGTTTTTTGCGCTTTTCCCGCGATCATATGTAAACTTGTATGCTGATGACTTGATGCCTACTGGGCAAAGAGCTCTTGTCGATAAGTACCAGATTGTCAAAAATGAACTGGAAACAAATTCCTCTTCTATCCCTTTCCATATAGAATCATATGTGAGTAAAAATGCCTCGCATGTCGATATTTACAGCGTTATTAAATATTCTTTCGATTCTGTACAAAATGAGTTTTTGGTCCCGACTAACTGGTGCGAGATTCTTTTGCCTCATACAAATGTAAGAGCATGTACCTACAACAAGTTGGATGATACATGGTTACTCAATGTTTATAATGTCGATAAGCATTCTGACTCTCTTGAAAAAGCATATCAAATGAAGTTTGAGTACCGCGTAAGCAAACTGCAATCCAGGTATTTTGATATTTTACTTGCGGCGCGTGAGGGCCCATCAAGCACAAAAAACCATGAATTTGAACTTGAAGCAATACCGGTAGATAAAGGTAATACGCTTATTCATTTGCGATATTCATATCGTTACAGTCCCTGGACATATTTACTTATGAAATTATTGGGCGGCAGTAAGACCGGTTTCAGCGTAACCGGAATGGATAGCGCAGGGAATCCTGTTTATGTAGATGGGTTAAGGGGCTCTGTAGAGCGCAATGTTGTATGTTTTTATATTGCAATTCTGGCATATCTGGAGACATCTAAAGATTTTGATGAACGAGCTTTTGAGAAGCGTATCGCTCAATGGTATGATCTTGCAGGTCGATTGAATAAACAGCTGATAGAAATGAAAAAAGAAGAATATCTAATGTACAAATTACAGGATCACGACAATCAGAAAAGACTGCAAAAGAATTTAAAGAGAGACAAGTGATCGCATAGACGATATCCAATACTTACTATTAAGATGTTTCACTTTTTGTCAGCTTTTTTAAGCAGGTATGTGAGTATGGGCGGAGTGAGCAGGGTGGTTAATATCACCATTATCACGATTGCTGAAAATATCTCGTCAGATATCACATTCAGGTTTTTGCCGATCATTGCGAAGATGAGTCCGACTTCTCCTCTTGGTATCATGCCGAATCCCACAAGTAGTTTGTTCACATTGCCTGCTGCAAGGCCAGAAATTATTTTGGTTATAAATGCTGTTACTGTGATGCCAAGAGCTACGATCAGTATAGGCATGTTAAACATTGTTTCGAGTTTTACATTCATGCCTGTTACTACAAAAAATATTGGGACCAGCAGAAGGCCTATCGGAGCGATGAGGTTTTCAACATGGTGTTTTGTGTATGAGTTGGTGATAGTGAGAAGTTTATTTCTAAGATTCTCGTCACAAGATGCCAGCTCTTTGTTAATGTCATTTGATATTTGTGGATCATTAAAGTAGTTGAAGTGCACAGGGTCGAGAATTAATCCTGCAGCGAATGCTCCTACTATTGGAGCTAATCCCACTTTTTGTGCAAGAAATGCGAAGATGAGGCAGAAGCTTATGGCCAGAGTAAATTTCATGCCCATGCCTGTGTGTATTTTTGAGAATAGCTTGCTGATTTTTGGTGCTAGCAGCTGCCCAAATATTATTGAACCTGCTAAAAAGAGTATAGCCTTTGCTGTTATCCAGCTTATAACTCCGAGTCCTACGCCTCCCGTAGTAACTATGGCTGACACAACAGCCAGTATTATGAGGCCCATTACATCATCTATGACAGCAGCGCCCAATACTATCTGGGCTTCAGGTATATGGAGTTTTTTGAGATCTTGAAAAACTCGCGCTGTTATGCCGACTGATGTTGCTGTAAGCGTGGCTCCGATAAAGAGGTATGCATTGGAACTGAGTCCGGGCATGAGCCATGGGCCGACAATGTATGTGCCGGCAATAAACGGAGCTACTACTCCTACGATGGCTACAAAAAAAGCCTTAAGTCCAACCTTCTTCATCTTTTCTATGTTGGATTCCAATCCTATCTGGAAAAGCAGCACTATAACGCCGAGTTCAGAAAGAAAGGATATGATGGAGTCAGTTTTTATGGGTTCAAAGGTATTTATTCCAACGAGTGCGAGGTTGCCCAGCACAACTCCTGCGAGCAGCTCCCCGAGAACAGACGGCTGGCCAAAACGTTCTACAAGACTCGATAGCTTAGCGGATATCAGTATGACAGCGATCCAGAGGATTGTCATTGATATGTTATGAGCGCCTTCTCCGGAATGTCCGATTGTGCAGTATGCTGCTGCAGGCAGCAGGACTGCCATTAAGGTGGCAAGTATTATTATGTTTATTTTTTTTGTGGTCTGCATTGTTTTGTCAGCTATGTTGTTGAGACTGTTTTTTATTTGTGAATCTTGCGACAGCGATTTTTTTTGTATTTTTACATTCTATCAGCTGGTCAAAAATAATTCTATATTTTTATTTTATATATGTATTTGTAATCAGCCTTGCTGCTGATCTAGGGGATCGGTTGAGTAATTGTTGATTGTTACGGGCGTCTCGTTTTTGAGCTCATTTTTTGGTATACTTTTTTCAATAGTGCTTTATTGTTTTATATGTTGTATCTAATATTACAGTGTTCTGCTCTGCTCACGATAACTAATTGATGAATAAAGCTACTGCATATAAAATAGGCATGATAGCTGCTGTGTGTATCTCAGCTCTCTTGTTCTGTGCGCCTTTTGCATATACACAAGCCGAACAGCCGAAGCAGCAGACTCTCCAGCATGCAGCCCAGACAGTACAAAATGCAGACAATGGATTTGACATTGTGCTGCTTATGGACAGCTCTGGCAGCATGAAAGAGACTGATCCCAGAAGCTTCAGGAAACCTGCTTCACAGTTATTTATTACTCTGCTTTCAAAATCTGACAGGGTGTCTATAATATCTTTTGGCGAGTCATCAAAAACTCTGTTGAGCCTTACAGATGTATCTGATAAAAACACCAAAGCCATCAGTAATGCTGTATCCGCAATATCGTCCAAAGAGTTGGCCACAAATATTTATCTGGCTGTGAAATCGGGCTATGAAGAGCTGAGCAGGTCTGAACGCAAAAACAGGATAATGCTTTTGATGTCAGACGGCAAGCTCGCTCTCGGTACAAAGGAGAGGGATGAGGAGGCGAATGCTGCTTTAAACGCGCTTATGCCGGAGGTTGTTAAGTCAGGCATCAAGCTCTATTCAATAGCATTTACAGACCTTTCTGATATGAAGTATCTGGAGGGGCTTGCCAGGGCCGGAGGTGGTTTTTCTAAGATAGCGAAAGAGGACAAGGATATTCATCTGATATTCACTGACCTTTTTGAGAAGATCAAATCGCCGGATACTGTGCCTATAGAGGGCGACACTTTTAAGATTGATGCAAGTATCAACGAGGCGATTGTTGTTGTTAACAAGCAGCCCGGCGCAGAAATAGCTTTGTATGACCCGTCCGGCAGGAAGTATACTGGCGCCTCTCATGCTGCCAACATGAAGTGGCACTCAGCAACTGTGTTTGAGATGATAAGCATACAGACACCTGCAGCAGGAGCATGGAGAGTTAAGCTGAGCAAGGCAGACGGAAACAAGGTCTTTGTTATCACAAATCTCAAGCTTATGAGCAGCTTTAACCAGAACTATGTAAACTCAGGCAGCCCTGTTTATCTTGATGCATGGCTCCAGAAAGATGATATCAAAATCGGCTCAAGGGGAGTCCTTGGCCAGACATATTTTTATTCTCTGTTGACCAGGCCTGATGGATCAAAGGTTAAGGTTGATATGAAGCAGCCGGATCAGTCTGTTCAGCAGGCAGATGCTGATGATGCTGTGAGAGCAGCTACAATTACTACAGCAGAAAAGGGCGACTACACTATAAGCATATTCGCTGAAGGACCTGCATTTAAGAGAGAGAAGGTCTTCAAGTTTAAGGCAGTTGAGCCGCCTGCAAAGCCGTCACCTGTGGCAGCTCCCAAGGCTGCATCATCCAAGAAAAAGGTTGTGCGTGTGCTCTTTCCTGCAGACAATATTAAGCTGATAATGCTATTTGGCGGAATCAATATATTCGCTGCAGCTATTATAACGGGTGTGTTCATTCTCAGAAAGAGAAAGGCAAAATTAAAGACCGTAGATGATGATAAAAAAACTGGTGGAGGATAGATATGGTGTTAGAGATTGATGCCATTTATTTTCTTGCTTTCATAGAGCTTTTTGTGCTCGTCTTTGCTCTTATGCTCTTCTTCTTTATACGCGCAAAGAAGTTTAAGAAGCTCGCTTCAGGAATGCTTCTTCCTGAGCCTGCGCCAGCTATTGTTGAGGAAGTTGTGCAGCCAGAGCCGGAACCTTTGCCTGAACCAGAACCAGTACCTGAGCCAGTACCGGTTATAGCTGAACCTGCACCAGATGCTGCTGAGGAGCTGCCATCAGATGTAGCGCGGCTCAGAGAGCTGTTGCTCTACCAGAAGGATGTTATTGTTGAGCTGATGGGATACAAGGAGATACTTGAGGGCGCAAACAAGAGGTTGAGGAGCCTGATGGATCTGGGAGGCGATATACAGGAAGGTGTAATGATGCTGCTTGGCGCTCTGCCTCCGAGTGATGAGCAGACCTCGACATTTAAAAAATTCGAGCAGAGCGAAATGGATTTGAACTCTGTTATCAAGACTGTTGATAAGCAGAATGAGGCTCTTTCAGCAAAGTTCAGCGAGTGGGATGAAAAGTTCAAAAACCTGATGAGCGGAGAGTTGGCTATGCCTGCAGAGACAACAGATGTGTCAGGAAGGATTGCTGAGCTTGAGGCTGATGTTGTAGCAAAGGACAAAGAGATATCTAAGCTGAAGCAGCAGTATGAAGGCCTCGAGACGGAGTATCTGCACCTGTACAGGCAGCACCACGGAAGCGACAAGCCAAAGCAGCCTGATATTTGACCTAGGTCAAATTGACAAAGAAATTGCTGCCTCTCTATAATTTTACAAGTTAATAGTTTATCAAGGAGGATGTTTATGGCAGAAGGCGCAATGCAGGTTAATACAGCAAACTGGGACAGCGAGGTCATTCAGGCAAACGAGCTGGTTATGGTCGATTTTTGGGCTGTATGGTGCGGTCCTTGCAAGATGATAGCTCCAACAGTTGAAGAGCTCGCAAAAGAATATGCAGGAAAGGTTAAAGTCTGCAAGCTCGATACTGATGAGAGTCCTGAAGTTGCTGGTAGATACAAGATAATGGGTATTCCTACAATCATGTTTTTTAAACAGGGCCAGAAGGTTGACCAGATTGTTGGAGCTGTGCCAAAGACCCAGCTAAAGTCAAAGATAGACTCCCTGCTTGCTTAGCACGCTTAATTTCTATTAAGGAATAAGGGCCTTTATAACAGCTTATGCTGGTTTGGAGGCCTATATTTTTTTGCACTAAATAATTAATCTGGAATTTCCGCACTTATTTTTTTATATGGAGGCATACAATATGTTTGAAGCCCTTAGTGATAAGCTTGAAGCTGTTTTTAAGAAACTTAAAGGCAGAGGCATACTTAAAGAAGATGATGTTGATGCAGCTCTTAAGGAGATAAGGCTGGCTCTGCTAGAGGCTGATGTTAACTTCAAGGTTGTTAAAGAATTTGTTCAGCATATCAGGGAAAGAGCTGTGGGCAAAGAGGTGCTCGAAAGCCTCTCGCCAGCTCAGCAGGTGATAAAGATAGTTCATGAAGAGCTGATTAATCTGCTCGGTGCATCCAGCTCAAGAATAGCCCTTTCACCAAATCCTCCAACAATTATCATGATGGCGGGCCTGCATGGGTCAGGAAAGACAACTACCAGCGCAAAGCTGGCAAGGCTCTTCAAAAAAGAGGGCAGAAGACCTATGCTTGTCGCAGCTGACCTTCATAGGCCGGCTGCTATTGACCAGCTTATATCACTGGGCAAACAGCTGGACATACCAGTATTCCATTCCAGAGATATAAAGAATCCTGCAGAGCTCTGCCAGATGGCTATCAAGCAGGCAACTGTTGAGGCCAGAGATATAGTAATACTCGATACAGCGGGCAGGCTGCATATAGATGAAGACCTGATGGATCAGCTCAAAGAGGTGCGCTCAAAGGCAAAGCCGAATGAGGTGCTTCTCGTGGTTGATGCTATGACAGGCCAGGATGCTGTAACTATGGCTAAGAGTTTTAATGAGACCATTGGTATAGACGGAGTTGTGCTCACAAAAATGGATGGAGATGCAAGAGGCGGCGCAGCGCTCTCTGTCCGAAACGTAACAGGCAAGCCTATAAAATTTATCGGCGTTGGCGAAAAGATTGATATGCTAGAGCCATTTCATCCGGACAGGATTGCTTCAAGAATACTCGGCATGGGAGATGTGCTTACTCTCATTGAGCAGGCTCAGAGCAGCTATGACCAGAAAGAGGCTGAAAAGCTACAGAAGAAGATCATGCAGGAGACATTCAGTTTTGAGGATCTTCGCGACCAGATGCGCAAACTCAGAAACATGGGGTCGCTCGAAAATCTGCTAGGCATGATACCTGGCATGGGCAAGGCGCTAAAGGATGTAAAAGTGGACAACAAAGAGTTTATCAAAATAGAGGCAATAATTGACTCTATGACTCCTGCTGAGCGCAGAAATCATAACATTATCAACGGCAGCAGAAGGCGCAGGATAGCAATAGGCAGCGGAACTAGTGTGTCAGACATCAACAGGCTTGTAAAACAATACCTTGAGATGAAAAAGATGATGAAGATGTTTAAGAATGGCGGCGGCAAAAGAGGCTTCAGGATGCCGAATATAATGCCGTTTTAAATTGCCAATCCGCTGAATTCACTTGAGATATTTGCAATATTATGCCAAGTTATATTATTATCATTGACTTAAATTGAATGACATTCAGGAGGTGTTTTTTTGGTAAAGATAAGACTCACAAGAATGGGTGCGCACAAACAGCCATTCTACAGGATAATCGTCGCTGACTCTAAAGCGAGAAGGGATGGTCCTTTTATAGAAATCCTCGGCACTTATGATCCTAAAAAGGAGCCGTCGGAGATAAAGGTCAGCAAGGAAAGAGCACAGTTCTGGCTGAACCAGGGCGCTCAGCCAACTGATACGGTGAAGAGACTCTTGCAGAAGGCCGGAGCCTAACAGCTTAAAGCCTTTCCCGTATGCGGCATTCCCCTTGAACCGGAAGCATTAACTCTGGAGGTGGACAATGAAGGCATTGATTGAGACTATGGCAAGGTCTTTGGTCGACAGTCCTGATGATGTAAAGGTTGCAGAAGTTGAGGGCGAAAAGACCACGGTATATGAGCTCAGGGTCGCTAAGGGAGATCTGGGGAAGGTTATAGGTAAACAGGGCAAAACAGCAAGATCCATGAGGACTATTCTCGGAGCTGCCGGCACAAAGGCCGGCAAGAGATGTGTTCTGGAAATTCTAGAGTAGAAGATCACTATATCGAAAATCTGAAAGGGCGTTTATACGCGTAAACGCCCTTTATTATTGCGAAGGTAATGAAACAGGACAGCGCAGCAGGCTATTTGGCAGAAATTGGTGTTTTGACAAGAGAGTGGGGCATCAGGGGCGAGATGCTGCTCAGGCTTTTTGATATTAATGTTGAAGAGCTGGAATATGTTGATGAATTGTTGATCAGCACAGATCCAAAAAAATGGAGAACAATCGAATCTGTCCGTCAGCATAAGGGACAGGCTCTTATTAAAATAGAAGGCATAGAAAACCCTGAAGACGCCAGAAAGTTCAGGGGCGCAACAGTGAGCGCATATCTTTCTGAA
This sequence comes from Nitrospirota bacterium, assembly GCA_016936655.1. GTDB lineage: Bacteria > Nitrospirota > Thermodesulfovibrionia > Thermodesulfovibrionales > Dissulfurispiraceae > JAFGXL01. The sequence continues at coordinate 38,604 of JAFGXL010000022.1, read as the reverse complement.
GAGCCTGTTCTGCCCGAAGGCATCTACCTATTCAGCCAGATAATCGGGCTTGATGTTAAAGATGAGCAGGGTGTTTGTTTGGGCAGCGTGAAGGAGATAATAAAGACAGGCAGCAATGATGTTTATGTTGTGACAGAGGGCGGGCATGAGCTGCTGGTGCCGGCTATAAAGGATGTTGTTAAGCAGATAGATCTTGATAAGGGGATAATTGTTGTATCAATGCCGGAGATTGCTGAATAGATGTCAGGCAGATTTGATGTCATAACAATATTCCCCGAGATTATAAGCTCGTACTGTTCGCAGAGCATTCTTGGGAAGGCTTCTGCTAACGGCTTGATAGATGTGAAGACCTACAACCTTAGAGACTTCACAACAGACAAGCATAAAACTGTTGATGATTATCCCTATGGCGGCGGTTCTGGAATGGTTATGAAGATAGAGCCGCTATACAGGGCTTTAGAAGCTGTAAAGTCTGACGGAGCAGCCAGAAGAACCATACTTCTTGGTCCTCAGGGCAGATGTTTTGACCAGTCCTGCGCAGAATCTCTGGCTGAAGAGCAGGGCAGGATATTGATGATATGCGGCAGATACGAAGGCATAGACGACAGGATACACAGTTTTGTTGATGAAGAGATATCCATAGGCGATTATGTTTTGACTGGAGGTGAGCTGGCCTCTTTGGTTATAATAGACAGTGTTTCGCGTCTGCTGCCCGGTGTGCTCGGAGATGATGAGTCTTCAAAAGAGGAGTCATTCAGCTGGGGAATTCTCGACTACCCGCACTTTACGAGGCCTCCTGAGTTTATGGGAATCAAGGTGCCTGATGTGTTGATGTCCGGCAACCACAAAGAGATAGATTCATGGCGCAGGGCAGAGGCTGTTAAAAGGACGCTTGCATCAAGGCCCGATCTTTTTAAAAGCGCAGCCTTGAACAGGGAAGACAGAAAGATTCTGGACGGGCTTTGCCCGGATGAGAGTTTTGATATAAAGAGATCAAAAACGGAGGAATAGGATGAACCTCATAAAGGCAGTTGAAGAATCATTTAGAAAGGATGTTCCTGATTTTGGAATTGGAGACACACTAAAAGTATTTGTTAAAGTTGTTGAGGGCGACAAGGAGAGGCTCCAGCCTTTTGAGGGCTTTGTTATAGCCCGTAAAGGAAGCGGAGTACGTGAGACTTTTACACTCAGGAAGATATCTTTCGGAGTAGGCGTAGAGAGAATATTCCCTGTGCATTCACCTTCTCTCGACAAGATCGAGGTTTTAAAAAGAGGAGATGTCAGAAGGGCAAAGCTCTACTATATAAGGGACAAGAAGGGCAAGGAAGCCAGAATAAAGGAAAAAGACCGCAATACAAAAACAGCATAAGCGGTTTGCAGGGTTATGGACCTCTACGCTCATGACGATGCTGTAAGAAGAAAAGGCTTCAGGATTCTGGCCGGCGTTGATGAAGCAGGAAGAGGTCCACTGGCAGGTCCGGTAGTGGCTGCTGCTGTTGTGCTTAATCCCGGTTTCAGGGTTGAGGGGGTCAGGGATTCCAAGAAGATACCTGAGAAGGAGCGGCAGCAGCTGTTTTGGGACATTGTTGCAGGAGCAGCAGATATAGGCATTGGCATATCAGATTCTTCAGAGATAGACAGCATAAATATTCTTAATGCCACAAAAAAAGCTATGTATGAGGCTATAACAAGCCTTGCTTTAAAACCATCGATGCTGCTGCTTGATGCAATAACAATTCCATCTGTGGATATTACCCAGACGCCTATAATAAAAGGTGATGCCAAGAGTGCATCAATAGCAGCCGCATCAATAATAGCCAAAGTGGTGCGTGACAGCATTATGAAGCGCTATCACTCAATGTACCCTGTATACAATTTTCATCTTAATAAGGGTTATGCTACAAAAGCTCATATAAAGTGCATACTTGACAATGGACCATGCCCAATTCACAGAACAACTTTTCAGGGCGTGCTCGACATGAAGCTGCCGTACAATAACTTTTAGAGGGTGGATAATGCATAAGGAACGTATTGACGAAGCTCTGGAGTTTATATGGCGCATGGAAGAGTCTAATCAGAGTTCAGTAGACTACTTCAAGGCCAATCTTGATGACGCTGATCCTTCTGAAGTGCTCGAGGAACTTCTCGCAAAAGCCCTCATTATTGTTGTTGACAGCGGGCTTATCCTTACAGGCAGAGGCAGGGAGCTTGCAAAGGGGCTGGTAAGGAGGCATAGGCTCGCAGAGAGGCTTTTTACAGATGTATTTGATCTTCCCAAGGACAGTGTGCATGCTGATGCATGCAGGATTGAGCATATACTCAGTGAAGAGCTTACTGACAGCGTATGCACATTTCTCGGCCACCCTACAACAAGCCCAAACGGCGGATCAATACCCAGAGGCGAATGCTGCTTAAAAAACAGGATCGAAGTAAAACCTGTTGTAACAAGGCTTATTGATTCTGAGGTTGGACGCAGATTCAAAATACATTTTATAACTCCTTCAGAGGCATCTGTTATAGGCAGGCTCAGCTCAATAGGCATCATACCCGGAGCTGTTGTAAAACTCATCCAGAAGAAGCCTTCAGTAGTGCTTCAGGTAGATGAGACGATAATAGCTATAGATTCTGATCTTGCAAAAGAGATATTTGTAAAGAGAGTCAACGACTGATTTATCCGCATCTTTCTATTTACGAGCTGGAATGCATTCAGGACATGATTGAATATCCCACCCCACATTTAATTGCTCAGGATTATCTATTTAAGCAATAATTACATTATATGGCAAAAAGGCTCAGGATCAATATCAAGGGAGTTGTTCAGGGAGTGGGGTTCAGGCCTTTTATATACAATCTTGCCAATTCACTCGGCATATCAGGTTTTGTGACCAATACTTCTGAAGGCGTGTTGATTGAGGCAGAGGCTGACAACCTTGATTACTTCATCTTCTTGATACGGCATAATGCACCGGAACTTTCCAGAATCGACTCGATAATATTTCATGAAATTCCTCTGGCTGGAGGCGATGCTTTTTTGATCACTGCTAGCGAGCCAGGATCTGCTTTTACACACATATCTGCTGATATATCCATATGCAGCGACTGTCTGAAAGAGATGCTCGATCCAAAAGACAGCAGATACAGATATCCATTTATCAACTGCACAAACTGCGGACCGAGATTCACCATCACAAAAAAAGTTCCGTATGACAGGAAGAACACAACAATGTCAGGCTTCAACATGTGCGAATCATGCAGCAGACAGTATAATGACCCTTCAGACAGGAGGTTTCATGCGCAGCCAAATGCATGCCATGCCTGCGGACCTTCTGTCTCTATAGTTTCATCAAAGTATCCGGATGCTGCGTTGTCTGCTGATCCTTTAAGCGCTGCTGTCAAGCTTATTAAGCAGGGTGCGATACTCGGTGTAAAAGGTGTGGGCGGATTCCATCTCTGCTGCGATGCATACAACAAGGAGTCTGTAGAGCGGCTTAGGTCTGTAAAACGCAGAAGCAACAAGCCTTTTGCCTTGATGGCAGCTGATATGAATGAGATTAAAAAACACTGCATTGTTTCTGCAGATGAGGAGGCGCTTTTGCTGAATAGCAGACGACCTGTCGTGCTTCTGCGAAAAAGATATGATTATGCACTTCCTTCTGCTGTATCTCCCAATAATGCATATACAGGATTTATGCTTCCATATGCTCCGCTGCACTTTCTGCTTTTTAATGACCAGTATGCTGAGCTGAGGGCGCTTGTTATGACGAGCGCAAATAATGCAGAAGAACCCATTGTCATAGACAATCGTGATGCTGTCCAAAAGCTCTCTGATGTTGCAGATGCTTTTGTAATGCACAACAGAGATATCTTTATGCGCGCGGATGATTCTGTTTTTATAGTTAGACGTTTATTCTCAGGCAGCAGTCTATCTTGTATCAGGAGAGCCAGAGGCTATGTGCCAGATGCTGTAAAGCTTCGGACAGGCGGTCCGGATATATTTGCAGCAGGCGCTGATCTTAAAAATACATTTGCAATAGCGGTTGGAGATTCTGCTATTTTAAGTCAGCATATAGGAGACATGCGGAATTACGAGACAGCACTTTTTTATAAAGAGGTTCTTAATAATTTCAAGAGCGTTTATAATGCCGATCCAGTCGCTGTTGTATGCGATATGCATCCTGACTACCATTCTGCAGCGCTGGCTGATGACTACGCAAAGGATAACGGCATAAAGAAGATAGTTGTTCAACACCATCATGCGCATATTTGTTCTGTTATGGCAGAGCATGAGCTGAAAGAGCCGGTTATAGGCATTGCTATTGATGGAACTGGCTACGGCACAGATGGAAATATATGGGGAAGCGAGTTTATGGTATGCAGCGCAGATGAGTTCACCAGATATGGGCATTTTAATTACCTGCCTCTTCCTGGTGGTGATATGGCTGCAAAAGAGTGCTGGAGATGCAGCCTCAGTATGATATGGCAGGCTTCTTTAAATAAAGGATTGTCTGCTGATGCGCAATCAGGATTTATTTCAAGGGCTGTTGATATATGCGGCCTGACTTCTTTTGTTGATGCAGACCATGTAGGCAGGGTTATCTCTATAATTGACAATAAGCAGTTTTCTCCACTCTCTTGCGGAGCTGGCAGGCTCTTTGATGCTGCAGCCGGATTGATCGGCAGCTGCTACCTGAATACATTTGAGGGCGAGTCAGCAATTTCTCTTGAGTACACTGCTAATGAAGGTGTTGATGATTCGTATCCTTTTCAGATAATTGACAAAGAACCTTTTGTGATCGATTTTTCTATGATGACAGAGATGATGCTGGAGGATATTTCCGCAGGAATGCCTAAAGGCTCAATATCAGCAAAGTTTCATAACACACTGGCTCAAGCTGTTTTAGAGGGAGCCAAAAAGCTGAGAGATAAGTCATCCATTTCAGTAGTTGCGCTTAGCGGCGGAGTGATCCAGAATAACTATATGACATCAAAATGCTTGTTTCTTTTAAACAATGCCGGATTTACAACATACATAAACAATACCGTTCCTTGCAACGATGCCGGAATAGCGTTAGGTCAGATTTATATAGCCAGAACCTTATTGAAAAACAAGTAATATATGCTATTGACTTAGGTCAATAGTTTCTTATATTCTTATATTTGCAATAGCCAAAAAACCTTTAAGGGAGGTCCAAGATGAAAGACGACAGTATTTATGCATCGCTTTCCAAGCGGGGCGTAAGCAGAAGGGATTTTATGAAGTTCTGCGCCACTATCACAGCAACACTCGCTTTACCAGAAGCATTCACTCCCAAGATAGCAGAAGCACTCGAAAAGAAACAGAAACCTTATGTTGTTTGGCTCAATTTTCAGGACTGTACAGGAGATACGGAAGCGATTCTCAGGGCTTCGAATCCTTCAGTTGCTGACCTGCTGTTAGACATTATATCCCTCGAATACCACGAGACAATTATGGCTCCTTCAGGCAAGGCTGCAGATAAATCCCTGCAGGATATTATTAAAACACATAAAGGTAAATATATAGCGATAGTAGAAGGTTCAATACCTACAAAAGACGACGGCATATATTGTGTAATCGGCGGCCATACTGCGCTGAGCATAGCAAAAGAGGTCTGTTCAAATGCACTCGTATGTTTTACAGCCGGCTCATGCGCTGCATGGGGCGGACTCGGCTCGGCAAATCCGAATCCCACAGGAGCTTCTGGGCTTCAAGATGTTGTTCCGGGTGCAAATATAGTAAATTTCCCTGGCTGCCCTATGAATCCTGTTAATCTGGTAGCTGCTGTAGTTCATTTTCTTACATTCGGCTCGCTGCCCGCTCTTGACAGCAGGAATAGGCCGCTTTTTGCTTACGGCAAAAGAGTTCATGACAACTGCGAGCGCAGGGCTCACTTTGATGCTGGCCAGTTTGTACGCCAGTGGGGTGATGAAGGTCATAGGAAGGGTTGGTGCCTGTATGAAATGGGATGCAAAGGTCCTGAGGCATTTCTCAACTGTCCAACAGTCAAGTTCAACGACAAAACGAGCTGGCCTGTGCAGGCTGGACACGGATGTGTTGCATGCGCTGCTGACCATAATTGGGACAAGGTATATCCTTTCTATGGAAGGCTTCAGAAGGTGCCTGGCTTTGGCATAGAGACAACTGCTGACAAGATAGGTCTCGGACTCGCTGCTGCTGCAGCGGCAGGCGTGGCAGGACATGCTGTTGCGAGCACGCTGAAGAAAGACAAAGAGTGCTCCAATAAAGAAGAGTCAAATAAATAAGGGGGGATATATAAATGGCCAGAATAGTTGTTGACCCGATCACCAGAATAGAAGGACATTTGAGAATAGAGGCTCAGGTAGATAATGGAAAGATAACAGATGCTTGGGCAGCAGGAACTATGTTCAGAGGTATCGAAGTTATTCTTAAAGACCGCGATCCAAGAGACGCATGGGTTTTTACTCAGAGAATATGCGGAGTCTGTACAACAGTTCATGCGCTTGCTTCTGTAAGAGCGGTTGAGGATGCGCTCAAGATAACCATTCCTTCAAATGCAAATATTATCAGAAATCTCATTGCAGGCAGCCAGTTCATTCATGATCATATTATTCATTTCTACCATTTGCATGCTCTTGACTGGGTGGATGTTGTGAGTGCTCTCAAGGCTGATCCGTCTAAAACTTCAGCATTGGCACAGTCTCTTTCTGACTGGCCGCTCTCTTCGACAGCATATTTTAAGGGAGTGCAGAACAAGGTGAAGGGACTTGTGGAAAGCGGACAGCTCGGCATATTCGCAAATGGCTATTGGGGTCACCCTGCATATAAAATGCCTGCTGAGGCTAATCTTATGGCAGTTGCCCATTATCTTGAAGCCCTTGATATGCAGAGGGAGTATATCAGAATTCATGCGCTTTTAGGATCGAAAAACCCGCATCTGCAGACTTATCTCGTAGGCGGCATATCATTACCTGTTGATCCTAACAGCCAGAACGCGCTTAATGCGGACAGCATAGCGTTTATGCAGAGCCTCTCCAAAAAAGTGCAGGAATTCGTAGCAAAGGTTTATATCCCTGATCTCCTAGCGGTCGCTTCTTTTTACAAAGATTGGGCAAGTTACGGCGCTGGTATAGGCAACTATATTTCTATAGGCGAGTTTCCTACAGACGGCACTATGAAAAGTATGTGGATGCCGGCAGGCATAATCTTAAATAAGGACCTCAGTAAGGTTCATCCTGTTGACCAGTCCAAGATTTCGGAATATGTAACCCACTCATGGTATGAGTACAGTGGTGGTGATGCAAAGGGCAAGCACCCATGGGAAGGCGAGACAAACTATAAATACAACGGACCAAAACCTCCATATGATTATCTCGACACTAACAAAAAGTATTCATGGGTCAAGGCGCCACGCTATGATGACAAGCCTATGGAGGTTGGACCTCTTGCAAGAGTGCTTGTAGCCTATGCTTCAGGAGACAAGAAGGTTAAAGAAGTTGTTGATGTTGTTCTCAAGAAGCTCGGCGTAGGTCCGGAAGCGCTCTTTTCAACACTCGGCAGAACTGCAGCAAGAGGCATAGAAACACTTCTTATAGCAGAAGCTATGCCTGGATGGATAAACGAGCTTGCTGCCAATATGAAGAAAGGTGACTATGCAATCCATAATGGCGACAAGTGGGAGCCATCTACATGGCCTAAAGAGGCAAAGGGTTGGGGCTTTCATGAGGCTCCTCGAGGTTTCCTGGGTCACTGGATTCATATCAAGGATCAGAAGACAGCAAACTACCAGTGTGTTGTTCCTACAACATGGAACGCATCTCCAAGAGATGCCAAAGGTAAGAGAGGACCATATGAGGAGTCACTTATTGGCACACCTATAGCTGATCCGAACAAGCCGGTAGAGATATTAAGGACGATACATTCATTCGACCCATGTCTCGCATGCGCAGTACATCTGGTCGATGCTACAGGAAAAGAAGTATCACAGATCAGGGTCAGATAGGAGGGCACCATGCTAAAAAGTGTTTATGTATGGGAGTTTCCGGTAAGACTGACTCACTGGCTGAATGTACTCAGCATAGTGATGTTGTCTGTAACAGGAATTTACATAGGCGCGCCTTTTATACACGCTCTCTACACGACCGAGTATATAATGGGCACCATGAGGTTCCTGCACTTTACATTTGCATATGTGTTTACAGTATCTTTGGCTTTAAGGCTGTACTGGATCTTTAAGGGTAACAACTTCTCAGACTGGAGGGCATTTAATCCCTTTGTTAAGGGCAGAGCCAAGCTTATGATAGAGCACTGCAAGTTTTATATGTGCATAACAAACAAGCCTCCCAAGGATTGGCTGGGACATACGGCATCTGCAAGCTTCGCTTATCTAGGGCTGACTGTGCTGTATCTGTTTATGATAGCATCGGGTTTTGCCCTTTATTACAGCGCGCAGCCTAATGTGTCGGCTCTTCTTCTTGGCGGATGGCTGGGTAATGTATTCAGCATATCCACTTTGAGGCTCTGGCATCACCTGGTTATGTGGTTCATACTCACTTTTGTTATAGTGCATGTTTATCTTGGCTGGCTGCTCGACAGACACGAGAAGAACGGCATAATGAGCTCAATATTCAGCGGGTATAAGATTGGGGAGTAGCAACGAACCTCAGATATCTGTCATCGGACTCGGCAATATCCTGATGATGGATGAGGGGGTAGGCGTGGTGGCAGCCAAAAAAATGGGTCAGCGCCTGAAGTGCGCTCCTGAAGTTGAGTTTTTTGACGGCGGCACAATGGGGCTTGAACTTATGCCCTACATAGAAGGCAGAGAAAAGGTTCTTATAATTGATGCTGTTGATTTCGGCAAGGACCCCGGATATATCGGGGTTCTCCGAAATGAAGAAATTCCCTCTGCATTCAGTTCAAAAGTATCTCTGCATAATGTTGGTCTTGCTGATATAATATTTGTTCTGAAATTGAGCGGAACATTGCCTCCTGAGATCTGCCTGCTCGGCATACAGCCTAAAAAGGTTGAACTCGGGCTTGAGCTTACTGAAGAGATAAACTCAAAAGTGCCTCAGCTTATTGAGAGCGCTCTGGATATATTAAGGGAGTGGAATATAGAATGTGCCTCGCTGTCCCTTCAAAAATAGTTAAAATAGACGGGCTTAATGCTACAGTTGATGTTTACGGCGCGAGAAAAGAGATTAATCTTATACTCATGCCAGAGCAGCCTGAGGTGGGAGAGTATGTGCTTGTTCATGCTGGCTTTGCCATCCAGAAGATTGATGAGCAGGCTGCAAAAGAGACTCTCGCGTTGTTTGATGAGATTGCAGAAAAAATGGACGAAGACCCTGTCTCTTAGCCTCCAGCGCTGGTATTGTCTGTCTTAATCTCTTTGTGCTATTTTACATAACTTATAACTTCTGAAAGGGAATTGCTGTATGGTAAAAAATGACGACTGGATACGCCAAAATGCAGCGCAGGGCATGATAGAGCCCTTTAATGAAGATCAGGTTCGCACAGGAGTTATATCTTATGGAGTAAGCTCATATGGTTATGATATGAGAGTTGCTGATACATTTAAGGTGTTCAGCGCTTCAGGGGGTGCTGTATTTGATCCGAAGTGCCCTGATCCGTCAGTGTTCAAAGATATTAAGGCTGATCATTGTATAATACCGCCTCACTCTTTTATACTCGCAACATCCCTGGAGTATTTCCGTATACCGCGTGATATACTTGTTATATGTTTTGGCAAGTCCACGTATGCTCGATGCGGAGTTGTTGTAAATGTAACTCCACTGGAGCCCGAGTGGGAGGGGCATATAACAATATCCATTTCCAATACATCGCCTGTTCCGGTTAAGATATACTCAAACGAGGGCATAGGCCAGCTTGTATTTTTGAAGGCTTCAGATGTTTGCACTGTATCTTATAAAGATAAAAAAGGAAAGTACCAGGCTCAGAGAGAGATAACACTACCGAGGTTATAAACTTATGTCATGGAAAAACAAACTCATAATCGCTCTAGATGTCTCTGATCCAGACAAGGCGCTTGATATTGTCGACAGACTCGGTGATTACGCTGGTGTTTTTAAGGTTGGATTTGAGCTTTTCGTAACAGCCGGTCCCAGGATTGTTGAAGATATCCATAAAAAGAACAAAAAGGTCTTTCTTGATCTTAAGTTCCATGATATACCAAATACTGTGGCAAAGGCTGCTGTTGCAGCAGCAAGAATGGGTGTCTACATGTTTAATGTTCATACATCCGGCGGTCTCCAGATGATGAAGAGGTGTTGTGACACAGTATCTGAATTCTGCGACAAGCAGGGGCTGGTGAAGCCCAAGATGATAGGCGTAACTGTGCTCACAAGCATAAGCAGTGATATGCTGAAAAATGAGCTCCGCGTCAACCATACGATAAAGACACAGGTAAAGCATCTCGCAGGTGTGGCAAAACAGGCCGGCATGGATGGAGTGGTAGCATCTCCTCAGGAGATATCCCTTATAAAGGACAGCCAGGGCGATGATTTTCTGGTTGTTACTCCGGGCATAAGGCCTTCATGGGTTCTGCCTGATGACCAGATGCGTACAGCAACTCCCAAACAGGCATTGAGAGACGGAGCTGACTATATTGTTATGGGCAGGGGCATACTGGCACAGGAAGATCCTGTAAAGACACTCGAGCTGATCTCCATAGACATACTTACAGCGTAGTTTTGATTTATGCTTTTCAATTAATGCGCTTCTGCCTTAAAATAATTGATGCATTCATTGATCACCAAAACCGAATTTATCAAAAAAGCTGGATCAGGCAATATTCCGCCAATATATCTTGAGATAGATTGCCTTAATCCTTCAGACCTTTATGAACACCTTAAAAACTCAGGCGCTGCTGGAAAATACTCTGTGCTGCTTCAGAGCTCCGGTGGTGTATCCCCCATTTCGAGATACTCTTTCATATGTATTGATCCTTATATTTTCTATTGTGTAAAAGATGGCGAGGTATCTATAACTTCTCTTGCCGGGTCGAGGAGTTCTGTATCATTCAGAAATCCTCTGGACAGACTATCTGAGATCGTAAACTCCTACAAACAGTCGCCTGTTTCAGGGCTGCCGCCGTTTCAGGGCGGAGCTGTTGGGCTGTTTTCTTATGACTTTGTGAGGTATGTTGAAGATATAAGTCTGTATGCTGCTGATGATATTGGCATTCCTGATGCTGTTTTCATTATGGTTGATCTTGTTGTGGCATATGATCACTATGAAGCAAGGGCATGGATAATCGCTGCTCCTGCAGCCTCCATGACAGAACTGGGATACAGAGACATTAATGAGAATGATCTTTCAAGTGCATATGATGAGGCATTGATGAGGATTAATAGCCTAAAAAGTCTCTGCGTCTCAGCTTCTGAGCAGCCGAATAAATTTTGTGTAAGCACATCAGAGCCTTTTTTTGAGATGTCGAAGGATTATTTTAAAAATATGGTAATGAGGGCAAAAGATTACATAGCTGCAGGAGACATATTTCAGGCCAACCTGTCTCAAAGAATAAGAGCAGATATTGGGGAGACAGATCCATGGCATATATACAGAAAATTGACATCCATAAATCCTTCGCCATTTGGGCTTTATGCAGATCTTGGGGAGCTGAAGCTTGTGAGCTCTTCCCCGGAGAGGCTGGTACGCTTAAGAGGCAATATTATCGATACCAGGCCTATAGCAGGCACAAGGCCCAGGGGGCGCAGCAAATCTGAAGATGAAGGACTAAGGGCTGAGCTTCTGCTTAATGAAAAGGAGAGGGCAGAGCATATAATGCTTATTGATCTAGAAAGAAATGATATAGGACGTGTTTGCAGATATGGCACTGTGAATGTTGATGAGCTAATGATTACTGAGGACTATTCGCATGTAATGCACATTGTATCAAATGTTCGTGGAGAGTTGATGGTAGGCAGAACTGCATTTAATGCTATAAAGGCGGTATTCCCAGGCGGCACAATAACCGGAGTGCCAAAAGTAAGATGTATGCAGATAATTGACGAGCTTGAGCCTGTAAGAAGAGGGCCATACTGCGGCTCTTTCGGATATATTGGGTTTAACGGCAATATGGATCTCAATATTGTTATCAGAACCTTTGCCATAAAGGACGCCACAGCATATATACAGGCTGGAGCAGGAATTGTAGCGGACTCTGATCCTGACCGTGAATATAATGAAACAATAAAAAAGGCAGAGGCTCTTCTTAAAACCCTTTTAAACTAGCTGTTCCGCTTGATTGAAGAAGCATGGTAGTGTATACTTTTCTCTATGAAAGTGATGATTGTACATAAGGCATCAAAGTTTAACTGCGTACTATGCGATATACTTGATGACGCAGGGCATGAATATTTGCTCATCGAAAAGCCAGAGATAATTTTTGATAGGGTCTATGCTGACAATCCTGAGCTTATAATGCTCGGCACTGATATGCCAAACCCTGGAGTTGCAGAGATAGTTCGCAAACTAAAATCAGCTCCATCTACAAGGGACATTCCGATAATTCTTATATCTTCAAGAAGATGCAAAAAAATAATAAAAACCTGTTATGAATTCGGCATCTTTGACTATGTATCCGAACCGTTCTTCCCTGCCGAGATTGCAGCCAGGATCAAGAACATATCTTATGTTAATGACCGTGTGCATGACCTTGAGAAGATGCTCGACAGGGACTATCTTACAGGGCTTTATAACAGAAAATTCTTTATGGAGAGATTCAATGAAGAGATAGCGTGGGCTGTTAGGTATAACGAGCCTTTTTCTGTTGTAATCATGGATATAGATTTTTTTAAAAGAATAAATGATACCTATGGCCATAGCTGTGGTGATGAAGTTTTAAAGCAGGCAGCAAAGAGGATATCTCTTGCTGTGCGCACTGAGGATATAGCTGCCAGATACGGAGGAGAAGAGTTTATACTCCTTATGCCCAACACAAACGGGGACAGCGCTCTTTCTGTATGCGAAAGGATAAGGTGCGCTTTTCTGAACAAGCCTTTTGTCTGTCAGGATCTGGACAAGGGAATCCCTGTAACAATTAGCCAGGGCCTCACAATATTTTCCGAGGGAATGGAGCCGTCAATAGACAAGCTAATATCAAGGGCTGACGAGGCGCTCTACAAGGCAAAAGAGGGCGGACGAAATAAAACCGTAGCAATTTTTGACGAGATAACAGCCTGAAAAATTATTCTCTAATTTTTAAAATCTCCGGAGATATCAATGGGAAAAAGCTCAGATAATAAAGACTTTTCAGGCAGAATTGCGACCAGAGTGCTCATCTGGCCGCTTATTTTTATATTTATTGTTTTAGTTTGTGCTGGCGGAGCATTTTATATAATGCCGGAGTTTTCTCATATTAGAACTCCTGAAGCTGCGTATATTGCAGCAGTATCTGCAGAGAAGAAGTCATCAATAGACTCATGGTTCAGTGAAAGGACTTCAGATCTGGAGATTATCTCGAATCATCCCTTGATAAAGTTTAATACCCTTCATCTGGGAGTTGAGGATGCATCAAAAAAAGGAGCTGCAGCCCGCCGCAGGGTGCTCAGCCGCTCTGCCCGTTCAGAGATGCAGGAATCTATATCTAGCCTTCTTAAAGAAAGGTCTGTACTCGGTTACAGGGCTATTTCACTGATACATAATGACGGAACTGTCATCGCATCTACTGATGCAGAAATCATCGGTTCTGAATGGAGCAGCCTCAGATTTGTAACTCAGGATATAAAGAGTCTTAAAGATCCTCTGGTCAGACTTACAGGTTCCTCAGTAGACAGGAGCGTTGAGATGATAGTGCCTGTTGCAGATGCTGATGGGAATGTTAACGGCCTGCTCTTTGGCCAGATAGATACAACAAGGCTGCTTGCGCTTATTAAAGCTGAGAAGCCCCAATTCAGAAGTCTGAGTGTATCTCTAACAGACCAGTCAGGCAGGGTCGTATTTGGTCTGCCAGATTTTGGTTCAGCATCGTCAGAAAAAGATGCTCCAGAGAGCGGCAGGTTTTATACAACGATAAGCAAGCTGCAGCACGCTCCTTTAAACATATTTGTGAAGGTCAGCAGGTCAGAGACCTCCTCTGCAATGCGACTGATAACAATATGCTACTTAAGCATACTCGTTCTTTTGGGTATGATAATTATTTTTATTTTGTATAGGTTTAACAACCTTGTTTCGCTGCCTCTTAGAGATCTTGCATCTTCTATCAGAGCGTACCGAAACGGCGATGCTTTCATTGCAGGAGATATAAAATGCAGAGGTGAACTAAGTTCAATAAAGAACGAAATATATGAATTGATAGAACTTGTTACTGAGCAACAGAATAAACAGGATGATAGACTTAAGGCAAAAAGGGCTGCTCAGGATAGCAAGGAGCTTTTAGAACAGGTATCTTCAGTATTAAAAAACAGTTCAAGCCAGATGAAGAAAAAGTCAGATGCGCTTATGCTGAACTATCAGGACCAGAATGCTGGAAGGTCAGCAATAAAATTTATATCTAATATGTCTGACCAGCTCGAATCTTTTTCCGGCTCTCTCAGAAGCATGGCTAAGACAATAGTTGAACCCCAAAATTTAACGCCTGAGCGGTTTGACCTCTCTTCTTTCTTTAATGATTTAAGCAGAGAAGCTGAATCTATAACCACAGCCAAGCAACTGACATTTGTAAGCGATCTGATCAGCTGTGAAGATGGATCACAAATATGCGCTGATGCTAACCTTATTAAAAAAATGGTTTTGAGCCTCATAAAAAACTCAGTTGCTAATACTGATGCAGGCACAGTATCTCTGCTTGTTTCAAGAGCCTCATCTGCTGAAGCAGGCTCTGCTGCTCTTGAGATAGTTGTGGCTGACACCGGCAAGGGGCTTGATGATGAAGCTGCTGAAATTTTTGAGCAGGGCGGATTCAATGACATAAATAATATTGAGCTCGCTTTAGCACGAGCAGCAGCTCTTCAGCTATCTGGCAGGTTGATTGTCGAAAACCTTAAGAACAAAGGTCTTGTAGTTACTGCTGTCATATCTTTGGACAGCGCATAATTAGTTTGCAAACATTTTTTCTGTTTTGTTAAAATTTGAAACCCGGTCAGATTTCATCAAATTTTCATATTTAAGACAGTATCATATCCGCTGAAATGTCATCGGAACAAAAACTTGTCTGTGTCAGAAATCTTATGATGCGGATACTTTAAAAGGGGAGGGCATTATAACAGTGGAAGATAAAAAGAGTCAGGGCATAGTGGACAGGATATGGAATATCCTGACTTCTATTAAACTGGCGGTAGTGGTTTTTACTCTTATATCTGTAACCTCCATAGCTGGCACACTTATCCAGCAGCAGGTTGAGCCTGAGCGCAATATCAAGATGCTCACTAAAGTTTTTGGCGATTCAGCTCCTGCTGTGTTTAAGGTTATAAATGCAATGGGTTTTACAGATATGTACCGTTCATGGTGGTTTCTCGCGCTTCTCTTCATTTTTGCTGTAAACTTGGTCATCTGTTCAATAGACAGATTGCCGGGGATATGGAAACTCGCAAAGACTCCGATAAGGCCTATTGAGCCTGAGATCTTTAAATCAATGATAGTGAGACCTCAGATTCAGGTAAAGGGAAAACTCGAGGATACTGTATCTTCAGTCACTGCTGAACTCAAAAAAATAGGGTTTAGTAATGTGCTTACTGATGGAAAGTCAGGTCAGATATACTCTGAAAAAGGCAGATACAGCAGGCTTGGTGTTTATGTAACGCATCTCAGCATACTGTTGATAATGATGGGGGGAATAGAAGGTAAATTCTTCGGTTTTGATGGCTATCTCGCTCTTCCTGAGGGCGGAACAGCCTCATCCATAGAATCCAGAGACGGATCTAAAATACCTCTTGAGTTTAGTGTAAGATGCGATGATTTTGATGTCTCTTTTTATGATGATACGGATACACCTAAGTCTTATGTAAGCAATCTTGTTGTGATAGAGAACAACAAAGAGGTGCTTAAAAAACAGATCAGCGTCAACGATCCTCTCAGGTATAAGGGGGTTGTATTCTATCAGGCCAGCTACTTTTTTAACCCTGACAATATAGCTAATTCCAAATTTAAGATGAAGGTTTATGCGCAGGGCGCAGGAAGCAGCCAGGATGTGTCTGTGGGGTTGGATCAGTCTTTTGATGTGCCCGGCACAAAGATCAAGGGAAAGGTTGTTGACTATAGTCCGGCGGTAGGAATAGATAATAAAACCGGAGAGCTTTTTACATACTCCAACCAGATGAACAATCCTGCTGCCTTTATAGAGTTTTCAGAGGCAGGCAAGACAGTTCATAAACAATGGGTGCTAAAGAGGTTCCCAGAGACATGGAAGACTCCTTTTGGTTCTATCCAGCTTCTTGATATATGGGGCGTTCAGTACACAGGTTTGCAGGTGAGAAAAGACCCCGGTGTATGGCTGGTCTATCTCGGGTGCCTGTTTATGGCTGTTGGACTTTATGCAGCATTCTTCATGAGCCACCGCAGGATATGGGTGCATGTAGCTGAGGAAAAGGGCAAGACTACTGTTACTGTTGCAGGCAGCGCAAACAAGAATAAGATTCAGTTTGACCAGAAAATAGATTCTTTAACTAAAAGTTTATAGTCAAGAGGAGGAGTAAATGGACAGTTCGCAGCTGTTTGGCATAGCTACTATAGCGTATATACTTGCAATGGTAGCCTACATAGCGTATCTTGCGTTCAAGAATTCTACTATTGGCAGCATAGCAACAACCATAACAATTGCAGGCTTTGTGTCGCACACAATAGCATTTTTTGTCAGAACAGCCGAGTTTCTAGAGGTCGGCCAGATGGGCATTATGAGAGCCATACCGCTCACAAACCTTTATGAATCTCTGATATTTTTTGTCTGGTGCATAATACTCGGTTATTTAGTTATCGAGTTCAAGTACAAGACAAAATCTTTTGGAGCGTTTATTACACCTATAGCGGGCATGACGCTCGCTTTTATTGAACTGTCTGGAATACACAAGGACATTCATCCACTTGTGCCTGCTCTGCAGAGCAACTGGCTGCTTTCACATGTGACAATGAGCTTTCTTGCATACGCAGCATTTGCTATCTCATTTGCAACTGCCATGATGTATCTTGCAGTTACAACAGAGAAGAAGAAGGACGGAGCGTACATCTTCTGGACAACCACTCTCGGTGTTTTTATAACTATACTTGCAGCTATGTGTATTGATTTTTTTGCATTTAAGATAGCAGCAAGCAGACCGGAGTCTTTTATAAAAAGTTATCTCTTTAAAGCCACATTCAGAAGCAGTTCAGGCATTGTTGTGCTCCTGAGCACAATAGGTCTCGGCGCTATTATTTATGCTGTTTATAACTATGGACATATTCTGAAAAAGGTTATTACATCGTTTAATCTTTCGAAGGATGTGTTGGATGATCTGACATACAAGAGCATAGCTGTTGGATTCCCTGTATTTACCCTCGGAGGACTGATATTCGGTGCAGTATGGGCTGATCAAGCATGGGGAAGATACTGGAGCTGGGACCCTAAAGAGACATGGTCGCTTATAACATGGTTTGTTTATGCATTTTTTCTTCATGCAAGATATCTGCGCGGATGGAAGGGGCAGAAGATAGCCATAGTAGCGGTAGTCGGATTTGTATCAACAATCTTCACATACCTTGGAGTAAACCTGCTTCTTACAGGACTCCATTCATACGGCGCACAATAGGAATTCATGCTAAGGAGTATGGGCATAAGCCCATGCTCCTTAGCTTTACTTTCTTATGAGAATACTCGGAATAGATACATCCTGCGACGACACCTCAGCATCAGTAATTGAAGGCAGCAGCACAATACTGTCCAACATAGTCTCATCACAAACAGAGATCCATAAAAAGTATGGCGGGATTGTGCCTGAGCTGGCCTCAAGGATGCATATGGATATGATATCGCATGTTGTAAATGAGGCTTTAATTCAGGCAAAAACAGAGCTTCGTCATATTGATGCAATAGCTGTATGCAAAGGCCCCGGGCTTATTGGTTCACTGCTTGTTGGCTGCGGCTTTGCAAAGTCGCTAGGGTATGCAGCAGGAATTCCTCTAGTAGGTGTTAATCATCTTGAGGGACATATCTTTGCCCCGTTTTTAGAGAGCGAGCCTGAATTCCCTTTTGTCTCCCTAATTGCATCAGGCGGCCACACAAGCCTATATCTTATAAACGGCTTTGGAGACTATGAAGAGCTGGGTCGCACTCGTGATGATGCAGCTGGTGAGGCGTATGACAAGATAGCAAAGATGCTCGGGTTAAGCTATCCCGGAGGTCCTGTAATAGACAGAATGGCTGCTGATGGAGACCCAAAGGCAGTCAGCTTTCCTCGCGCATATCTGCCAGATTCATTTGATTTCAGCTTCAGCGGACTCAAGACCGCTGTCAGAAGGGAATTGCAGGCTATTGCGCCAGATGGTGATATCACTAAAATACCTTCTGATATTCTCAACAATATTGCTGCCTCATTTCAGGCAGCTGTTGTTGATGTGCTTGTCCGAAAGGTGGAGTGGGCGATAGTGAAAAAAGGAATCAGAAGGATAGTGCTTACGGGTGGAGTCTCTGCAAACAGCGAACTCAGAAAGAGGATGCAGAAGATGGCTGATGAACAGAATGCAAAGCTCTGGCTGCCGTCGATCAGGCTCTGTACAGACAACGCTGCAATGATTGCAGCAGCAGGATATCACCACTTTGTTGCAGGTGATATTGCAGGGTTGGATCTCAACCCAAAGGCCTATCTGCCGCTATAACACATGTAGTTGATACTGTTCTGGTACAGTTTTGAAAATATAGTTAAATAAGGATAGGCATATTGAAACCAATATTTCTATACTTGACTAAGCAGCATACTCCTTGATTCAGTTCATTTCTACAGGATTACCTCTAGCCCACGGCTCTGGAGATATTCTTTAACTTCCCTAATACGAAAAGTTCTGAAATGAAACACTGACGCTGCCAGCAGAATCTGCGCTCCTCCTTTTACAGCTCCCTCATAGAAGTGTTCAAGTGTTCCAGCTCCTCCAGAGGCTATTACAGGCAGGGCTACAGCATCTGATATAGCTTTGGTGAACTCAATGTCGTAGCCTGCAAGTGTGCCGTCTCCATCCATACTGGTAGGCAAAATCGCTCCTGCTCCCAAATCCTGGCATCTTCTTGCCCACTCGACTGCGTCTTGACCTACAGGCTTTGTGCCTCCTGAAACCACAAGTTCAAAACCTGATGGGATAGAGCTGTTTCTGCGTGCGTCAACAGCTACTGTTATTCGTTCAGACCCGAAATCATTAACTGCCTTCTCTACAAGAGACGGGTTTTTGACAGCAGCGCTGTTCATAGATACCTTGGCGGCTCCTGCTGATAGTGTCAGATGTATATCGTCGAGGCTCGAGATGCCGCCTCCTACGGTCAATGGTATAGATATAACATCTGCAACATTTTTGACCCATTCAAGGCGTGTCTTTCTGTTTTCGAGAGTTGCCGCTATATCGAGCATGGCCAGTTCATCAGCGCCTTCACTCTGGTAAAATATTGCGTTTTCGACAGGATCTCCAGCATCCTTCAAATTAACGAAATTTATGCCTTTTACAACCCTGCCATTTTTCATGTCGAGGCATGGCATGATTTTAATCTTGCTCATTCGTATCTATCCTCCTGGTATTCAGATATTTAATTGGTTTCGTATAGTACCAGAAATCGCACTTTTCTAAATAGTAGTTTTAGTAAGAAAGATATCTGATGGTATAATTTATAAACGTTTTTGAGGCATTTATATAAAAGGAGTCAGAGATGCTTGTTGGAATAATGTCAGACACTCATGACCATGTAGACAACATAAAAAAAGCTGTCTCAATCCTCAAACAAAAATCAGTTGCACATATTATTCACGCCGGAGATTATGTAGCTCCATTTACAGGCAAGGAGTTCTACGAATTCATTCATGGCTTCACCGGGGTCTTCGGCAATAATGACGGCGACAAGCCGCTGCTTAATCAGATGTATCCGGGTATGATCCATAACCAGCCATACTCATTTGAACTCGCAGGAAAAAAGATTCTGCTCATGCATGAGCCATACAGGATAGATGAGCATGCTGCCTCCGGCGCTTTTGATTTGATAATTCACGGACACACGCACAAGCCGTATTCAGAAAAGAGAGGCAGCACACTCATACTCAATCCTGGTGAAACATGCGGATGGGTTAGCGGCAGGCCGACGATTGCGCTGCTCGACTTAAATACAATGCAGCCGGAATTTATCGATATCGTTTGATTGTGAATATTGTTTGTCTCTGATGCTCCTGTTCTGATAAAATCCGGTCATGTCTTTTAATATCCCTCACTTTTTTTCATCTATTGACAATAAGCTTCGGCAATTGCTGATCATCCGTCTTGATGGAGATCAGTTGTCAGACTCAGCATACAGGCAAAAGATGCTCAACTATGCACAAAACGGCATAGGCGGGTTCATAATCTTTGGCGGTGAGCTCGAAGCTGTAAGGCTTTTTGTTGACGAGCTCCAGCAGGCTGCGCCTATTACTCTGTTTATCGCCTCAGACATAGAACGCGGCACAGCTCAGCAGTTGAACGGCGCAGCTCCAATGCCGTGCCAGATGGCTGTAGCATCAGCAATAAAGGGCAGCGGACAGACTGCTCTGAAACTGCTGCATCAGAACCTCGATGCCTTGACTGCTGAGGCATCATATGCTGGCATTAATATGCCTCTTATACCTGTGGCTGATGTGAATAACAATCCAGCCAATCCCATAATCTGCACAAGGGCATTTTCTGATGATCCTGCTTTTTGCGCTGAACTGTGCGCTGAGTATGTTAAATCCATTGAGAATAATGGGCTGATATCATGCCCCAAGCACTTTCCGGGACATGGCGATACCTCAGTTGATTCGCATCTGTTGCTGCCTGTGATAAACAAAACAATGCACCATATGCAGGAGACTGAGCTGATTCCATTTGAATCAGCTCTCAAAGCCGGAGCGCGTTCAATAATGGTTGGCCATCTGCTTGTTCCTGCATTTAATGATCAGCCCGCGACCCTGTCCAATGCTGTTGTCAGATACATCAGAGACTCAATCGGGTTTAATGGATTATTAATGACAGATGCCCTCAATATGTCCGCTCTGAATGATTACGGCAACATACATGTAAAGTGCCTTAAAGCAGGCCTTGATATACTTCTGCATCCTGATGATCCGGATGCTGCTGTTCATGAGCTTGAGAACGCGATCATGTCAGGCGAGCTTCCTCTGGAAAGGATTGATCAGGCTTTGGATAGAATCATAAGAGTCAAATCCGATCTGAGTTCCGAAAAAATCCACAAGCCTGATTTTATATCTAACATAAATTCAGCGCAGGAGTTGGCCCAGCTCTCTTTTGCTCTTTTAAAAGGTGAGTGGCCCAGAGATATTTCGGGCTGGACAATAGTGCTTGCAGGTGATGAGGATGGGATATCAAAAAAGGTGTTCACCAAATACTTCAGCAGGGTGCTTGATATTAATTGTGCAGAGGCAGTATCAGGAAGCGTAATAATTGCTATATCAACAAAGGTTGCAGCATGGCGTGGCAGGTCAGGGATAGATCAATCAGCAAAGACCAGAATCAAAGAAGTCATCAAAAATGCTGAGAGCGCTGCTGTTGTATCATTCGGCAGTCCTTATGTTCTTGCAGGTTTTGGTGAAGCTGATGCGCTCGCTGCTGCATATGGATATGATGACTGGATTCAGGAGCTGTTTGCTCAGCACATCATAAATGGCTCTGAGTTCTGCGGCAGGCTTCCTGTGAGTATTACTGCATCAAAGGCTGAAGGATAGATCATGGTCGATATGTCTCCGTATATGAAGGTCTTTACAAATAGAAGAATTGCTGCTGTGATGCTCTTTGGTTTTTCTTCAGGACTGCCTCTTGCTCTCACATCAGGCACGCTTCAGGCATGGATGGCATCCAGTAATATTGATATCAAGACAATAGGAATGTTTACACTTGTCGGACTGCCTTATACATTTAAATTTTTATGGGCACCGATTATGGACAGGTTTGTGCCGCCGTTTCTGGGCAGAAGACGAGGTTGGGCGATTATCACACAGCTTGCTCTTATAGCAGGGATATCAGCTATGGCGCTCAATCCTCCTGATGTGTCACCGATGACGATCGGAGCAATCGCGCTCTTTGTAGCATTTATGTCTGCTTCGCAGGACATTGTCACAGACGCATACAGAACAGATATCCTGCACGAAAAAGAGCGAGGCGCAGGCGCTGCTGTATTTGTACTCGGCTACAGGGCAGCGATGATCGCATCCGGCGGTCTTGCCTTGATACTTTCAGACAGCATAGGCTGGAGGTACACATATCTTGCGATGGCAGGGCTGATGTCAATCGGCCTGATCGCGAGCATCACCAGCCCTCAGCCTGATGAAAAGATACGACTGCCGCGCACAATGTCAGAGGCTGTGGTAGAACCTCTTAAAAACTTTTTTACGAGGGAGTCTGTTGCAGGCATTATCCTGCTTCTTGTCCTGTACAAACTCGGGGATGCATATGCCGGAGCGCTCAGTACAGCATTTCTGATAAAAGGAATGGGCTTTACTGTAACAGAGGTTGGGCTTGTTAATAAGTGGCTCGGCATGGCATCAGTGATTATTGGCGCTCTCTTTGGCGGCTCGATGATGGTGAAGCTCGGGCTCTTCAGATCGCTCTTTATCTTTGGCCTGCTCCAGGCAGTATCGAATCTCGCGTTCATGGCCCTTGCTGCTGCGGGCAAGAGCTATGAGTTGATGATATTCTCTGTTGTTTTTGAGAATCTGAGCAGTGGTATGGGAACTGCTGCTTTTGTGTCTCTGTTGATGTCGCTTTGCGATCACAGGTACAGCGCAACGCAATACGCGCTGCTTTCATCGCTCGCTGTTGTCGGAAAGTATATTGTCGGTCCTACTGCCGGATTCGTTGCTGAATCAACCGGCTGGCCCATCTTCTTTTTTATCACCTTTATTACAGCTCTGCCAGGGCTGGCTGCACTGTTATTGATGAGAGAGACAGTAGAGAAGCTCGATACAAATAGCGCCTGAATTTATACCGGCCTGTAGACAACAAGGCCTTGCCTGCGCGAAATATAATCGAGCAGATCTTCATCCAGAACGCATCGTTTTTCAGGAGATGAAGAGGCATGTCTCAGCTTCAGTCCTGATGATGTCCTGATGATAATGCCGACATGCGATACATCAAGCCCTGGTTTGTCAGAGTATATGCCGGCATAGTCTCCTGTTCTGAGTTTTTCCTGTATGCTCTGGTCAACCGCATCTGGAGGTATGTACATTATCCTGCGCCGTACAGGTTTGATATTTTGAATATATAGAGAGCCGTCATTCTTCAGATTAAGTGTTTTTGTGACAGCAGCAGCTTTGTCAGAGGCTATCTTTTTTGTGATGTCTGAAATTTGACCGGTGTTGTTCTTTACCCAGTCGCTGAAAAAGTGATTTCTGTTTTTAAACAGCACAGACGCTTTTTTATATCTTGTCGATCTAAGGCATCTTATAAATCCGGGCCATGTTGAAGACCTGCGCATTGACTCCACATAATCCAGCAGCGTGAAACAGTCAACTCCTGAAAAATCTATTACAAGCTGTTCAGCATCTCTTGAGTGCTCATCTATGGTTGATGCCTTGTATGGTATGCCGAGAAATGCTGAGGATATTGTGATGATTCTGTTGGAGATGCTTTTTTCAGCAGCAGCCTGTTTGATGATCTTTTCCGCCAGATATTGATCAATGCTTCCTGGTATTATCAGAGGTTCATGTTTTTTAACTCTCGTCATGTCTGGATAATAAAACATCTGCCTTTATTAATACAAAACAAAGAAGGGATAGCCTGCTCTCGTTCATGAGCCTGGTTTTGACACTACTAAATGCTCGATACGCTCCAGCCGCAAAACTCATCCGCCTCTGGCGGACTCAGACAGTTGCGGCTGTGTTTCGCTTCTCTTCGCAAAGTAGTGTTACCAAAACCGAGCCTAAATCTCTCAAGCCAGTCCATCCCTTCTGTGGTTCTTTTCTTTTGCTTTTAGTTTTTAATAAAGGCAGATGGTTCGATTTCCGTGGCTTGTACGGGTAACTGCTACTCAGTCGGGAGTCGAAGCGGGAGACTGAGGCTATATATCTGGATACTGCTTAAATGTCCATAAGACTTTAACCCATGCATCAAGGTAGTTCACAAGATTAGGAAATTGAGGCCATCTGCCTTTATTGTTATGCTTTGGTGTTGTTGTTATTCTGATCTGTTATCTGTACTCTGTGTTCAATTGTTCTGCCGCACTGACGTTCTGTTGTGCTATCATAATTTCATGGCTGTTATTGATATTCATACACATGGTCTGGGAGGCTTTGACACCCGCTCAACCCAGCCTGAACACCTTATCCGAATTGCACAGATGCATGGCTCAAAAGGCGTCTCTGAAATTGTGCTTGCTCTATATCCGTCCCCGATTAATCTTATGCGCAGCCAGATGAACAACATACGCACAGCGATGCGAATGCAGCAGGATTCTGATCCTCAATCTTCTGAAAAACAGGCGAGGATTATAGGGGTGTATCTTGAGGGGCCATACCTTAATCCAGCTAAAGCGGGATCTCTTAATTCGATATGTTTTCTTGAGCCTACCAAGCATTCGCTTGATGATCTCATAAAGGGATTTGAAGATATTGTAAAGATTATTACTGTAGCACCGGAGCTTGATGGAGCCAAGGATCTGATCAAAGAGATTACAGCAAAAGGCATTTCTGTAAATATGGGACATTCAGATGCTACATATAGACAGGCTGAGGCTGGATACAGGGCAGGAGCTAAAGGCGTAACTCATCTGTTCAATGCAATGCGCGGCATCCACCACCGGGAGCCGGGACTTGCGGGCTTTGGCCTTATGCACGATGATATATATGTAGAGCTGATAGCTGATCCGTTTCATCTGGATATAGATATTATAAAAATGGTGCTTAAAATAAAGAACAGAGGCAGGATTATTTTAGTATCCGATAGCATAAAGGAATCAAGTTGCGGTCACGGGTTTGCCAAGGTTTCAGATGCTTATGACAGGCTGCTTGGCGGAGCAATGACAGTAACTGAATCTGCCGAGCATCTAAAAGAAAAGATTGGTCTTTCGGATGAAGATATAGAAAGATTTACGCAGATAAATCCATGTAGGTATCTTTACGGAGATTGTAAACAATGAAGCAAAATATGAAGCTTTTTGTTGTTGTATTACTTTTTATGGTATCCGTAATCTTTGCCGGGTGCGCAACTAATCCTGTAACAGGCAGAAGCCAGCTAATGCTGGTATCTGAGAGCCAGGAGCTTGAAATGGGTAAAAACCTCTATCCCAATGCATTATGGGCTTCTGAGGGCGGGGGCGGAGAATACAGGGATGACAGGCTTAAGGAGTATCTGAAGGGCGTTGTAATGAATATTCACAAGGTTTCTCATAGGGCAAATCTACCTCTGGATTTTTCAATACAAGACAGCTCAGTACCAAATGCATGGGCTATACCCGGCTATGTTGTGATTACAAGAGGTCTTGTTGCTGGACTCCAGAGCGAGGCGGAGTTTGTTTTTGTCATGGGGCATGAGATTGGACATGTTTCTGCGCGCCATTCTGCAAGCCAGATGTCCTATGGTATGCTCCAGCAGATAGGGCTGGGTTCTGCAAATGCTGTTTTTGGCGGCACACTGGCAGGACAGGCAGGTGTACTGCTTGGCTCTGTCGGAAGCAATTTGCTTATGATGAAGTTTAGCAGAAGCGACGAACTGCAGGCTGATGAACTCGGCGTCCGGTATATGGTTAAGCTTGGTTATGATCCCAATAATGCTGTGAGCGCTCATAAGAACCTCCAGAAGACAGCTGATGACTACCTGAAATCTTTAGGCAAGACATCTGAAGAGAGAGGCTTTTTTGAGGAGCTTACATCAACGCATCCCAGATCATCAGTCCGTATAGAGGAGATACAGGAGATGATAAAGGCTGCTGGACCTGTTGCAATTAAAGGTGACGGCACAAACAGGCAGTTATATTTGGATATGACAACAGATATCAGAAGGGCTACAGAAATATACAGGGAGTATTACGACAAGGCTGTGGCAGAGTACAAGAAAAAGAATTTGGAAACTGCTGATTCTTTGCTCGATTCTGCCATATCTAGGGACAGCTCGCAGGCAGCTTTTCATACGCTTAAGGGGATTATACGTATACATAAAAAAGATCATGCATCTGCTGAACAGCATCTGAACAAGGCTCTTGCACTGAATCCAGAATATCAGCCTGCAATGCGCGGGCTTGGAGCTCTCAGTTATGCATCCGGCAGCTATCAGAGAGCGGTTGATCTGCTCACCAAATCATTGAAGCTTTTTCCTCAGGATGCTGCATCCCACTTTTATCTGGGCATGAGCTACTTTAGGCTTAACAGCTATAAATCGGCTGTTCCTTATCTAAAGGGGTTTGCTGAGGCTCAGTCTTCACACCCAGAAGTTCATGGCGCTCTAGGCATATGCTATGAGAATTTAAACGACCTCCTTTCCGCTTATAATTCGTATGTGCTGCAGGTGCGTGTTGCGCCGAATAATGAATTTGGAAGGCATGCGGCATCAAGAATGGCTGTTTTGAGGCCTATACTTCTAAGGCAAGGCTACCGTTAAAGAATATATTGATTAATAAAATGACACAGACGGCATGTTTCTGATAAAATTTGCAGAATGTTTTTCCAGCAGGTCATAAACGGGCTGACCCTGGGGTGCGTGTATGCGATTATAGCTCTCGGATACACAATGGTTTACGGCATTTTGGGGCTCATCAATTTTGCGCATGGTGAAATATACATGCTCGGTGCTTATCTTTCCATAATCTTCCTTGGTCTATTCACTGTAGCTGGCATCACATCATATAGCATTGTTCTTAGTATCTTCCTCTCACTTCTTTTGGCAGTTATATTCTGCTCAGCTTTCGGATACACAATGGAGAAGACTGCGTATAAGCCACTTCGCGGGTCTTCAAGACTCAGCCCGCTCATCAGCGCAATCGGAGTATCAATATTTCTCCAGAATTTTGTGATGAAGACACAGGGCGCTACAGACAAGGTATTCCCGTATAAATTTCATTTTGCATCCATTGATTTTCTCGGTGTGAGCCTGACATCTCTGCAGATGCTTATAATCTGCAGTTCATTTCTGCTGATGGCCGGTCTATATTTGTTTACAAAGTTTTCAAAAACAGGCAGGGCTATGAGAGCTACGTCACAGGATGCGCTGATGGCATCTCTTGTAGGCATAAATGTGGACAGAGTTATTTCAGTCACATTTATTATCGGCGCTGGGCTTGCTGCTGTGGCTGGGATGATGATAGCTTCTTATTACGGTGTAATCAATTACTATATCGGCTATATAGCTGGCATTAAGGCATTTACAGCAGCTGTGCTTGGAGGCATAGGCAGCATACCTGGAGCAATGATCGGCGGGCTGGCTCTGGGACTTGTAGAGAGCCTTGGTTCCGCGTATATATCTGCTGAATATAAAGATGCATATGCGTTTGGAATACTGATAATAATACTTATGATAAAGCCATCAGGGCTGCTCGGCAGATCCAGTGATCAGAAGGTTTAACATGAATGCCCTGTTTGCAGCCTTTAGAACAAATCCTATGCTTAAGGGAGCATTTACAGGATTCTGGACAGGCATTCTTATACTGCCGTTTGCCGGCCCCAGAACATCTTTTATGGTTTTTCTGGTTGTGTTATTTTGCGTTGCTGTCTTAGCTGTATATAAAAAAAAGTCTTTTTCCAGCAGCCGATGCTCTATATTTTCAGAAAAGTACAGATATCTGTTATCTATCATCTCCTCTGACCTCAGGATAAAAGCATTTTTATACATAATTACTGCATCGGCTGTTCTGTTTCCATTAATGCTGACAAGCTACTATCTTGATATATTTATAATGGCAGGGATTTATATGCTTCTTGCCCTTGGTCTGAATGTTATTGTCGGGCTTACAGGCCAGCTGCATCTGGGCTTTGCAGGTTCATATGCGATAGGAGCTTACACATATGCGCTTCTGAATACATATTTTGGACTCAGCTTTTGGCTCTGCCTGCCTGTTTCTGCTCTTTCAGCTTCTTTTGCCGGAATCCTTCTGTCTATGCCTGCAATAAGGCTGAGGGGTGATTATCTTGCTATTGTGACTCTTGGTTTTGGCGAGATCACAAGGATTGTGCTGAACAATTGGGACTCTGTAACCAGAGGTCCAAACGGTATATCAGGCATTGCAGCGCCCTCTGTTGCCGGAATCTCATTAAGCGGCCTTAGGCGCTACTACTATCTTGTCATGGCATTAGTTGTTTTGGCTGTTTTTATTACAAAAAGAGTGGAGCAGTCAAGAACAGGAAGGGCATGGATGGCTATAAGAGAGGATGAGATAGCAGCGTCATCAATGGGAATTAATACAACAAAATACAAAATTTATGCATTTGTGTTTGGATCTTTATGGGCAGGGGTAGCGGGTCAGCTGTTTGCTGCAAAGATGCAGTTTGTCTCTCCAGAAAGCTTTACATTCATAGAGTCAGTGTTTATTCTCTGCATGGTTATTCTCGGCGGCCTAGGCAATACATATGGGGTTTTGATAGGCGCTTTTATTATAGCTATTCTGCCTGAGGCGCTTCGCGGTATAGAAAGCTACAGGATGCTCATCGTTGGGCTAGGCCTTGTTGTTATGATGATATTCAGACCTCAAGGAATTATAGGGAATATGAAAAAATGCAGATATTAGAAGCGAGAGGCGTGTCCAGATATTTCGGCGGTATAAAAGCTCTGGAGGATGTGACTTTCAGAATACCAAGAGGCACAATAACCAGTATTATAGGGCCTAATGGAGCTGGAAAGACTACACTCTTTAATTGTCTGATTGGCATAACCAAGCCGTCAAAGGGAGCTGTCTTTTTTTGCGGCAAGGATATAACTACCATGCAGCCGCATGAAATATGCAGGCTGGGAATAGCAAGAACATTCCAGAATATCAGGCTTTTCAAATCAATGTTTGTTCTCGAAAATGTGGTGGTGGCACAGCATACAAGGGCTGAATATTCAGTAATGCACTCAATATTCTCAACAAAAAAGTTTCTTGATACAGAAAAGAGTATCACAGAAAAGTCATTGGAGATTATAGAATTTGCAGGGCTCCATGAACATGCTCACTCCCCTTCACAAAGCCTGTCGTATGGCAGCCAGAAGAGGCTTGAGATAGCTAGGGCGTTAGCGACTGAACCAGAACTGCTGCTACTGGACGAACCTACAGCAGGAATGAACCCGTCAGAGACAGAGGATATTATGGGGCTGATAAAGAAAATTCAGTCTCTCGGCATAACTATAATTCTAATTGAACACGACATGAAGCTGGTTATGAATGCTTCTGATTTTATTGTTGTGCTTGACCACGGAGTAAAGATATCTGAGGGCAGGCCTGATGAAGTATGCAAAGACCCTCAGGTTATAGAGGCATATCTTGGCAAAGAGGTTGTTTACTGATGCTGCTAAGAATAAATAATCTTCAAGTATCTTATGGATCTGTAAAGGCGCTCAAGGACATAAGCCTGGAGGTGCATTTAGGTGAGATAATAACCCTGATCGGCAGCAATGGAGCCGGCAAATCTACAGCGTTGATGGCATTGTCAGGAATACTGAAGCCTGACTCCGGAGAGATACTATTTGACGGCAGGAACATTGCAGGTCTGGATCCGCATGCCATAGTCAATATGGGCATATCGCAGGTACCTGAGGGCAGGAGAATATTTCCGGGCCTGTCTGTTCATGAAAATCTGCTAATGGGCGGGTTTTCTACCAGCACTGCCTCATTGAAGAAGAGGCTCCAGGATGTATATGATCTATTCCCTGTTTTTAAAGAACGCAGATCACAGCTTGGGGGCACTCTAAGCGGAGGAGAACAGCAGATGCTGGCTATAGGAAGGGCATTGATGAGCAGTCCGAGACTACTGCTGCTTGATGAGCCGTCGCTCGGGCTCTCTCCTGTCATGGCGCAGAAGATATTCAGGGTTATAAAGGAGATAAATAAGGAAGGGGTAACAGTGCTGCTTGTAGAGCAGAATGCCATGGCCGCATTATCGTTATGTGAAAGGGCTTATGTGCTGGACAGCGGGGCTGTTAAATTATCAGGAAGGGGAAGAGACCTTATAAATGATGATCAAGTAAAAAAAGCTTATCTCGGGAAGTAGTATTTAAGGTTATACTTTAAGACAGGAAGGTGATCTTATGATATCAAGGGTTCTGTACTATTTAATGGTTGTTATACTGGCGGCAGCTGTTACAGCTGCTGATCCGGAGAGTATATCAGCAGAGCAGACTGATGGTGAAAAACAGATCAATATTAATTTACCTCTGCCTATATGCACTAAAGCGAAAATTTCTTTCTGGCTTATCGAAAATCAGCTCCAGTCTGTAAATGATCTTGTTTTTCAGCTCAAGGGCTGTTCTGTAAATGATGATCTTGCTGTATGCGGTTTTGAGGTCACAAATTGTGGCGACAGATCTGGCTGGTTTTTTCTCGAAAGCTCCAGCAGCTTTTATGACTCAACCGGCACATCATACGAACTCAGGAAAAAGTCTATCGCAGGCAGCTCATCTCTGCCTGACGGTTTGGCAAAGACCTTTCTGAACAAAGGTCAGACTGAGCCGGGACAACTTATATTTCATTATAAAGGTGCGGCCAAATCAGATTTTACTCTCTCGGTTGTATTGACAGGTGGTAAATGGGCAGGCGAGATGAACAAATCACTTTTTAAAAATATAAAAATAAATAAATAGAAGGGTTTTTGGAGAATCGATCGTGATTCGGAGAATTCATTTAAGCATAACCGGACGTGTTCAGGGCGTATGCTACAGAGCATTCACAAAACATAATGCTGAACTGCTAGGTCTAAATGGCTGGGTTCGCAATATGCCTGACGGAGCTGTAGAGTCTCTTGCAGAGGGAGAGGAAGATTTGCTTGAACGCCTCGTTGAGCTCTGTAGGCAAGGTCCGCAGGCTTCTGTTGTTACAGCTGTAACTGTGGTTGCTGATAACAGCACAGAAGTTTTAAACGGATTTCAGATAAGATATTAGAAGTTGTCCTGCTTTTTTAAAATCTCTAGGATAACCTTAATTTTCATGGAACAGATAATAAAAAAAATATATAGTGGCAAAGCGATAACAGCATCAGAAGCTATGCTGATGGCAGATTCAGGCCTTGAGTATAGCGCTGAAATAGTAAAGGCGGCATATGCAGCACGAATTAGATATTCCGGAGACCGCATAGAACTCTGCGCAATTGTCAATGCCAAGTCTGGCAAATGTCCTGAAGATTGCGCTTACTGTTCTCAATCTTCTCTCAGCACAGCAGATGTAAGCAAGTATTCTCTTATAGACTCAGCAAAGCTTAGAATGGCTGCTTCAGAGGCAGCGGAAGCAGGAGTAAAGAGATTTAGCATAGTAACCAGCGGCAGAAAGTGCGGAGCTGATGAGCTCAAGATTATAGGCAAAATGATAGAAATTATCAGAACACTGGGGTTAAAGCCATGTGCTTCTTTAGGTCTGCTGGATAAACAGGAGCTTTCTTATCTTAGATCCTGCGGTCTCGAGAGATATCATAACAATTTAGAAACATCAGAGAACTTCTTTCCCAAAATATGCACAACCCATAAATATTCAGATAAACTCAGGACAATCGAGGCTGCAATTTCAGCAGGTATCTCGGTCTGCTCAGGGGGCATATTCGGGCTTGGCGAGAGTTGGCAGGACAGGATTGATATGGCGCTTATTTTAGCTGATTTGGGTATAGAATCTGTTCCAGTGAATTTTCTTGTGCCGGTAAAAGGCACCCGGCTTGAACACAGTGCTCTGATACTGCCTGATGATTCACTGAAAATTATAAGCATATTAAGATTTATGCTTCCTGATAAATCAATAAGAGTATGCGGCGGCAGGATTCAGATACTACAAAATATGCATACAATGATATTTGAAGCAGGCGCGGATGCTGTAATGACAGGCAATTATTTAACAACAAATGGCAGATCTTATGAAGATGATATAAGATTTATTAATGAAAAAGGGCTAGTTTTGGGATGAATACTTGTTTTTGTCTTGTTTAATGCTAAAAAGTGCAATAATGATTTATAAAGCTTTTTCTTGAAATTTTGGGATTTTTGATTTAGACTTAATGTTCAAATATATATATTCACTAATAAGCTCAAATTCAGGGGGTATAACAATGGCTAAATCTGCAGCAAGGAAGTGCCAAAAGAAGGTATCAGCTGCCTCTAAGCCTTCTAGGACTAAGACTAAGAAGTATGTATACTTTTTTGGATCAGGCAAAGCGGACGGAAAGGCAGAAATGAAGAATCTGCTCGGCGGCAAGGGAGCAAATCTTGCGGAAATGGTTAATCTGGGCATGCCGGTTCCCCCAGGCTTCACAATAACTACTGAAGTATGTACCCTTTATTATGATAATAACAAGAAATATCCCAAAGAGCTTAAACCCCAAATAGATGCAGCTATGGCAAGAGTCGAAAAGATTATGGGCAGCGGCTTCGGTGATCCATCAAATCCACTTCTCATGTCTGTAAGATCAGGAGCAAGAAGCTCAATGCCAGGCATGATGGAAACAGTTCTTAATATAGGACTCACCACAAAGACCATCCCAGGACTTATCAAGAAGACATCCAATGAAAGATTTGTTTATGATGCTTACCGCCGTCTTATGATGATGTATTCAGATGTTGTTATGGAAAAGGCAGCAGGAATAGAGACTGAAGACGGTCAGGGCATAAGGCATAAGCTTGAACATAGAATGGATATGCTTAAGAAACAGAAGGGCTACAAAAGCGATACAGATATGACAGTCAATGACCTTAAACTGCTCTGCAGCGAGTTTAAGACTATCATAAAGGATACGCTCGGAAAGCCTTTTCCTGATAATGCTGAAGATCAGCTGATGGGCGGAATAGGCGCTGTGTTTCAGTCATGGATGGGCAAGAGAGCTGTTGCGTACAGAAAGATAGAGAAGATACCTCAGGATTGGGGCACAGCTGTTAATGTCCAGTCAATGGTGTTCGGAAATACAGGTGACAATTCTGCAACAGGCGTTGCATTTACAAGAAACCCTGCAACCGGAGAGGATAAATTCTTTGGCGAGTGGCTTACAAATGCACAGGGAGAGGATGTGGTTGCCGGCATAAGGACTCCTTATCCGGTAAATAAATCAGGCAAGACCGACGATACAAGGCATCTTCCATCACTTGAAGAGTCTATGCCAAAGATATACAAAGAGCTTTTCGCTATACAGAAGAATCTCGAAAAACATTACAAAGATATGCAGGATATTGAGTTCACGATAGAAGAGGGCAGGCTATGGATGCTCCAGACGAGAGTTGGCAAGAGAAACGGACAGGCTGCCATCAGAATGGCTGTTGAGATGGCAAAACAGAAGCTGATCTCAAAAGAGACAGCTATCATGAGGGTAAAACCTGAGCAGATAGATGAGCTGCTGCATCCGAGTGTTGATCCTGCTGCTGAGAAGATGGCTGTTGAGCTTGCAAAAGGTCTTCCTGCAGGTCCGGGCGGTGCAGTAGGCAGAGTGGTTTTTAATGCTGACGACGCTGAAGTATGGTCAAAAAAAGGAGAAAAGGTAATACTGGTCAGAAACGAGACATCTCCTGAGGATGTCCATGGCATGCATGCTGCTGAGGCCATACTCACAGCAAAGGGAGGAATGACAAGCCATGCAGCTCTTGTTGCAAGGGGATGGGGAAAGTGCTGCATAGTAGGATGCTCTGTTCTGGATATAGATCTCAAAAACAAAATCATAAAGGTGAATGGTTCAGTCATAAAAGAAGGAGACTGGATAACACTCAACGGCACAAAAGGCAGGGTATATCTTGGCAAACTGACTCTGCTGCCTGCTGATCCTGATAATAACCCATGGTACAAAGAGCTTATGAAGTGGGCTGACCAGATCAGTACTCTTGGTGTGAGGACAAATGCTGATACACCAAAAGATGCTCAGACAGCCAGATCTTTTGGAGCGCAGGGAATAGGCCTCTGCAGGACAGAGCATATGTTTTTTGAGGCTAACAGGATTAAGGCTGTAAGAGAGATGATTCTTTCTGAGACTCTAGAAGGAAGGAAAAAGGCTCTGGCAAAACTGCTTCCTTTTCAGAAGGCTGACTTTATCGGCATATTCAAGGCTATGGCTGGGCTGCCGGTTACTGTAAGGCTTCTCGATCCGCCGCTTCATGAGTTTCTTCCGCATACAGAGAAAGAACTGAAGGATCTTGCATCAGAGATGGGCGTGCCTTTTGAGCAGCTGAATGCGAAAAATTCGTCTCTTCATGAATTTAACCCTATGCTCGGCCATAGAGGATGCCGCTTGGGAGTAACATTCCCTGAAATATACGAAATGCAGGTAAGGGCTATTATGGAGGCAGCCTGCGAGCTTACAAAGCAGAAGGTAAAAGTGATGCCCGAGATAATGATACCTCTTGTTGGTCATGTGGGAGAGCTGCAGATGATGAGAGAGAGCACTGTTGCTACTGCAAATGATGTATGCAGGCAGTATAAAGTAAAAATCAACTATACTGTCGGCACAATGATCGAGCTGCCAAGGGCATGTGTAACATCTCACCAGATAGCGGAGCATGCTGACTTCTACTCTTTTGGCACAAACGACCTGACGCAGACTGTTTTTGGATTATCGAGAGATGATGCCGGAAAGTTCCTGCCACATTATGTAGAGAAAGGGATACTTAAGGTAGATCCTTTTGTATCAATAGACAGGGATGGGGTCGGTGAATTTATGAAGATAGCTGCTGAAAAGGGCAGAAAGGTGAAAAAGGACATTAAGCTGGGCATTTGCGGAGAGCATGGCGGAGATCCGAGTTCTGTAGAGTTCTGC
Source organism: Nitrospirota bacterium (assembly GCA_016936655.1). GTDB lineage: Bacteria > Nitrospirota > Thermodesulfovibrionia > Thermodesulfovibrionales > Dissulfurispiraceae > JAFGXL01. The sequence continues at coordinate 3,567 of JAFGXL010000022.1, read as the reverse complement.
CATATAATTGGACTGAATTATGTCAGCTGTTCACCATTCAGGGTGCCTATCGCCAGATTTGCGGCAGCTCAGGCAGCTATAAACAACAAAAAGAAAAAGTAGTATATATTTTTACTATAATAAGGGAGGGCTTGGTAAAGCCCTCCCTTATTATATTTTAGACTCGAGATGGAGGACGCATGGATGCTGTAACAGCAATACTGACCAGAAGAAGTATAAGAAAGTACAGATCTGAAGCTGTTCCTGAATCGATAATCAAAGAGCTGATACAGTGTGCAATGAGCGCGCCCTCAGCAGGGAATCAGCAGCCTTGGCATTTTATTGTTATAACAGACAGAGAGGCTCTTAACTCTGTTGCAGATTTTCATCCCCATGCCCAGATGCTTAAAGATGCTCCGGCTGCGATTCTCGTATGCGCAGATACTTCTCTGGAAAGGTATAAAGACTACTGGGTGCAGGATTGTTCAGCAGCAACTCAGAATATGCTTATTGCAGCTCACGCAATAGGATTAGGCGCTGTATGGCTCGGTATATATCCTAGGCAGGAGAGGGTAAATGACATAAGAAGTTTAATGAATCTGCCTGATTCTGTGATGCCTCTTTCACTTATATCTTTTGGTTACCCTGCAGAATCCAAAGAGCCTGCAGAAAGGTTTAGTCTGTCAAGAATACATTACGACAGGTGGTAGCAGCTGTTAATCGCTCCAGTCAGAGAGTCTTGATCTTATAAATTCTACTATTGCCTGGTGCTCATGTATGCCTCTGCCGGATATGCTGCTTGGGCTTCCAAATTCAAAGTATACTCTTAAGCCGGGATTAATTCTGCCAAACTCTTTCAGAATCTTTCCATTGCCCCATGCATCTGTCTTGAGAGCCACAGGTATTACAGGCACGCCGGCATTTTTTGCGAGCTTTATGCCTATTGTATTGAAGTCTGAAGTGTCAAGTCTTGTGCTTCTTGTACCCTGAGGAAATACAATAACAGATATGCCTTTTGAGAGCCTCTCTTCACCTTCTGTAAGCACTGTTCTAAGGTCGTCACGGGGATTGTCTCTTGATACAACTATAGGATTTCGTGATCGCATTATATGGCCGAATACAGGATAAGAGATAAGGCTCTTTTTTACAATGAATGTCACATCTTTGTATGGCTGCACAATTCCGGGAAGTACGAATGTCTCTAGTGTGCTCATGTGGTTGGCGATGAATACAGATGGGCCTGGAAGATTTATAAAATTATCCGCTCCCTTGATAGATATGTCTACTCCTATCTTTTCGAGTGTGTCGAGCGTGGCTAGACTGCTTTGTACCCATTCAGCGTCGCCATAAAGACCTTGTTTTGCCTTTAATCCTCCTCTCATAACTATCTGGATAAGCCTTGACTTAAAGTATGCCTGCGGAGCAAATCTGGCTGTCAGCGGCATCTTTTTTTGAGAAGACTTGTAGCAGCCATTAATGAACTCTAGTTTACGTAGCATTTATCCTCATTAAGATGTTTAATGTATTTAGAAATTAACATAATATTTAGAAGAATTCTTACTATAATAAGTTTACTAAAGATATAATTTTGAAACACGATAACATATTCATTGATAATAACATACATTGGGGGTCCTGATTTTCTTATGACCAGCGAGATTGGCAGACATGTAAAAAAGGCTGACAATAAACGTACAGACAACAATTCTTCACTAAATGAATTAATCTCCAACATTATTCACGAACTTAACAATCCTCTCGCAGCAGTAATCGGTTTCGCACAGGTGCTCCAGGCTATGGAGATTGATCAGCAGGCGCAGCGGTATATAGATAACATCCAGTCTGCAGCTATAAGATCAGCAAAGATAGTTGAAGGTCTTCTCATCTTCCTACGCAAGGATAAGATGTCATTCAGCCAGGTTGATCTGAATGAAGTTGTTCTGCACACATTAGATCTTTTTGACTACCACATCAAGACAGGACGCATTGCAAAATCACTTTGTCTTTCAGAACAGCCCATTTATGTCAACGGTGATTACTACAAGCTTCAGCAGGTACTATTTAATCTGTTAATGAATGCTATCCAGTCGATGGCTGAATCTGACAGCCAGAAGCATCTTGAAGTAACTGTTAAAAGGGTCAATAGCCTGGCAGAGATTCATATATCAGATACTGGTGAAGGGATAAGCAAGGAAAATATAGACAAGGTTTTTATGCCATTTTTCACAACAAAGAAAGATGGAACAGGACTTGGGTTGAGTATCTCGCATGGTGTTATAATTGAACATGGAGGCAGTATAGAGGTCTATTCATCAGGCAGAGGCGCAAAGCTTACAATCAAGCTGCCTGTTGTTGATCCTCAATTAAACCTCCTTGCTCCGCACAGGGGCGAATCTGACAAGGCTAAAAAAGTTATTGTTGTTGAGCCTTCAGCCCTTGTGTCTGAGGCGATGGCTGCGATGCTTGATGCTGCCGGCTGTGATGTTGTATGCGTAAATAACACAGAAACCGCTTTAAAACATATAAAGTCAGAGTTGTTTGATTTTGTTTTTGTGGATTATAATTCAGACAATGTAGGAATTATAGATTTTATAAATAGGGCTACTGCGTATGTATTTCCGCAGAATTTTGTATTCACAACAGCTGATATAACGCTTGAAGACAGGGTGATAAAGAATAATTTCAGCATACCTGTTCTTAGAAAACCGTTTGGAATTGAAGATATCAAAAGAGTAATCTACGGAGACAGACATGGATAACAGAATTATTGAGCTGAAAAAATCTATAAGCAGGATGAAAGACATCCCGACTCTGTCACAGGTTTCTCTGAGACTGGTAAAGCTTCTGAACAAAGAGAACGCATCTCTGAATGAGCTGTCAGAAATTATAAAATTTGATCAATCGCTTGCCGAACGAGTCGTCGGGGTTGCTAATTCCCCATTTTTCGGATACCCCGGCCGCATAAACAGTATTGAACAGGCTCTTCTTATGCTCGGTTTTAATCTTGCCAAGAGCATAGCGCTTGGAGTTTCGATATTTCATTCTTTTAATGTTGATCCAAAGAAACTTAAAAAACTCTGGGTTCATTCCTACTGTGTTGCTGTAATGGCTGAGATGTTCTGCAAGAACGTGCCTGTAAGCAACAGAAATGTCTGCTTCCTTAGCGGGCTGCTTCATGATATCGGAAGGATTGTACTTCTCAAACATTATGCAGCAGATAATTACAGAGAGATTCATGCACAAATTAGTGCCTTGCATGACGAGGATCTTGAAGCTGCAGAGATTCAGAATTTTGGATGCACACATAGCCAGGCTGGCGAGTGGTTCCTTGAGCAGCTTTCTTTTCCGGAAGAGATCGTCTCATCAGTGCATAATCATCACCGCTTAGATCAGGATGCCAGACACAAGGGCATAGTCACTCTTGTGTATCTAGCAGAAGGTGTTGTTTCTGAAACAGCTCCGGAGTTCACCTCAGATTCTGAATGGACGCAAAAGCATCAGGATCTTTTTTCAGGACTCGGTTTTGAACAAATCCATAAGGAAGAGTTTAAAGCTCGTATCGAGCAGGAGAACGAATTTATACAGAGC
>JAFGXL010000021.1 GCA_016936655.1 Nitrospirota bacterium | reverse complement strand
TAGTTTACAAGGTTAGAAGATCGAACCATCTGCCTTTGTTGTCACTGAAGTTTTATCATTGTTGTTGCTGTCGGACTGACGCGCTGTCGTGATGATTTTACTACCGCACTGTTGCGCTGATGTTCTGTTAAACTGTTATATAGGCAAAAAAATGTTACTATTTTGATATAATTATGCAGAAAAAAATCAGGGAGGCTTTACAATGGTACAAGGGTTGAATGAGGCAGTTAAATTCAAGAACAGCACCATCGTAGTTAAAGACATATCCCGCGTACGGGGAATGATGGACAGCCTGATATATGATGCTGTCTTTGAGCCTGATGACGAAAAGAGAAAATCCAAATTCATTCTTGTTAAAGAGATCTGCAAAGCCTGCGGCGCAGTGCCTGCTTCAATACAGGGGCTCTACGAAGAGATGGGCAAAAACTATCCCGGCTTTACTGTGCCTGCCATGAACATCAGAGGCCTCACCTATGATGTTGTGCGCGCTGTATTCAGAAAGGCGCTCCAGATGAAGGTGGGAGCGATGATATTTGAGATAGCCCGTTCTGAGATAGGATACACAAAGCAGAGACCGCTAGAATACTCAACAGTGGTGCTCGCTGCTGCTGTGAAAGAAGGATATTCCGGTCCGGTCTTTATTCAAGGAGACCACTTCCAGCTTGTGAGAAGAAACTTCCTTGCTGACGCAGCGCCAGAGACAAATTATGTTAAAGGTCTGATAGCTGAAGCGATTGAGGCTGAATTTTACAACATAGACATTGACGCATCCACACTTGTTGACCTCGACAGACCCAGTGTCAAAGAGCAGCAGAGACCAAACTTCGAGATGACTGCTGAACTCTCATCGCATGTGAGAAATTTACAGCCTTCAGGAGTTGAAGTCTCAATAGGCGGAGAGATCGGAGAGATCGGCAAGCAGAACAGCAATCCTGAAGAGGCCCGAGCATATCTTGGCGGATTCAAAGAGATATTCAAAGGAGCAAAAGGACTCAGCAAGCTGAGCGTCCAGACAGGCACAAGCCATGGAGGAGTTCCGCTTCCTGACGGCACACTCGCAAAAGTGAAGATAGATTTTGATACACTCCAGCAGCTCTCTGAACTATCGAGAAAAGAGTTCGGGCTTTCAGGCGCAGTGCAGCACGGCGCATCAACTCTGCCTGATGAAGCATTCAATATGTTCCCTGAGACAGGAACATCAGAGGTGCATCTTGCAACCGGATTCCAGAATATAATTTTCGATTCAAAGGCCTTGCCTGCTGACTTCAAACAGGAAACATACAACTTCTTAAAATCAGAATACGCAAAGGAGTGGAAAGAGGGCCAGACAGAGGAGCAGTTCATATACAGCACCAGAAAAAAGGGATTCGGCCCGATAAAGAAAAAGTGGTGGGATCTGCCTGAGGCTGTAAAAGCTCCTATAATGAAAGAGCTGGAGGATAAGTTCGGCCTTCTTTTTGAAAAGCTGAAGGTGGGCAACACTGTTGATCTTGTTAACAAGACAGTAAAGCCTGTTACAGTACAAAAAGATATAAACCCTAATCTGCTTAAATAGCTGGAGATAAAAGAGAGATGCCCAAAAAAGAGAGGTCACTCATAGGGCTTATTGTTGGGGGCGGACCCGCCCCCGGCATAAATGGCGTAATAAGCGCTGCTACGATTGAAGCGATCAACCAGGGCAAGGAGATCGCCGGCATAGTAGGCGGATTCAAAAGCCTGTTCGACGGCAACAAAGACTGCCTCATGCCTCTGTCCATAGACAAGGTATCGAGAATACACTCAACAGGCGGCTCTATACTCAGGACATCTCGAGACTTTCCTGACAGGGCAAAAGAGCGCTTCGATACGCTTCTGTCAACACTCAAAACACTCGGCATAAAACACCTTATCACCATTGGCGGCGACGGCACGCTCTACATGGCAAACTGGATAGAGCGCGAAGCACGCGGCGCTGTAAGCGTTGTGCATGTGCCAAAAACAATCGACAATGACATTCCTCTGCCTGGCGGTTTATCAACATTCGGATACGAGACAGCGCGCCACTGGGGTGTTCAGATAGTAAAAAACATAATGGAAGATGCCAAAACAACAGGCAGATGGTACTTCATCACAACAATGGGCAGGCACGCAGGCCATCTTGCTCTCGGCATAGGCAAGGCAGTCGGAGCCACCATAACGCTGATACCTGAAGAGTTCCCTACAAACGGACTCTCCTTCAAGCAGGTCAGCGACATACTTGCAGGCTCCATCATAAAACGGCTCTCTATGAAGAGAGACTACGGCATAGCTATTCTTGCTGAAGGAATATCAGAGCGTTTTGAACTGAACGAGCTGAGCCAGATGGAGCACCTTGTCAAAGACGAGTCAGGCAATATCAGGCTTTCAGAAATACAGCTCGGCAGGATAATGCGCGACTTCACAACAAACACTCTCAAATCTATGGGAATAAATGCAACAATCGTACACAAGAACATCGGCTATGAACTCAGGGCTGCCGACCCGATACCATTTGACATAGAGTACACACGCAATCTCGGATACGGCGCTGTGCGCTATCTGCTCAGGGGCGGATCAGGCGCGGTCATTGTTGTGAGCGACGGTCATCTGAGACCGATACCTTTTGTAGAGATGCATGACTACACAACATCAAAAACAAAGATCAGAAGAGTTGACATCAACTCCGAGACATACGAAGTAAGCAGAAAATATATGATCCGGCTGGAAAAAGAGGATTTCTCTGGTGAGAATCTGAAAGCGCTCGCAGATACAGCAAATATGCAGCCTGATGACTTTGTGAAGCGCTTCGGGTATCTTTACCCACAGAAAAACCAATAATACCAACCAAGCCGCTGCATCACTTGTCAGGCAGCCGCTGCATACGGAGCTAAATGCAGATCAACCCCGCAGACCTTGAGCGCGCAACCAGGATACAGGATGCTCTTCAACGCCTTTATGAGCTCAACAAACGGATACCAGTTGTGGTTGAGGGCAGAAAAGATGTGAATGCGCTGCGCAGCATCGGACTTGTCGGCGAGATAGTCACAATCCATAGCGGCAAAAGCATTTATGAGTTTGCTGAACATATTGCAGAAAGGTTTCACAAAATAATTCTGCTCACAGACTGGGATGAAAAAGGCGAGCAGCTTTTAAAAGCTGTAGGAAAAGAGACAGAAGGCATGTGGGAAGAGTTCTCCGGCATAAGGGAAGCTCTAAAAGCTCTATGCCAAAAGGATATCAAGGACATCGAAGGCATACCTGCCCTTCTTCAGAGACTTGCGGGCGAATATGTAACAGTCAGCGAAAATGAAGGCTTTGCAGGAGACATATGATAAAGACCCTTGGCGCTAGCGGTGAGGATATGGCTGTTGAATACCTCAAAGGAAAAGGATACAAAATACTCCACCGCAACTTCAAAACAGGTTTTGGCGAGGCAGACATAATCGCAAAGCACGGCGACAGACTCATCTTTGTTGAGGTAAAGACACGCAAAGGCGATCTCTTTGGCCAGCCTTTTGAGGCGGTCGGCTCGAAGAAACAGGAAAAACTCAGGGCAATAGCTCTCGCATTCATGAAAAATGCCGGGAAGGAACTTCCTGTACGGTTCGATATTATCAGCATAATCTCCTCAGACCAAAAAGAGGAGATAACTCATATAGAAGGAGCGTTCTGAAGATGAAGGTATTTTTTGGCAACAGCATTGTGGAAGAAGAAGAAGCCAAGGTATCTGTCTTTGATCACGGCCTTCTGTATGGCGACGGCATATACGAGACAATGCGTTCATACGACGGAACGGTCTTTATGGTCAGGGAGCATCTGCTCAGGTTCGAGAGATCAGCATCGCTCATACAGCTAAACCTGCCAAAGACACTGGCTCAGATTGAAGCTGCAATAAATGAAACTATTGATGCCAACAGACTCAAAAATGCTTATGTACGGCTCTCTCTAACAAGAGGCAAAGGACCCATAGGACTCGATCCTGATTTGTGTGAAGACCCTAAAATGATAATCATAGCAACAGAATTCAAAAACTATCCTGAATCCTTTTATACGGACGGAGTAAAGGTCATGATATCCTCGGTGCGCAGAAACCATAGACAGGCGTTGGATCCAAGGATAAAATCCCTAAACTTCCTGAATAATATACTGGCAAAAATAGATTCCAAAGGCACAGATGCATACGAAGCGCTGATGCTTAATACAGAAGGCTTTCTTGCTGAAGGCACTATAAGCAACATCTTTTTCCTTTCTGGTGATGCACTCTGCACACCATCAGTTAATTGCGGTATACTGGATGGAATTACAAGAAAACTTTTGATAGATCTAGCCCTGTCGCATAACATATCTGTAAAGGAAGACAGATTTCTGCCGCAGGATCTTTTGGATGCATCAGAGGCATTCATATCAAACACAACCATGGAAGTAATGCCTGTGAGTGCGGTTGGAGATGTAAAAATCAAAACAGGAAGAGTTGCAGCAACACTGCTGAAGGCCTACAGACATGAAGTAAGAAACTATATAAAAAACAGACCCGGAGACAATGTATCACTATGGAAATAAATATTGATGAGATTAAAAACAATCGCGCTATGGCGGCACAGCTTATTGACTCAACACTGCTCAAAACAGATGCATCAGAAGCAGACATCATTATGCTCTGCAAAGACGCTGCTGAATATCAGTTTAAAACTGTATGCGTCTATCCATACTATGTTCCTCTTTGCAAAGCTCTTCTGCGAGACAGAAATGTGGGCGTATGCACAGTCATAGGATTTCCATCAGGACTGACAGTTAAGGATGTGAAGATATTCGAGGCAGAAGAGGCTGTTTCATACGGCGCGCAGGAGCTGGATATTGTTATGAACATCGGAGCTGCGAAGTCAGGCAACTGGTCATATGTGGAAGATGAGCTTGCTGAGATCATCAAACGCACTCCGCAGGCATTTCATAAGGTGATCATAGAGACATGTTATCTGACAGACAAGGAAAAGGCTGTTGCATGCTCTGCTGTGCTGTCAGCAGGAGCACAGATGGTGAAGACATCCACCGGATTTGGCTCTATCGGAGCTGTAGTTGAAGACATAAAGCTTATCCGTGAAGCTGTTGGAGACAAAGCAGGCATAAAAGCAGCAGGCAGAATCAGGACATTTCAGCAGGCTCTAGAATTTATTAAGGCAGGAGCTGACAGGATAGGCACAAGCAGCGCAGTAGAGATAGTTAAAGGGAAATAAAGCTTTTTGCCTGCCTTTTTTATTCCGGTATCTTCTTATAGAGTATGGTTGAAGCTATGGCGAACATCGCCGGAATGATCCATGGCGCGATTGTGCCGGGTATGGCACCAGCATAGCCGAGAGAGAGAAAGAGAGAATAGCCGAGCCAGTAGAGCAGACTCACAACAAGCCCGAGGCCTGCTGCTATTGCAGTATTGCTGGATGCTGTTTGCCCAAATATCCTAAATGACTCGCCAAGTGATAAAGACAGCCCAAGCAAGAGCATAAAAAGATTTATCAGCGGATAAGAGAGCTTTGCGCTGAGATCAACAACGAGTTTCTGGTTTTTGTATCCAGCCTTATTAAGCCGGTCTTTATATTTATACAGCTCTACCATATTCATCTCCTCAACCTTCACAACATCTTCCTTGAAGATATCAGGAGTCTCTATGCCTTCGTAAACAAGACGGGGCTGTTTTTTTATCTTTCCTGTTTCCATCGAGTATATGTTCAGCTCTTTAAGAGTCCATTTGTCATCTTCCCACACAGCTGACTTTGCGTCCACCCTTTCCTTGAGTCCCTTAGAGTCAAATCTGAATATGGTGACATCTGTGGAAATGTTCTGAACAGGCTGAAAAAGCCCCACTCTTATTACAGCTCCGTCAAGTCCGCGCATATACATAGTGCCCTCTTTAAAGGTGTATCCCTTTTGCGTCTTTTTAATCTTCTCTCTTATGATCTGTGCTTTTTTTGAAGCAGCCGGCACTATGCCCTCTGCAAGCACAAACCCAAACACTGTGAGTATTACTCCTGCAGATACAAAAGGCATAAGAAATCTTCTCATCCTGCTGCCGGAGGCCTTTATTATAACTATCTCTTTTCTCTTAACAGCCTGTGAAAAAACAAAAAGCGCGCTCAGTAGTATTGCCATAGGCATTAGATAATGGACATATCTCGGTATGGTCATAAGTATATATAGAACCAGCTGACCGGCCTGAGGCTTGTGAGGCATGAAGTCATCTATCCTGTCTATAAATCCTAGAATGCTGAATATAAGAGCCAGACCAATGGTGAGTGTAGCCATGGTCTTTATAAACTCCTTCATATACAGCCTCTGGGCCAGCAGCATTATCATCGCCTGTTTACCCTCTCATATATCAATATCGAAAACACAACCAGCAGTGTGAAAGAAAGCCACGCGCCTCCAAAGTGCGGCAGCTTACCTGCGCGCACAAGGTTTTCTCCAAATATCAGAAGCGCATAATAAACTGCAAAAACACCGAGTCCTATAGTGAGTCCGCCAAGTCTGCCGGATCTCCCGGCCATCAGCGAAAGCGGCGGCCCAAGAAAAACGATTATAAGACATATAGCCGGCAGAGAGAACCTTCTATGAAGCTCTAGATACGCATTGTCAGCCTTGGCAGGCTCCTTGGCTTCCTTCAGCAGCTGCAGCGGAGTAAGCTCCCTGTTCTTCTTCTCTCCAGAGTCTAATGTGGGGTTGAGTCTAAAGTTGTATCTTCCGAATGTTATCTCTGTTATTGTATCCCCTTTTGTGATATACGCCTGTCCAGAGATAAGGGTAAAGCTTATAGCATCATTGTCTGTAACTATGCTGCCTTTTTTTGCGAGAATTATTTTTGGCTCTTCTTTTTTTCTCTCGTCAACTATGAATATGCCTGCCAATTTGTCAGGCTCCGGCTTGCTCTTGACGAGTATGACTATATCCTTAAAAGCGGTATTGAAGACTCCCTCCTCGATAGTCATAGGCGCTCTCACTGTAAGTATCTCTGTAACCTTTGCCCTTAATGATAAACTGCCTTTTGGGCTGAAATAAAAGCTCATGCCCAGACTGAGCACAAAACAGACCAAACCCATATACAACACTGGTCTTGATATTTTTTTCAGCGATATTCCGCTCGCCTTCAGTACAGTCAGTTCGTTATCAGCATTCATCCTGCCGAATGTAAGCAGTACAGAGAGCAGGAAAGCCATAGGTATTGTAAGAATGCATAGCTGGGGCTGCAGATAAAGCACTATCTTCCCCACATCCAGCAAAGAGGCTCCAACACCTGAAAGAAGCCTGCTGAGCTTAAGCAGCTTCTCCATCATGAGAGCAAAATTCAGAAAGAGCAGCGCTATTATAAAAGAAGACACCAGCTCTTTAAGGATCATTCTGTGTATAAGGAGCATAACGGAATAAAATATCCTATACAGCAGCAAAAGGTCAAAGACACTGATCTTATTTGATTTTTAAAAAAGCTATGAATTATCCTAATAAGACTAAACCAACGGAGGTAGCAAGGTGATCACAATTACAGAAAAAGCGGCTGAAAAGGCTAAGGCTATACTGATTGCAGAGGGCAAGGAAGGATGGGGACTCAGGATATTCAATGCCGGAGGAGAGTGCTGCGGACCTTCTTTCGGTCTCGACCTAGATGAGCAGGCTACCGAAAATGATGAAACAATAGAGTCTTTTGGTCTCAAAGTATTTGTTGACAAATCCCTTGCTCCAAACATAGAGGGACTCAAGCTCGACTACTTTGAGGACGGTCAGCAGGAAGGTTTTGTACTCGCAGGCGCAGGATCTTCATGCAGCAGCGGCGGATGTGGCGGATGCAGCGGCAGCTGCGGATAAAATCAAAGGAGGCGCTGAACAACAATGTTTCCTCAACACAGATGCAGAAGACTCAGAAAAAATGAGACTATAAGGCGGATGGTGCGGCAGACAGCTCTATCGCCTGATGATTTCATATATCCGCTTTTTGTCACAACAGGCAAAGGCATAAAAAAAGAGATCTCATCAATGCCGGGCTGCTTTCAGGAGTCTGTTGATCAGGCTGTGCTAAATGCAAAAGAGGTCTATTCGCTCGGCGTACCCTCGATAATACTTTTTGGCATACCAGATAAAAAAGATGACCTCGGCACAAGCGGCTACGATGACAACGGCATTGTGCAGACAGCCATCAAAGCGATCAAGAATGCTGTTCCTGAGCTTTATGTTATTACTGATGTCTGCATGTGCGAATACACCAGCCACGGACACTGCGGGTTTATAGAAAATGGCGATGTATCCAATGACAAGACCCTGCCCCTGCTCGCAATGGAAGCCCTTTCACATGCACGCGCCGGAGCAGACATGGTTGCCCCATCAGACATGATGGACGGCAGGGTGGCAGCCATCCGTGCATCTCTCGACAGGGAGGGATACACTGAACTGCCGATAATGGCCTACTCAGCAAAATACGCATCAGCCTTTTACGGTCCATTCAGGGATGCAGCAGAATCCACACCTCAATTTGGCGACAGGCGTTCATACCAGATGGATCCAGCAAACAGAAGAGAAGCGCTCAAGGAGACAGCGCTGGATATTGAAGAGGGTGCAGATATAGTAATGGTCAAACCAGCACTCTCTTATCTAGACATAATATCCGACATAAAATCATCATTCGCTATGCCGGTAGCTGCCTATAACGTAAGCGGTGAATACTCACTTGTAAAAGCCGCTGAGAAGCTCGGCTGGATAGACGGCCAGAAAGTAATGATGGAGATGCTAACATCCATTAAAAGAGCAGGCGCAGATCTAATACTCACCTACTTTGCAAAAGACGCCGCAAAAGTCCTGAACCGCTGAAAACAGAAATCAAAATCTGTTGCAGCTTTGTAAAAACAATCTTATACTATAACCAATAATGTTTTACTGCCATGCTTAGGCATGGCAGTTATTTCATTGTTTCAACAGGACAGACTATGAGACTTCCTGAAAATGAAGAATATCTCTCCAGCCCTGAATCTTTAAGAACATTTTTTGCGCCCCCTGACAGAATATCACCAGAAGATGCACAAGTAGAATCAGACAGCATAATTAATGACCCTCTAATAAAACTTATCTTAAAAGCTGTCAGCGGATACATTCTTATCCTAAACAAAAACAGACAGGTTCTGGCTGCAAACAATGAGGTGCTCGATGCACTTAAACTAAAAACAATGGACAGCGTAATTGGCAAAAGACCCGGTGAGGTATTTTCTTGCGAGCACGCATCAGAAGGTCCTGCAGGATGCGGAACATCCAGGCACTGCCGTGCATGCGGCGCTGTAATATCAATACTCGCTGCTCAGGAATCTCATGAGTCATCTGACAACCGCTGCCATATGTCAATAAAAACAGAAAAAGGTTATGAGAGCCGAGAGTTCAGAATACATTGCAGTCCCATAGACATTCCGGGCAGCGGATTGCTCGCATTTGTAATGTATGACATAAGTGCAGAGGTGCGCAAAGAGGTGCTCGAAAAAATATTTCTGCACGATATAACAAACTCGCTGGCAAGTCTGTATGCATGGGCGCATATGATGCCTCATGACCATCCAGAAGGAATTGCATCAAAAATTATCCGTATTGTGGACAGCCTTAAGCATGACATCGATACGCACCGCATAATAACGCAGGCAGAAAGCAACATTCTTAAACTAAGCAGGGCAAAGACAAGCGTGTCACAGATTTTTGAAGCATTAAAATTAAACTATACCGGCAGCAGTCTCATCTCCAGAAAAACTCTTCACTTCCATCCTTCCGAAGAAGATACAACATTTTATACAGACGCCGGACTGCTGATGAGAGTGCTTACAAACATGATCAATAACGCACTGGAAGCCACTACCACAGGCAGCACTGTATCAGTCTACGCTCAGCATGTCGACAGCAGGATAGGCTTTTATGTGCATAACGAAGATGTCATTCCCCAAGCAGTAGCACTCCAGATATTTAAAAGGTCATTCAGCACAAAAGCTGAGCAGGGGCACGGCCTAGGTACATACAGCATGAAGATTTTAGGAGAAAATTACCTCAAAGGCAGAGTATCATTTATATCAACACCTTATGAGGGCACAACATTCTCAATAACGCTGCCTATTGAAAAAGACAACTAACACCTAAAAAGACTCTTTACAATGCCGACGCATTAACTCCTCTCAATCAACAAGCGCTCTCTCTTTAAGATATGAGTTCAGCACAGCCAGAGCATTTTTTATCTCATCTGTCTGTGGCAGCTGCTGCTGTATTATATCTACATATCCCTGTTCAATAGCGATGCGGGTAGAAATGCTGAAGTTTAGATCATATACCCATGAAAGCTGAAGCAGCTTAAAGTCGGTAAGCGTCTTTGCATCAGAAAGTTTTCCCAAGCGCTTTTCACTTAGGCAGGCGATTATATCCGGAGAATAACTGTCACTTGCAGGCAGACCAAGGTTAACAGCAGAGGCCGTATCTTGGGGATTCTGGTAATACTCCTTAAACACCCTCCATATGTCCAGCTTGTCAGCATCACGAACGATCTTTAGGTAGAGAAGTTTGCGTTCATCCTTCAGGTCAGGAATGACAAAAGCGTTATGATACTTTACAGCATCAAGGATAAGATCCCTCTCCTCTGGAGTTAGATTCTGCAGCACCCTCTTCTTTGTTATCTCCTGAGCGCCGAGCATCCCATGATTAACTGAAGAGCTGTCTCTAAATGTCTTGTACTCCGCATACTGCTCAAATCTGCCTACATCGTGCAAAAGTCCAATAACCTCTACAAGCAGCATAGCCTGTTCATTAAGGCCTATCTCTTTGCCAATCCTGATAGAGTTTCTGCAAACATTGTATGAATGCAGTTCTTTGAGGGCTATATTCTTCTGATCTTCTTCAATTGAAGAATAGTGAGATCTGCAGTAGTAAGAAAACCACTTTTTTATTAGATCAAGATCATTCTTTGTCATATCCAAACATAAGCAGAGAAGATTATCCCGGCTGTTCCTCCCTTATATTTTTGCTGCATAGCAAATTAACAGCGCTATTTAATTCCATTAAGCAGCGGATGCCAAAAAAGCAGACCCGTAACTATACCATATAGTTTGAGCTGCATATCACCTGAACTCTCCTTTAATTATGACTGAGAAGTTCGATGCCGCAGGTTTTGTTATGCCGGGCTGCCCGTTTGCGTATGTTACTGTTAGAGATACAACCTCTGTGCTGTACCCATTTTTCTGCAGCGCAGCTACTGTCTGAACAACAGAATCCTGATCATTTACCCTTATCACAAAAAGCGGAGAAGAGCGAGAGCATATTGCATCTATTATACTGTCAGCATTTTTGCAGCCTATGAATACACGATCAGGCACTGGCAGGCTGTCAAGACACTCAGGCGCCTCCGCCTCGACTACCTCTACTGAAAGCGAATTAAATCGCGCCCTGTTTTTTCTGCATATATCTGCATGATCCGATCTTTTTTCTATAGCATAAATTTTCATCCCTGCTGAAATGCCGGCAGCATCAATTGAGACATCTCCTGAGCCCGCCCCTATATCATACATTACTCCAGAATTCAGCAGCCTCAGCTTGTGAATAGCCAATGCCCTTGCTTCATCGTTCGGCATTATGCAATTAAGATGTTCGATCTCATTTCGTGAATATCCATACTTCACCTGATCAGAAAAAGACCCCGCTTCTGATGCATAAGGGTTCAGAAGTATCACAATATTAGGTTCTGAAAATTTATACAAAGCCGCTTTCTCAACACTCACCTTTGTAATCTTCTCTTCCGGATAGCCAATCTTTTCGAATACGCACATAGTGAGATTTTTGTATCTTTCCTGTGGCATGGTTTTAATAATATTTTCAGCTATCTCCTGCGGATTATTATCCCTGTCCGTAAGTATGCCAATCTTGCTCTGTCTCTCCAGCAGTACAGGAATATCAGAAATACTATAATGCATTTTGCGCCTGCGCCCTGGATATGGGCCGCCATGCAAACTCACAAACAGCGCGGTGTCCCAGGACTCATTTATCCTTGAAAAGGCGTTCTGCATGCTGGTCATATCAGGCATTATCTTTACTCGGTTGCTGCCATACTCCTCAACAGCCCTGCTGCCTATTCCAAAAAAAACCGGATCGCCTGATGCTAACAGTGCAACTTCGGCATCTTCATACTTGTCCAGCTCAAGCCTTATCGAATCAATTGTCGCGTCAACGCTGTCCAGCACCACAATCCTCTCTTTTACAGAATCGTACTCTCTGTACAAAGGAAAGACTTCCATAAGCCTTGGTGAAGCATATACATACGAAGAACGCAGTATGGCCTCAGAAGCCTTAATGTCCAGTGGTTTAAATCCTATGCCTATTACATATACAATGCTCATATGTTTTATTTATTCCTCTTTTAATATAATAACAAATAGACACTTTTAAAAATCTCAGTATCTCTGCTGCTGTCAAATCTGTTTTTTCACCCAGATTGTTTAGCACTCTATTCCTTTGCGTGCCTTCACCCCGCTGTCCATATAATGTTTTATAACTTTCATCTCTGTCACAAGATCAGCTCTTTCAATAACTTTTTTATGTGCGTATCTTCCTGTTAACACAAGCTCCGTCTTTAGTGGCTTCACATCGATAATCTTCATAACATCATCAATATTTATCAGACCGTAATGGAGCGCCACATTTATCTCATCAAGTATTACAAGATCATATCTGCCAGAGGTGAGAACATTATTAACCTCTTCAAGTCCTTTTACAGCCGCCTCTTTTGCTGCTTTTGAAATATTGTTTTTTATAAATCCTGTGCCATACTGCTTGAACTGTATATTGCCTGATAATTTCTTTAGCGCCTCATGCTCGCTGCATATGCGACGCTTGATAAACTGTCCGATAAATATTTTGAGACCTGCGCCATAGGCGCGCAGAACGAGTCCAAGTGCAGCTGTTGTTTTGCCTTTACCCTCACCCGTGTAGACCTGCAGATATCCCTTGCGCATTATACTGTAACCTCCGCGATTAATTGCAGCATATACTTTATTTATAAAAACTTGCCGTAATATTGGCTATGCCTGTTATGACCATGCCCCGCATATTAATGAAAGCTCTTCAATAAGACGTGAATTGTCTTTTACGGATTTTACAGCCACGCGCAGATATATGCTGTGCAGACCCCTGAAGTCAACACAGGTCCTTACAAGAATACCCTTCTGACTAAGTTCGTATGCGGCCCTTCGCGCATTCTCCATCTTTATCAGATAAAAGTTTGCATCAGATGGAATATATTTGATCTCGAGCCAGTTAAAGCCGTCTTCAAGAACAGTCCTCTGCCTTTTGATAGCCTCATTTGTTGCCTCACGATATCCGTCATCAGCAAGTGCAGCTGCTCCGCATGCCTGAGCAATACTATTAACTGTCCATGGCTCTTTGTTCTCTTTAATCAAACTTATGTCATGTTCAGGATAAACACCGAATCCTAATCTTAAACCTGCCAAAGCATAATATTTTGTAAGCGACCTAAGTACGATTACAAATGGATTTGTCTCTACCTCGTGTATGACACTATGCTCAGGACAGTAGTCCATAAATGCCTCATCAACAATGAGCAAGCATCCTGCTGTGCGAGCAGCTTCTATGATCCTGAGCATATCATCCTTTTTTGTGAGCCGCGCTGTAGGATTGTTCGGATTGCATATGAATGCCATGTCACAATCCGTCATATTTAATATGAACTTATCAGGGTCTATCGCAAAGCCGTCAGCCTCATCAAGCATCATGAAATTGAGATACTCATCAGGCTTAAGCTCGGGATGCTGAAATCCGTAAAGCCTTACTGCCCTCTCGTATTCATTGAATGTGGGACATGGTATCAGCACCCTCTTGGGCCTGAGCGCTCTGATTGTAAGGTAAATCAGCTCTGTGCTGCCGTTTCCGAATACAAGAAGTCTTTTGTCTATTCCATGATGCGCAGCAACAGCATCAGCGAGCTGCCTGCAGTCTGGGTCAGGGTAGTTCGGTATCATTGCTGCTGCATGTTTGTAAGCGCGCACAGCAGACTCAGGCATACCAAGCGGATTTATGGATGCGCTAAAGTCTAGTATTTTCTGTATATGCATGCCGGCTTCAGAAGCTGCCCTGTATATGTTGCCGCCATGATGATGCGTCATATCCCTGACCTCAAGGCTAAGATCATTGCTGAAATAATTACAGCAATAAGTGATGCAATTTTAATTATGCTGATAGAGTTGATGCATGCTGAAGCATAGTCATTCACAGCCTCATCACCAATATACTCTTTTTCTACCGGTATGCCTTTATATTTTGAAGATCCGCCGAGCCTAACTCCAAGGGCTCCTGCCATCGCTGCTTCCGGCATCCCGCTGTTTGGGCTCGGATGTTTTCTTCCGTCGCGCTGCATAATTTTAAAAGCATTAGAACTGTTCAAGCTGCTCATGCAGTTTAAACCAGATATTTTTTTAATTTTACTCATGATAAAAACTGAACCAACAATCAGCAGACCAGATATCCTTGCAGGAACATAGTTCAGAAGATCATCAAGCTTTGCAGAGGCAAAACCGAAATCCCCGTATTTTTCATTTTTGTATCCCACCATCGAGTCAAGTGTATTGACCGCCTTGTACGTCATGGCGAGAGGCAGACCGCCGAGTGCCATATAAAAGAGCGGGGCTATAATTCCGTCATTAAAATTTTCAGAGACTGTCTCGATAACCGCCTTGCGTATATCTTTTTCAGAAAGCACCTGAGTGTCTCTGCCGACAATCATCGAGAGACTCTGTCTCGCTCCGGCAATATCGCCAGATGAGAGAGCGTTTATAACATCCTTTGCTGAACTCACCAGCTCGCGCAAAGCAATTGTTGTTGATGCGAGCCAGATGATAACTATTGAGCTGATAACTGCGAGTATTGTTCCGGAAATTGAACGGAGTAGATCAATCATCAGCCATGTGAGTACATAAGACGGGATCACAACAACTGCAACCAGCACAATGCCTGCTGATCTTTCATCTTGTGGGGATGAACATATTTTGCGGAGCAGCGCCTCAGCCTTCTCGATCCATCTGCCTATTATACGCACAGGATGAGGCAGTCCCCTCGGGTCTCCGATTGCCAGATCAAGGAAAAATGCGAGCAGAAGTTCTGCTGGTGATATCACAACTTCACCAGCTTTTTAATTGAGTCCATATCAAGATGATCTCTAACACAACAGGCTATTCTGTTTATAGACTCATCTCTGGCATTGTTATAGTTTATGCCAGTAACAATGGGCTTCTGCCCTTTGTTAACCAGCACTCTGTTAAGCACTCCCCTTCTGAACTGATCATTGTCAAATATGCCATGAATGTATGTGCCCCAGCAGTTGCGATTAAGCGCTCCATCGTCGATCCTGGCGGCGCTGCCGATCGGAGTTATGCTGAAGAGTCCGCTGCTGCCGCTCGACTCTCCCATGTGTATTTCATATCCGCGCAGTCTAAGCGCATCTTTGCTGTGTGGGGTTTCAATAATCAAACTGTTGCATACAAGGGCATCAACCTGTCGCACAATCTTCTTTTTATTGAATACCGTCTCTATGTCTAGCAAATCGAGAGCACTCATCTCTTTATGACTGCTCTCGACTGCATCAGGGTCTAGTATCCTTCTGCCGAGCATCTGATAGCCGCCGCATATGCCTATTATCTGTACGCCATTTTCATAAGCCCTGATTATGCTCTTACCAATACCTGATTTTTTCAGAAATTCAAGATCAACAACACTGTTTTTAGATCCCGGAACTATAACAATATCTGCATTTTCAATATCAAGCGGATTTACTGAGTATGTCAAATCAACATCAGGCTCAAGTGCGAGTGCGTCAAAATCCGTAAAGTTTGATATATACCTAAGCTTAACGACAACTATCTTTATAAAATCTTGCTGCACAGTTCCGCTGTCTGTGTTCTGTGTTCTATATTCTGTTCTTATACTCAATGGAAGCCCATCCTCTTCAGGCAGGCCAATTTGGTAAACATATGGAAGAACTCCGAGCACTGGTCTTCTAGTTAAATCACTTATCATTTTAAGTCCCGGCTCAAGTATAGAAACATCTCCTCTGAACTTATTGATGACAAAACCCTTGATCAATTTTGCATCCCTGCCCAACAGCTTTATTGTGCCGTAGAGTGACGCAAACACTCCTCCCTTATCTATATCGCCGACAAGTAGAGCAGGTGCTTTTGCATATTTCGCAGCGCTGATATTAACAATGTCCTCATTCAAAAGATTAATCTCTGCCGGGCTGCCTGCTCCTTCCATGATTATAAGATCATTTTTTGAACTGAGCCTGTTGTATGATTCTGTTACAGCTTCCCATGTTACATTCTTCGAGAAGTAATAATCTCTCGCCTTCATTGTTGAATAAACAGCTCCGTGTATTATCACCTGGCATCCGTTTTCTCCTGATGATTTAAGAAGCACAGGATTCATATCTGCTTCAGGCTCCACACGCGCTGCTTCTGCCTGCAACGCTTGAGCCCTTCCTATCTCAGCGCCCTCTGCTGTTACAAAAGAGTTGAGAGCCATATTTTGCGCTTTGAACGGAGCTGTTTTTATGCCCATATCAGAAAAGATCCTGCATAGCGCGGCAGTTATCAGGCTCTTGCCTGCTCCTGATCCTGTACCGAGCACCATAAGGGCTCTAGCCATTCATGCTCCAGTTTAGCAGCTTCACAACAGGCAGCTCATCCCACATCTCTATAATGCTTACTCCGGCAAAATCCTGATCAACCCTGAATATATGTTCAAGAGGCATTCCTAAAAATCCGCAGAGCATAACCCTGTTTACTCCGCCATGAGCTACTATGATTATGCTCTCTCCATCGGAGCTGCTGACCAAAAACCTGTCCAGAACAGAAAGGACTCGGGTATTTACTGCAAGCGTGCTTTCACCTTCAGGCGGACTGAACTCTAGAGGGTTAGAGCGCCAGCATGAGAACTCTTCAGGATATTTTTCCGCAATCTCCATATATGTCATTCCTTCCCATAGTCCGAAGCTGCGTTCCCGCAGTTCATCAATCTGCATCGGTTTTGTACCGAGCTTATCCGCTATGATCTCTGCGCTCCTGCGAGCCCGGCTTAAAGGAGAAGAAAATATTTTCAGAAAAGATTCCCGGCTATTGTTCCTTCTTTTAATCTGTGCTGCTATAAACTCTGCTGACCTGCTCACCTGTTCTGCACCGCGATCAGACAGCGGTATATCCATGCTGCCTTTGTAGTGTCCGTCTTTATGGCCTACAGTCTCGCCATGTCTTACAAGATATATAGTCCTGACCATATACTCACCAGAAGAAGAATAATTATTTCAGACACCTCACATAGAGCTCCTGCATGGTCTCCTGTAAGTCCGCCGAATTTTGCGTCAAGAAATTTAACGCTTACTATGCTAAATACATACACAAAAGATACAAGAATTATCATCATCGATATAACCCATCCTGCGTACTCAGCTGCGAGATGCGGAATCATCACAAATATGCATATGCCAAAAGTAATCAAATTAGCTGACAACATAATTTTTTGATCAATATTTTTGATGAAGATATTTCCGAGGCCTGTATCAGATGCAGGCATACTGCGCTTTAAAGCTATAACCATCGCCCATCTTGAGAGTACCGGCACAATAACAATAAAACTTAATGCCACATAAAACCATTCCATAGCTAATAGATTAGCTATTAGCAGGTATTTGAGCATTACAAGAATAACTATCGCTGTTACGCCAATAGCTCCAGCAGCGCTGTCCTTCATAACAGCGAGCCTTTTTTTTATAGCATCTGCCCTGCTGCCTGATGGTTTTACAGCAAGCCCGTCAAATGTATCTGACAGCCCATCAATGTGCAGCCCTCCATTTATAAGAACTGACAAGGCAATAACAAGACCTGATGTCAGTTCAGAAGAAAGTATTTCCATTAATACAGTCGCGGCGCCAGCCAATAAAAGCCCCTGCAGAGCACCGACAAGCGGAAAAAATGCTACTGATGCAGCTAACTGTCCTGTACTTACATCGCCTCTTATCTTCATAGGCAGGATGGTAAGAAACTGTATGGCTAGCATTATCTGTCTCATTATTATCAGTTGCCCGATGCTACTCCGGCCTCTCCAAATGTGGCCATCTCCCTGTATATCTTGAGTCCTGCTTCTATCACCATCATGGCAACAGCAGCGCCTGTTCCTTCGCCTAGCCTCATGTTCAGATCAAGTATCGGCTTAAGACCTATCTTTTCGAGCATAACCTTATGTCCGGGCTCAACAGAGCTGTGCGCTGCGAACATATACTCAGCACACTCAGGCTTCAGTTCATAAGCGATCAACGCTCCTGCTGTTGATATGAACCCATCCACAACAACAGGTATTCTTAATGAAGCAGCTCCAAGTATAAGGCCTGCTATGCCTCCTATCTCTGCGCCTCCGACTTTTGCCAGCACATCGAGGGCATCAGCAGCAGAAGGTTTGTTCACTTCTATACCCTTTTCTATAACACGCACTTTGTTTGTATGCGCATCATCATCAATTCCAGTTCCCCTGCCTGTAACTTCTGCCACCGGCCTGCCTGTTATGACAGCAGTTATGGCGCTGGATGGAGTTGTATTTCCTATACCCATCTCGCCTGTGCCGAAAATTTTGCATCCCTTTCTAGCATACCCCTTAGCTATCTCAATGCCTGCGTTTATGCACTTAAGAGCCTCATCCCTTGTCATCGCAGGGCCGAGAGTAAAATTCTTTGTGCCATGCACTACCTTAAAGTTGAGCAGACCCTCAGCTTTTTCAAACTCGTGCGCTACCCCTACATCAACAACCACAACCTCTGCGCCTGCGTGACGAGCAAGCACATTTATGCCTGCCCCTCCTCTGAGGAAATTAAAAACCATCTGCTGCGTAACTTCTTTTGGAAATGCTGAAACTCCCTCATCAGTAACACCATGATCGCCAGCGAATGTGAATATCGCTTTTTTATCAAGAATAGGCGATGCATCCTCTTTTATGGCAACAAGCCTTGCAGCAAACTCCTCGAGCCTGCCAAGGCTTCTGATAGGCTTTGTTAGGTTGTCAAGCCTCTGCTGCGCCTTCTCAAACCACTGCTTCTGAAGCGGCCTGATCTTATTAATCGTATCTTGAAACATTTAGATCTATTCTCCTTTTTGACTAATCATCTTAATAAGTTTAATCTCTTATTTTATTTTCAGCGGTATGCCTGCTGTAACCAAAAAAACCTCATCAGATGATGCTGCTGTCTTTTGATTAAGAAAGCCTGCCTGATCCCTGAACTGTCTTGCAAAAGCGTTGTCAGGCACAATACCCTGTCCAACCTCATTTGTGACTATGAAAACTGCTGCATGCGAACCGGCATCTTTAAGTGATGCAATAAATAAATCTATTTCCTGATTAAAACTCTTGCCAGACATCATAAGATTCGAAAGCCATAGTGTTAGACAATCAATAATTATCACATCATATTCTCTACTGAGCTTTGGCAGAAGCGCTGCAATGCCCAGAGGCGATTCAAATGTTCCCCAGTCTTCGCTGCGTTCCTCTTTATGTTTTTTAATCCTCTCTGCCATCTCATCATCAAACGCCTGCGCTGTTGCGATATATGCCTTTTTGCCGGGCAATGCTGATGCTTCAGACAATGCTGCTCTGCTCTTTCCGCACCGAGCCCCGCCTATAAAAAGCCTTATGCAATTTATCCTTTCCATCAACCCGATCTCTCCATTAAATAAAAAATCCCCCGGTAATTTACAAACCGGAGGATTGCACCCTGTTTAACTTCATCCCCACCTTCCTCATCCCGGGAAGGATTTAGAGCTCATAACATATTTATAACTAAGCAGCATACGAGCTATGGACTGTCATATCAGGCAGGTCTTCTGGCTCCCGGATCTTCCTACTTGCCTGCCTTCCCGGTCGTAAACGACCAGTGGCACCATCGGCTTTCGTCACCGGTTACAGCGGCGGGACCGCTCCCGAATAGGCTTCGCTTCACGGGATTCCCTATTAGGCATTTCTGCACCTGACAGCGGTATTTTAGCCCATACGCTTTAGACAAAGTCAATGCAAGCCCTTGCTTGCAAGCTTTATTGATTTAATCCTTTATAATCCTTGCCTATCGAAAACGCATTACCAAGAAAAGCCCCGACTCCATGATAACCACGCATCTCGGGGCTAAAGATTATAGGCTTCACTTTTTCAATATCAGGCAAGCCCTTTTCATTCAACACCGACTCATCAGCCTTTACATCAATAATCTCTCCAATAAACTGTGTATGCAGACCGATCTCGACAATATTTGTTACTTTACACTCAAGTATCATCGGAAATTCTTTTATATACGGCGCATCAACCAGCTCGCTCTTTACAGGCGTGAGTCCAGAAACTGCAAACTTGTCCACATCTCTGCCTGATGCAATGCCGAAATAGTCAGCCTCTTTTGCAAACTTCTCTGAAGGGACATTAACAGTAAATGCCCTGCGTTCTGAAACATTGGCATAGCTGTAAGTAGCTTTTCTAATTGATACCGCAACGCTCGTTGGGCTTGAGCAGCAGATGCCGCCCCATGCGATAGTCATAACATTAGGCTTGCCTGCTTTGTCATAACTGCCGATTACCCATACCGGCGTGGGGAAAACAAGTGTCTTTGCGCCGAATGACTTCTTCATAACATCCTCCTGCTGATCATTTGTGTTTATAAAAAGATATTGGATATTTTTTTCAATAGGCACTAACAAATAAATCTTGAATATTATACCCTCAATCTAACAATACGAGTCTATTCATCCCAAAGTCCAATCTGCTTCATAAGCATTTTTATCTCTGAAGAGTCGATATTCTCTTTGTACGCCTTAGCATATATCGACAAAAGGTAAATAGCACTTTCAGGATTGCTGATAAAATAGATGACACGGAATCCGCCGGACTTGCCCTTTCCCATATCAGAGCTCGCAAGTCTGACTTTAAACATCTTGCCTTCCAATCCAGGAGTCGCATCTCCGCAAACAGGATTATCAGTAAGTAAAGTGGCCAATTTTTCTAGATCTGCGACAATGTGACGATACTTTTTTTTAGATTTTTTGCATCTCTCTGGAATGATGGCGTAGGAATGATTCTATAATTCACTGAGGAACTCTTTGAGTGCCTTTTGCTTTACCTTCCCGTTCTTTATTAACTTGACCTCACATAATGATTGTTTTACTTTTTCGTGCACGCTATAAGCATCATAATCACCCTGCAGGTATTTAAGATAATCAACAGCCTCCTTGAGTTTTTCCTCAGAAAGGCTTTCGATCATGCCGATTGCATTTTCTTTTAGCGCTGTTACTTTCATAATCTCATTATATAAGATTCAAAATATAAACAACAAGGGAAATATCCGAAAAATACAGGCTTGGATTTAACAACAAAAAAGCGCTGATTTCGCAGCGCTCAAATTATAGAGGAGGGAGGGAGAGATGAGTTATTAACCCTTAATACGCGTTGCTAGACTCTGAACCAGTTCCCATCTATCCCTCAGGGATGTGCCAAAATAAAGCGAACTCTCCATTAAAATAGATACAACTTCTTTTATGCTCTGCCTGTCCATGGCCTGCTCCTTCCTTTGTTTTATTTATCGGCATTTATAGATATGCCTTTAAAATTCTGAAAATAACTATTACATCCAGGCAGTTATAACTACCCTCTATGTATATATAAAAAAATGCGCTGACAAAGTGACCAGCGCATTTTCTGTGACCTTTAATCTATCTGTAGTCTTATCAAGACTTTTTGCTGTTTTGTCCTATGCCAGCAAATGTTAAAAAAGTGAGTACTGCAGCAAACATAAGAATTACGCCTGCTATATTGAAGGCTGCTGCATAACTGCCTGTTGCATCCGCTATCCTGCCTGCAAGGATAGGTCCGAATACGCCGCCTACTCCCCATGCTGTAAAGAGTATTCCATAGTTGAGCCCAAGGTTTTTTGTGCCCCAGTAGTCAGCAGCAGTTGCTGGGAATAGAGACAGGCATGCGCCGTAGTTGAATCCTACAAGAGCTGCTCCGGCTATAAATGTCGCTACTGTGTCGAACTGCGAAAAAAAGAACATAACTATTGCCTGCACTACAAAGACAATAGACATTGTTACAACCCTGCCGATATAGTCTGAAACTATTCCTGCAACTATCCTGCCGCCAGCATTAAATATTGCGAGCAGCGCCACTAGCAAAAAACCTATTGCAGCGGCATTCGGAGCCTGAATAGAGACTATCTTTGCCAGATGCCCTATTATCATAAGCCCTGCTGTTGCTGCGCAGGCATACTCAATGTAGAGCATATAAAACCTTGTGTCTTTCACCATCTCCCTGCATGAATAGTCGCTTCTGCAGGAGCTGCTGCTACCTGAGCTGCTTGCCGCAACTGCCGCATGCTGCGGATTTTTTATGAACTGCGCAAAAAGTGTTGTCAACACAAAAAAGACTATTCCAAAAATCATAAATGATGAGTTAAGTCCGTAGGATGAGAGCAGATATTTGCTGAGAGGAGCAATATATACAGGCGCAAGTCCGAATCCGCTTACAACAAGCCCTGTTATAAGACCCTTTTTCTCTGGCGGAAACCACTTTACAGCAGCAGGAGTAGCAGCAGCATAACCAAGACCAAATCCTGTGCCGCACAAAAGTCCAAAACCAAAGAGAGCTGGAAAGGCATTTTGCGATGAAGCAAAACTGGTGACGATTAAGCCTATGCCTGTAAGAATCGCTCCTGCTGTAGCAACAACTCTCGGGCCAAATCTGTCCTGAAGCCGTCCTGCAGGCACCATCATCAGAGCAAAGAAGGCTATAGCTATAGTATATGGAAGAGTGGCCTGAGTTTTTGTCCAGCCAAAACCGCCCTTATCAACTGCTTCTGTAAACTGTTTGCCAAAAATGCTCCATGCGTACAAAACACCTAATGCGAGATTAAGCCCTGTTCCAGCAGCAGTAACTACCCAGCCTTTATTCTTCACGCCTATATCCCCCTACAATATTTTCAATTCACTTAACATACACAATTAGCGTTTATTATAAGGCTGAATATTTTTTTGCAATACAAAACTATACGAAATTTGTACACTTAAAGCTTCTTGCTGCTCACTTTTGACATCTGGTTCAGCTTTTTCATCAATGAGCTGAAATCTTTAGGATCAAGGGACTGCGGTCCATCGCACAATGCATTCTGAGGATCATTATGCACCTCTATTAGCAGTCCGTCAGCTCCGCATGCCATAGCGGCAAGACACATCGGGGCAACAAACTTTCTGGCGCCGGTTGCGTGCGAAGGATCAACTACAATAGGCAAATGCGAAAGCTCCTGCACGACAGGGATCGCTGAAAGGTCAAGCGTGTTTCTTGTTGATGTCTCAAATGTTCTTATGCCGCGCTCACATAGTATCAGGTCTTTGCAGCCTTCAGACAGAACATACTCTGCTGACATAAGATACTCCTGTATTGTTGTGGCCAGACCACGCTTAAGCAGAACAGGTTTCCCGTATTTACCAACCCTTCTGAGCAGCGGAAAGTTCTGCACATTCCTTGCACCTATCTGGAGCATGTCAGAATATTCACCAACAAGATCCACATCTTCAGGATTTATGACCTCCGTGACAAATGGCAGACCTGTCTCCTGCCGCGCCTTTGCGAGCAGTTTAAGCCCCTTCTCCTCAAGCCCCTGAAATGCATATGGCGAAGTCCTTGGTTTGAAAGCTCCGCCTCTAAGCATCTTTGCTCCGGCCTTCTTTACCTTCATCGCTGTATCTACAATCTGTTTTTCTGTCTCTACTGAACATGGGCCAGCAATTATGCCGAAGTGTCCCCGCCCAAACTTTGCCTCCCCGATCTTAACAATGCTCGACTCTTTTCTAAACTCTCTGCTCGCAAGTTTGTACGGTTTTAGGATAGGCAGCACCTTGTCAACTGAGGGCAGCATCTCGAGATCCTGGAGCATGTCTTTGCCTCTTTCATCGCCGACTGCGCCTATAACAGTGCGCTCAACACCAACAATAGTGTGAGCCCTCAGCCCAAGATCTTCGATCTTTTTCATCACTGTTTTAAGGTCGCTCTTGCTGCATTTCGGATTCATTACAATAATCATCGTTTTCTCCCCCTTAAATTAAAAAAGCCGCAGGGGGTATCCGCCTGCGGCTTTTAGTAGTTATGATTGCAGCTTGTTCTACTTGTGCGTATGAGCCCCCTCACACTTCATTCCTATGAAGCATATAAATCGGTAATAGTTTAGCCAATAAAACCTGTATGGGGCATTCATTTGAAAATTCTATATTTAATTAATTGCAGATGTCAACAAAATTACTATAGCAGCGGCATTAACGGACATGATGAACAGAGAGGTTTTGGCCTGCAGTAATCCTTGCCGAGCCTCACTATAAGAGCATGATACTCATTAAATAGCTCCGGATGATTGTTAAATGATTTATGAAAGAGCTGCTGGCACTCGTGATAGTCAGCATCAGCTCCTATGATATTGTGTCTCGTCAATATGCGCTTTGTGTACGCGTCCACAACAAAAACCGGCTTTTGGAGCGCATAGAGAAGTATTGAGTCTGCTGTCTCAGGGCCTATGCCATTTACAGACAACAGCCTGTCTCTAAGTTCGCTAAGATCTGAATCCTTCATTTTTGAAATCCTGCCGCCATACTCTAAGTGAAGAAAGTCTAGAAATGATCTGAGCCTTTTTGCCTTAACATTAAAATACCCTGCAGGTCTGATAAGCGCAGCGAGCTGATCGTGATCAAGCCTGTTCATAGCCTGCGCATTCAGCACGCCAGCTTTTTTAAGGTTAGCAATGGCTTTTTCAACATTGCTCCAGTTTGTATTCTGTGTCAATATCGCTCCTACGGCGATCTCAAATGGGGTATCTCCAGGCCACCAGTACTGAGAGCCAAAACTTTTATAAAGCATCCTGTAAATTTTATGAAGCAGTTTTTTATGCATGAAAAATATTAATACTACCAAAACAATATTCGCAATCCTGCTCACTCTATAGCCTGGCTGACACTTGACTCTTTCAGCGCTTTTGCATAAAATGATTCGCTTAAAAATTTGTTGTGAGGTAAAAAAATGAAGCCTGCTATGATCTCGATAGCCCTGCTCTGCCTGAGCAATGTCTTTATGATGTTCGCATGGTACGGACATCTAAAAGAACTTAACCACAAATACTGGCTTGTAGCCGCCCTTATAAGCTGGGGAATCGCGCTTTTTGAATATATCCTTCAGGTGCCAGCAAACAGGATCGGTTACTCTGTAATGTCTGTGGGGCAGCTGAAGATAACGCAAGAAGTGATCACATTGTCTGTATTTGTACCGTTTTCTGTCTTTTATCTGAACGAACCGCTAAAGATAGATTACCTCTGGGCAGGACTCTGTCTTGTTGGTGCTGTATATTTTATGTTCAGAAACAGCTTTTAGGCAGGAACTTTTTTTGTCATTCTGTAAACATAAGCAAGCACCTCTGCCACAGCCCTGTAAAGCTCCGGCGGTATCTCCTGATAGAGGTCTATTGCAGAAAGCACCTCAACAAGTTGAGGATCCTCTTTCATAGGCACATTGTACTCTTTGGCGAGCGCCAGTATCCTGTCTGCCATAAGGCCGCTGCCTTTTGCCACTACCTTTGGAGCCGCATCTTTTTTTGGCGAGTATTTCAGCGCAGCAACTTTTTTTCTCTTTTCTTCCATTCTATGCCCTTATATTTATACCTTTAGTAAATATGCCTTCAACATCAAAAGCATTATCCATAGATGCGTCATCTTCAAGAAAATTTACACCCTTAAGCACAAGCCCCTTCTCCTCAAAAAGCGCCTTGAGCTCATCACTGGAGTTTTTGAGAGTCTCTTTAAACTCAGAATTATCTGCCCTAAAAGATACTAAAAACTCTCTGTTATACATAAGCATCATTATAGTCACCTTGCCAAATCTGTCGAGATCCAGATTAAGTGTGCATGAATAAGAAAGCCCTTTTGCATCTGGCTTTCCGCGCTTAAATACAACCTCCGCATTCTTCAACTCGCTCCAGCTTACAGGTAAAAATGTGTAGAAAGAATCTGTAACTTTTGATAGCAGCTGAAATGTCTCTACATCCTTTATAAGCCCTTCGATCTGTGCTCCAGCGTTTCTGAGCGTCTGCGTCTGCTGCGCTGTAAGCGGTTCTTTTGCCAGCAAAGGATCCAGCTTTTCAGCAACCACCTGCCTCAGCTGAAGCAGAGTAGCCTTAAGATCGCCTTTTAAATTTTGTGCATCTGCCTGAAGCGATATTTTTAGCCCTTCCCCTGATGCAAGCTGCTTATGTACCTGCTGGGCATCGGCAGGAGCGGCTGACTTTGCCCTGTCGCCGCCCTGTGAAGCATACTCCATAAGCTTGGCAAGATCCGCTAAAGATTTCATCTTTGCCTCAAATGCTACGCCTGTGTCCTGTATTGCCGACCTTAGCTGCGTATTGACCAGCTTGTCTATACTGACCAATATATCTGTTTTTGCGTTCTGCGTAATCTGCTGCGGCAGCTGCTCCAAAAGCGACTCAACTCTGGACTGGATTGTCTGTCCTGTAACTTTCAGACCAGTCTGCAGCAGGCTCTGGAGCTGCATTTTTATATCTTTAGGTATTTGTGACATGTCAGAAGGGAGAGACTTAAGTATATCCTGCAGTATCTGTGACTGAACTGCTGTACTGCCCGGTTTTGTGAATGCCTGAGACATTTCGCGCATGAGCTGAGCAACTGCATCAGGCTTAAAGAGCTGCGGCTGAGCTGCGGCCTTGCCTGCTTCTGGCAGATCAGCATATCCCATAAACTGAAGTTTAAACTCATTGCCCTTTTCTGAAGCAACAACCTTGAAGTATGCAGCCCCATCCTGCGTGAGCGGCACATCTGTCTTTGCTGTAATAACCTCGCCCTTAAGCCTTAGCACAGCGGCATCCGGCAAGAGATTCATTATCTCAGCCTTAACAATATCCCCGACTTTGAAGGAGAGCTCTTTGCCGGAAGGCTTGGCAAGCGTCAGGTAGCTATCTAATGGAGTTGGTCCAACCTTGAAATAAATCATTTCTGTTCTTATTATATTTATAGCTTAATTCACTGCTTTATCTTTATATATCGGAGAATTAAGGAATTTATTAAACCTCTGGAGATACAATGCTCGATGCCCGTTTTGTTAGAGAAAACATTGCTTTGCTTAAATCTGCCCTGCAAAAGAGGGCAACTGATATAAATCTTGAAGAATTTTCTTCCCTTGAGGCGGAAAGGCTAAGGCTAACAAGAGAGACTGAGGATCTCAGAAACAAAAGAAATGTTGCATCAGAAGAAATAGGCAGATTAAAAAGAGAAAAAAAAGATGCTTCAGATCTAATGCAGCAGATGAAAGCTGTTGCTGACAGGATAAAAGAGATAGATGAAGAGCTCAACAGCATCGAAGAAAAGACCAGCGCAATGCTGATGGTGATACCAAACATTCCTCATGAATCAGTTCCGGTAGGCAAAGACGAAGACGACAACATGGAAATAAGAAGATGGGGTGAGCCCGGGAAGTTTGATTTTGAACCCCTTAATCACTGGGACATAGCAGAGAGGCTTGATATAATAGATTTTGAACGCGGAGCAAAAATAGCTGGCGCAAGATTCTCTGTGATGAAGGGAGCTGGAGCAAGGCTTGAAAGGGCATTGATGAATTTTATGCTCGACCTTAACACATCAAAAGGCTACAAAGAGATTTTTCCCCCGATACTGGTAAATAAAGAGAGCATGACAGGCACGGGTCAGCTGCCAAAGTTTGAGGCAGAGCTTTACAAAACTTCTGACCTTGAGCTCTATCTTGCGCCTACAGCAGAGGTGCCTGTAACAAATATTCATAGAGGAGAAATACTCGACGAAGAGCAGCTGCCTGTATACTACACAGCATACACTCCCTGCTTCAGACGCGAGGCAGGTGCATACGGTAAGGATGTGCGCGGCTTAATAAGACAGCACCAGTTTAACAAGGTTGAGCTGGTTAAATTTACCAAGCCGGAAGACTCATATGATGAACTCGAAAAGCTCACAAACAATGCAGAAGATATTCTGCAGAAATTGAATTTGCCCTATCGCGTCATTGTTTTATGCACAGGAGATATGGGCTTTTCATCAGCAAAGACATTCGATATAGAGGTATGGCTTCCGGGCCAGAACAGATACAGAGAGATATCATCCTGTTCCAACTTCGAGAGCTTCCAGGCAAGAAGGGCTAACATACGCTTCAGGCGCGAAGGGCAAAAGGGCACAGAGTTTGTGCATACACTAAACGGCTCCGGTCTCGCTATAGGCAGAACGCTGGTAGCTATACTAGAAAATTATCAGCAGCAGGATGGCTCAGTGCTTGTTCCTGAAGCGATCAGGCCTTACATGGGCGGAATGGAAGTTATAGCTTAGAGCCTCTCAATACCAAAAGAGCTCAAAGTATAAAATAAATAACTGTTGCTGCTGCCAGTATAATGCAGCAGCCAGGAATAATCTTCTTGTACATCTCCCATACATCAGCCTTGAAATACTCTCTTGTGAGCACAAGGCAAAGATGCACAGGAGAAAGCATAACACCAGCGAATCCGGCAGCAAAAGCGAATGCCATCTCATTAAGATGCGCACCGCCTGCTACACTCAAAAGCAGCGGGAATGTACTGCCAACAAAACCAACAGTTATGCCTGTTATAAGTCCTGTAACAAATGGCAGTGCGAAGAGTATAGCCATAAGAGGAATGCCTGTCTGCGAAAAGTATTCGCTCAGCTTTACTACTGCGCCAGACTCTTCCATCATGAATTTAAAAAGCATTGTTCCAAATATCAGTATAATCACATCAAGTGCAAACCCATGACTTAATGTCCTTAAAATATCTTTTGGACTAAATCTGTAAAAGATATACAGAGCACAGATAACAGCTCCCATGGCATAGTGCAGTTCAACATGAAAAGCAATAACAAGAAAAAGCACTGACAGTACAGGAATAAAATTAACAAATGCCTTTGCCCCGTCTCTGCTCAGAATATGTACAACGCCTGAGTTGCTGCGGGATGCAGATTTATCTATTCCCTTCATGCTGAACAGAAACCCTGATCCGAACATAAGCAATGCATAGGGCATATTTACGAGTATAAAATTACCCAGCTTAAGACCGGTTAGAGCTGCTGCCAACAGTATGCCGGGGTACATTGGAAGAACATACTCCCATGGGTGTCTATACCAGTAGTTTATAAAAGCCTTTTCTTCAGGAGGCATCTTTGTGCCTTTTGTTGATTCATCAACCATAGGAGCAGAGAAGTAGGCTCCTCCAAGTGACGGCAGCATACCTATAAGAAGAGGCATCGATATTATTACAGCCTTTTTGTTTACAAGAAACCGCTTTGCAGCATCCATCATTGCTGACATTATCTGCTTCTCGCGCATTATCATCTCGAGTATTCTGATTAGCGTAAGCGCAAAAAAGAAAGCTATTGTTGTAGTGTCTGTGACAGTTGCAGCGAGCGTCTTTGCTATTTTAATTGGATGCATCATATAAAACGCAGCCAAAAGACCGGACGCTACGAGAAGCACATATCCGATATTCCATTTGCGCCGCACCAGCACTATAATTACGATGAGTATAAAAACAATTTTCAGCAGATCAACCATCAGAAATTATAACATGGTTGACATAGACCAAAACCTCTCTCTATACTTGAGTTTGAAAGCCGGATTCAATCATGCTCAAGAGGATTCAACAAGCTTTTAGAGTGATTTAGAATGGTTTTTGCAACAGTACTATGCGAAGAGCAGCGAAATACAGCCGCAACTGTCTGAGTCGCCAATGGCGGCGAGTTTTGCGGCTGGAGCGTAAAGAGCATCTAGCACTGTCAAAACTATCCTAATGAACGAAAAAATCTGTTGAATCCTAATAAACATACCGCGAGGTGTCTTTTGAAAATTGCTGTAATTGACGGACAGGGTGGAGGAATAGGAAGCCTTATCACAAAGAGGCTGCGCGAGGAGTTCGGAGACTGTATAGAGATTATCGCTCTTGGCACGAACTCAACAGCTACTTCAGCAATGATGAAGGCGCGCGCTAATAAAGGCGCTTCAGGTGAAAATGCTATCGTCTGGAACTCTTTAAAAGTCGATTATATAACAGGACCTCTCAGCATAATTCTGGCAAACAGCATGCTGGGCGAGGTGACGCCTAAAATGGCAGAGGCTGTAGCCTCTTCATCAGCCAGAAAATTTCTCATTCCGCTTAATCAGGAATGCGTAGAGGTAACAGGGCTGCATAAGGAGCCACTGCCTCATATTCTAGATAAATTAATTGAGCAGATCAGGGAGGCATCAAATGTGTGAAGCCAACACTTATATCTACAAAAATGGAGAGGAAGAGTTATACCTAGAAGGAGTCGATATACTGATTCCAGAGGGAGACACAATCTACATGAAAAATCTTTTCGGTGAGCAGAAGACATTCAAAGGAAAGATAAAAGAGCTGTCACTGATAAGACACAAAATACTGCTAGAGGAAAAATAGCAGGGCTCTCAGCAAAAGATTATGCTCAGCTGGAGATTAATAAATTCAGGACCAGCAGATGCAGCCTTCAATATGGCGCTCGATGAGTCTATCGCCCAGTCTGTAAGATCATCAACTCAACCGCCAACTCTAAGAATATATGGTTGGATCAGACAGTCTGTAAGCATCGGTGCGTTTCAGAAGATATCTGATATATCCATAGAATACTGCCGCGCTAAAAAAATACCGATAGTAAGGCGGCCTACGGGTGGAAGAGCGATACTTCATGGGGATGAGCTGACATACAGTTTTAGCGCGCTGACTGAAGGCCCATTTTCACAAAATCTTTTGAGCACTTACAAAATTATAGGCAAAGCTTTTTTTCTCGCTTTTCAATATTGCGGACTCAATGTGCAGATGCGCAGCACAAGAAACTCTGGCGAAAATTTAACTAAAAACCCCGCATGCTTCAGCGCATCATCTCTGGGAGAAATCTGCATAGATCAAATAAAAATTATAGGATCAGCTCAAAAAAGATGGCCTGGAGCTTTCCTGCAGCAGGGAAGCATGCCTTTGAGTATTGACCAGGATATAGCGGGCAATGTGTTTGCCTGCGGCAGCGACTGCTGCTCAGCTCTACATGGACTTAAGGAATGGCTTCCTAATCTTGATAAGGATACCCTCACCGAAAATATTTTGCGTGGCTTTCGAGAGGTATTCAAGGCTGATCTTATGCCTGATCATCCCTCTGATCTGGAGCTTGAGACTGCTGATCATCTTGCTCGCTCGAAGTATCTGTCTGATGAACATATATTTCGGACAAGTCGTCCATAGCAGCAGGCATTTCATACCCGGTTTCTCTGAAATAAATAAATGCTGCAGCAAACATCACAAGATTCATATATGCCTGCACCATGTAGAGAGTAATCTGGTAAGGAAATGCGATTATCGTGCCTATGAACGGGATGGCTGTAAATGGAGACCCTATAAGAACAGCCAGAAAAACCACAGCAGCATAGCCAAATATTAAGAGTCCGTAAAAAAGTATAGCTGAAGGATTTTTATAAAGATAGGATGTTGTTGCCTTTATGGTTTCTACAGCCTTCATTCTGTTAAACACCATGCTGGCTATGCCAAATACTATGAGAGCCATAGAGGCTACAATCAATAAAATACCTGCTGAGATTAGAAGAAGGTAAAGAAATGTGCTGAGAAAAATAAGCATCTTGTTGCCGCTGTCAGCAGCTGAGCTGGATACATTATATGCGCTGCTACCCATAAAACCAAGCACAAAAGCTATAACCGTAAATATAAGACCTATAACTGTTGTAAATATAAGCATGCTGAAAAAAAACTTTCTTCCATCCCAATAAAACTGCTTCAGAGAAAACTGCTTGATTCCTCCGACAACATAATCTTTGATTATTCCTACTGTACCGCCGATAGTGAATATCCAGAGCATAATATTAAACACAAAATAAAAAATAAGGCTCAGCATTATAACAAGGGCTATGCCGAAATATTTGCCGAAAAGAGATGTTGAGCCCTTTATGGCTTCTGCTATATTCTGCTGCCGCAACATATCCGTAAGGTCAAGTCCAAAGATAATAAATGCTACTGCTATCGGAGTGCCGACTATAACAAAAAAGCTGACAAAGCTGACAAAGAGCGAGGCGAGCTGTACAAAAACAAGCTGCCAATTCCTGTTGACAATGCGAAATGCTTCCATGATTATTGTTCTGAATCTTCTGGTATTCATTATTTCCTTATTACACAGCTGGGCTGCTCATGAGAAGCTCTCATCTGACGATATGCCTACTACACATATGCCAAGACTGTCAGCCTCTGCAGCCAGTTCGCTGCGGTTGATTATAATGCTTTTGCCGGCTTCAAGAGCAAGAACTCTTGCCCCAGAATCTGCCATCACCTTTATTGTTGAATAACCTATGGCAGGCACATCCAGCCTGAGGTCTTGCTGCGGCTTGCTCACCTTCACAACAACCGCTCCTCCATTGGCAAGTTTGCCTCCCCGCCTTATAGCTTCGTCAGTGCCTTCAACAGCCTCGACAGATATGACAGAGCGATCTTTTACAACAATAAGCTGGCCTATATCCATTCTGCCTATCTCTTTTGCTATTGGCCAACCATATTTGATGTCAGACCACTCATCATCCGAGGGTTTTGATTTTGTAATATTACCTTCAGGGGTGAGCAGATGCGGACTAAATGTAGTGGTGTTGATTATATTTATGCCGTCCTTCCGCAGCTCATTTGTGAGCGCCTCAAGTATGGCATTGTCACTTTTATCTTTCAGGGAAAAGAGCAATTTAACAGCCCTCATGTCAGGAATGATTTTCGACTTATATAGCAGCGCCTTTGGCACCTTACCTGCCATTACAGCCTCAGTAATGCCGCTGTCCTTGAATGTGTCTATTATCTCTCCAAGTCTGCCGGGGTTTACCCATTTAATAACATCAGACCTATCTGCAAGCTTGTCTGAGGCAAGATTTTCCAGGGCAACAGTCACAACCTTATACCCTCTTTGCCTGGCATCATCAGCAATTATTACCGGCAGCTCACCAGCTCCGGCAAGAAGACCTATCTGCATATACCCCTTTTATTCTCCTCTATAAACTCTACAAGCATCATAACCTCTTTACAGTCTTGATAATCATTGCGTATCGTTCTTAGAGCATCCTGGAGAGTCCTCTTCTCTCTAAAGAGAATCTTATATGCCTTTTTAAGCTTGTTAACCGTCTCATCAGAAAATCCGTGCCTCTTTAGCCCAATAACGTTCAGGCCATACAGTTTTGCCCTCGATCCTGAGGCCATTGTGAATGGAGGTATATCCTGGCCTATACCGCTGAATCCGCCGACCATTGCGTAAGATCCGATTCTGGTATTTTGATGCACAGCAACAAGTCCGCCTATAAATGTGTAGTCCTGTACTGTAACATGACCAGCAAGAGTAGCTGCGTTTGCCAGAATATTATTGCTGCCGATCCTGCAGTCATGCGCAAGATGAGAATATGCCATCAAGAAATTAGAGTCTCCAACCTCTGTAATGCCTGCTCCTGATACTGAACCTCGATGCACTGTAGCATACTCTCTTATCACATTATTATTACCGATCTTAACACCTGTTTTTTCGTTCTTGTATTTTAGATCCTGAGGCGCAAGTCCGATCGAAGCAAACGGAAATACCGTACAGTTCTTTCCCAGCACCGTTTTGCCTTCTATAACAATGTGGGAATGTAATTTGCATCCTTTTGACAGCACAACCCCATCGCCTATTATGCAGAATGGCCCCACCTCTACAGAATCATCTAACTCTGCTTTTGGACTAATTACTGCTGTTTTATGTATTTTGGCAGACATCTTGTTGCCTCCTTAGAGTGTCTTGTCAGAGACCATAGCAACGAAATCCGCCTCTGAAGCGACCTTATCTTCAATATAAGCCTTGCCTGAAAACTTCCAGACAGTCCCTCTTTTGTGCGTAACCTCAACCTCAAACCTGAGCTGATCACCAGGCAATACCGGTCTTCTGAACTTAACATTGTCAATGCTCATGAAATACACTACACTGCCTTCCACTCCGGATTTGAATGCGAGTATGCCGGCAACCTGTGCCATCGCTTCCACAACAAGCACGCCCGGCATTATAGGATTGCCTGGGAAATGTCCCTGAAAAAAGGGCTCGTTAAACGTAACATTTTTCAGCCCCACAGCTTTTTTATGAGGATCAAGTTCAGTGACCCTGTCAACAAGGAGAAACGGGTACCTGTGAGGCAGCAAGGACATTATCTCTTTTATATCTATCATTACACCCTCCAAAAATAAGTTATTTCCCTTTATCCTTCTGCTCTTCGAGTGCAGCAAGCCGCGCCTCGAGTTGCTGTATATGTTTTTTCATATCAGGGAGTTTCTGAAATATAGCCGAAGATTTAAGCCACTCCCTGTGACCCATTGCAGGAGTGCCGAAATATACTCCGCGCTTTAGATCAGAAATTACGCCTGACTTGGAGCCTAACATTGTGCCAGCCTCGATATTCACATGGTCAGCTATGGCCGCCTGCCCGCCTATAACAACTCCGTCACCGAGCTTGCAGCTTCCTGCTATGCCAGCCTGTGCAACAATAATGGCATGTGCTCCGATCTTTACATTATGAGCCACCTGAACCATATTATCTATCTTAGTGCCTCTGCCTATAAATGTGCTGCCTGTTGTTGCGCGGTCAATGCTCACATTAGCGCCTATCTCAGCATCATCATCAATAACAACACCGCCAACCTGAGGGATTTTGTTATGCCTTCCATCAGCCCATATGTAGCCAAAACCGTCAGCTCCTATTACAGAGCCTGCATGCAGAATCACTCTGCTGCCCAGAGTAACGCCATTATATACCGTTACATTTGGATAGATAACGCAATCATCACCAATAATGCTGCCTTTCCCGATATATGCTCCTGGATATATTACAGTTCTTTCTCCAACTACTGATCCTTCATCAATATATGCAAAAGGATATATTGTAGTATCCTTGCCTATGCGTACGCCTGCTGCTATATGTGCCTTTTCACTAACACCCATCACAGGGTGTGGCTTTACATAAAAATGCCTGAGCATAATAGCGAAAGCAAGCTGAGGATTTTTTACTGCAATTTGCGGCCTTTTCAGTTCAGCAAGATGCTCAGAAACAAGAAATGCAGAAGCAGCGCTGTCAAGAGCCTTTGAGGTAAATTTGGCTCCTGACACAAATGTGATTTCTCCATCCTTGGCGTCAGATATGCCTGACACCCCATTTATTATGAGCTCACCTGCTTCGGGGCTGCCAATTAACTCTCCGCTAACAAGCTCAGCGATCTGTTTTAGTGTCATACACCCTCAAAAATGAGATGCCGCAATAAGATTATCGCGGCATCCTGATATTAGACTAATTGTCTACTTTGATGATTTTTTTGACTCATCATAAGCCTTGATAACCTTGTCTGTCAGGTCTATATTGTCTGTTGCATAAAGAGCCTGTGCCTTTTCGAGCACTAGAGTATAGCCTCCCTCAGCTGAAACTTTGAGTATTATCTCCCTTAGCTCCTTAAGTATGCCGCCTGTCAGATCATTCTCCTTCTTTTTAAGCTCTGCCTGAGCATCAGAAGCTACCCTCTGATAGTCCCTCATCTGGCGCTCAAAATCATCCTGCTTGGCCTTTCTTGCCTCTGCTGAAATTACTGATGACTGTTTATCAAGATCTGCCTTCATCTTCTCAAGGGACTTGCCCTTATCTTCCAGCGAAGACTGCTTGGTCTTTATAAGCGACTCGAGCTCTGCCTTGGCCTTTTTGCCCTGCTCTGACTCATTAAGAGCCTTAAATACATCAACTACTCCGACCTTCATATCTGCTGCATACGCTGCTGAAAAAGATGCCATGCCTATAAAACCAAAACATAAAGCTGCTGCAATAAACTTCTTCATATACTATCCTCCATTTTTATTCCCGTTAACTCTGAAATATCAGAATACCTTTTTCTAATTTCTAAAAGAAAGAGCCGAACATAAACTCCACCCTGCTGGACGACTCTCCTTCTTTCTTGTTCAGGTTGTAGCCCCACTCGACCCTTATAGGACCGATAGGTGATATCCATCTTATTCCTGCGCCTGCTGTATGCTTGAGATTGGATCCTATTGTCTCGCCCTTGTCATAAGCGCGGCCTGCGTCTGTGAACACAACGCCCTTGAACTTATAGTCTGGGAAGATAGGGAATATATACTCAGCAGTCAGAACAAGCTCTGTAAAACCGCCTATAGGGTCTCCGTTAATATCTTTCGGCCCGGCATCGCCATAGTCAACACCTCTTACAGTATGTATGCCGCCAACATAAAACCTCTCATACAGAGGCAGCTTCTTGCCAAAAAGATCTGATGAATATCCGATTGTTCCTTTAAGATGAAAGGTAGACACCTCCCACAAAGGGAAGTACCAGCTCGATTCGAGTTCTGTCTTTAGAAACGCATTGGTGCCGCCTAATCCGGCAAAAGCTACTGATGCAGCATTTCTGGATCCTCTTACAGGATCCAGATAGTTGTTTCTCGAATCCCTGGATGCTACAAGAGTTATTTTGCTGGTTGTGGCACTTCCTTCCTGGTCTTTAACAACAGAAGAAGAGTCAGGATCAATATTATTCATTTTTGTTATCTCAAAGTTATAGCCTATGCCGAGATGCCAGTATTCACCATAGTACTTTCCAAAATTAACTCCTGCGCCTGTTGATTGGCGGTCAAAGTTGTCATACTCTCTTTTTGTGTTGTAAACACTGGCTCCGAAGGTGAGCTCTTTATCCATGAACCATGGATCTTTGTAAGAGAGCTCATAATAAGAAGTCTTGCCGCCCAGCTCAGCCCTGAGCTTAACATACTGCCCTGTTCCAAATAGGTTACCCTGCGTCACATCAACCATACCCATAACGCTGTCTATCGTGCTGTAGCCACCGCCTACGCTTATAAAACCTGTCTCTTTTTCCTTAACTTTGACATCAAGATCAACTTCCTTCAGCTCTGCCTTCGGCTTTGGAGCCATATCGATAGTTTCGAAAAACTGCAGGTTGTTGAGCCTTTCATAACTTCTTTTAAGAGAAGATGCATCAAACTCATCACCCTCATTAAGCCTGATCTCTCTGCGTATAACCTTGTCTTTTGTTTTTGTATTTCCGGATATATCGATTCTTCCGATTTTATATTTGTCGCCTTCGGTTATCGAATATGTTATGCCTACACTCTTGCTCTGCTCATCAGACTTCAGGTCTGGACCTACTGATACAAGGGCGTATCCTTTGTTGGCATATTGATCAGAAAGCGCTGTGACATCTTTTTTCAGTATCTCTCTATTAAATATCATGCCCTTTTTCATCTTGAGCATACCCATCAATTCCTCTTTTGGGTAGACCTTGATGCCTTGAACATCCACGCTCGATACAGTAAACTGGTCACCTTCAGAAATGGCTATATTAATGACCATCTTCTTATTGTTGTCAACAAGCTCAAGCCTCGGCTCGCCAACTGTAACCTTCAGATATCCATTGTTGTAGTAGAGATCCCTTATCTTTTCGAGATCAGAATACATATCCTGTTTTTTGTAGTAGCCTGTGCCTGTTATCCACGAGAAAATGCCCCTTTCTGAGGTCTTCATAACTTTCTTAATCTTGCGTGTAGATATCTTTTTGTTGCCATCAAAAGATATGGTCTTTATCTTCACCTTTTCGCCTTCATTTATCTGGTAGGTGACAGAAGCCTCTCCATCTTTTGTCTTGTTTACTACAGGAACTATCTGTGCAAGAAAGTACCCCTCATCCTCATAAAATACTCTCAGCCTGTTGGCATTGTCATTTATAAGGCTTACATCAGATATGGCGCCTGCTGCAAGACCAATCTTTTCTTTAAGCTCATCGTCTTTAAACTCTTTATTCCCCTGAAAATCCACCTTGACTATCGTGGGTTTTTCTATAACCATGTATTTAACTTTTACTCCGCCCTCAAAAGGTTCTATCTGCACATTGACATCTTCAAAGTAGCCCATTTTGAATATGGTCTTGATGTCATCTGTAGTCTTTTCCTGCGAGAGAGGCGCGCCTGTCTTTTGTGATATTTTAGCCTTAATAGCTCCCTCTTCAATACGGCGCACTCCCTGCACCTCAATAGCGGTAACATTTGGAGACTGCTGAGAATATACATCCAGAACTGATACGAAAAGCGTTA
Organism: Nitrospirota bacterium; assembly: GCA_016936655.1. Lineage (GTDB taxonomy): Bacteria > Nitrospirota > Thermodesulfovibrionia > Thermodesulfovibrionales > Dissulfurispiraceae > JAFGXL01. The sequence goes on along the minus strand of JAFGXL010000021.1, from coordinate 185,580 downwards.
AAACAATCAAAAGCGCTACACAAAATTTATACCTGATTTTACTTTTCATATCTGCCTTGATATCTCCTATTTTTTAATAGATAACTGCTTAAAATATGGATAAAATATGTTCGTAGTATAGCATAAAGAATACATATACTAAACAGGAATATTAAACAATATAAACTTATTGAAATCATTGTCCTGCCATGATCTGATATGTTACGATTATAGCCCAAGCGAGAGTCAGGCCAGACAGGGACATTCATCAGCCTGATATAAACTAGATTAATCCCTAATAAAGAATATTGAGAGGTACAAGTGCGTAAAGATTCAGTAATTGCAGTTGATATGGGCGGCACTAACATAAGAACAGCCATAATTGATAGGAGCCAGACTATTTTATACAGGAATGTTCAGGCTACAGGGCCTGATCCTCTCGCAACACTTAAGGAGCTTCTACAAGATAGTGTATCTGCTGCCAAAACCGCTTTATCAGGCATAGGAATAGCAACAGCAGGTCTGATAGACCACAAAACATGCAGGATATTAAGCTCACCCAATCTTAACAACCTGGCAGGGGCAGATCTTAAAGGCATTGTCGAAGGGTGGCATAATATGCCTGTTGTAATAGAAAACGATGCAAATGCAGCAGCTTATGGAGAAAAAATTGCCGGAGCAGGAGCTGACAAAAACGATTTTATCCTTCTGACACTTGGAACAGGCATAGGCGGAGGCATAGTAACGGGAGGCAGGCTGCTCAAATCCGCAGTAGAGGCAGGGCATATCAAGATAAGCTCAACTGGCAGCCAATGCTCATGCGGAGACACAGGATGTCTTGAAGCTTATGCATCCGGCTGGGCAATGGTAAACAGCGCTATTCAGGGAATAGAGGCAGGAACAGAGAGCATTATAAAACAGATGTACAATGGCAACTTTTATAAAATAACTCCTGAGGGAATTTATGAGGCAGCTCTCGAAGGCGACTCTCTCGCAAGGGGAGTGCTTAGAGAAGCGGGCAGACACCTTGGCATAGGTATAGGAAGTTTGATAAATATCTTCAGCCCGGAAGCTGTCATACTCACCGGAGGGCTTACAGGTGCATGGAATATTTATGTTGATGCGGCCATCAAAGAAGCATCAAAGCGGGCACTAAAAGATCTCTTAACAGAAGACATGATAATCCCATCTGCTCTTCAGGGTGATGCTGGCATTATTGGAGCAGCATTTCTGGTTTTTGACAAATCCAGCTAAACGCCTTTGTCCAATATTAAAAGAATAAGTTAAAATGTAAGGCTTGCCATATGGCAAGATGATCTCTATTTTTAGGAAGATGGATGCAGAAAAGAATTCGCAATTTTTCGATAATTGCCCATATTGACCATGGCAAGTCAACCCTTGCTGACAGGCTTCTTGAATATACAGGAGCTTTAAGCACAAGAGAAATGACTGAGCAAGTTCTCGATTCCATGGATCTTGAGCGTGAACGCGGCATAACGATAAAAGCCCATGCTGTAAGACTAAACTACAAGGCTGATGACGGCAATGATTATATACTTAATCTTATAGATACGCCGGGGCATGTTGACTTCTCTTATGAAGTATCAAGAAGCCTTGCCTCATGCGAAGGGAGCCTGCTTGTTGTGGATGCTACACAGGGAGTAGAAGCCCAGACTCTCGCAAACACATATTTAGCGATCGAACATGATCACGAAATAGTTCCTGTTATAAATAAAATCGACCTGCCGGCAGCTGATCCTGCCAAGGTAAAGACGCAGATAGAAGAAGCTATTGGCATCGACTGCTCAGAGGCTGTGTTGGCAAGCGCAAAGGAAGGGATAGGCACAAAAGATATTCTTGAAGCGATTATCAAGAATGTTCCTCCGCCAAAAGGCGATGAAAATGCGTCTCTAAAAGCTCTTGTCTTTGATTCTTGGTTCGACAATTACCAGGGGGTTGTGGTGCTTGTCAGGGTGTTCGACGGCACAATAAAGCCGGGGATGAAGATGCGTCTGATGGCTGCAGACAAATCTTACGAAGTCACAAAAGTCGGCATCTTCAGCCCAAAAATGACAGATACTCAAAGCCTATCAGCAGGAGAGGTAGGCTACATAATATCCGGCATAAAGAATGTTGCTGACACAAAAATCGGAGATACTGTTACAGATGCGCAGAGGCCGGCTGACAAGGCGCTTCCCGGATACAAAGAAATCAAGCCGCTCGTATTCTGCGGTATGTATCCTATTGAAACGCACCAGTATGAAGATCTGAAGGTTGCCCTCGACAAGCTCCGACTGAATGACTCTTCATTTAATTTTGAGCCCGAGACATCCACAGCTCTCGGCTTTGGATTCAGATGCGGATTCCTTGGACTGCTGCATATGGAAATAATAAAAGAGCGGCTCGAACGAGAGTTCGGCCTTTCGCTCATAAGCACAGCTCCGACTGTTATATACAGGGTTACTACGGAAAAAGGAGAAATCCTTTATGTGGATAATCCAAGCAGCCTGCCGGAAAAATTCTTGCACATCGAAGAGCCTTATGTGAAAGTTACAGTATTTGTGCCACAGGAATACATAGGCCAGATACTTGAACTCTGCCAGGAAAAAAGAGGCACTCAGAAAGATTTCAACTATATCACTACAGAACGTATAATGGTATCTTACGAGATACCGCTGAACGAGATTCTCTGGGATTTCTATGACAAACTCAAGTCTGTATCAAAAGGCTATGCATCCATGGATTACGAATTTATCGGTTATCAAGAGTCAAAGCTTGTTAAACTCGATATAATGCTGAATGGTGAAAATGTTGACGCTCTTTCACTGATAGTGCACAAAGACAGCGCCTACTACAAAGGCAGACAGATCGCAGAGAAGCTGAGACAGGTTATACCAAGGCAGCTCTTTGAGATTGCAATACAGGCATCCATAGGCGGAAAAATTATAGCACGCGAGAGTATAAAGGCGATGCGTAAAAATGTGCTTGCCAAATGCTATGGCGGTGATATAACCAGAAAACGCAAGCTTATTGAAAAGCAGAAAGAAGGCAAAAAGAGAATGAAACAGATCGGAAGAGTCGAGATACCTCAAGAGGCATTTTTGTCTGTTCTCAAAGTTAAAGAATAGGCGCCTTTTCAAAAATTTCAGGAGGACTGCAAACCAATAATGAATAAACAAAAAATATGGGAAAACGTAAAGATAATACTCACAGCTGCCCTGCTCGCTCTTTTTATAAGGGCATTTGTTGTACAAGCGTTCAAAATACCATCCGGCTCCATGATACCAACCCTGCTTGTAGGAGATCACCTGCTCGTAAACAAATTTATATACGGACTTGAAATACCTTTTACAGGCAAAAGAGTCCTCACATTCAAGACCCCAAACAGTGGCGATATAGTAGTATTTAAGTTTCCTGAAGATCCAGCAAGAGACTTTATCAAAAGGGTTATAGGAATAGAAGGCGACATTATAGAGATGCGCGATAAAGTTGTATATGTAAATGAAAAACCTCTGACTGAACCATATGCAAAATATCTTGCTGAACCCGGCTCGCCTACAAAAGAGTTCTTCGGACCTTATCTTGTGCCAAAAGGCAAGCTTTTTGTTATGGGAGACAACAGAGATCAGAGTTATGACAGCAGATTTTGGGGATATGTAGATCTAAACGACCTTAGAGGAAAAGCACTCGTAATCTACTGGTCATGGGACAGCTCAAAGAAATTCCCAAGATTCAACAGGATCGGAGATATTGTAAGATAGATATATGTTCACAGGCCTGATAATAGAGCTTGGAGAAATACGCTCTCTGCATAAGAGCGGCAACAGCGCAAAACTCAGCGTCAACGCTGAGGCTTTAAGCTCTGATGCTGTCTTAGGCGACAGCATATCAGTTAATGGAGTATGTCTGACGATTGTTGATATAAAATCAAAAATACTCACCTTCGATGTATCTTACGAAACACTCCAGAATACGAACCTCGGAAGCCTACGAACCGGAAGCAGGGTTAATCTTGAACCTTCTCTCACTCCAAGCTCAAAACTGGGAGGTCACTTTGTTACAGGACATACAGAGGCTGCCGGGAAGATAGCGTCAAAAAAAGAGGTGGGCAATGCTGTGAACATCGAGATAGAAGCTCCGAAAAATATACTTAAAATGCTCGTGCCAAAAGGCTCAGTTGCTGTTGACGGCATAAGCCTTACAGTAGTTGACATTTTCCCAGATAGATTCAGCATTGTGATAATACCTCATACCGCAAAACTGACAACAATAGGATTTAAAACCATAGGAGATACTGTCAACATAGAGACCGATATACTAGCAAAATATGTGGCAAAATTGATCAACAAAGATATCGAAGACTCTTCTCTGATCTCCTCTCTGAAAAACTCAGGATTTCTACAGTAGCTTTTTTATCGCTACCCGCCAATCTTTGACATCGGCTTCAGGTGATTAAAAGAACGCTCATGAGATATATAATGCCTTTCTGGCTTTATCTCTACTCCTAGCCTGAACAGTCTCTCGATCTCCTCATCTGAAGCACCATCTCTCATTGCTGACCTCAGATCTATCTCTGTTTCAGAAAAGAGGCATGGCCTGAGCTTTCCGTCTGATGTGAGCCTGAGCCTGTTGCATGTATCACAGAAATGATGGGTAACAGCGCTAATGAAACCTATTACGCCTCTTGCACTGTCAAACTTAAAATAACGCGCTGGACCGGATTTACGCGCCTTTACAGAATATATCGGACCAATTTCTGAAACAATATTCTTTATCTCGTCAGTTGATACATACTTTGCCTCAGTCCATATCTCTTTTGCGCCTATAGGCATAAACTCTATGAATCTTATATGGTAAGGCAGATTTATAGAGAGTCTCGCAAAATCCTTAATCTCATCCTCGTTGAATCCGCGTATCGGCACAACATTAATCTTTATAGGGTGTATCCCAGCGGCCTCCACCTCTTTTATGCCTTCCCATACCGCATCAAGACTGCCGCCCCGTGTTATCTCAGCATAACGCTCGGGCTTCATCGAATCAATACTTATATTTATTCTTTTGAGTCCAGCCCTTGCGAGTTCAGCTGCCTGCTGCTTCAGCATTATACCGTTAGTTGTCAGGCTGATATCTTCAATGCCTTCTATGGTATTTATTGTTGCTATAAGTTTGGATAGATCCTTCCTTGTTAGCGGCTCTCCACCGGTGAGCCTGATCTTTTTTACGCCGATTTTTGACGCAATGCGAACTAGCCTTATTATCTCTTCATATGTAAGGATATCTTTATGCTCGATATGCTTTATCCCGTTTGAAGGCATGCAGTAGATGCATCTAAGATTGCATCTGTCTGTTATAGATATCCTTAAGTAATCAATGGTTCTTTTGTATCTGTCTGTCAAACCGCTCATCTTATTTTAACTCCCTACTTTGTTTTTTTCTTAACAGGCGCAGCAGTCTTCTTTTTAGGCAGCATATCAGCAAGTTTCTTCTCAGCAGCCTTTGCTTCTTTGGATGTCGGGTGCTTCTCTATAAGCCTTTCGAGAATAACCTTTGCCGTCTTTTTGTCATTAAGCTCTATAAAGGAATAGCCTTGTTTCAGCATAGCTCCTCTGGCCTTGTCATGTTTTGGATACTTCTTTAAAAAAGCCTCATATGCAAGCACAGCCTCTTCATATTTTTTCTCTGCATAAAATGCCTCGCCTGTCCAGAACTGTGCATTGGGGGCTAGCTGGTTTTCAGGAAAATCCCTCGCAATTATCTCAAAGTTTTTTCTTGCCTCAGAATACTTCTTCTCTTCCATAGCTATCTGGGCATCATCATACAGCTGCTGTGGATCAACTACAGCAGGCTTCTCTTCACTCTGTTTTTCTGCTGCTTTAGACGGTTCAGGATTAGATGCGAGCCTGGTCTTCATATCCTTGACCTCATTTTCGAGTCCGGTTATCCTCGACAAAAGGAGTTCTCTTTCTGAAGAAATATCTTTGACTGACTTATCTGTTATATATTTGCTCTCCTCAAAACGTCCTTTGAGCATCTGTACATCTTTGGAAAGCTCGTTCACTCTTGATACAATGTTTGCCTGGCTCTCTCTAAGAGCCTCTACAGTACTCTCTTTCACTGCTCCAGCTGTGCGATCCCGCACAACAGCAACTTCCTTGGAAAGATCAGAGACTTTGAGCTTCATGTCATCCATATCTTTTTTCTGCTCAATCGCCTGAAGCCTGTTTGTAGTGTTTATGCTCTGCCTCATATTCTCCAGATCAGCAGTTGTAGCGCAGGCTGAAGCAAGCAGCAGGGACGCTCCGCAAAAAAGCATAGGCACAGTTCTATATATTCTGTGAAGCATCTCATTAGCAGCCATTACTTCTCCCTCACCAGCACAAAGTGAGCTCGCCTGTTTTTTGCCCAGCACTCTTCAGTGCTATCCTTGCATGCAGGCTTCTCTTCGCCATAGCTAACAGTCTGTATTCTTGATGACTGAATGCCTAGGGAAAGAAGATACTCTTTTACAGCAAATGCCCTCTTTTCACCCAGGCTGAGGTTATATTCATTTGTGCCGCGCTCATCGCAGTGACCTTCAATTATCACCTTTATGCTGCTGGTCTTTGTCAACGCTGATGCGACCTGTTTTATCATAGGCTTTGAGTCTTCGTTAATGTCGTACTTGTCAAAATCAAAATATATATCCCTGAGCGCTGATCTTATCTCTTCGTATATAGCATCAGCTTCTGAAGGATGGGCCTTTGCAGAGGCTATTTTTTCTGTAACTATCTCTTTTGTCTGGATAGTTGATGGAGCCTGCTTTTCTGAAGTTGCCGATGATGGAGGTGTTGTTGTTATAGTTGATGTTTCAGCAGGCTTTGTCTGCTCAGGCTTATCAGCCACAGCAACCCTTTTTTGACTGCAGCCGCTTACTAATATAAAACCTGAAAAAATAACCACTGCAATAAAAGCTGAAAATTTTCTCATATCTGCTGATCCTCCTTAATCAAATTAAGGCTTAATTTAGCAAATAAAAGAGAATATATGCAAATAAGCGCACTATTTTATATTTTTAAATTTAAATTAATCATACCGATTAAACTCTACTATTATCGGCACAGCATACGAGATTAATCTGCTGAAATTCTTGACTTTAAACTGGCTAAAAGTTTATGCTTTAAGACTAGTTTTTCGTGATGGGCAGTTAGCTCAGTCGGTAGAGCAGAGGCCTGAAAAGCCTCGTGTCCGCAGTTCGATTCTGCGACTGCCCACCATTTTTTCTTATCCTCATTTATCCCCTTTCTCTGTCTGAATATTTCGCCTTGAGTTGTCCGCATGCAGCAAGTATGTCCTGCCCCTTGCTCTTTCTAACAATCGCTGTCATTCCTGCTGAAGACAACATTTCCTGAAACTCCTGCACCCTCGCATCATCAGGCCTTCTGTATTTGGCGCCTTCAAACTCATTAAACGGTATCAGATTTATCTTTGACGGTATGCCTCTGAGCAATTTTATAAGACGCGCTGCATCAGCATCCGAATCATTCACTCCCTTGAGCATTACATACTCGAATGTTATCCTCCTGCGCGGAGGCAGGGGAAATCTTCTGCACGCATCAAGCAGCGCCTTGAGCGGATATGTTCTGTTAACAGGCATGATCATATCCCGCACCTGATCTGTTGTTGCATTAAGAGATATAGCAAGATTTACCATCGGCGCACTCTGCGCAAGCGCAGCGATCTTTGGCACTATGCCTGATGTTGACAGCGTTATCCTGCGCGGAGAAAACTGCATCAGCCCTGTTATCCTCCATAGCGCCTCTACAACATTTTCGAAATTCGCAAGAGGCTCTCCCATGCCCATCAGCACAATGTTTGTTATTTTTTGCGGATGAATAATCCTGCTTGCACCAATCACCTGCCCGCATATCTCATACGCCAGCAGATCACGCTTTATGCCGATGCTGCCTGTAACGCAAAACCCGCAGCTCATGGCGCAGCCAACCTGAGAAGATATGCAGAGAGTGAGCCTCTCTTCATCAGGTATCAATACGCTCTCTATTGTTTCGCCATCCTGGAGCTTAAAGAGAAACTTGCGAGTACCATCAATCGAGATCTGCTGATCAGCAAGCTCAAGGCAGCTGATATACGCCTTTTCAGAAAGGCTCCGGCGCAGATCTTTTGAAAATTCTGTTATCTCCTCAATGGAGCAGGCATGCTTCTCATATATCCATTTGATTATCTGGCGCGCCCTGTACGCAGGCAGCCCTTCAGCATCAATAAACGCATTAAGCTGCTGCTCAGTGAGTGAAAAAAGATCGGTCTTTTGCATAGTGAATTTTAGCACATAAACAAAAACCGCTGAAAACAGCGCACAGAAATATATTGATGAAACTATTGCTGACTGATGATATAATTCGATTCAGATGCTCGTTTAAATCAAATTATTCCGAGAGGCATTTAACACAAAAAAAATGACAGATCTTACTTTTATTACAAACGAGGGGGGTAAAAACCTTAGAAAAAGGTTTGAAACCCTGATCAAGGACACAAAACTTTTTGACTGCCTTGTCGGATACTTCTATACCAGCGGCTTTCATGAAATATATAAATCCCTCGAAAAGACAGAGCGGATCAGAATTCTTATCGGCATAAACACAAACAGGCAGACTTATGACCTGCTGAAAACTGCAGCCAAGGAATCACAACAATCAACTCAATTTTCTCACGCAGAGACAAAGCAGGAGGTAGGCGTTTTAGTTGAAAGGGAGATGGAAGCCTCTGAGGACATCCGGCAAGTTGAGCAGGGTATTCGTAAATTTATTGATTGGATACTCAATAAGAAGCTCGAAATAAGAGCTTACCCATCACAAAATATTCACGCAAAGCTCTATATAATGACCTTTGCAGAAGATGACAGGGATAGAGGCAGGGTTATTACCGGATCCAGCAACTTTACATACAATGGGCTAGTTGACAATCTTGAATTTAATGTTGAGCTTAAAAACCGCGCTGATTACGATTTTGCGCTCCAGAAGTTCGAAGCGCTCTGGAAGGACTCAGTCGATGTCAGCGAAAAATACATACAGACCATTGAAGAAAAAACCTGGCTGAACCAGAATATCACTCCATACGAGCTTTATCTTAAGTTCTTGTATGAGTATTTCAAGGATCAGCTGAGCAGCTCAAATGAGATCTTTGCAAAATATCTCCCACAGGATTTCAAAAGATTAGAGTATCAGGAGCAAGCAATACTTAACGCTAAAAAAATTCTGGAAGAATACGGGGGCGTATTCATTTCTGATGTGGTGGGTCTTGGCAAAACATATATTGCCGCGCTTCTTGCAGGACAGATAGACGGCAGAACTCTTGTTATCGCACCGCCGGTTTTGCTTGATAAAGAAAACCCGGGCTCATGGCGCAATGCTTTTTCCGATTTCAGAATACCGGCTGACTTTGAATCAATAGGCAAACTGCAGGACATACTGGATAAGGGAACAGATAAATATTTCAACATCATTATTGATGAAGCCCACCGCTTCAGGACAGAAACAAATATCACCTATGAAATGCTTGCCGAGATATGCAGAGGCAAACGGGTAATACTCGTCACTGCCACACCTTACAACAACTCACCAAAAGACATCCTGAGCCAGATAAAGCTCTTTCAGAAATCCAAAAAGAGCGCCATTCCAAATCTGCCTGACCTTGAGGCATTTTTCAGCAGGCTGGATAAAAAGCTCAAAAATCTTGACCGCCAGCGGGATTATCCTGAATACATCAAGGTTGTAAAGGAAAATGCTCTTGAAATCAGGGACAAGGTGCTTAAATATCTGATGGTCAGGCGCACACGAACAGAAATAGCAAAATATTTCGCTGATGATCTTAATAATCAGAACATTAAATTCCCTGAGGTTGAAAACCCTGAGCCGCTTTTTTATGAGCTTAATGATACTGAAGATGAGATTTTTAATAAAACAATTGAACTAATTGTGCAAAAATTCAAATATTCCCGTTATACCCCTTTACTGCCTGAATATTACAAAGGAGAGACTGACCAGCCCACCAGATTAGCGCAGGAGAACATGGGCAAATTCATGAAGATTCTTCTTGTGAAAAGATTGGAGAGCAGTTTCTTTGCCTTCAAAAATTCAATTGACCGCTTCATTTATTCTTACGAGCTGTTTATTAATGAGATTAAGAAGGGCAATGTATATGTCAGCAAAAAGCATACTAACAAGATTTTTGAGTTATTGGAAAATGATGATGATCAAGCAATACAGGAATTAATTGATGAGAAGAAGGCCAGCAAATACGACAGCAGTGATTTTTCTGATAAGTTTATCAAAGACCTGCAAAGCGATTATGCAATTCTAAAAGAAGTGCAGACTTTATGGCAGCAAATTGAAAGGGATCCTAAGCTGCTCAAATTTCTGGATGCTCTTTCTAAAAACCGGATCCTGAAAGAAAATAAACTTATTATCTTTACCGAGTCAAAAGAGACTGCTGAATATCTTGGCAAAAATATTAATGAGAAAATTCCGGGCAGCGCGCTCTGTTTTTCCGGCGGTTCAGGTGAGGCGGTCCGCGACAAGGTGATCGAAAACTTTGACGCCAAAGCCCGCCATCCAAAAGACGACTATCGCATTTTGGTCTCAACCGAAGTGCTCTCTGAAGGAGTAAACCTTCACCGCTCAAATGTAGTTATCAACTACGACATCCCGTGGAACCCCACCCGCATGATGCAGAGGGTCGGGCGTATTAACCGTGTGGACACAAAACATGACAAAATTTATACATTCAACTTCTTTCCCACAAAACAGTCCAATAACCAGATAAAGCTGAAAGAGGCAGCTGAAGCAAAGATAAGCGCATTTCTTACACTTCTTGGCGGAGATGCGGCGCTCCTAACAGAGGGGGAGCCTGTTGAATCGCATGAACTCTTTAACAGGCTAATATCCAGAAAAGCAATCATCGCTGATGAAGAAGACGAAGGCTCAGAACTCAAATATCTTAAAGTGATAACAGACTTGAGGGACAAAGATCCAGACACCTTCGAGAAAATCAAGAGGCTCCCGAAAAAGGCGCGCTCATCCAAATCAAGTCTTGAAAATAAAGATTCCCTTATAACCTATTTCCGCCGTGGGAAGCTGCAAAAATTCTTTATGGCGAGTGATGATAAAAACGCGCATGAGCTTGATTTCATCTCTGCTGCCACAATCCTTGAAAGCGGATTAAAGGACAAAAAGCTGAAACTGCCTGATAAGTTTTTCGACCTTATGGATATGAATAAAGAGGCATTTGTTTTAGCAACCACAGACGGGATGCCGCAATTGTACAGCAGGGCAGGCAGGGACAGCGCAGGCAGGATAATCGCCGTTCTCAAAGCAACCATGAAAAATACAAAACAGTTGACTGATGATCAGGAGATCTATCTGAGAAAGGTATACACACAGCTTGAAGAAGGCGGCATCCCCAAACAGACAGCCAAAGAGACACTAAAGGCATTGGATGAATTAAAAAAAGAGATAATGAATCCATTCAAGCTGCTGGCCGTTCTTCAGACACACATACCCGAACGACTTTTGCATAGTCATTATGCGGAACAAAACCCTGCAGCCTCCGGCAGAAGAGAAGTTATACTATCCTTGTTTTTATCTGATGGGGCATAGAACAGTGTCAGGAGAACTGCACAAGCAGGTTAAGAGACTCCGGGCACTTGGTCTAATCGAAATGACCATCCCTGATAAGCCAACAGCCGTTTTCAGAAATATCGGCTCACCACGAAAGGCAAAGAATACATTAAAAGGCTTTGTAACAACTAACTATGGATAAACAACAGGCGCAACAAATCATAAAAAATGTTTTTGAGAACCCTTTTGACAAGGGGCGTTTTGCCGTATTTATAACAAATCTTCTGAACTCCATAGAAGAGGCTCCGTTCTCGTACAAGGGTAACCTCATACCAGACGCATATGAAAATTACATAAGCTCTCTTGAGCGCATCGGCAAATATACAGACAGTGAGCATAAGATTGACATCCTTGTTGTAAAGCTCAAGAAAAAGACATCAATTGAACGAGCCCGCACCATGCAGAGGAACTTTATAGCATGGTACTTGAACGGCAGCAGGGGCGGCGAGATGAAGGATGCTGCATTGGTGGCATTTGTCGCGCCTGATCAAGAGGACTGGCGGTTTTCTCTTGTTAAAATGGACTACCGTTTTGTAGAAACAGCGGGCGGCAGAATCAAGGCAAAAGAAGAGTTTACACCGGCACGCAGATGGTCTTTTCTTGTAGGTAAAAATGAGAAGAGCTTTACTGCGCAGAGCCGCCTTATCCCAATCCTTGCTAACGACAGCCATAACCCCACTCTCGCAGAGCTTGAAGAAGCCTTTAATATCGAAAAAGTCACAAAAGAGTTTTTCGAAAAGTACCGCGATCTTTTCCTGCGTACAAAAGAGATGCTTGATGAGGTTATTTCTAATGATGCAAAGATCAAAGCTGATTTCGCGGCCAAAGGTATCGATTCCGCAGACTTTGCAAAGAAGCTCCTGGGGCAGATCGTCTTTCTCTACTTTCTGCAGAAAAAAGGCTGGTTCGGCGTTGCGAGGGATGCGGACTGGGGCACAGGATCAAAAAACTTCTTGAGAGAGCTATTTGTGTCCGTGCATGGCGAATACAATAACTTTTTTAACGATATCTTAGAGCCTCTTTTTTACGAGGCCCTGCGTATTGACCGCAGCCATGATGATGGTTACTACAGCCGCTTTAACTGCAAAATCCCTTTTTTAAACGGCGGACTTTTTGACCCGATTAATAACTATGACTGGGTGCATACTGACATCATCCTGCCGAATGAGCTCTTTTCCAATTCTCTCACGACACAAGAAGGTGATACAGGCACAGGCATTTTAGATATTTTTGACCGCTACAATTTTACTGTTAAAGAGGATGAGCCGCTCGAAAAAGAGGTGGCAGTTGACCCGGAGATGCTCGGCAAGGTATTTGAGAACCTGCTTGAGGTAAAAGACCGAAAATCCAAAGGCACATACTACACGCCTCGTGAAATTGTTCATTACATGTGTCAGCAGAGCCTTGTCAATTACCTGCATGCTGAGTTAAGCAATGTCATTTCAAAAGAAGACATTGAAACCCTTATCAAGTACGGCGAACAACTCGGAGAAAATGAAGCAACTGTTGAAGCAAAAGGCAAAGAGACCAGCACCTATTATTACAAGCTGTCCGAGAGCATAAGACAAAACGCAAAGCTGGTTGACGACAAGCTGGCTGATATAAAAGTCTGCGACCCTGCAATAGGCAGCGCTGCGTTTCCTGTGGGCATGATGAGCGAGATTGTAAAAACAAGAAATGTGCTCTCAGCATTTATAAAAGAGACTAACAGGACAATTTATGACTTCAAACGGCACTGCATAGAGAGGTCTCTCTACGGCGTGGACATAGACCCCGGAGCAGTAGAGATTGCCAAGCTGCGTTTGTGGCTCTCGCTTGTGGTGGATGAAGATGATATAAAGCAGATAAAGCCTCTGCCTAACCTGGACTATAAAATCGTCTGCGGAAACTCGCTTTCAAGCGTTAATACCCTTTTTCATCACCAATCACTCGAAAAGCTCGAAGAGTTGAAAAGCAGATACTTCGAGACAACCAATCCCACAGAGAAGATGCGCTTTAAACAAGAGATTGACAGCCTGATCGCAGAAGTAACTCATGACGACCGTCACTTTGACTACAAGGTATATTTTAGCGAGGTCTTTAACCAAAAAAGCGGATTCGACATTGTTATCGCAAATCCTCCATATGTGCGTCATGAAGGCATCAAAGAGATGAAGCCTGAGCTGAAAAAAGAGTTCGGCAGCTTTTTCTGCGGCACAGCAGACATCTACACCTACTTTTATCATCGCGGACTCGATGTTCTGAAAAGCAGCGGACACCTCTGCTTTATCGCGCCTAACAAATTTATGCGCGCAGGATACGGCAAAAACACAAGGGAGTTATTAACTGCTGCATCAACGCCTAAGATTGTAATAGACTTTGCCGACCTGCCGATCTTTGATGCTACCACCTATCCCTCCATTATCCTTCTTGAAAAACGCCTGCCTCAAAATGACGATATGACCGCCACTGCCACATTCTCCATCTCATCACAGCTTGATCGGCTTGAGGAAACCCTGGATGAGATCAGTTTCCCGATGCCGATAAAGGCATTGAGGAATGAAGGATGGAATCTTGAGCAGCCTGGCGTTTTGGCGCTGATGGAAAAATTACGCAAAGCAGGAAAACCTCTTGGAGAATATGTGAAGGGGCGCTTTTACAGGGGAATATTGACAGGGCTTAACGAAGCCTTTGTCATTGATGCAGATACCCGCAAAAAGCTGATTGCAGAAGACCCTAAGAGCGAAGAGCTGATAAAGCCCTGGCTCCGCGGCCGGGATATAAAGAAGTGGAAAGCTGAATGGGCAGGGTTGTATGTGATCAACATATCAAGCAGCGCTAACAGGCAATGGCCGTGGGCGGATGAGCTGACCGAAGCAAAAGCAAAAAAGATATTTATGCAAACATACCCTGCTTTATGCAAACACTTGTCACAATGGGAAGCGCAGCTTATGAAACGAGACGACAAGGGCAAATTCTGGTGGGAACTCCGCTCATGTGCTTACTACAAAGAGTTTGAGCAGCCGAAAATTGTTTATCCCGATATTGCCAAAGCATCAGAATTTACATGGGATGAGAGTAAAACTTTTCTTGGCAACACTGCATACATAATTCCAACAAATGAAAAGTGGCTTTTGGGACTACTTAATTCACGTGTGATCTGGTGGTTTTACCTTAATATAAGTTCAACTATTCAGGGAGGGTTTGTAAGGTTTATTGCACAATACATGCAGCAGCTTCCTATTCCTTATTCATCCGACAAACAAAAAGCACCTATCATCGAGCGTGTTGAGAAAATTCTTGCTGATCCAGGCAGCCAGTATGTGCCGCGTCTTGAAGCAGAGATCGACGAAATGGTCTATGCTCTCTACGGCCTCACCCCTGAAGAGATTGCGATTGTGGAAGGGAAGGTGTAAAACTCAGTCAAAAGTCTTAACAGTCGAAATACAAGAGATTTTTACTAATTACTATCTGGTGTTTGCAGCTTTTGGTTTTACAGTAATCTTCAAATAAAGCACGATTGAGGGTCTTGCCGGATCATTGGTATTTATAGGATAGATGGAGAGGGAAATAAAACTGCCGGAAGAAAAATGAATAAAACAACCATCACAATTTTTCTTATGCCTGATTTTAGCATACATTCAAGCATCTAATTAACAGCAGGGGGGGGGCGCATATATGCGCCCCCCCCCTCTCTCTTTATAATCAATTCCGTATTGTCTTGTATATGTTAAAACTTAAAACGCATATACGAACTTGAACCAGAATGTGTTGCCTTCCGGCTTGTTCTCAACAAGTGTCTCTGTCTGGTACTTGAGTATAAAGCTCATATTTTTGTGGTCATACTTCACCTGCGGGCCGTATGCGAGCACCTGCCCCTTGTTGCCGTCAGGAGCAACCCTCACTCCATACTGTTTGTCATCTGATATCTGCTTGTAGTAGTATCCGCCAAGCCCGAGGCTCCATGCTCCGATTTTTTTACCTATTGTGTAGTCAAAATGGAATTCCTGGCCTGAGCGGTAATCAGTTGCTGTATTTTTTGTGTTGAAGTCATACATCAGCTTTGCTGAGACATCCCATCCATTGTCGCTCACATATGTGATGCCGAGTACAGGCTCGAATGTCCAGTAGTTTCTGCCCGGGTTTGCTATGCTGTTTTTGTCATATCCTCCGGTCGGCAGATAGACATCCAGGCCAGCAGCAAAGTGCCAATTCTTGGAGTGCCATGAGAGCAGTATCGGGTCAACAATTATGTCTCCGAGCCCTGCCTTGCTCTCGTGCCTTCCGTTCATTGTGACAGTCGTATTTTTGAAAGGAATAAATATATGCATGCCCCAGTTTGCCCCGAGTATCTGGTGCTTTGTTATGTGTATAAACCTGAATACATTGGCTGTGCCCTTGAGGTCAAAGTCAGGGATTATACGGTTGCCGTTGCCGTCTCTGAATTTTGTGCCGTGGTAGTAGAGAAAATAGTTTATAAAATATGTGCCTGGAGGCGGCACAGCGCCTGACATGAAGTCTTCTGCTCCAAGCGGATAGGCGCCTCCACCGCTTTCTGTAGCAAAAGAATCCGGAACAGCAGAGAACAAAAGCACAACAAACAACAATGCAGCAGCAAATGCGGATAGGCGCTTCACGATTACCTCCCCAGGTATTTTTTTGGATTATTATAATCAAACATAAGATGATTTAAAACAAAAAAATAGAGGGGAGGCTGCTGCCTCCCCTCTATTGTATAAATAATAACTGAATCTTTAATGCTATGTGCCCATCTCCCAGCTTGCAAGGTACTTCTTCTGCTCAGGAGTGAGTGTGTCAATCTTTATGCCCATTGCCTTGAGCTTGAGTCTTGATATGTCTTTGTCTATCTTCTCAGGTACGCTGTATACAGTCTTCTGTAACTTCTTTGCATTTTTCACCATATACTCAGCGCAGAGCGCCTGGTTAGCAAAGCTCATGTCCATAACTGCTGATGGATGGCCCTCTGCTGCTGCAAGGTTGATAAGTCTGCCTTCGCCGAGCAGGTATATTCTTCTGTTGTCTTTAAGAGTATACTCTTCAACAAAGTCACGCATTGTCCTGGTCTTTTTGGACATCTTTTTAAGGCTCTCGATATCTATCTCAACATTAAAGTGTCCTGTGTTTGCGACAATAGCGCCATCTTTCATAACGCTGAAGTGCGACTTTGCAACAACATTTATATCACCTGTAGCTGTCACAAATATATCGCCTATCCTTGCTGCCTGCGCCATTGTCATCACTTCATAGCCATCCATTGTGGCTTCAAGCGCCTTCAATGGATCGATCTCTGTGA
The DNA here is from genome assembly GCA_016936655.1 of Nitrospirota bacterium. Lineage (GTDB taxonomy): Bacteria > Nitrospirota > Thermodesulfovibrionia > Thermodesulfovibrionales > Dissulfurispiraceae > JAFGXL01. The sequence continues at coordinate 168,639 of JAFGXL010000021.1, read as the reverse complement.
TGATTACGCGCGCGCCGTGCCCCTTAGCTCTCATGGCAACGCCTCTGCCGCACCAGCCATAGCCTGCAACAACCACAACTGAACCAGCTATAAGTCTGTTTGTAGCCCTGATTATGCCGTCCATTGTGCTCTGGCCTGTGCCATAGCGGTTGTCAAAGAGATGTTTTGTGAATGCGTCATTAACAGCGATGATAGGATACTGGAGCGCGCCGTCAGCAGCCATTGCCTTAAGTCTGATGACTCCTGTTGTGGTCTCTTCAGTGCCGCCTATCACACCTTTGAGCAGCGCCTTTTCCTCTTTGTGCAGGATTGATACAACATCTGCTCCGTCATCCATTGTGATCTGCGGCTTTATGGAAAGGGCGCTCTTTATATGTTTGTAATATGTTTTTGTGTCTTCGCCCTTGATAGCAAATACTGATATGCCGGAATTTTTGACAAGAGATGCTGCAACATCATCCTGTGTGCTGAGCGGATTGGATGCGCAGAGCGCGATCTGGGCGCCGCCTATTTTGAGTGTTTCCATCAGCATCGCTGTCTCTGTGGTTACATGCAGGCATGCGACCACGCGGATGCCTTTTAAAGGCTTCTCTTTTGCGAATCTGTCAGCAATGCTCTTTAGTACAGGCATCTCCTGCGCTGCCCACTCTATGCGCAGCTTGCCTTTTTGTGCGAGCTTTATGTCTTTTACATCATGCTTTACCATTTATCCTCCAGTTTTATTTATCTGATTACTAACATCCTGCCGCTTTTTTAAGAGTATCAGCCATATCAGTATTTTCCCATGTGAAGCCCTCTCCTGTTCTGCCGAAGTGTCCGTATGCGGCAGTCGCTTTATAGATTGGTCTTCTGAGGTTCAACTTTGTGATTATGCCTTTTGGCGTCATGTCAAAGTTCTTTGACACAAGCTTAGCTATCTCAGAGTCAGCCAGTTTGCCGGTGCCGAAAGTATCCACAAATACTGATACAGGCTCCGGTATTCCGATAGCATAAGCAAGCTGTATTTCGCATCTGGATGCGAAGCCTGCTGCAACAATATTCTTTGCGATGTAGCGGGCCATGTATGACGCAGAACGGTCAACCTTTGACGGGTCTTTACCTGAGAAACAGCCTCCGCCGTGGCTGCCCACTCCGCCGTATGTATCAACAATAATCTTTCTGCCCGTAAGACCTGTGTCTCCCATAGGGCCGCCTATAACAAATCTTCCGGTAGGGTTGATGTGGTATATCACATTCTCTTCATCCAGCAGCTCTTTTGGAACAATAGGCTTTATAACCTTCTCTATAATCTCTTCACGCAGATCCTTGAGGGTTATGTCAGGGGTGTGCTGTGAAGATACAACTATTGTATTCACCTTGTAAGGCTTGTCATTTTTGTATTCAATCGTCACCTGTGTCTTGCCGTCCGGCCTGAGAGCGCCGAGTATATCCTGTTTTCTAACTTCTGTCAGTCTCATAGAGAGCTTGTGGGCCAACATTATTGGCATCGGCATAAGTTCAGGTGTTTCGTTGCATGCATAGCCGAACATTAGTCCCTGGTCTCCTGCTCCTCCCGGATCAACACCCATCGCTATATCTGTTGACTGTTCGTGTATGGAGGTGATAACAGCGCATGTCTCATAATCAAATCCGTATTTCGCCCTTGTGTAACCGATGTTTTTTATCGTCTCCCTGACTATGCTCGGAATTTCTACATAGCAGGATGTTGATATTTCGCCTGCAACAAATGCGAGGCCTGTTGTGAGCATTGTCTCACAAGCGACCCTGCCCATAGGGTCCTTTGATAAAATTGCATCCAGAATAGCATCTGATATCTGGTCAGCTATCTTGTCAGGATGTCCTTCAGTTACAGATTCAGAAGTAAAAAAGTAGTCTCTTTCGTTCGCCATCGGCTCACCTCCAGGGTTATTAGGTTTTTATCAATTCTTCCGCAATCTGCACAGCATTTAAGGCCGAGCCTTTGCGTAGATTGTCAGTAACAGTCCATATGTTTATACCGCAGGCAATGGATTCATCCTCTCTTATCCTGCCTGCAAAAATATCATCTCGTCCGGATGCCTCCAGAGGAAACGGATATATGTTTTTTGATGGCGCGTCAAAAACAGTTATGCCGGCTGCAGAAGCGAGCAACTCCTTGACCTGCGCCACAGTCAGCTTCCTCTCTGTTTCGATATTAACACATTCCGAAAGCCCGCGAAACACAGGCACACGCACAGCGGTAACCGTGCCTGTTAATGATCTGCATTTGAGTATCTTTTTTGTCTCTTCAAGAGCGCGCAGCTCCTCTTTTGTGTAGTCATTATCTGCAAACTGCCCCACATGCGGCAGCAGATTAAAGGCTATCTGGTGAGGATACGCCCGCTTCTGAACATCTTTAAAGCTGAGCAGGTCTGATGTCTGCGTAAAGAGCTCATCCATCGCGCTTTTGCTTGTTGCTGAGACTGCCTGAAGCATGGTCACAACAACGCGCTTTACTGAAGCAGCATCGTGCAGAGGCTTCAGCACAGAGGAGAGCTGGATAGCAGCGCCGGATGGATTGGCAACCACTCCCTTGTGCCATGACAAATCAGATGCATTCACCTCAGGCACAACAAGCGGGACTTCACTGCTCATTCTCGAAAAACTGGTGCAGTCAATAACAACACAGCCTGCGCTTACAGCCTCAGCGATCCATGCCTTTGTGATCTCCGGGCCTGCTGCGAAAAAAACAACATCAATACCATTGAAGCAACCTTTTTCGAGCGGCTCAACAGGCATATCACTGCCCTCAAAATCCATATCCTCGCCAACTGATTTGTCAGTATCAAAAAGCCTGAGCCTTTCAACAGGGAACTCACGCTCTTCAAGGATATTGATTATCTCATTTCCGATCGCGCCTGATGCGCCGGCAACAGCAACAACATATCTATCTTTTATCTTAAGCAATCGTCTATTTCTCCAGTACTATTCTTAACATTCTTCTTAAAGGTTCAGCAGCGCCCCAAAGGAGCTGGTCACCGCATGTGAAGGCTGCGAGATAATCAGGCCCCATGTTCATCTTTCTCAGGCGTCCAACAGGTACTGTCAGTGTGCCTGTTACAGCAGCCGGCGTGAGCTCGCGCATGGTGATTTCACGCTCATTTGGAACAACCTTCACCCATTTGTTATGGCTTGCGATTATATCATTAATGTCTTTAAGAGGCACATCTTTTTTAAGTTTGATGGTCAATGCCTGGCTATGGCAGCGCATTGCGCCTACACGCACGCATATGCCGTCAACAGGTATAGGATTATCTTCGCGGCCGAGTATCTTGTTTGTCTCTGCCTGTCCCTTCCACTCTTCACGGCTCTGTCCGTTTTCGAGCTGCTTGTCTATCCATGGTATAAGAGAACAGGCAAGAGGAGCGCCGAAATAATCTGTCGGATATTCAGCAGAGCAGACATGGCTCGCCACTTTTTTATCTATATCAAGTATAGCGCTTGAAGGATTCGCGAGCAGATCAGACACAACGCCATAAGCAGAGCCCATCTGTTTGAGCAGTTCTCGCATGTTGTTTGCGCCTGCGCCTGATGCTGCCTGGTATGTCATAGCGCTGATCCACTCCACAAGGCCCTTTTCATAGAGGCCGCCCAGAGCCATCAGCATGAGAGATACTGTGCAGTTGCCGCCTATAAAGTTTTTAACGCCCTTTGAGAAACCATCTTTGATGACATTCATGTTGACAGGATCGAGTATTATTATCGAGTCCTTATCCATCCTGCGCGTTGATGCTGCATCTATCCAAAAACCTTTCCATCCTGCCGCGCGCAGCTTTGGGAATATCTCGGAGGTATAATCACCGCCCTGGCATGAGATGATAACATCCATTACCTTGAGCTCATCTATATTTTTTGCGTCTTTGAGCGCAGGAGCATCTTTGCCTATTGCTGGAGGTGTGCCGCCTATATTTGAGGTTGTGAAAAATACTGGATCAATAAAATCAAAATCCCTCTCTTCAATCATGCGACCCATTAAAACAGATCCGACCATTCCTCTCCAGCCTATGAATCCTACACGCATACCCGCATCTCCTGATCTTTTTATTTTTATTTTTTTAGACCAGCCCAGCGACCATATCGCCAACCTGGGTTGTTGTGTATCCCATCTTGCCTGCTGCCTGGCTCTTCATCTTCTTCATGGTCTCTGTCATCCCAGCCTCTATCGCCTGTGCTGCCTTTGTCTCTCCGAGGGTATCGAGCATCATCATGCCTGCTCCAATAGCTGCCATCGGGTTGATGACATTCTGACCCTTGTACTTTGGCGCGCTTCCGCCCATTGGCTCGAACATCGAGACGCCTTCAGGATTGATATTGCCGCCTGCCGCAACTCCCAAACCGCCCTGTATCATTGCACCGAGGTCTGTAATTATATCGCCAAAGAGATTTTCTGTAACAGCCACATCAAACCACTCCGGGTTTTTAACGAACCACATGTTTGCAGCATCAACATGATTGTAGTCGCGCTTTATTTCGGGATAGTCTCTGGCGCCCATCTCCTCAAACGCACGGTACCAGAGATCTCCGCAGCTTGTGAGAACATTCCTTTTATGAATAAGGGTTATCGGCTTTTCAGCATATTTCGGATTCATTGCATTGCGCTTTTTCTTCAGCTCAAATGCGTACCTGATGCAGCGGTCAACGGTTCTTCTGTCATAAACCATAAGCTGGGTTGCGATCTCATCCTGTGTTCCAACACGGGTTGCTCCACCCAGACTTGTGTATATGCCGCCTGTGTTTTCGCGTACAACAATAAAATCTATATGCTCAGGCCCCTTGTCCTTCAGAGGTGTCTCAACATTAGGATAGAGTTTTACAGGCCTCAGGTTTATATACTGATCAAGCGCAAAACGTGCTTTCAGCAAAATACCTGTTTCGAGTATGCCTGGCTTAACATCAGGATGCCCGATAGCGCCAAGATATATGGAATCAAACTTTTTTAACTCTTCCACAGCGCTGTCAGGCAGTGTCTCGCCTGTTTTAAGGTAGCGCTCTCCGCCGAAATCGAATGAGGTATAGTTGAGTTTGAACCCAAACTTTGCAGCAGCAGCATCGAGACTCTTTTTACCCTCTGCAACAACCTCAGATCCTGTGCCGTCTCCCGGGATTAAAGCTATATTGTATGTCTTGCTCATGATCTTGCTCCTTGAAGTTTTTTCTTTGTCCATTCTATAAGACCGCCCTCAGAGATTAGCTCCTGCATAAATGGCGGTATCTGGTTTGCACTGTACTGCTCATTGCGTGTGATGTTCTTTATCAGGCCGCTGTCAGCATCTATCTCAACAACATCGCCTTCCTGTATCTTCTCCGCAGCTTCGTCAGACTCAAAAATAGGCAGCCCGATATTAAAGGAATTTCTATAAAAAATCCTTGCATAGCTCTTTGCGATAACAGCCTGCATACCTGCTGCCTTTATCGCGATTGGGGCATGCTCTCTTGATGATCCGCAGCCAAAGTTCTTGCCTGCTACAATAATGTCAGACGCCTTAACTTTGGACGGAAAGTCCTTGTCAGCATCCTCCATAACATGCTTTGCCAGTTCAGCAGGGTCGGATGTGTTCAGATACCTGGCCGGAATTATCGCATCAGTATCTATGTCATTGCCGAACTTCCATATTTTGCCCTTGAGTATCATATCTGCCTCCACGACTTTATATAGTTACTGGTATAATAAAATTTCTATTATATACCAGAGGGTAACTAAATCTCCATGAAAAAAATTCTGGCCATAATCGGTCCAACAGGCGTCGGCAAAACAGAGACTTCCATAATGCTGGCGCAGAGCATGGGAGCAGAGATCATCAGCTCTGACTCAATGCAGGTATACAAGCATATGGACATAGGAACAGCAAAGCCTTCGAAAGAACAGCTGTCACTCGTTAAGCACCATATGATAGATATTGTTGAGCCTTGGGAGTCATACAGCGCAGGCAGATACATTGAAGATGTGGTGCCGGTTATTAAAGCGCTTCATGCCAGCGGTAAAACACCTTTACTCACAGGCGGTACTGGGTTATACCTCAAGGCAATGACTCGCGGCCTATTTAGCGGCCCTGCTGCGGATTGGGATTTAAGAGAAGATCTGATGCAAAAAGAGGTCAGCCAACCAGGCGTGCTATATGAAGAGCTGATGAAGCTCGATAAAAAAACAGCATCAACTGTTGAGCGTGCTGACACAAAAAAGATAGTGCGTGCTCTCGAGATATGCATAAAAAGCAGCAGCCCTGCGTCAGAACTCCGTGAAAAAGAGACTGTGCCGCTTCCATATGAGTTTATAAAGATAGGGCTGACCCGCCAAAGACCTGAACTGTACAAAATAATTGACCAGCGTGTAGAAAAAATGATTGAAAGTGGGCTTCTTCAGGAGGTGAAAAACATTATGTCACTTATAGAAAATGCCCAGCCTTACATGCCAGCTTATACGATCTCCTCCATGCAGGCGATCGGGTACAAAGAGCTCGCCCAGTATTTATCAGGGAGGCTCAGCTTAGATGAGGCGACAAATCTAATAAAGCAGCGCTCCAGAAATTATGCAAAGCGGCAATACACATGGTTCAAAAAAGAAGACAGCATCCAGTGGATAGACATAACAGGCATTTTCAGCGCAAAAGACATATGTGATCTAATAAACTTTAACGTAAGTCAAAAATAGATACAAAGATAACCCTGCAAACTATATTAACTTCTTTTGATTCTCCTCTAATTCATTATTCTCAGAATCTCGAGATTCATCAATCTTTAAACTGAGGTCTCTCGAAAACTCGGGACAGATTCTGCCGGCAGGCAGCGAAAACTTTTTCTGGCATGTCTCTCTCCAGGCACAAACAACACACAGCTCTTTTTCAGATCTCATATGCCCTCCAACTCTATATTTAGCCTAATAGGCTAAAGTTTATTGAAGAATATCCGAATTATAAGTGTCAACTTTTCAGCACAGAACTCTAAACAGTTGAAAAATGACTTATTGCATGCTAAGATTGTTACTGGCATTTAGACTGCTGTTCTGTTTTATTTATCAGAGGAGAAAATGAATATCTCAGATATAATCAAGAAATACTACAGAACCCGCGAAACAGGCCTCCTCTCTGTCAAGGTGGAAGGACAGAGCCATCTTCTGAAAATATATTTCTCTGAAGGTGATATAGTCCATCTGTCCATGGGCACATGTAAAAATAACGAGTGCTTCAATAGACTTACTGACCTTACACCATCTGAACACTTTTTCGTTAAAGGAGTAAAGGCTCCAGGTGCGCTCGGAGCGCCAATAACTGAAACACTGCTCAACTTTCTTGATATAAACAAAGACTCAATTGACAGTTCCGGCAGCTCATCTGCTGCTGGCGATACCGTACAGGCATCAAAGGTTAGCGTTGCTGAAAAAGAGTTTCTTGACATCATTGGACCAATAGGCGCAGTTATGCTTGACAGCCTTTATTCCAGATTCTCATACAAAAAGGGGTCTCCCATGCCGTCTGATGACTTCAACCTACTTATAGACAGCCTTGCAAAAGAACTGCCTGCCCAGTACCGCCCTCCGTTTTCACAAAAGCATAAAGTTTAGGAAATTTATAAGACTCCCTTTAAGATAAATATGTCATTTTATACAAATGGCTAAAGTATTAGCTGAAAACGACGAAAAATATTACAGCGCATGCAGCAGCTTGTCAGCCTTGTCTGCTTATCATATTTTTGCAGTAGGTCAGGATAAGCTGTTTACGCAATAATATCTTTGCCGGGATGAAAAGGAGATCTGCCATGAAGAAAGGCAAAGTAGTTGTTATAGACGACAGCCCTATAGCCAGAAGACTAGCGATGGCTACGCTTTCTGAAGAGGGGTATAAGGTTTATACAGCAGAAGATGGAGAAGAAGGGTATAAGCTTGCTGAAGAGGTTATGCCGAATGTTGTGCTTGTAGACTTTATAATGCCGCGCATGAACGGATACCAGTTCTGCAAAATGATGCGCGACAATGAAGCTCTCAGGAACATCCCGATCATACTGGTAACAGCAAAGGGTGAGGATGCAGGAGAACAATTCAGAAAGAAGTTCGGAGTCTGCGACTACCTTATAAAACCCTTTGAGCCTTCTGAACTGATTGATAAAGTCAATACGATCCAGACATGGGATCCTTCTGAAATATGCGCTTCTGATATATCCGAAGCGCCTGAAAAGACACCCGCAAAAAATGATATACATATCCTCTCTGATGACCTTTCAGAAGATTTTGTGAAGATTGACGAGGATTTCCCTGAAATCAAACCCCTCGATCTAGACGAACCTGTAGAAATTAAACCTGTAGAAATCGAGAAGGCGATGGATGAGTTAAACTCATTCATAAGAGACCCCCACTATGCAACAGAAGAGCCCGGGACTGCCGTTTCTCCTGAACCATACTCAGCACAGAAAGAAGAATCAGTAGAACAAATTGTACAGAAAGTGCTTCAGAAGGAACTATCTTCAATCTTAAAAAACAGCATGTCTTCAATTGTGGCGCAGCCTGGCGTAATTACTGCGCCTGCTGATTCAATATTGTCTGGAGAACTTTCTGACTTTAATATTTTTGACATATTCCAGCTTGTAGATTCTACACAGCTTACAGGCAGCATGACTGTTAATGCTGCTCAGTCAAGCTATATGATATATTTTGATCAGGGTAAAATTGTTTATGCGGCTGCAAGCGCTGAACAGGGCGGACTGCTTTTTGGAGACTTCATAGAAAAACGCATAGGCATATCAAGAGAAGTTTTTAATAGAGTGACTGAAACAGCAAGAAGCAAATCCATATCTCTATACAGAGCCTTTATAGAAGAGGGCATCCTATCAAGAGACGAGCTGCTTACCATCATACGCGACAAGACTGATGATGCTGTTTGTTCAATACTTGATCTCGACGCAGGCAAATTTTATTTCCAGAAGTCTCAACTGCCTGCTGATTTGAAAGATATTCCTATAAGACTCAAGCCTGCTCAGGTTATACTGGAAGGCGTCAAGAGGGTTGCTAAAAGAAAATATTTGCGTTAAAATTTTGTTATTGTTTAAAGGAGGCAGTACAATGGGTAAAATATTAATAGTGGATGACAGCGCCACCGACATCCAATATATAAAATCGGTGCTCGCTGATACAGGTCATCAGTTGGTCACAGCGTCTGATGGCGAAGAAGCGGAAAAGCTGGTTTCAAGCGAACCTTTTGACCTGATAATCTTAGATGTTATCATGCCTAAAAAAAGCGGCTACCAGATCTGCAGGGATTTCAAGAGAAGCGACAATTACAAAGATATTCCTATTATCATGATGTCATCAAAAAATCAGCAGAGCGACATAGCGTGGGGACAAAAACAGGGAGCAAACGAATACCTAACAAAACCGTGCGAGCCTCTTGAGCTTCTTCTAGCGGTAAAAAAATACGTTAAATAGATGAATATGACCAAAGAAAAAGAAGAGACCGGAAGCCATACAGATGACGTGACTTACAACGTCTTCAAGGTAGGGGAGAAAGAATTTCTTCTGCCTGTGGATACCGTACGTGAAATAATCGAGATCTCTCGCATATTCCCTATACCCATGGCTCCTGATTATATTTTTGGTGCAGTTCCTCTGCATGGCGGGCGTGTAATACCGGCAATCGATCTATCAAAAATTCACCCCACAGGCGAACCACTTTACAGCAGCGCAAAACTGGTAGTTGTAAGCGCTGGAAAAGAAAATATAGGTTTTTTGTCTGAAACAATTCCGTACCTAGTTTCATTCAGTCCAGACATACCTGTTGATGGTCTTATAAATGTTGATGAGTTTTTCGAAACCTACCGCGTAAAAGGACCATGGCATGGGAGAACTTGATCGTTCTGAGCTGATCGAGTACTTTATTGCAGAAGCCGAAGACTATGTTAACACTCTTGCGGGTGGAATACAGAAGCTTGGAAGCAGTCAGCAGGATAATGCACAGGTAGAAGAGCTTTTCAGGGCAGCACACACTCTAAAAGGCGCCGCAGCTATTGTCAAATTCAACACAATAAGAAATATATCTCACAAGATGGAAGATGTGCTTGAAGAGCTTAAAGACAAAAAGCTTATACCCACGCAGTCGGTTCTTGATCTTCTTAACTATCTCCTTGACAATGTTAAAGATTTAATACAAAACATTGCTGAGGGCAAACCAGAAAATACATCTATCGAGTCTAAAGTGATGTCCAAAACTGATGAGATGCTGAGTAAAGCGCTAGCATCACAGTCTATTTTACCGGCATCAGCACAAGAATCAGAACCTATACCTGCACCTGTAGTGACGGCTACAGCATCTGCCGCACTTCCTGTTTCTCCATATGCACAAAACGCAGCCGAAGATGGCAGATGGGGCAAAAGGAAGGAAGACAGTGAATTCTTTACAGGAAACTTCATAAAGTATGATGTAAGAAAAATTGAAGAGATGCTCAATCTTATAGGTGAGATAACCATTATGAAAAATTATCTCATCCAGAAGACCAAAAGCACAGAAACAATTGCTGATGAAATCTTCTTTTCCGGAAGAAGACTCCTAAAAGAAGTCACCAGTTTTGCAGAAAAATATGCGTACTCACTTCCAACAAACATTAAATATGTTGACCCTCTGCTTTCTGAGTTTGGCGAACTTGAGTTTGACAGATATGATGAGCTCAATCTCTTCTCTAGAAAACTTCAGGAGATCACAAACGATATAAACGAAGCGCTCGCATCACTCACAGACTTCTTCGACTCCTTTGACATGGAAGTTAAGCAGATCGGCAATATGCTGACTATGCTGAGATATGACATCACAGAGATGAGAATGCTCGAGATAGGCAGACTCTTCCAGAGATTTGTGCGTCCTGTTAAGGATCTGGCCGGTGACTCAGGAAAAAACATTGACCTGAAAATTATCGGGAGCGACACAAAAATAGACAAGATTATATTTGAAAAGCTATTTGAACCTCTTATGCACATAATAAGAAACGCTGTAGCTCATGGCATAGAGACTACAGAAGAGAGGATCAGCAAAGGAAAGCCTGAGCAGGGAACGCTCACTCTTTCTGCAAGAAGAGACGGAAGCTCAGTTATGATCGAAATTGTTGACGACGGAAGAGGCATAGATAGAGAAAAGCTCTTCAGAGAAGCAGTATCCAGAAAGCTTCTGAGTACTGATGATATTTTGTCTGATGAAGAAAAGATGTCACTGATATTTGTGCCCGGCCTTTCGACAAGCGCCACTGCTGATATGGTATCAGGCAGAGGAATGGGCATGAGCGCTGTCAGCTCAAAGATTTCTGATCTAAGCGGCACTATTGAGATTAATACTTCTGATAAGGGTACGATATTCAAAATAAGGATACCATCTACACTCGCTATTACCAATGCTATGATATTCCTCGCAGCAAACATGGAGTTCCTAATAACCGCAAACGTTATTGAAGAAGTTATACAGATAGAACCCACTTCTGACATGATAGATACAGATGCCTCTACAATAAACTACAGAGGCAAGACCATACAAGCAAAATACTTCTCAGATCTTTTTGGAATATCGAAATCCTCTGCAGACACAAGCACAAAATTTGCCATAGTCTGTAATATATCAGACAAGAAGGTCGCAATTATAGTTGACAAGGTGCTTGCACAGGAAGAGACCATTATTAAACCTATGAATGAATTCCTGAGCGGTCTATACATATACTCAGGCGCAACCATTTCTGGTGATGGTACTGTAAGATTTGTTGTTAACCCAGCAAGGGTTTTTGAGGCTCAGGCAGCTCCTGTTGAATTTCAGCAAAAAGCTGTAGAGAAGCCAGAGACCGGCATCATTCTTGTTGTTGACGACTCTCTGAGCATACGAAAATATGCCAGCTCTTTCCTTGAGCAGCGCAACTTTACTGTTTTGACAGCATCCAACGGCCTTGAAGCTCTAAACATACTCCAGGAAAATGATTCTATCGATCTGCTGATGACTGACCTTGAAATGCCGGTTATGCATGGATATGAGCTTATGGCAAAAGTTAAAGAAAATCCCAGACTTAAGCATCTGCCGATTATAGTTCTGACATCCAGAAGCGCAGACAAACATAAGGATAAGGCGATAAGCGCCGGCGCATCAGACTTTCTGGTTAAACCTTTTGACGAGAACACTCTTTCTGACATCCTTAGAAAACATTTCCAGCTGACAGTTTAGCTTGAGCTTTCTTATATGTCTTTAAGTTTAATCCATCTAATTCTTCATATTAAAAATATCTTTTCAAACCTGGGTAAGTCCTAGTCTCTATTTATTCCTTATCAGAAAACATTAATTGTTGTAAAAACTCTTGCCATTCTGCCTATCCTAAGCTTTACACTAAAATCATTATATGAAGATTAGTATTCTAAAACCTGTACTGTCAAAAGCAAAGTTATAACTGAGTGCCTCTCGAAAATTGATGTCCATAACTTATTAGGTAATCAATAAAAAAGCCGCCATCATTTGATGGCGGCTATGGTAAATGCGATCGCAGTAAGACTATTGAGAATCAGGCAGCTTAAACTTAGATACTGAGTCAACCAGAGCGCTCGATGTATTTGTAAGAGATTTGGATATGTTCGAGAATTCCTGTATCAGATTCAACATCTGCTCAGAAACCTTTTGAACGTCTTCCATAGATGTAACAACTCTGTCTGTAATCTCTTTCTGGCTTCCAGCAGAATTATTAATCTCAGTAATAATGCTTCCAATGCTGTTAATTGTTACCTCAATGTCCTTAAACACTGTTCCTGTTTCAGCAGCCATCTTGGTCTCTGTTTCAACATATGATGTCTCTTCTTCAAGATGCTTTGTTACTTCAGCAGATTCCACCTGAATAGCGTTAATGATCTCACTGATCTGCTTTGTTGACTTTGCTGACCTCTCAGCAAGACCCTTGATCTCGTCTGCAATAATAACAAAGCCCTTACCCTGCTCACCAGCCCTCGATGCTTCTATGGAAGCGTTGAGTGCCAGCAGGTTGGTTCTGTTGGATATCTCTGTTATGAGCTGGGATATTGTGTTAATCTCCATAAGCCTTTCAGAGAGGTATTTCATGCGCTTGTTAATAGCCTGAATTGTTACTCTTATGAGCTGCATTCCGTCAATGGACTCGAGAACTGTCTTGCTTCCCTTATTAACAGCTGTGAGAGCCTCTTCAGAAACAGACTTTGCTGTTGTAACCTTGCTTGTAATGCCCACAGCTGATTTGGCAGCTTCATCAACAGAAACTGTTGCCTTTTGAACCTCATTCACCTGTGCCTGCGAACCCTCTTCCATATCCTTAAGAACGCTAAGCATTCTGCTGGACTCAAGGTTCACATCTTCTGCTGACTTTCTAACCTTTTCGATCAGATCTGTAAGACCTTCAAGCATCAGGTTAAACGCATCCGCAATAGATCCGAACACGTCTGCTGTAACAAGAGCTTTTTCTCTCAGGTCTCCATCAGCAGCGTTACTGACTATATCAAGGAACTGCATGATGTTGCCCTGTGTACGGGTCCTGTCTTCTTCTGTCTGAAGATATCCGGAGATCTTATCCATTGTTTCATTAAATGTATTAGCTATATCAGCAAATTCGTCATTTCTCTTAACACTCATTCTTTCATTGTAATTGCCTTCCTGCACGCTTTTAATAACTCCCTCAATTGAGTTAATAGGATTCAGAATTCTCTTTCTGAACCATATGAAGTTGAGAGCCATTACAGCAATGATGCCAATGAATGCAAAGTAAACCATTGGATCGAATGATTTGATAGCACTTATTACGCTAATTCTTGGAATACTAACTGTGATTATACCTCTAATATCCCCAAGCTTGTAGCCAAAAGCGCTATATCCATATTTTTCTATAACTTCTTTAGGGGCTTCAGCAGGATCGCCATGGCACTTTAAGCAGCCGGCCACAACTTTAAGCGAAGTTGAATACCTATAATATGGACCATCAAATCCCTCAACAAATGACAGGTTTTTCTTTACCTTAAAGGATTTAACAGCTTTTGCCTCAAACGAATCAGGCTTATTTGCAGGGTTTCTGAACTCGTCACTGGTGACCCTGAATGTAGTGCCTTTTGTAATGGTAGCGTATATTTTGGCGAGTTCTCTTGTGGCTAGGGCTGGGTTCTTGGAATAGAACTTCTGGGATCCCTTGTCTGTCTTAAACTCTCTTGATGCCAGAAAGTCCGGGTTGTCTGGATGGAGCTTGTCTACCCATACAACACCAGTGTTTGCGATCCAGTGCCTGAATGCCACAACCTCGTCAGCAACAGATATAGCTTCTTTTCTAAGCTGGATTTTATAGAGGTTATAACCGGTAATAACAAATGCACCCAGCACAACTGCGGATGTGACGCAGAACAAAAGTATGAAACTGCCATAGAGACTTTTTTTACTTCTACCTGTAGTTTTCATACGCTCCTAATCTTACAATAGAATATTTTTGAAGTCAACAAGTTTTTATCGTGGCATGGTTAAAAAACTTTAGCCTATCAATTTCTTTTTCATCTTTCTGCAATATTTAAAGAATGTGAAAACAGATTTTTTTCGCTTTTGCTTCTACTTTAGACTTTTTTAATGTATAATCAAAAATTATGGCGCTAAAAATAGGCGAAATACTTATAGAATCAGGAGTTGTCACAGAGATACAGCTGTCTCAGGCCCTCGAGGTACAGAAAACAAAGAAGAAGAGGCTTGGCGAGCTGCTTGTTGAGCTCGGGTTTTCGACTGATAGTGATATTGCAGATGCCCTTTCGAAAAAATTGATGGTGCCTCTTGTTGACTGCACAACATATAAAATACCCGATGCTGTCAGATCGATCGTACCGCCTTCTCTCGCAAAAGAACGACTTGTGTTTCCTATTGAACTAAAAGATAACACTCTGATTATTGCGATGGCAGATCCTCTAGACTACAAAACCATTGATGAGCTGTCCTTCAGGACAAAACACAAGCTCTCTCCTGTAGTATCATCAAAAAGATCTATTCTTCAGGCAATAGAAAAAAATTACCAGGACGTAGATGAAAAATCTGCTTTTGATGAGATTAATGCCGACCTGGTTGCTGAGAAGGATATAGAGTTTTTAGAAGAACGGTCTCAGGAAGAATCATCTAACATAGAATCTCTGTATTCAAAAGGCAAGACTCCAACAATAGTTAAACTTGTTGCGATGCTTATAGCAGAGGCGATAAAGCTTCGCGCAAGCGACATCCATATTGAGCCTCGCGAAAAATATATTCAGGTGCGCTTCAGAATACATGGCGAATTAAGGAATATACATAAATATGAAAAAAATATCTTTGATTCTGTTGTATCAAGAATAAAGATAATATCCAATCTTGATATAACAAATAGAAGACTTCCGCAGGACGGCAGCACAAGAGTCTTTTTTCAAAACAAGGAAGTTGACCTCAGAGTATCTACCCTCCCTTCAATATATGGTGAAAAAATTGTTATGAGGCTGCTTGATGCTACCACAAACCTTGTGCCCATGGATGACCTTTTAATGCCTGCTGCCATGAAGAACAGCCTTGTAGATGCGATTAAAAAACCTCAGGGCATGGTCATTGTCACAGGTCCAACAGGAAGCGGTAAAACAACCACTTTGTATGCATGTCTGACATTTTTAAGATCAGAATCAAGGAATATCGTAACAATAGAAGATCCTGTAGAGTACAAACTTGAGGGTATAACACAGGTATCTGTTAATGATCCGATCGGTCTTAGTTTCGCCTCTGTACTTCGCTCTGTTCTTAGACAAGACCCTGATGTTGTTCTGGTCGGAGAAATAAGAGATCTTGAAACAGCAGAGATAGCAGTAAAGGCCTCGTTGACAGGACATATGGTTCTATCCACACTTCACACCAATAATACAATAGCTACAATAACCAGGCTTATAGACTTGGGCATTCCAGGCTACCTGCTCGGGTCAGCTGTATCAGGCATTCTCGCACAGAGACTCGTACGCAGGATATGCAACAACTGCAAGGTCAAATACGAAGTGCCTGAATCACTTTACAGTATTGAAGGCCTGCCGCCGCTCACAAAGTGCTACTTCGGCACAGGTTGTTCACAGTGCGGCAATACAGGCTATTCAGGCAGACTTGCTGTTTACGAATATCTGCCGCTGACATTCAGGATAAAGCAGCTTATATCAAGAGGCGCTGATGAACTCGAGATGCTCAAGGCAGCAAAAGAAGAGGGAGTAACATTCCTTTTTGAAGATGCATGGACTAAGGTGCGTTCAGGCGTCACAAGCATTGAAGAAGTGATGTCTAAAGTACCGATGGATTACAGACTTAAAGATTAAATTGTCTTCACAATCACACGCCTATGCCTCGGTCCGTCATACTCACAAAAATATACTGACTGCCATGTGCCTAATTCAAGCTTGCCGTCTTCCACAATAAGGGTTAGCGACACACCTGTCAAAGTGCTTTTTATGTGTGCTGCAGAGTTCCCTTCCATGTGCTTATAGTCAGCATCAAAAGGTACAATTCTGCTGAGGGAAGATATTATATCTCTTTTTACAGAAGGGTCTGCGCCTTCATTAACAGTAACTCCTGCTGTTGTATGCGGCACATAGACAACGCATAAGCCAGAAATCGTTTCGGACTCTCTGACAATCTGCTGAAGATCTTCAGTAATATCTATAAATTCTGTTTTAGCCCTGCTTTTTATGTTGAGAGTCTTCAGCATATATAAGCTCCTTGAGCAAGCTTTTAACATTTTTGCCCAGTCCAGGGTGTACTGCTTCAGGGCATATTTCTGCAAGTGGTTCGAGTACAAATCTTCGTTCATGAGCTCTTTCATGAGGAATCTTTAGTAAAGGGGTATCCATAACAATATCATCGTAGAAAATTATATCAAGGTCAATAGCCCTTGGGCCCCATCTAAAAGAATCTTTTCTGCCGAGCTGCTTTTCTATATCCTTAAGAATCTTTAACAGATCTTCAGGCTCAAACTGAGTCTCCGCATAAACAGCCATGTTTATAAACTTTTCCTGTTTAGCAAATCCACAAGGTTCAGTCTCATACAAATCAGAAGATTTTAGTATGTTTATACCCTTTGAATTTAGGATATGAAGGGCTTCAGCGCAGTTTTTGTGCCGATTCCCCATATTTGAACCAATAGCTAGGCATACCTTATGCACCGCAAGCTCCAACTTGTTTTATAGGGCTTTTTTAATCCTTTCAACAGCTTCCTGCATACGGTTCGCCTGCTGTGTAAGAGCAAATCTTATGTACCCCTCGCCAGGCGCTCCAAATCCAACTCCAGGAGTTCCGAGCACTCCGGCCTTTTCGAGCAGATGTGCAACAAAACTCTGTGATGTATAGCCAGACGGCACCTTTGCCCAGAGATAGAATGTTGCCTCGGGCTTTTTAACCTGGAGTCCGATAGCTGTCAGTCCGTTATACATCACATCTCTTCTTTCCTGATATATGCTGCGGATATCTGCAAGTACAGCGTCATCAGTCTTTATTGCTGTTATTGATGCTTCTTGAACCGCCTGAAAAACCCCGGAATCAATATTGGTTTTAATCTTTCCGAGACCGAATATCACATCTCTATGTCCAGCAGCAAAACCAATCCTCCATCCAGTCATATTGTATGTCTTTGAGAGAGAGTGCATCTCTATACCTACATCTTTTGCACCGTCAACCTGTAAAAAGCTGATCGGCTTTTTGCCGTCAAAATATATTTCCGAATAAGCTGCATCGTGGCATATTATTATGTTGTACTTTTCTGCTATCTGTATCGCTCTCTTGAAAAACCCTTCTGATGCTGTAGCTGCTGTAGGATTGTTAGGATAATTTATAAACATCAGTTTAGACCTGTTCAGGACGCTGTCTGGAATTGAATCAAAATCAGGCAGAAAATCATTCTTGTCTATAAGCGGCATAGCATATGGCTCTCCACCGGCAAACATAGTGCCGACAGGATAAACCGGATACCCTGGTGATGAATGCAGAACAACATCTCCAGGATTTATAAAAGCCAGTGGGATATGCCCAATCCCCTCTTTTGACCCTATAAGTGACAGAACCTCGGTTTTTGGATCTAGCGATACAGAAAACCTCTGCTTATACCAGTCAGCAACCGCGCTTCTGTATGTGAGCATACCCTCATATGAAGGATATCTATGGTGTTCAGGATTCTCTAAAGCCTTCTGCATAGACTCCACAATATGCTTTGGTGTAGGTATATCAGGATCTCCTATACTTATATCAATAACATCAACACCTTTTGCAAGAGCTTCCTGCTTCATCTTGTCAATAGAAGCAAAAAGATAAGGCGGAAGGTTTTTTACCCTTTCAGCAAGTTCAGCTTTAATCATATTTTTTAATCCTCCATATATTATTCGTAGTTTTTCAGATATCAAAATGAAAAAAGCAGGTGGGAGATACTCCTGCCGAAATCGATTATTTATTTTATATTACAGAAAGTTTAAAGGTCAAAAAACTATCAAAAAAATAAATCCAGATTAATCTTGAGATTATCACTTATGGTCAGGCTTGGCTGCAGAAGCAGCTTGCTGCTTAGGCTGCTTTATCTCTATTATTTTTGTGGTCTTAACACCTTCTTTCACAAAATACTTAACAACAACTCTATCACCAATTTTTATATCAGCAACAATTTTTTTCTCTTTGCCAGCCTTTACTACTGTAGCATCATTAATATAAAACTCAGCATCCATGCTCTTTTTCTTTATAGTAAGAGATTTCGCTGCTATATCAATTGCAAGGACTTCTCCTATCGCATGCTTGATAACAACTTTTTCTGCTGATGAAACAGCAGGTGCAAAAAATATAAGAGCTGTCAGAATTGTTGTTAATAATATTTTCATAAATCCCTCCAGCTCTTATTATTACATATAAAACAGGACAGATGCCATAGGTATCTGTCCTGTTTGGAAAAGAAAAAAGTTATTTCTTTTCAGCTGGCTTTTCAGCCTTCTTCTCAGCTGCGTCCTTTGCAGGCTCAGCCTTTTTCTCAGCCTTCTTTGCCTTCTTCTCGGCCTTCTTCTCAGCCTTCTTCTCAGCCTTTTCAACCTTCTTTTCAGCAGCTGCCTTTGCAGGCTCAGCCTTCTTCTCCTCAGCCTTTACTGCAGGAGCTGCAGCCTTATCAGCAGGTGCTGCGAAAGCAGCTGTTACTGAAAGAGCGAAGAGAACTACAACGATAAGTGCGAAAATCTTCTTCATTATTGTTTCACCTCCTTTATCAGTTGATGTTTTCATTTCCCATTTTTGGCTGGAATCATTTATAGCAAGCCTCATGCCAACAATACAACAAACTGATAAATAGAGGTTTATATTTTTACGGCTAGAATTTAAATCCTTTTATCAGGAGAGATATCCTCTTTTGAGGATGCATGCATTCCAAATTTTTCTAGTCTGTACCAGAATGTCTTGTAGCTCATACCAAGCAGTCTAGCTGCCTTTGCAGCAACATTATTAGACTTCCCCATCGCTTTTTTAATAAGCTCTTTTTCAAGCTCTTCAAAATTAATGCCCTCATCAGGCAATTCCATTGATACAAAAGATTTTTCGGACGGCAGTCTCAACTCGCTCTTTATATCATCAAGAGTTATTTCATCGGTATCAGTCATAAGTATCGCCCTTTCTATAACTGATTCTAGCTGCCTTATATTGCCAGGCCAGTAATACCCTGACAAAGCCTTCATTGCGCTATCACTTATAGATTTCACTCTCCTGCCGAACTCTTTGTTATACTTGCTCAAAAAGAAATTGGCCAGCACAGGTATGTCCTCTTTTCTATCCCTTAATGCTGGCAGATTTATTGTAACAACCTTCAGCCTGTAATAAAGATCTTCTCTGAACCTGCCAGCTGCAACCTCTTTTTCTAGTTCCTTGTTTGTGGCAGCAACCACCCTGACATCAATTTTAATGCTCTCCTTGCTGCCAAGCCTCCTTATCTCCTTGTCCTGAAGCACGCGCAGTATCTTTGTCTGAGTAAGCATTGGGAGGTCACCGATCTCATCAAGAAAAAGTGTACCTGTTGCTGCTGCCTCAAAAAGACCTGTTTTTCTGTGGGCAGCTCCTGTAAATGCACCGGGTTCATAACCAAAAATCTCGCTCTCTATAAGGTTTTCTGGTATAGCCGCACAGTTTATCGCAATAAATGGAGCACTCTTGCGCTGGCTGTTGTAATGAGCAGCTCTTGCGATAAGCTCCTTACCAGTGCCGCTTTCACCCTGTATTAATATAGTCACAGGCGTATCAGCAACCTTTTTTACTACATCCAGCGCAGCCATCATGCCCTCAGAATTGCCAACTATTCCTTCTATCCTGAATCTGCTAAATAGTTCGTCTTTGAGTCTGATGTTCTCCTTAACCAGATTCATGCGCTCCACAGCCTTGGCAACAGTGAGTACTATCACATCTTTGTCGAGCGGTTTTGTCAGATAATCAAAAGCACCCTTCTTCATTGCCTCTACTGCTGAAGAGACTGTGCCAAATGCAGTCGATATTATCACCGCAGGCCTCACAGACCCCTGCGGCATATGATCCAGCATCTGAACTCCGCTCATTCCGCCCATCTTGAGGTCAGATATGACAACATCAGGCATAACATCCTCTATGATAGAAAGCCCTTCTTCTGCTGAAGAGGCTGTATGCACCTCGTACCCAGTATCCTGAAGTATGGTCTTTAGGATATTGCGCTGCCTCTGCTCATCATCGATAACAACTATGACAGACATTCATCCTCCTTAAGGCCGGACTCAACCCTCCCTGGATCAAATGGCAAAATTATTCTGAATTCAGAGCCGTCGCTATAAACACTGCTGAACTTTATAGTGCCGTTATGCTCTTCTATAACCCTTCTGGTCATAGAGAGTCCAAGACCGAGCCCATTTTTTTTAGTGGAAAAGAAAGGCTCAAATATTTTTTCTATATTTTCTGGTTTTACTCCAGATCCGGTATCCTTTATGGAAAGAACAAATTTATCCTCAACAATACCCGTATTTACAACAAGAAGCTTTGGCCCCTCTTTGCCCTCCATTGCATGCATAGCATTGACGATTATATTAAGAACACAGGATTTGAAAAGATCTGCATCAATTCTGAGCACAGGATCAGCCTTGAATTGCTTAACCACCTGGATGTCTTCTGCATCAGCCTTTGCCCATACAAGAGAAATCAGGTCATCAAGAAGCGGAGCTATCCTGACGCTGCACAGGTTCAGTTTTAGAGGTCTGCTGTAGTCAAGATAATCATTCACTAGATTATTGAGCCTCTGTATCTCCTGCTTAATACCGTCTATGAGACTGTCAAACTGCTCTAAGGCATTATCTGCCGGCCTGTACTTTTCCTTCAAATAGTCTATGCTCAAGTTTATAAAGTTAAGCGGATTTCTTATCTCATGCGCCATGCTTCTTGACAACTGGCCGATACCTGACAGGTGTTCTGCCTCTCGCAGCCTCTCTTCTAGAGACCTCATGCCGCTAAGACCGCTCACCATCTTGTTGAAGCTGTCAGAGAGCTGGCCTATCTCATCCTTTGATGTCACAGGTATTTTCTGATTAAGATCTCCTGCTGCCACCCTGTTTGCCGCCTGCACAAGATATTTGATAGGCTTGGTATATTTTTTTGAGAGGACAAGAGCTATTCCTATTCCAAGACTAAAAACCAAAAGCGTGGCCACAATTCTTTTTATCGCATTCAGTTTAAGAGCATAAGAAAGGTCCTCTTTGTTTACACGCAGATGAATGTATCCATACTGTGTATCTCCAGCTATAACAGGCACTATAACATCATATGATTTGCCCTCATCAGCAACAGGCTCTCCGAGCTCAGCTTTTATTATCAGGTCTTTTCTCTTTCTTGTGATCGGCTGGCCTATCTTTTCAGGATTTGTACTCGCAACAATCTCATCTGCATTACTGATAATGGATATCTCTTTTAAACCTTTAGCATTCTGTTCTTTTAGATATTTGGACAGCCTAGCCTCATCCGTTTCTCCGGTTGCTGTAACCTCCTGAACACCCACCTGTATGGCTTTTGTGAGTTCACGCGCCTGCTTCTCAAGCTCTTCTGAAAGCTGCCTCTCAGCCTGGGTATACAGGATCATAAGAATAGATATCATGGTGAAGCTCAGAAATATCATCATAACAACCAGTCTGGTTGTCAGAGACAGGTCTTTGAACTGTTTAGGGGTAAACATACTGAATCATACCACAAGAAGTTTAGGGCATTACAGCAGACTTGTCCAAAACTGCGGGTTGAATTTATTGTTAATAGATACTACTATAATTTTCTGATGATAAACACCAATATTCTGGAAATCAAAGAGAAAATCAATGATGCAGCAGTACGCTCATCAAGAAGCCCTCAAGATATAAAATTGCTCGCTGTGTCAAAAACGCTCCCTGCAGATGCTGTACGTGAAGCTGCTGAAGCAGGGCTCTTTTTGTTTGGAGAAAACAGGGTGCAAGAAGCAAGAGACAAGGCGCCTCTTCTAAGGTCTATGCTGCCCGGCATCAACATACAATGGCATCTGATAGGCAACCTTCAAAAGAACAAGGCAAAATACGCTGTACAGTTTTTTGATCTTATCCATACTCTGGATTCTGAAGATCTCGCCGACATACTCAACAAGGAGGCCAAGAAGATCGGAAAAATCCAGAATGTGCTTGTACAGATAAAGCTTTCGGATGAAGAGACCAAACATGGCATTTCTGAACTGGATGCTCTAGGCCTAGTAGAACATATAAATAGGCTTTCAAACCTTAAGCTGCAAGGTCTTATGACCATACCGCCTTTTTTCGAAGACCCTGAAGATGTGCGTCCATATTTCACTAAACTAAGACTGCTTAGGGATAAAATGAAAGAGCAGCGCTCAAGCCTCCCCGAGCTCTCAATGGGAATGTCTCACGACTTTGAGGCAGCAATAGAAGAGGGCGCAACAATAGTAAGAATTGGAACAGCAATATTTGGTCAAAGGAGATAGTGATATGATAGGTTTTATCGGCGGCGGCAATATGGCGGAAGCGATCATCAAGGGCATGGTGGTTAAAGGACAAAAAGATATACTCGTATCAGAACCACGGACTATGCGAAAAACATTCCTCGAAAAGGCTTACGGAATAGCCACAACCAACTTTAACAGAGAAGTTGCTGAAAAATGCTCAATTGTAATATTGGCAGTCAAACCTCAAAATATGGCAGAAGTGCTTGAGGAACTATCAACAGTTGTTACGCCTGAACAGACAGTTGTATCTGTAGCAGCAGGCATATCAATATCATTTATCAAATCAAAGATCAAAACAGAAAAAATAGTGAGAGTAATGCCAAACACTCCAGCAACTGTGCAGAAGGCTATGACTGTGCTGACTCTCGCAAAAGAACTGTCCCAGTCGGAATATGCCAAAATCAATGAGATTTTTTCTGCGGTAGGAAAGACTATTATGATGCCCGAAAGCCTTATGAACTCAGTTACAGCGCTGTCTGGCAGCGGACCCGCCTTCATATGCCTTTTTATAGAGCATATGATAGCTGCGGGCATAAAAACAGGCATTCCAAAAGAAGATGCATACACACTTGCAGCGCAGACGCTTATAGGCACCACAAAGATGGTTGAAGCTGGATATGAGCTTTCCAATATACGCTCTATGGTCACATCACCGGGCGGTACAACAGCAGCCGGACTCTCTGTATTTACCGACAAGAATCTAGGAGAGATAGTTGGAGAATCTATAGCTGCAGCAAAAAAACGTGCTGAAGAGCTAGGTGCCTGATCATCACATAAGCTCTGCTGACTAATGTATACTATTCATACAAAAATTTGATTTAAGGAGAAGATATGGGAACCCTTCTTATAGCTATTGGGAAAGTGCTCGACATAGCTCTCAATATTTATTTATGGATTGTGATAATATCTGCTCTTATCAGCTGGGTAAATCCTGATCCGTACAATCCGATAGTCCGTTTTCTCAAGCAGGTGACAGATCCTGCTCTCAGACCAATTCGAAGAATTATAGGATACAGGCTCGGGCCGATCGATATTTCACCGCTGATACTAATACTTTTTATTTATTTTCTAAAGTTCTTTCTTGTAAGCTTATTAATTGAGACCGGTCACAAAATAAAAGGAGGCATTGGTATATGAGAATCACCCCTCTTGATATTCAGCAAAAACAGTTTCCCATGCGTTTCAGGGGATTTGATGTAGATGAAGTATACTCTTTTCTCGAATTGCTGCGTGAAGAACTTGAAGAGCTGCTCAGGGAAAATGCCTCGCTTAAAGAAAATCTCCGCAGAGCTGATGAGCAGGTCTCTGAATACAAAAATATGGAGCTTACGCTTAGAGAAACACTAATGACAGCTCAGCAGATGGTAGAAGAATACAAGGCAAATTCTCGCAAAGAAGCAGAACTGCTTATAAAAGAGGCTGAGTTGAGATCAGACGACCTTATAAAAGAAGCTCAGGAAAAAGTTGTAAAAATACATGAAGATATTGTTGATCTTAAGGGTATAAGGCGCCACTTCAAGGAAGAGCTCAAGAGGCTTATTGAAAGCCACCTTAGCATGATGGATTTTGATAAAGAGAGGGAAGGCATAGAATCTGATGAAGTATAACGCCCTAAAAGGCGTAGAAGATATCCTTCCGCCTGACATATTCATTTGGCAGCGCGCAGAGGCCATAGCAAAGTCAGTCTTCAGCAGATACGGATTCAGCGAGATACGCCTGCCTATAATTGAATCAACTGACCTATTTGTCAGAAGCATCGGTGAATCGACTGACATAGTCGGCAAAGAGATGTACACATTTCCGGACAAAGCAGGCAGGAGCATAACGCTCCGGCCCGAGGGAACAGCATCAGCAGTAAGATGCTATGTTGAGCATGGGCTGAATAATCTGCCGTCTCCGCAGAAGTTCTTCTACACAGGCCCGATGTTCAGGTACGAAAGGCCGCAAAAAGGCAGACAGCGCCAGTTTTACCAGATGGGCGCAGAGGTGTTCGGATCAGCGCATCCTTCCATTGATGCAGAGATAATTGTGATGTTGAACAATCTGCTCTCTGAACTTGGCCTTAAAGAGGTCAAATTCGAGCTAAACTCCATTGGCTGTGAGCAGTGCAGGCCTGCATACAAATCGAGCCTTACAGATTTTTTTAGAAGTAAACTTGATCAATACTGCCCTGACTGTAAAAACAGATTCATCACAAATCCGCTCAGGATACTAGACTGCAAAGTTGAAGAATGCATAGAGCTGAGAAAAGGAGCCCCCTCTGTCACAGACCATCTCTGTGATGCTTGCAGGACACACTTTGATGAACTTCTGCTGAGGCTGAATCTGATGAATACTAAATACACGCTCAACCCAAATCTTGTGCGCGGGCTCGACTACTACACAAGAACAGCATTTGAGGTGACTAGCGAGCATCTCGGAGCGCAGAAAGCAGTTGCTGGAGGCGGCAGATACGACAGGCTAGTAAAAGAGTTCGGCGGACCTGAAACTCCTGCAATAGGTTTTGCGATAGGCATGGAGAGACTGATAGCACTGCTTAAAGACTCTGAAGGCGCTGCTGCACCTGCGCCAAAAGTTTTTATCGCAGCGCTTGGAGATGAGGCAGACAGGCAGGCATCGGTTATTGCTGAAGATCTTCGCAAAAAAGGGATATGGGCAGAACTTAATTATTCTTCTGCATCACTAAAAAGCCAGATGAGAAAGGCAGACAGACTCGGCGCTGAATATGTTTTCATAATCGGAGAAAATGAGCTAAAAGACGGCATTGTTCAGTGGAAAAACCTAAAAACAGGCGATCAGGGACAGTACGATATTAAAACAACTTTTGAAGTTTTAATAAATTAATTTTTTCACTGCTCCATTATCTTCTATTATTTATAAAACCAAATACCTATTCAAAGAAATTGTAAGGCATTTCGACAAATTGTCTAAATGCCTTACAATAAATTTTGCACGCGTAACACCTACCTCCTTGTTTTTATAGGTTTTAGTATACTGGCACGTTTGTTGATCTAAATATTTGGTTTTTATTAATACACAAAAAAATGTGGGAGGGGAAATGAAGAAAATTTTGCTGGTTATAACAATGTTCGCTTTGCTTGCATTTAGTGCAGCAACTGCTCAAGCCTTCTTTATTGATTTTGAGAATGGGCTGGGCAAAAATAATCAACCTATAATAGATATCCCAGGCGTAAGTTTTTTGATTACAGGAGGGTACAACTGGATTTATGGAGACTCTTCCACTTATGCATGGAATACAAAATCTATTGATCTCGGATATGGTGCAGGCTCATATCAGCACTACGGAAATGTATTTGCTTTTCTTGGCACAGACAACAATGCCGGATCCGGAATTATAGACTTTACAAATAATGACGGCACCAGATTCAAAACAGGTTATACCAGTTATAGCACATTTCATCTTGAAGGTTATGATTCGACCAGAACTCTAATTGCTTCATCATCTGGCCCAGGCAACCTAGACCAGGCCGATATGGGGTGGTTGGAAATCTTCTCACCTTCAGGACAATTTTTTGATTACGTAATTGTACATGATTCAGGAAACTACTTTATAGTCGATAACATGAGCGGAGATTCATCAGGCGTCAACCCATCAGTGCCAGAGCCTTCAACAATTATTCTCCTGGCAGCAGGACTCGCTGGAGCAGCGATAACAGCAAGAAAATTTAGAAAATAAGTTTGTCAGTATAAATAAGGGGCGTATTTTATTTAAAATACGCCCCTTATTTATTATTTTTAGATTCAGAATTCTTCTGCTCAGCCAACTTCATCAAGCTGTCTGACTCTTAACCTGACTCCAAGCTCAGACGCGATCTCCTCGCATCTTTTCACATCAACGCCTTCTGCTGTCACAACCGTTGCCTGTACATCAGGAATATGCTTTTTTGAGGCTTTTATAAACTCCAGCACAGCGCTGTAAGCATCCTTAAAAGCAGGCTGGCATATACTGTTGTATGTTTCAGCATCATGAGCATTTAAACTTATCGAAACAGAATCAACAAGCCCGGTAAGCTCAGGCAATATGTCTTTTTTATGTATCGCATTGCCATGTCCGTTAGTGTTTATGCGTACCCTGCCTCCCTGCGACTTTATCCATGCAGCAAGAGACTTTACGAGGTCTAGCCTCACGAGCGGTTCTCCATATCCGCAAAATACAATCTCTTTATACTTTGTCGGATCACCAATAGCTGTTTTCAACTCCTGCTCAGAAGGCTCTGCAGTGAGCTTCAGATTGTGACCCTTCACATAGTCAGAATGAAACTTTGCGCAGAATATGCATCTGCTTGTGCATCTGTTTGTAATATTAAGATACAGGCTTTCTCTTATCTTGTACGCTATCTCATGCTCTGGCATACGGCCTATGCCAAACAGCCTCTTTGCGTTAAGTGTTGTTATCCTCTTTATATCCTCGTAAGTTACGCCTCTGAGTTCAGCTATCACCTTTGCTGTGTTCACAATATACGATGGCTCATTCCTCTTGCCGCGCATCGGCTCTGGCGCAAGAAATGGCGCATCTGTCTCGATCAGCAGAAAATCATCAGGCACATATCTGGCAACATCTTTGAGCATTGCTGATTTTGAAAATGTGACCGGTCCTGCAATTGATATGAAGAGGCCCATCTCCATAGTGCGTTTCGCCATCTCAATATCGCCAGAGAAGCAGTGCATTACGCCTTTTGATATGCCGCTCTCTTTAAGTATCGCCATTGTATCTTCAGTAGCCTCTCTTGTATGGATAACCACAGGCATATCGGATTCCACAGCAAAAGAGAGCTGCTTCACAAACACATCCTTCTGAACATCCCTTGGAGAGTGGTCATAGTAGTAATCGAGCCCAATCTCGCCAATGGCAACCACCTTGTCGAGCCTTGACCAATCCCTTATTGTGCTGAACATCTCATCAGTAAAGTCCTTGGAATCATGTGGATGAATACCGACAGCAGCATAAATAAAGTCATACTCAGAAGCGAGTTTCACAGCTCCTTTGCAGCCCTTAAAGTCAGAGCCTATCGAGATCATCGCCTCAAGTCCTGCATCCAGAGCCCTCTGAATAACCTCGCTCCTGTCTTTACTGTACTGTGACATCTCAAGGTGGCAATGCGTGTCTATCATAGTGTTAAATACACTCCCTCAAATAAAATAGAAAATTATTGTAACACAGAAGAGACAAATAACTTGACGAGGCTGGAGCTTTTTTAGTATTTTAAAAGCCTGCTTCATTTACCCGAAGTGGGCCGTTAGCTCAGTTGGTAGAGCAGCTGACTCTTAATCAGCGGGTCGTAGGTTCGAATCCTACACGGCTCACCATATATCTTCTCCCATCATCTTCAGCAGATCCTGCACAGCCTTGTTCCACCCCTCCGGCCCTATACCGTCTGCTTTTATGACATTCGGGAGCTGTATAGCGTTGTCATAACTGCTGTCATACTTCTGCACAACTACCGGATAATCAACGCGCTGCAGCATAGGCAGGTCGTTTGGACTGTCACCAAGCGCAGCTGTAAATACATCGCCAAAATCCCTGGTGTAAAGATCTATTAGTATTGATACTGCAACACCTTTGTCGCTGTTGCCGAGCAGATGCCAGAACCTGCCCTTTGTCCAGTTGAAGCCTTTTATTCTGATAGACTCCTGGAGCTCAGGCATATCATCAGCCTGACCGACAAAGATAAATGGTTCATCAAAATCGCGTTCCTTTGCCATCGCAGCTTCGTCTTCTTTCATATCCGCAAGTCTGACCAGATCTTCTATGCTCAGATCACCAAAGCCCTGCACCTCATATCCCTCATTGCGGAGTGTTTCTAGAGCCTTTCTGAGTTCAGGGTAAGATGCTCCCAGCCTTATAATACTATATCCGCTCTCTTCTGTAACCGGATAGTTTATATGCGATAGACTGGAACTGAAATATCCCTTTGGTATGAATATGCCTCCGCCGTTTTCTGATATAAATGGATGGGTGTTGGAAAGCTTCTTTCTGTAAAGCTCTATCTCGCTGCGCGTCTTGCTTGATGATATTATCAAGGGGATATCCCTCTGCCGAATAGCATCGAGTGCAGGCAGCGCTTTTGTGAAGGAGTAGGTTGAATAGTCGAGCAGCGTTCCGTCTAGGTCTGTGAAGAAAACAACCTTTTTCATACAGCCCTATTTTACCACTATAATCTGAATATCCATCAAATTTGTTCCTGTGGGCCCTGTTATCAAAAGACCTCCTGTTTTTTTAAAAAAATTGTACGAGTCATTGTTGTCGAGATATGCCTGAGCGTCAATACCTGCTGCGCTTGCATTGGCAACTGTATTGCCGTCAACTATAGCTCCTGCTGCATCAGTAGGACCGTCTGTGCCGTCTGTGCCTGCAGAGAGCAGAGTGATGCCGGCTGAGCCTTTTATTTCGATAGCAAATGAGAGGGCAAGCTCCATGTTTCTGCCTCCAAGTCCTCTGCCTTTTACATTAACCGTAGTCTCTCCTCCGCTGATAATACATGTATTACTGGAGGACTGTTTCGCTCTTTGCGCTAAAATTCTGCCTGCATCAGCAGCCTCTCCAACAAGCTCATATGAAAATATATCGGCTCTCATTCCAGAATCTTCAACAATCTTTTTTGCTGAGTCTATAAGCATTCGGCTGCTGCCTATAATTATGTTCTTCACATCATTAAATAAAGTCATATCCTGCTTGGGAGTCTCCGGAACCAATCCTTCAGCTCCTCTGTATAAAAGCTCCAAAACCCTGGCAGGCATCTTTTCATGAAGATCATACTTCCTTATCACTTCAATAGCGTCATTATATGTTGTAGCATCTGGATATACCGAGCCAGATGCTATTGTGTCGAGCCTATCGCCAATAACATCAGATAATATCAGAGACACAACCTTTGCAGGGTGCGCAAGTTGTGCAAGCCTGCCGCCTTTTATTGCTGAGAGATGTTTGCGTACTGTGTTAAGTTCATAAATATCCGCTCCTGCCTTCATGAGCAGATCAGAAGCGGCTTGTTTATCTTCAAGAGACAAGACTTCTGCAGGAGCAACAAGCAGCGCTGACCCACCGCCAGAGATAAGAAGCGCAACTAATGTATCTTTATCTGCATCTTTTATGCAGTTTATTATCTTAGATGTTGCTGCAACACCATTTTGATCTGGCAATGGATGAGCTGCTTCGTAAACTCTGAATTTTTTGAGTTCCGAATTTTTAGAATGTTCATATTTTGTAAGGCATATGCCGCTGTACTCAATTTCTGATGAAGCCCTCTCAAATCCCTCTGCCATTGAAGCGGCTGCCTTGCCGAATGCTATCGGCAGGAGGGTTCTGTATTTTTCTGCCAGAAACTTGTTAACTATTTTTTTCGCATGCATTTCTGCAAGCATATCAGGCTTTATATGAGTTAACAGTGTTCTGAAGATATTTTCGAGCATTTTTGCGCTGGACTTCATGTTAATACTCCTTAATCGCATAGTATAAAACTTGATTTATAAGTAGTATGCCCTTATAATTATTAAGACAGTTTAGTTGCAAATGATCTTCAAAAATTCAAAATCAGTTTTATCATAAAAGATTTAACGCTGCTGCATTCATTAATTCGTAATCAGACTGCTTTGTCTTGTATTTAACACAGAGCGGATCATTTCATCAAGAAATAACATAAGCAATCCGCTTCATGTATTCACTTTGGCTCACGATGCTCTGGGAGGCCCGGATGTCAGATTTTTATCAGCCAGGAGTTATAGCAACATTTCACAGACTCGGCAGAAGGACGCTTGAGCAGATAGAGGCTGAGCTCTCTTGGTATGCTCAGAGCAGACCTGTAGCTCTTGTTCTCCCCTCGCTTTACAGCGAACTGCAGGGAGATGCACTTAAAGGAATAGTACGCGAGCTGAAAGATGTTAAATATATAAAAGAAATTGTTGTAACCCTTGGGCCCGCATCGAAGCAGGAGTTCAATCACGCAAAAAAATTCTTTTCTGAACTGCCGCAAAAAACTAGCCTGATATGGAACTCCGGCCCGCGCATAACAGAGATATTCAAATCCATACAATTAGCCGGCTTGCCTATCGGAGAAGAGGGCAAAGGCCGTTCTGCATGGATGGCGTATGGATATATACTTTCGCAGCTAGATTTCCATGTAATTGCACTGCATGACTGCGATATACTCACATACAACAGAGACTTGCTGGCACGGTTATGCTATCCAGTCACAAATCCAAGTCTGGATTATGATTTCTGCAAAGGCTATTACAGCAGAGTTACAGACAGACTGCACGGCAGGGCAACAAGGCTGCTTGTGACTCCACTTATACGCTCGCTACAAAAGCTTATCGGATACCACCCGCTACTCGTATTTTTTGACAGTTTCAGATATCCGCTCGCTGGTGAATTTTCAATGGATATCGATATGGCTAGAGTTAACAAGATACCCGGAGATTGGGGGCTTGAGGTGGGAGTTCTGGCAGAAGTCTATAGAAATACATCTCTCCGAAGGGTCTGCCAGGTAGATATAGCAGAAAATTATGAACACAAGCATCAGCAGCTCTCCGAAGAAGATGCAACCAAAGGACTGCATAAGATGTGCGTTGATATAAGCAAATCTATTTTCAGAACCCTTGCTTCTGAGGGTATAATATTCTCTGACGGGTTTTTCAAAACTCTGGTGGCAACATATGTGCGCACAGCTCAGGACATGCTAAAGAGATTTGAAGATGATGCAGCCATCAACGGACTATTTTTCGACAGGCATCAGGAGAGCCTTGCTGTCGAGACATTCACTCATGGAATAAAGCAGGCTGCTGAATTAATAACAGAAGATCCGCTCGGAGTGCCTCTTATTGCCAGCTGGGACAGGGTTACATCAGCCCTGCCTGATATACTCAGCAACATCAAGGAAGCTGTTGAGGCAGACAATAAGTAAAAACAGGGGGGGGTGCGTGATAAAAAGATTAGGGATAATCGGTGTTGCTGTTCTGATCGCTTTTATCGCATTCAGATCAAATTTCGAAATTGTAAAACCAACCAAGGAAGCACCGGTTGCTCAGCAACAGATTTGCCATAAGGAACTCGCAGGCGTAGTAAACAAAGGCGAAACTCTTTTTGACATATTCAAAAAATATAATCTTGACCTTACTGAACTTTTTAAAATCAAGGAAGCATCAGCAAATATTCACAGGGTGCGCGACCTGCATCCAGGCCAGCCTTATAAAATAATAATAGACAACGACAACAAGATACATTCGTTAATATACTGGATAGACGACGAAGCATTTCTCAATATAAGAAGGAATGAATCCGGATTCTGCGCAGTAAAAGAGCAGGTTGAATATGAGAAAATAGTTCACAATGTCAGCGGCACAATAAAAAATAATCTTGTATCTTCAATAAGCGACGAAAACGGAGGGCTGCTGCTCGCTCTGCAGCTCTCTGACATATTCGCCTGGGACATTGACTTCACATCTGACCTGAGAAACGGCGATACATTTAAAATTGTTGTAGAAGCTCTTTTCCTTGACGGACAATTTAAAAAATATGGCAACATCTTATCAGTAGAATTTATAAATAACGGGAAAACATACTATGCCTTTGGGTTTGAAAACAAAGGCAAGATCGACTACTACGACGCTGACGGAAAATCTCTAAAAAAAGCTTTTCTTAAAGCTCCTCTCAGCTTCAGACGCATAAGTTCTCACTTTTCAAAAGGCAGATTCCATCCTATACTTAAAATTTACAGACCACATCACGGGTTGGACTATACTGCTGCAGCAGGAACCCCGGTCTCTTCTGTTGGAGACGGCACAATTATATTCAAAGGCAGAAAAGGTCAGTATGGCAATCTGATAATCATTAGACATAAAAACGGATGGGGCACATATTACGGACATTTATCAAAATTCGCTAAAGGCATAAAAAGGGGCAGCAGGGTAGGTCAGGGAGATCTGATCGGATATGTAGGATCCACAGGTTTGGCTACAGGACCTCACTTACATTATGAAGTTAGAATTAATAACAAACCTGTAAACCCTCTGACACTAAAACTGCCTAGCGGCAGCCCTGTGCCAACTTCATTGATGGCTGACTTCAGCAGGTTTAGAAATGATATGAGGCTTAAGCTAGAAACCATGGGCATACAAACTACAGATTATGCGAAAAAATAGTAATTTTATTCAGAACTTATTTAACTTCGATATGGAGGAATTTTGGATATACATAAAATAATAACTCCAACAGCTGTCTTTGCAGGCTCAACCATAGTTATGCTTGCAGCAAGATCTTTCACCTTTAAGATACTGCATAGATGGTCAAACAGCACAGATACAAAGGCTGATGATATTGTAATAAAGTCACTTAGGACACCAACCATTCTCTGGTGCATAGCGATAGGACTTTATGCAGGCATACTATTTTCCGACCTTGCAGAAAAACATATTGATTATATAAGCAAAGTGATTCATGTAATCATCATCTTCTCCATAACAATAGCAGCCGCAAATCTAGCAGGCAGAATCTTCAGAAATTATATTCAGAATTCTGATCTGCCGATACCAACCTCCGGTCTGGCATTTGCTATTTTAAAAGGCACCATTATTGTAATTGGCCTACTAATAATACTCAGCGTGCTCGGCATATCAATAACTCCTCTCATAACTGCGCTTGGAGTAGGCGGTCTCGCTGTAGCGCTAGCTCTTCAGGATACACTCGCAAACCTCTTTTCAGGCATACATATACTCGTTGAGCGCTCAATAAGGGTCGGAGATTTTATAAGGCTAGAAAGCGGGCAGGAAGGTTATGTTGAAGATATAACCTGGAGAACTACAAGGATCAGGATGCTGCCTAACAACATGGTAGTAATACCAAACAGTAAATTATCACAAAGCATAGTCACCAACTATTATCTTCCTGAAAAGAAAATGTCTGTGCTTATTCCTATCGGCGTAAGCTACTCATCAGACCCTGAGCTTGTAGAGCAGATACTTGTTGAAGAAGCAAAAAAAGCTGCGAGCGTAGTTCCTGGGCTTCTGACAGATCCAGAGCCTATTGCAAGATTTTCTGGTTTTGGCGAGAGCTCGCTAGACTTCACACTCATATGCCAGGTACAGGAGTTTACAGACCAGTATCCAGCACAACACGAAATAAGGAAACGTATATTTAAAAGATTCAACGAAGAGGGAATAGAAATCCCATTCCCGCAGAGAACAATACACATGCTTAAGGATAAAGGATAGTTATAAAAATAAACCCTTTGTCATAAGGAGGCCTGCAGAGTGAATGAGATCACGCTCAGACCTGAGATCCGCAGAAAGCTTGACGAAATAGAAACTGCAGATATTGTTGTAGGCATTCCCAGCTATAACAATGCCAAAACAATCGCGCATGTCGTACGAGCTGTCCAGGCAGGCTTCGCAAAATATTTCCCCTACAAAAAATGCCTTCTGGTCAATTCTGACGGCGGCTCAAACGACGGCACAATGGATGTCGTACAGAATGCTGCTCTTGACAGTTTTGAATCTATACTGCTGCACCATAGAACTCCATCAATGTACAGAATTACAACTCCTTACCATGGGTTGCCAGGCAAAGGCAGCGCATTCAGAACAATCTTTGAAATTGCATCATCTGTCGGTGCGCGCGCCTGCGCAGTTGTAGACTCTGATCTTCGCAGCATCACACCTGAATGGATAGAGCTGCTCATAAAGCCTGTGATTGAGGATAGAAGCGACTATGTAGCACCACTTTATCACAGACATAAATTTGATGGAACCATCACCAACAGTATTGTATATCCGCTCACCAGAGCACTATATGGCAAACGTATTCGTCAGCCGATTGGAGGAGATTTTGGCTTCTCAGGAGAGCTGGCTAAATTCTACCTCTCAAAAGATGTCTGGGACACCGATGTAGCAAGATTCGGCGTCGATATCTGGATGACGACTACTGCTGTAGCCAATCAGTTCAGGGTATGTCAGTCCTTTCTCGGAGCTAAGATACATGACCCTAAGGATCCGGGCGCAGATCTGAGCGCAATGCTCTATCAGGTGGTGAGCGCAACCTTTGATTTGATGAAGACATATGATGATGTATGGATGAAAACATCGGGATCTTCTGCTGCTGAGACATTCGGCTTCCAGTTTGATGTCGGGCTGGAACCTGTAAATGTAAACATCGAACGAATGCTAGACAGATTCAGGCTCGGCGTTAATGAACTTAAAGATTTATGGAGCCTTGTGCTTCAACAAAAGACTGTTGACTATTTGCAAAAAAGGGTTGTTGAACATACAGACACTTTTAATATTGAGGAAGAGATCTGGGTAGAAATAATCTACAGCTTCGCCTTGGCATCACAAAAGAAGGTGCTGAACAACGAGCATCTTCTTAAGTCTCTTACGCCTCTGTATATCGGCAGAACTGCATCATTCATCATCAGAAATTATGACAAGAGTGCTTCTGATGTAGAAAAGGACATCGAGAATCTCTGCATGTTATTTGAAATATTAAAGGGTGATTTTATAAACAGCTGGAAAGAGAACAAAGGAGGAGCTAATGAATAAGTTTGAACAGATATTGATACAGCCTCTCGAGATGTTTTATGAGAAGATCCTGCTTTTTCTTCCGAATTTCCTTGCTGCTGTGATGCTTCTTTTAATCGGACTTTTCTTAGCTTGGATACTGAAACTCATATCAGTAAAAATATTCGGCAGTCTGCAGATAGACAACTTTTCTGAACGCATCGGGCTTAATAATATACTTCACAGGGGCGGGGTAAAAGAGAGCTTGTCCGGCATACTCTCAATACTCATAAGCTCTATCGTCATCTTCACATTCTCTGTCATATCTCTACGCGCGCTCGATATGCCTGCTGTAGAAAGGCTGCTTGAAAAACTGTTTCTCTACCTGCCCAACATTTTCGTAGCCCTGCTTATAATATTTTTTGGATATATTCTGAGCAATTTTCTCGGCAGAGCAATTCTTATAGCCTCAGTAAATGCCGGCATTAGAGTATCCGAGCTGATAGCAAAAATTGTGAAAACTGCTGTTGTGCTGCTCGCAGCTACAATGGCTCTAGAGCAGCTCGGCATAGGCAGCAGCACAATAATAGTAGCCTTCGCAATTGTATTTGGAGGAATAATACTTGCCCTTGCTATTGCTTTTGGTCTGGGCGGCAAAGAAATGGCGGCTGACTATTTAAAAAAGAAACTCTGCGAAAAAGAGGAGCAGGACGAAATTAACCATCTGTAACATTAAAACAGCAGAGGTGCAAGCTACTCAAAAAGGGCTTTTACAAAATCTTCAGGAACAAAATCTTTAAGGTCATCTATACCTTCGCCAATGCCTATAAGCTTTACAGGTATGCCAAGCTCTTTTTTAATGGCTACCACTATGCCGCCCTTTGCTGTGCCATCAAGTTTTGTAAGCGCAATGCCGTCAAGCTTGACTATCTCATTAAAAAGCTCAGCCTGCCTTAGCGCGTTTTGACCAGTAGTTGCATCCAGCACAAGCAGAGTCTGGTGTGGAGCTGATGGGATAGACTTTTTTATTACCCTGTCTATCTTCTTAAGCTCTTCCATAAGATGACCTTTTGTATGCAGTCTGCCGGCAGTATCGATTATGACAATGTCTGCGCCCCTTGCCTTTGCAGCATCAACAGCATCAAAGGCTACGGCAGCAGGATCTGATCCTGACTGGTGCTTTATTATCTGGCATCCTGAGCGGCCTGCCCAGAGCTCTATCTGCTCGATTGCTGCTGCCCTGAATGTATCTCCAGCAGCAAGTATGACGGTCTTGCCTTCAGAGGTGTAGCGTGATGCCAGCTTTCCTATTGTGGTTGTCTTGCCTACGCCGTTGACTCCGACAACGAGTACGACAAACGGCTTTTGTTTTGTTGTGTCAATAGCAGACTGACTGCCGAGGATCTCTGAGAGCTTATGCTGGATGTAAGCCTTTACTTCTTCCGTGCCCTTGACTTCTCCGCTTCTTACGCCTGCACGAAGTATGCTTATTATCTCTGCAGAGGCCTCCGCGCCTATGTCAGAGGTGATAAGTATCTCCTCTATGTCGTCAAGTGCGGATGCGTCGATTTTGCGGTTGATCAGTACATCATCTATTCTTTGGACTATGCTGTTTCTGGTCTTGGAAAGACCTGCCTTAAGCTTCTCAAAAAAACCCATACGTTTTATTATTTCTCCGCTTCAAAACAGATTTATGGGAAAAAATGCAGCTAAAGAATACTATATTTGTATTATTACCGCTTCAGGCTGACTGTAAGTGCGCCCTGCTCCCTGATTACCTTAAATGCTGAAGGCTTCAGAAGCTCTATCTTGACCAATACAGCATTTTTATCCTTGCTGTCTTCACTAATTACAACCTCACCAACATATGCTGAATCAAATTTTACAGACTCGCCTGCCTTGTTGACAGAATTCTTGATTTTGAGAAATATCCATTTTTTGCTACCTAACGATTTTGTGCTAACTGTATACTTTATTGCTTTACTCATGTTGGATATATTCACAGAAATATTTGATTTGGTTTTCGGCTCAACTACAGATACGCTTGTTATCTCAAAAGGCGCCTGCTTTGCTTTAACACTGTCTTTCTTTGCAGGCAAACTCTTTTTTTCTTCAGCAGATTTTACAGCCTTTTTTGTCTGCTTTGATTTCGTATCCGCTGGCTGCTGCTTTACTGCCGTCTGTTTCTTTTTTACAGGAGCGGCTACAGTTTTTTCATACTTTGCCGGTGATGCAAGTATTGTAAATGACTCTGACCTTGTATAATTTACCTCAACAACAGCTGTGCCGTTTGTAAATTCTGATGCCGGAATCCTACTGGGAGTTACAGCTCCTGTACCCGTTGCAACAAGATCAACATCTGGTCCAACCAGATTGTAATTCTTAATTATGTGCCCAAGCTGATTATATGCAATTATTTTTATTTTAAACTTTTGCCCTGCAACAGCTGTGTCAGGGGTGATCACTTCATATCTTGATGGTATTGGAGAAATTACATTTATCTTTTCAGATGTAGATGTTATCTTTTTGCTGTTTTCAGTTATTACAAAAGCGATCTCTTCTGCAGCATCATACCTCAGATCTATTTTTGCCTGCCCATTTGTGAATTCATATGCAGGAATGGATGAAGGGAATGGATTAAGTTTGCCGGTAGTTGTTATTTTCACTCCGCTGCCTGTTGATGAATAGCTGGCAACTACATTTGAAAACCTATCCAGTGCAACAACAAGCACCTCAAAAGTCTCTCCTGAAATAACCTCCTTGGGAGCAAAGACTTTGAATGAAGAGACCTGCCCGCTAAAGACCGCTATGCGCTCACTCTGTCCTGAACTGCCTGATATAAGATCCTTAACCTCAATAACAACACTGCCTGCTTTCTCTGATATGAGCTTAACATCCGCTATGCCGCCGGCAAGATCAGGCATAGATGCCATCTCTATTCTGGGTTCTGCTTCTCCCTTGAATATAAAATTCAGATTTTTGCCTGCAACAGTCTCCTCAACAATATTCCCGTATTGGTCTTTGCCTATAATTCTTAGGTCAAACACCTCTCCTGCTGCTACTGTTCTGGGGGCTTTTATATGAAGGGAATGGAGCTTGTCAGGGGAGACATTAATCTCTTTTGTGATCACAGGAAGCGGGTTGCTGGACTCGCGTATGGTGATTGTTACGCTTTCAGCTGTTTTATCAAGGATCTTGAACGCAAGCACGCCTGATGCAAAAGAGCTGGATTTAAATGCTGCTGGAGATGCTGTGGCTGCTCCTGAAACCTGCACCTGGAACTCTCTGACTTTGTCTCCGAAATTTGTTATCAGGTTATTGAACGAGTCTACAGCCCTTAGCCTGATCTCTGCTTCTTTGCCGGCAATCATATTGTCAGGCATTTCGACAATGAAGTGATCAAACTTTCCAGGCTTAATCGTTATCTCCGCTGAAAAAGAGATCTGCGGAATTAAGAAAATTGCAAAAAACAGAACCAGCAGTACAGTAACGCTTCCCTTCGCACCTATCTGCATATAACCCCCCCTTGGGCTAATATAAATATGGTTAGATATAAGATATACTTCAGTAATCAAAAGTATAGCATAAATTGATTTTATGAATCATGTTTTTCAAACATTATCCCTAATCATGTTAATACATACTTTCAATACAAAGTATACTGAATTTCCTTGCAAAATAATCAGCCCATTTGATAGTATTTCAGATGTCTTACGACAGGGGCAAAGCGAGCATACTGCTACGGTGTATTGCAAAGGTTATAGATATCCTGATTATCGCCGCGGCTGTAAAGCTGATCCCGCAAGTCGGGTATTATGCCGGACTTGTTTATATACTGATCAGCGACGGTCTGTTTTCAGGAAGCAGCATTGGCAAAAAGATCATCAGACTGCGCGTTGTATCTTTGGCTGATAACTCTGACTGTAGCTTTAAGCAGTCTGTCCTGCGGAATATCCCATTTTTTGCCGCTGTGCTGCTGTACATAATTCCGCTTATCGGGTTTATATTTATAGGCATTATAGCTGCTGTTGAACTGCTGCTAATAATTGGCAACAAGGAAGGCAGGCGTATCGGCGACGAGATAGCTGGTACTAAAGTAATAGAGGCCTAATGGCCTGATGTTTTAATAAAGCTGGAGGTTTAAGTGTATCTTCAAAAAGTTCTTGGAATGTTCTCAAATGATCTTGCGATCGATCTCGGCACAGCAAACACGCTGGTATATGTAAAAAACAGGGGGATCATATGTGATGAACCTTCTGTCGTAGTTATCAGAAGAGACAACAGAAAGCCTGTTGCAGTCGGCATGGAAGCCAAAGAGATGCTCGGCAAGACCCCTTCAAACATACATGCTATCAGACCTATGAAAGATGGAGTTATTGCTGACTTTGACGCAACAGAAGAGATGCTTAAATACTTCATCACCAAAGCGCACAACAGAAAGAGCTTTGTATCTCCAAGAATAATCATAGGCGTGCCATCGGGCATAACACAGGTTGAACAGAGAGCGGTAAAGGATGCTGCTCATGCTTCCGGAGCAAGAGAAGTCTACCTAATCGAAGAGCCGATGGCAGCGGCAATCGGAGTTGGTCTGCCTGTTGGGGAACCATCTGGCAATATGATCGTTGACATAGGAGGCGGCACCTCCGATGTTGCGATTATCTCTCTTGACGGCATTGTGTACAGCAAGGCTGTAAGGATAGGCGGAGACAAAATGGATGATGCAATAATCGCCTATATGAAGAGGAAATACAACCTGATGATAGGTGAGCGTACTGCTGAGCATATAAAAATAGAGCTCGGATCAGCATATCCTACAAACACAACAGAGCCTATGGAAATAAAGGGCCGCGACCTGATCTCCGGCATACCAAAAGCAATAAGCGTTACAGAAGCTGAGGTGCGCGAGGCACTTCAGGAAAGCATCAGCATAATACTCGATACAATAAAAGTTACACTCGAAAATACTCCTCCGGAACTAGCTGCTGATATTGTTGACAATGGGATAGTGCTTGCAGGCGGTGGTGCACTTTTAAGAGGCCTGGACATACTTATACGCGAGCACACGGGAGTGCCTGTAATAGTGCCTGAAGATCCTCTAACAGCTGTTGTAAGGGGCTGCGGCAAGATGCTCGATAAGCTTGATCTGCTCCAAAGAGTCGCGATTAACAACATTTAATGTCAAAGGCAAAAAAAAGAATTTTGATAATCTGCCTGCTTGCTGCAGTTTCTTTGTCTCTGATGTTATATCAGCAGAGACACGGCAGCATCAGGCAGTTGTCCTTTCTCTCTTATCCTTATAATCTGCTCAGCAGATTAAGCTCCGGCATAACAGGCTCTATCTCTGACTTCTGGAGCACATATTCTGAAAATAAAGCTTTGAGAAAACAGAATAGTGAACTTATGCTTGAACGCCAGCGCTTCACAGAAATTATCCTCGAAAATAACAGAATGAAGAAACTGCTTGAACTCAAAAATGGTCAGCCAGGTTTTGTTGCAGCAGCTTCTGTCATAGGCAGAGGGCGAGATCGCTTTTTGAGCACATTGATAATTGACAAAGGAATAGACAGCGGAATGCAGAAAAACATGGCTGTTATTACAGAGCATGGCCTGGTTGGCAAAATCCAGAATGTCAGTAAAAATTTTGCTGAAGTTTTAATGATAAATGATCCTAACTTTTCTGTCGCAGTCCGGCTTCAGCAGACCAGGCATGAGGGTGTGCTGTCAGGAACAGGCAGAGGTTTTTGCGAACTTAAGTATATTCCCCCAGAGGAGTCTGTGCAGCAGGGCGATATTGTTGTCACCTCGGGTCTTGACGGCGTATTTCCTGAAGGTCTTCCTGTCGGAATAGTTAAAAAGATTAACAAAGAAGGTATAGATTTTTTTCTTGATATACGGGTGGCTCCATTCGGCTCGCCTTACAAAACTGATGAGGTTGTAGTTGTAAAAGCAGCTCCGGCCAGCCTAAAACAGCAGCCTGCTGCAGAGGCTCCGGGTGTAAACATACCAGCAAGGAAGCAATAAGTTGAATATCTACAGATGGATCGCCATATTGCCTCTTGTATTCGGCCTGCAGTTTATAATAAACAACTATCTTGTGCAAGTTAACATTGTACTCGCACTAGTCTATATTTTTAGCATCCTCACAATATCTGAAAGAACCGGGTTTGCCTCTGCAAGACCTGAGGCAAAAGCCACTCTTTTTGGAGCATCAGCAGGACTGCTCGAAGATATTCTTGCAGGATCAATTATAGGGCCTTCTATGCTGAGCAAAGGAATGGCAGGTTATTTGTCCTGCTACCTATTTTCTGATCTGATATTTATATGGACCCCTCTATGGGGATCTCTTGCCATAGGACTGCTCACTCTGCTTGACGGCTTTATAATTGTCACTCTTAGAAACACATTCAGCGACATGTATCTTTCCGGGCCCGGAAGCTTTGCATCTGTATTTTATCAAGCATTGCTTAATGTGCCTCTAGGAATACTTGTGAGAGCGAGGTCAGCGAGATAAGCTATGTTCGAAAAGAGAATAAAAATAGCCACCTGGGTTGTTATAGCGATTTTTGTGCTGCTTGGAGTCAGGATATGGCACCTTCAGATAATCAACGGCGATAAATACAGGTTGATGTCAGAGAACAACCGGCTGAGAATTATAAAAACTCCTGCTCCGCGCGGCATAATTTTTGACAGAAACAACATACCGCTTGTAAAAAATATCCCTGTATTCAGCGTATCAATAAACCCTGAAAACATATCCCTAATAGACAGAGGAGCGCTAGCTGAAATTCTTGCAATATCTGTTGACGAGATAAATGACAAGTTTGATAAAAAAGACAACAGCTCTTTTGTTCCGATTAAGCTGAAACAGGGTCTCGGTTTTGTTGAGGTTTCAAAAATTGAGGCAAGAAAGTCTGACTTTCCGGGTCTGTTTGTAGAAACAGAAATTGGACGTGAATACATTTACGGAAAAACAGGAGGGCATGTTATCGGATATCTCGGAAAGATAACGCCTGATCAGATAAAAAATCCTGAGCTGAAAAACTTTCCTCCAGATGCCTTGATCGGCCAGTGGGGAATTGAAGCTCTTTATGACAGCAGCCTTCGAGGAACACCCGGCGAGAGAATAATAGAGGTGGATGCTATTGGCAGAGAGCTTAGGCTTGTACAGCATAGACAGGCTGTAAAGGGCAATGACATCATCCTTAGTATTGATATTAATATTCAGCATGCGGTTGAGGAATCTTTCGGTGAAAAAGCAGGGTCTCTAGTAGCTGTAAAGCCCTCTACCGGAGAGATTCTTGCTCTAGAGAGTCTTCCGTCATTCGATCCAAATCTCTTTGCATCAGGCGTTATGTCTGCGGACTGGAGAGCGCTTATCGAAGATAAAAAAAAGCCGATGCTCAACAGAGCGCTTCAGAGCCAATATCCCCCGGGATCAACTTTTAAGATAATAACCGCTATAGCTGCACTTGAAGAAAAGGTGATAACTCCTGAAGCAAAGGTCTACTGTTCAGGAGGCATATCTTTTGGCAAATGGACATTCGGCTGCTGGAAAAAGGGAGGCCACGGCTCAGTAAATCTTCACAAAGCCCTTGTAGAATCTTGCGATGTATATTTTTATGAAGTAGGCAAAAGACTCGGGATAGACAGAATACATAAATATGCCACATCTCTCGGATTAGGCCAGCCTACCGGCGTATCGTTATATCCTATAAAAGAACGCTCCGGTCTTATTCCCAGCACAATATGGAAAAAAGAAAAGAGAAAGCAGCAATGGTATCTTGGCGAGACATACAATGCTTCAATAGGCCAGGGGTATGTAACAACAACTCCTGTACAGATGGCAGTAATGCTCGCTTCTGTACTTAACGGCGGTAATGTTTATACTCCAACCTTTATTAAAGATGCAACTCCAAATCTTGTAAGATCATTTAAAATATCAGATGCAACAAGCAGACTTGTGAAGGAAGCCCTCTCGGGAGTAGTAAATGAAGCTGGCGGCACAGCTAGATCTGCTCATTCATCCATAACAATAATTGGAGGGAAAACAGGCACAGCACAGGTTGTGAGCAAGGGCAAAGAAGCTGGAGGCAGGTTTAATGATCATGCATGGTTTGTTGCATTTGCTCCTGTTGAAAATCCGGAAATAGCTATGACTGTTTTCGTTGAACATGGTGGCCACGGCGGAGCTACTGCAGCGCCTATAGCAAAAAAGGCTATTGAAGCATATTTCAAAAAACCAAAGACTGAACAACAAAAACAGAATGCTAAAAATTGACAGACGACTGATAAAGAATTTTGATTGGGTCACATTTGGTCTTATACTTGCTATTACACTAATCGGCATAGCAACAATATACAGCGCCACGAGACTGCCTGTTGAGGGAATGGACGGCAGTCAGCCAGACTTTTATCTTAAGCAAATGCTATGGCTATGCATCAGCATAATAGCGCTTTTTGCTGTTGTGATGATCGATTATGTATGGTTCTACAGACTTGCCTACATTTTTTACGCGATAGGGTTAATACTGCTTATTGCAGTTCTGATAGCAGGCAAGTCGAGTCTCGGCGCGCAGCGCTGGCTCAATCTCGGATTTATTGCTTTTCAGCCTTCTGAATTTTTCAGGCTAGCATTTATAATGGCCTTTTCATCCTATCTCGTTAATAAAAATCTTTATGAGCGCATACCGCTGAGCTGTGTATTTGTATTCGGCATAATTCCTCTATTTCTAATAATACTTCAGCCTGATCTGGGCACCGGCATACTTCTTATATCTCTGTTTGTAATACTTTCAGTAATGCGCGGCCTGAGCAGAAAAATCATAACACT
Organism: Nitrospirota bacterium; assembly: GCA_016936655.1. Classification (GTDB taxonomy): domain Bacteria; phylum Nitrospirota; class Thermodesulfovibrionia; order Thermodesulfovibrionales; family Dissulfurispiraceae; genus JAFGXL01. Next base: position 124,301 of record JAFGXL010000021.1, on the reverse strand, counting down.
TGCTGTCATAGTCAGCCTAATATCCATACCATTTCTTGGACATATATTCTGGGAGAACATGAAGGACTACCAAAAGAACAGGCTCATAGCTTTTGCTGACCCTGAAGTAGATCCTTCTGGCATAGGCTATCATATAAACCAGTCAAAGGTCGCGATAGGATCAGGCAGCTTCATAGGCAAAGGGTATCTAAAAGGCACACAGGGGCCGCTGCGTTTTCTGCCTGAAAAACACACAGACTTTATCTTCTCTGTCTTTTCAGAAGAATGGGGCTTCTTAGGAAGCATGGCGCTATTTTCACTCTATATTGTGCTATTTTTACGAGGGTTGGACACAGCTAAAAAAGCAAAAGATGAATTCGGCAAGCTAGTGGCAACCGGCATTGTGAGCATGTTCTTTATCTATTTTCTTGTTAATACAGGAATGACGCTAGGCATAATGCCTGTTGTAGGCGTGCCTCTGCCATTTATGAGTTATGGCGGCACAGCGCTCTTGAGCAATTTTGTGGCTGCAGGCGTGCTCATAAACATCCGCACACGCAGATTTGAACTGTTTTATTAGGCTTTTATTGCGTTTAGGCATATATCATGTATATAATGACCAATATATACAGCATTATAGGAGGCAAAAAATGAAAATAATAGAAGGCGATCTGCAGGCAAAAGACCTCAAATTTGCTGTTGTGGTAAGCAGATTCAACGACTTTATAACAACAAAGCTTCTTGAAGGTGCTAAGGATGCGCTCATAAGGCATGGCGTAAAAGATGATGACATAGAGGTTGTAAAGGTGCCGGGCGCATTTGAGATACCGCTGATAGCCAAAAAGATGGCAGCAAAAGGCGGATATGACGCTGTTATCTGTCTCGGCACTGTTATACGCGGAGCGACTCCGCATTTTGAGTATGTGGCATCAGAAGTTTCAAAAGGCATAGCATCAGCGTCTCTTGATACAGGAGTGCCGATAGCATTCGGCGTTATCACATCTGACACTATAGAGCAGGCTGTAGAACGTGCAGGAACAAAGTCCGGAAACAAGGGCTGGGATGCTGCTGTAACAGCGATAGAAATGGCAAAAGTACTTAAAAAGATTTAATTTCATGAACAGACGAAAAGCTCGTGAATACGCGCTTCAGTTCCTATACAGATTTGATTTTGTAGGCTCTAAAAGAACGAGGCCAAAAGAAGATTCCCTTAAAGCAGAATTCAGGGTCTTTATGACCGAATCTGGTGTTAAAGACAGAGGGGCTGCTGAATTTGCCGAAGCAATAATTATAGGCACAATGGCAAATATCAAAGAGATTGATGCTGAACTGCAGAAACGCACTCAGAAATGGAAGCTATCGCGTATGGCGAGCATTGATAGAAATATTCTCAGGATTGCATCATACGAGCTTTTATACAGAAACGACATACCTGCGGCAGTAAGTATAAACGAAGCGCTGGAAATAGCAAAAAAATTCTCGACTTCAGAATCAGCTTCATTCATAAACGGTCTACTCGACAGCATAGCAAAAGATTCAGGCAAGTAACCAACTAAGCTTACTGGAGGTTTGTTATGAAAAAACTCAAGCTGCTCGGCATAATCGCTGCTGTAATTGTACTAATCCTCTCCGGACTCTCTGTTGCTGTTAAATCCTATTTAAAGAGCGACAAGCTCAAGGCTCTCATCATTCCGAAAATTGAAGAAACAACAGGCAGAAAGGTGAATATTGGCGAAATTAATGTCTCTCTGTTCAAAGGCATTGTAATAAAGGATATGAACCTCAAGGAGCAGGACGGCAAGACAGACTTTGTCGCTGCAAAGGCATTTGTTCTTGACTACAGCCTCGCTGCCCTGCTGAAGAAGCAGATAATGATAACCAAGATCGAGCTCGATTCTCCGAGCATAAAAGTTGTTAAAAATATCGACGGCTCATACAACTTCAGCGACATAGTCGACAAAACAAAAGCAGCAAAAAAAGAAGAGAAGCCTGCCAAAGAAAAAAAGGAAGAGAAAAAATCTGAGGGTATGCCGCTATCGATTATCGCTGATACAGTTTCTATAAAAAACGCCTTAGCAGAATTTGTGGACAAGACAAAATCACTTCCTGACATAAAAGCCAACGCAGATATAACCGCAAGCCTCGCCCCAGGAGTCGGCGGCAAACCCGAACTCGCAAAAGGTCTGGTTGATATTAAGAGTCTTCATCTAGATAACAAAGGCATAAAAACCCAGACATCTGGCAAAATAGAGATCAAAAAAACAGATATCTCATTCAATCTCAACACCTCTGTTGACAACCAGAAGGTCAATGCATCAGGCTCTGTTTCGAACTTCCAGACCGCGCCTAATGTTATTCTCAACCTCTACTCAAAAGAACTTGATCTCGAAAAGCTGATGGCTCTCACTCCGGCAAAATCTGAGAAAACCGCTGCTGCTCCAAAGAAGGCAGAAACAAAAAAAGGCGCTCCTGCTGATGGAAAGAAGCCCGATGCAAAACCAATGAAGATTACAGCAAACGGAGAGCTGAAGGTTGATTCAGCAAAATACCAGGCTTACAACTTCAAAGATTTCTACCTCAAGTATAAATACGCTAACAAGTCATTTGTTATCGAGCCTGTTAAGATGAAGTTTGCAGGCGGTGATGCTGTACAAGCAGCAGGCGACATAAATGGAGACTTTAAATTCATGCTTGATCCTGACAGCAAAGATATGGCGGGTTTGATCAAGAAAACTCTTACAGGCAAAACAAATATAAACCTGACAAAAGGCCAGATAAAAAAATCCTCAATAGCAGAGACCATAGCGACTGTAACAGGACTCCAGGAACTGCGCAACCCGAACTTTGACGAGACAAAGATAAACGCTGTCATCAAGGATGAAAAGACAGCTATTGATGGATTAATCCGCGGGCCTCTGATGAAGGCATCTCCAACCGGCACAGTCACATTCGATAAAGCTCTCGACATGAAAACAGACCTGAAACTCGCGCCTGAACTTGCATCAAAAATGAGAATAGGCGGCGGAAGCCTCGGCTTTCTCAAAGATGCAGAAGGCTGGACATCTGTGCCTATTACGATCAAGGGAACAACTGACAAGCCTGATGTAAAGCCTGACACAGCAGCCCTCGGCAAAGGCGCGCTCAAGGGGCTAAAGCAAAAACTATTTGGCAGCGACTCAGGCCAGACGCAGCAGTCAGGAGAGACCAAATCAACAAATCCGCTAAAAGGATTGTTCGGAAAATAAAACTCTTCTGTTCAAGAGCAGCCTGCAAAAACAGGCTGCTCTGCACTGCAACATAACTAATTTGAGTGGATTAGACAACACTATTGATGTAATTATTCATCAGCTGCTGAGAGCAATAGCTATATTCAACTGCTGAATTTAATCAGGAGGATCAATTCCATCTATTGAATACATATTGACAGGTGTTGCTGTGCTTCTGCTTCTGAGCATAGTAGCGAGCAAGGCCTCCGACAGGCTCGGCGTTCCTGCTCTGCTTATATTCCTGCTTGTGGGAATGCTTGCCGGTTCTGACGGGCCGGGCGGAATACATTTTGATGATCCGTATGCTGCGCAGTTCATGGGTGTTGTTGCGCTCGCGTTTATACTCTTTGCAGGCGGACTCAGCACAAACTGGGAGAGTGTGCGGCCTGTAATATGGCCCGGAGTGGTACTTTCTACACTCGGCGTTCTTATAACCGCTCTCCTTGTCGGAGTCTTTGCTATCCTGGTGCTCGACTTCTCTCTGCTCGAAGGTCTGCTGCTCGGCTCGATCATATCATCAACAGACGCTGCTGCTGTGTTTTCTGTATTGAGATCCAGAAATGTGAGCCTTAAAGGAAACCTGAAACCTCTGCTCGAACTCGAATCAGGCAGCAATGATCCGATGGCTGTGCTTTTGACAACCGGGTTTGTGAGTTTGCTTATTACTCCGGGGTTATCCCTTGTAAATATCATTCCTCAGTTCATCTACCAGATGATCTTCGGCGCGATTATGGGTCTGCTGATGGGATACGGCATGGTGAGGATTGTTAACACGCTAAAGCTCGAATACGAAGGACTCTATCCTGTGCTGAGCATAGCTCTTGTCATACTCACTTACGGAGCCACAGCAGCGCTTAATGGAAACGGATTCCTTGCTGTTTATATTGCAGCGCTCATAATGGGCAAATCAAAATTCATTCATAAAAAAAGCCTCACTCGGTTTCATGACGGCCTCGCATGGCTTATGCAGATAGCCATGTTCCTCACACTCGGGCTGCTCGTCTTCCCGAAAAATCTGCCGCCAGTAATTGTGAGCGGACTGCTCATTTCTCTATTCCTCATGTTCGCAGCAAGACCTGCAGGAGTGTTTGTATCAACAATAGCGACTAAAATGCCTGTAAGAGAAAAGGCGATGATATCTTGGGTAGGCCTGCGCGGAGCTGTGCCGATAGTGCTGGCAACATTTCCCCTGCTCGCAAAAATACCCAATGCTGAGATGATTTTCAACATCGTATTTTTTATAGTCCTCACCTCAGCCCTGCTGCAGGGTACAACCATAACAGCTGTAGCGAAACTGCTCGGTGTGGATGCTCCGCTTCGGCGCAAGACCGTATACCCCTTAGAGTGCGACTCTACAGGCACATTCAAGTGCGATATAAAAGAGATGACTGTGCCGGACAATGCTGCGGCTGTCAGCAAAAGGCTTCTAGAACTTAAACTGCCAGAGGGTGCGTTGATAGCGCTGATCAAAAGAGAGGAAGATTTTTTTGTGCCTGCAGGCGCCACAGAGCTCAAGGCCGGCGACAAACTGCTCGTGCTTGCGGATAATGAGAACTACGAAAAGATGCTGTCAATCATACAGCTCAAAGATAACGACAAAGCTTAGGTTGATATGACGGAAAGTGGAAAAACTATTTTATCACTAATAATTGGTGTATTTTTAGGCGCTGCTCTAGCTATATTATTAACCAATAAAGTTCCTTTTTATGTTTCTGAATTCCTGCCTGTGTTTATAGCCGCCCTTACAGCTGCTTTTATAGATTGCAAAAAGGGATGGCGAACAGGAGTAATAATTGCTTTTATAATGGCTATGTTATCAATAATTGCCTATTTAGCTGCTACTTATGCAGAAATAAAAACAGCCCTAAAGATTATTTCCGACACAAGGGTGGCAATCGGATATCTGCTGTTCATACCTATTGGTATTGCAGGCTCTTATACTGGATATTGTGTGAAAACTTTATTCAAAAAACTAAACACTTATCACAAATAAGAATTGTAAGATATAAAAATCTATTTAATAAAATGAGCTTTCAAAACAGCTTTCTGATAAATTCTTATCTCCTGCTTCTCTTTCTCACCCTCACAGTTTCAGCGTGAGCCTGTAGCCCTTCGCTGTCAGCGAGTGTCTCTACTGTATCAGCTATCGAGTTGAAAGCTTTTTGTGTGAAGTTTAGCAGACTTGTGCGTTTTACAAAGTCATACACTCCAAGAGGTGATGAAAAACGCGCTGTTCCGCCTGTTGGCAGCACATGGTTAGATCCGGCTGAATAGTCGCCAAGCGGCTCCGGCGTCCATTTACCCAAGAATATTGCTCCTGCATTTTTAATGCTGTCTACAAGCCGCTCAGGGTCTTCTGTCATAACTTCCAGATGCTCCGGAGCTATCTCATTAGCCAAATCCACTGCTTCTTTTATGCTTTTTGTTTTTATAACAGCGCCATATTTTTTTAGAGATTTTTTTGCTGTATCTTTGCGAACAAGTTTTGAGAGCTGTGTATCAACTTCTTTCTGCACGCTCTTTATCAACTCAGATGAATCTGTGACAAGTACGCTAGATGCCATCTCATCATGCTCTGCTTGGCTTAGCATATCCGCTGCTATAAATGATGGATCTGCTGTTTTGTCAGCTATGATCAGTATCTCGCTAGGGCCTGCTATCATGTCTATGTCAACCTGCCCAAAGACCATCTTCTTTGCTGTTGCAACATAAATATTGCCTGGACCTGTTATCTTGTCCACTCTTTTTATCGTCTCTGTGCCATATGCGAGAGCCGCTACTGCCTGCGCGCCTCCGACTCTGTAGACTTCTGTTATGCCGAGCAGTTTTATCGCTGCCATCACTACAGGATTAACTATTCCATCAGGTGTAGGAACGCATACTGATATCTCTTTTACGCCCGCAACCTGTGCTGGTATAACATTCATAAGTACGGATGATGGATATGATGCCTTGCCTCCTGGCACATAAACTCCTGCCCGCTCAACAGGTCTTATCAACTGACCCAATGCTGCACCATCTTTCTTGAATAACCATGAACTCTCTCTCTGCTTAGCGTGGAAGTCCCAGACTCTGCATGCGGATATCTCGAGCGCTGCCACTATATTTTTGTCAGCATACTTTGCTGAAGCAGCTATTTCCGACTTAGATATTTTAAGAGGCAGCTTATGCCTGTCAAACTGTGATGTATATTTTTTAAGAGCCTTGTCGCCTGTTTTTGAGACATCAGATACTATCTTTTTTACTGCTGATTCGATCTTTTCATCAGCGCCGGCTGCTCTTTTACGCAGCACCTGAAGAAACTTTGCTGTCTCTTTTTTATCTTTCAATATTCTAAGCATTATATCTCCTGCATATTGTCTTATTTATAATGTTAATTTTACCAGAAAAAGCGATCAAACTGCCTGTCTATCGGGTTCAATTTCATCCTTTTCATCCCTCATCACATATTTGAGCATCAAAGGCGCAAAAACAGTGGTAATAGCGACAACAAAAACTATTACCGCATATATCATGTCATCAAACACATTCGCTTTTTTGCCAAGTTCAGCAAATATAAGGCCCACCTCTCCCCGAGGTACCATGGCTATGCCTGTTGAGAGCATCGCCATTTTCCCACTGCCTGCTGCTATGCCTGAAAACATTTTTGAAACAACCGCAACTGCTGTCAGCAGGGCAGTCATGCTCCAGAATGCGGGAGAACTGAAATCTATGACACGCAGGTTTATTGAAGCCCCGACAATAACAAAAAATATCGGCACAAAAAGCTCTATGATCGGCTTCATGCTCTCCTCTATTTTGCCGGCAAGAGCCTTGCTGTAGTGGTCGATTGTTGCGCCCAAAGGAAGAAAAAATCTTCGAGCAAGCGCTATGCCTGCTGCAAATGAACCAAGTATCTCCGGCGCTCCGACTGCATGCGACACAACAGCCAGCAGCAATATAAGGGAAATGATTATTGTTGGAATCATACCCTTTGTTTTTGCATTTGCAGCTGCTTTTGCTATAAATGGCACAAAGAGTTTTGCAACCACAGGGGCAATTAACAGAAAAGCTGAAATAAATGCGAGTATTTTTATTGCATTCATTATGCTGACTTCGCCGCGCACTGCAAAATCGTACAACAGCGCCAACATAACCACGCCAACTACATCGTCAATAACAGCAGCGCCGAGCACGACTTTTGCAACTCTTGTTCTGTGCTTTTTAAGGTCAACAAGCACGCGCACTGTTATGCCTATGCTGGTTGCTACAAGTGTGCCGCCTATGAAGAGCGAGACCAGAGCAGAAAGATTAAGCAGATAGTACGCAGCCCAGAACCCAAGCAGGGCAGGAGCTGCTATACCGATAACAGCAACTAGTGAAGATCTGACTCCCACCTTAATAAGCTGTCCGACATCAGTATCAAGTCCAACTTCGAAGAGAAGAAGAAGAATTCCTATTTCAGCCAGAAGATGAAATGTTGCGTCAGGAGACACGATGCCAAGAAGACTCGGCCCTATTATTATGCCTGCACAGACTTCGCCGATGACCGAAGGCATCTTTAGATATGCGAAAAGCTCGGCAAATATTTTGGCAGTTACCAGCAGTATCAGCAGTTTGATAAAGAAAGTGGAAACATCCATTATCAGACTCCTTTATCAGCAGCAAGGTATTTTTATGTAACAGTATCATTATGACTGTTAAAGGTTATATACCGCAATACAAAGATGCGCGAGGGATCTCCCAAAATAAAGAGGGAAGCGGGCTTACGCCCGCTTCCCTCTTTGGATGCTTTTATCTCTTCAGCAGTTTTTAGAGTCTGCCTTTTACAAGGTTGTCAACAACCGCAGGATCTGCGAGTGTTGATGTGTCGCCAAGCTCATCAACCTGTCCATGAGCGATCTTTCTGAGGATCCTTCTCATGATCTTGCCGCTTCTGGTCTTTGGCAGGCCGGGTGCAAACTGAAGCTTGTCTGGTGTAGCTATCGGTCCTATAACAGATCGTACATGGCCTACAAGTATCTTCTTAAGCTCATCAGTAGGCTCCTGGCCGTCTTTGAGAGTTACATATACATAGATACCCTCGCCCTTTATATCGTGCGGGAATCCGACAACAGCAGCCTCAGCAACTGCCTCATGGCTTACGAGAGCTGATTCAACTTCTGCTGTGCCTAGCCTGTGGCCTGATATGTTTATAACATCATCAATTCGTCCCATTAACCAGTAGTCTCCGCTCTCATCCACTCTTGCTCCGTCGCCTGTAAAGTATTTGCCGGGGAAACGGGAGAAGTAGACCTCTTTGATCCTCTTGTTTTCAGGATCGCCATATGTGCCTCTGAGTATGCCCGGCCATGGTTTTTCTATAACAAGGTAGCCGCCTTCATTAACACCTGCTGGAGATCCGTCCTCTTTGAGCACCTTAGGCTCAACTCCGAAAAATGGCAGATTTGCCGATCCCGGCTTTAGTGTCATCGCCCCAACCAGCGGTGTAATCAAATGCCCACCAGTCTCTGTCTGCCACCATGTATCAGCTATAGGAAGTTTGCCTTTACCAACATGTATGTGATACCACATCCAGGCCTCTGGGTTTATCGGCTCTCCAACAGAAGCGAGAATGCGGAGAGAAGAAAGATCGTATTTGTTTACCCACTGTTCTCCTTCTCTCATAAGAGCTCTAATAGCTGTCGGAGCTGTATAGAATATGTTGACCTTGTGCTTTTCGCAGATGTCCCAGAACCTTCCTGGATCAGGATATGTGGGTACGCCCTCAAACATTAGGCTTGTTGCTCCATTGCTAAGCGGTCCATAGACAATATAGCTGTGCCCTGTTACCCATCCAATATCTGCTGTGCAGAAGTGGATGTCCTCGTCATGGTAGTCAAATACATATTTAAATGTGAGTGAAGAATAAAGGAGATATCCGCCTGTTGTGTGCAGCACGCCTTTTGGCTTTCCTGTAGATCCTGATGTATAAAGTATAAAAAGAGGATCTTCTGCATCCATCTGTTCGGGCTCGCAGTAGTTTGTTATATCAGCTGCTGCCATTTCTTCATGCCACCAGAGATCTCTGCCCGGCTCCATATCCACGCCGTCTGCGCGTTTAACCACTATGCATTTTTCAATAGTTGGACACTCCTGTATCGCTGCATCAACATTGCTTTTGAGAGGAACTGTCCTTCCGCCTCTTACACCTTTGTCAGATGTAACTATCATTTTTGCTTTGCAATCCTGCACCCTGTCCATAAGAGCCTGAGAGCTGAATCCACCGAACACTATGCTGTGTATTGCTCCAATCCTTGTGCAGGCCAGCATCGCTATTGCAAGCTCCGGGATCATTGGAAGATAGAGAGTTACCCTGTCGCCCTTTTTAACTCCATGCTTTTTTAGCACATTGGCGAATCTGTTTACTTCCATATAAAGCTGCTGGTAAGTATAGGTCTTATAGCTGCCATCATCTGCTTCCCATATGATAGCTGCCTTATTCCTTACCGGAGTGTTAACATACCTGTCGAGGCAGTTGTATGAAACATTAATCTTGCCGTTCTGAAACCACTTTATGAACGGCTTGTCAAAATCATACTCGAGCACCTTGTCCCACTTCTTGTACCAGGTGAGCTGCTTTTCAGCCATCTCTCCCCAGAAACCTTCAGGGTCTTCAACCGACCTTTTGTAAAGCTGCTTGTACTCATCCATACTTTTGATATGAGCATGCTTGCTCACTTCGGGTGCGGGCGGAAAAGTTCTATTTTCAGCCATCAAAACATCAAAGCTCTCTTTTGACATCCCGTTCCTCCTGACTTTTTTCAGATATTTTATCAGAATCAGGCAGCGCTTTTGTATACCATTTAAGTTCTAAAAGCGCTGCCCGCATGACCCTGTTTCTTCTATTCAGCTCCTATACCAACATATGATCTAAGTTTTTCTTCCTCAAATTTCTGCTCAGCCCGCTTCTCAGGACGCAGTAGAGAGAAGATAATTCCAACTAAAAAGGCTGCCAGCATAGATATGATTGCCGGATTTTTCAGTGGGAATATTGCCTTAGGCATCTTTGATTTTGCCTCTTTTACTTCAGCATCGGCTTTTTCTTTAGTAAGCAGCATTTCTGTATCTATGGAAACACCTCTTGTTGTATCCATAGCCTTGAATGCCTCCAGCTCAGCAAGCTTTTCCTTTGCTCTATCCTCTATCTGCTTAACCTCTGCCATAACTGCGCTTTTTTCATTTTTATGGATAATATCCACCCATACCGTAGGGCTAAGCAGTATCAGTATTGTAGCAAGTGAAAGACCGGTGTATATGCTCGCCACCGCTCCGGCTGTTGTAAACTTCCTCCACATTATAGACATAACAAGCGCTGGAAAGTTAGCGCTGCATGCTACAGCAAAAGCAAGTCCTACCATAAATGCGACATTTTGACCCTTAAATACAATACCAAGTATAATCGCAGCTATTCCAAGAGCTATTGTAGCTGTTTTTGCAACCTTCACCTCTTCCTTTTCGTTTGATACTCCACGCCTTATAACTCCTACATAGAGATCATGAGAAAGCGCTGATGCACCCGCAAGTGTAAGTCCGGCAACAACAGCCAATATGGTTGCAAAGGCGACTGCCGCTAGGAAGCCGAGAAATACGCTTCCTCCAAGCACCTCTGCAAGCAGAGGCGCTGCCATATTTCCTCCAGCATCAATAGCTTTAATAAGTTTCTGTCCAACCAGAATAGCTGCGCCAAAACCGATTGTAACGGTAAGTATATAAAAATATCCTATAAATCCTGTTGCGTAGAAAACAGACTTTCTTGCTTCCTTTGCATCAGGCACAGTATAGAACCTCATAAGTATGTGCGGAAGTCCGGCAGTACCAAACATAAGCGCCAGTCCCAAAGAAAAAGCATCAACAGGGCTTGTTACCAGTCCGCCCGGCTCAAGGAATTTATCACCGTAGGTTTTTACAGCCTGACTAAACAGCTCTCCGTAGCTGAAGCCGAACTGATAGAGAGTCATTATAACAAGGACTGTTGCACCGCCCAGCAACAAAACAGCCTTTATAATCTGAACCCATGTTGTTGCAAGCATACCGCCAAAAAGCACATACGCTATCATGAGTATGCCTACGGTTATCAAAGCGCTCTCATATGGCAGGCCGAACATAAGTTTTATTAGCGTTCCTGCACCAACCATCTGCGCTATCATATAAAACAAAACTGTTATTAGCGATCCAGATGCAGCAGCAGCTCTTACAGGTCTCTGGTTCAGCCTGAATGCTACAACATCAGCAAATGTATATTTACCAAGATTTCTGAGCGGCTCTGCAATTAGAAATGTGACAATTGGCCATCCGACAAGCCAGCCGACTGAGTATATGAGACCGTCATATCCGGATACTGATACAAGACCTGCTATGCCCAGAAATGACGCTGCGCTCATATAGTCTCCAGCAAGGGCTAGCCCATTCTGGAAGCCTGTTATGCTTCGCCCTGCGGCGTAAAACTCTTTTGTTGTCCTGGTTCTTTTGGCTGCCCAGTAAGTTATTCCAAGGGTTCCCAGCACAAAGAGCATAAAGAATATGATAGATACGGCATTAGCCTGTCCGATCGTAGTCTCGTGCATACATTACCCTCCTATCTTGTCTTTAACCCTTTTTACAAGGGTATCGTATTTGGTGTTTGCCCATCTGACATAAATGCCTGTCAGTATCCAAGAAAGAATTATTGTACCTATAGCTATCGGGATGCCTATTGTTGTAGCTCCTCCCTCTGAAAGCTTCTGCGCAAGAAAAGGCTTGTTGAAAGCTATCAGCGCTATAAAACCAAAATAGAGCAGCAGCTCTATTATAGTCAGTATTACGGATATAGAATCCTTCTGACCCGACAGTTTTTTAAAGTCCGGATCTTGCAGAATATCATGTGCTGTTTTTTGTTCTTTCATATATCCTCCTTTTTTGGTTACCTTTCCCCCTACTGCTGTCAAATAGTGCAGCTAGAAATTTGCGCTCTCCTCTGCCCTGCAGAATTTATTCCCCCCTTTATTTGATAAATCACCTATAGTGATCAGATCCTCCACAGTCTTTACACCGAGCTCAGAAGCATAAGATATGAACCTCTGAAAGAGCTGCGCCGTTATAAAAGCATCCATTTCAGAGTTGTGCGCACCGGTTATAGGTATGCCGAAGCACTTTGAGATCTCATAAAGAGCATTGTTACCAGGCATCATCTCAAAGCAGGCATGACCTGTTATCCTTTTGCGCATCCATTCATAAACAGCAAATGTATCTATTGTCCTGTTTTGAAGCTCCGGCATGCCAGCTGCCTTCAGCTCCTTGTTAATAAACTCAATATCGATGCAGATAAAATGCCCCACTATAATTCTGCTCCCGCAGTAGTCGCAAAACTCTTTAAGCACAGTCCTTGTGTCAGACTCATTCTCTACCTCTGATGGGGTTATCCCATGCACCAGTATGCTCTCGCGGCTGAGCTCTGTATGCGGTTTTACAAGTCTGTAAAAATCTTCTTTTATATGTATCCTGCTGCCATTCATCCTGATGCATCCGATAGATACTATCGAATCTTTTTTACTGTTGAGGCCTGTCAATTCAGTATCAACTACTGTATATTCCGCCTCAGTAAGCAGCCGGCTGTCAGGCTCGCAATAAGATTTATTTCTTTTAAATTTAAAAAAATTCATCGTACCTCTATATGATGAAAGGCTTGTACCTTTCTATTATCATGTCCTGTATTTTGGATATTAGATGAAATGAGTCCTTCATAGTCTTCTTTTCGAGATTGCTAAGAGTATCGGGATCAATAAAATTGTTTATCTCTTCGCCCTTTTCGAGCTGAGCAAGCTGGTTGTGCATGCGCAGCAGCATTATGAACTCAAATGCATGCTCAAGCTCCTCTGCATATTCTTTAACAATTGTATGCTTGTTTCTCAATGCATCTATTCTTTCAAGAGTTGATGTCTCTTTTATGCCGCGTTCAAGAGCAAATAGCCTTACTATGTCCACGATCAGGGTCACGCCTTTTATTTTTAGATTCAGCTGGTTTTTATGCTCTCCGCTCTTTTCTACAACAAAAGATTTTAAAAATCCTACCGGCGATGTATTTTTTACTATCATGTTTGCGAGATGCCCCAAAAGCAGCTTCTGCCTTGAGAGCTGTATATTCAGAGTCTCTTTCAGTTCATCAGCCAGAGCAAAGTCACCATGAATCGGCCTGAAGTCAAAAAATATCAGGGATTTGAGCACAGCCTCAGATGTAGGAGCAGAGACCCATGTAGAAAAATACTTTTTCCATCCATTTATAGGCTGTGTCCATTGAGGATTGCTAGCCATATATCCGGCAGGGCATGGAGGAAATCCGCACTTAAGCAAACTCTCTTTCATAAACTCAGCCAGTCTGGCGAAATACTCTGCTGCACTCTTGTGATCTTCATCTGATGCAGGATTAGCATAAATAATCGCATTGTCCTGGTCTGTTCGGAATGTCTGCTCTTTTCTGCCCTCGCTGCCAAAAGCTATCCAGCAGTATGACAGCGGAGCAGAGCCAAACTGTTTTTCCGCAATTTCTATTATCTTGCGTACAAGCCTGTCATTAAGCTCTGTAATTATTTTTGTAATATTGCTCGCTTTTGCTCCTTCTTTCAGCAGAAACCCGATAATGTTATTTATCTTTTTTGATACAGGCACCAGGCCTTCGATCGTATGCTGGTTTTCGATATCTTTAGCAAATGAGAGCGGCGATTTACCCTGCAGCAGCATAAGATCATGGTTTGTGATTACGCCGCTTAGTTTGCCGTCTCTTATAACAAGCACATGGTGTATATTGTGCTTGAGCATCTTAAGAACAGCTTCAAAGCAGTAGTCTTTTGAATCAACTCTTATTAACGGCGGACTCATTATATCTCTGACAGGGTCGTTTATATTTCTGCCTCTTGATACCACCTTATCCCTTAGGTCTCTGTCTGTGACTATGCCTACCGGCACATCATCATCCTGCACAACAACAAGAGAGCTTATTCTTCTGTCTGACATAACTTGAGCTGCATCTTGTATTGTAGCGGTCTCATCAATAGTGACAACCTCTTTTTCAGCTATCTCTCCGACCTGTGTTGTAAATAGTATATGGTCGCTGCTCCCATAAAAAAGGCTCTTGTTGCGCATCTCTGTGTAGGTTTTATCAATATATTTTGAGAAGTGAGACTGAAGAAAATACTCTATAAACGCTGGAGAGCTGTCCATAAGCTTCATAAACTCCTGCTTGCCCAGCAGATAACATATTGTGTCCTCAACCGATGTAACAGTCGTCTTCTGCTTGTCTCCCATAAGAGAGATCATGCCGAATGCCTCTCCCTCGCCCCTGTAATCTATTGCAACATCTTCACCGCTCTCTGAAACTATAGAAATCCTGACTCCACCCTTTTTGATGATGCGAAGAGAATCACTCGAAGATCCGCCTTGGCGTAGTATAACCGTCTCTTTTGGATAAAACTCCATAGATAGATTCTGTGCAATCTTTTTCTGCTCCTGCTCTGTCAGGAACTGAAAAGGCGGTGTCTGCTGAAAAAAACTTAATATTTCATCAATTATCATCTCATATACCTCTTTTAACTTTTTATTTATAGCAAAACTGATACCATTTATTTATTACTATATATATAACTAATATTAAAATCGTAACCTATTGTTAAAAATGATTTTATAACCTGCTAAGGATTTTATGCAGACTGCAGCAGCATTGCATAATTTCACACTGTTTTTGATACTTTTTGTAATGAGTGTTACTATTGGTAACGAAAATGTGACCCTGATCTGGAGATATTATATATGGCAGCTATTTCCTGCTTAGATTCCAGCGCTTTCTCTTTTCCCAAAGAGCCTTGCGTGTGATACCAAGCATCTGCGCTAACTCTTGCTCTGTATAAGAACTTTGATTTTTAAGTATAAAACTCTGTGTGTACTCATCTATAGACATTGGCGTATCCATTAAAAAGCTGTTACGCTCTTTTTTCTGCATTATATTTTCCGGCAGATGCTCTGAGGTTATTGTATCGCTTTCTGTTATGAGTATTGCCCTTTCTATTATGTTTTGCAGCTCTCTTATATTGCCTGGCCAGCTGTAGAGCTTTAGATATTCGAGCGCCTTTTGATCAATCCCTGCAACTTGTTTTCCGCTGTCAACAGCATACTTGCTGATAAAGTAGCTCACAAGTTCATCGATATCCTCCATTCGATCACGCAATGGGGGAATATTCAGTGTGATTGCATTGATTCTATAAAAAAGGTCTTCTCTAAATTTCCCTTCGCGAACAAACTCCTGTAGGTTTCTGTTTGTTGCACAAACAAATCTCAGATCAACCTTTATGCTCCGCGTACTTCCAACTGGCCTTATCTCCTGATCTTCAAGCACACGCAGCAGTTTTGCCTGGAGAGTAAGACTAAGGTCTCCTATTTCATCAAGAAATACTGTGCCGCTGTGAGCCTCTTCGAACAATCCCTTCTTGGATGTAACCGCTCCTGTAAAGGCACCTTTAACATGACCAAACAGCTCTGACTCCATAAGCGTCTCTGGTATAGCTGTGCAGTTGATCGGTATAAATGGCAGCGCAGCCCTGTTGCTATTGTAATGGATAGCCCTTGCTATCAGCTCTTTGCCTGTGCCTGTTTCGCCAAGAAGCAGCATATTGTTTTTTGCGTTCGCCACCTTTTTGATCTCATTCATGATCTTCTGAATAGCAGGACTTGAGCCGATTATGTTGCTGAAATCATACTCTTTTTCTATCTGTTTTTTAAGAAGTATATTTTCTGTTTTGAGAGCATTTTGCTTAAGCGCATTTCTTATAATCTGTTTGATCTCTTCATGCAATACAGGCTTCACAACATAATCGTATGCCCCAGCGCGAAGCGCCTCGACTGCTGTCTCCATGGACCCATATGCGGTTATGATGATTACAGCTATTTCCGGCTGGCGTTCATGCAGACGCTTCAGGAATTCTATGCCTGACATCCCTGGCAGCACTATATCGCTTATAACGAGGTCGTAGAATCCCTCTTCAAGAAGGCTAAGTCCGTCTTCAGCGTTTGCTGCTGTTGTGACCTCATACCCTTCTTTCTGAAAAACTCTTTTAAGAGATGAAGCAAGTGTAGCCTCATCCTCAATTATCAGTATTCTCTCTTGCAATAGAGTCTGCGGGCAGCCTCACGATAAAGGCTGATCCTTCCCCCTTTTTGCTCCTTACTATCAGAGCGCCCCCATGGTCACTGATTATACCATAGCATATACTAAGCCCAAGTCCGGTGCCTTTGCCGTATGGCTTTGTTGTATAAAACGGATCAAATATCTTTTCAAGGTCATCTTCTGCTATTCCCTCGCCAGTGTCGCTAAAGGTAATTGCTGCGTACCCATTGTCCTGCAGGCCTGTTATACTGAGCCTGCCGCCAGCTTCCATCGCATCAAGCGAATTTAAAATGAGATTCATAAATACCTGCTGTATCTGGTCTGTATTTACAAACACTTTAGGCAGATCCTCAAGATCAACTGCGAGTTCCACATTAGCAAATCGCTTGTCATACTTCACCAGATTGAGAGTCTGCTGGAGGATTTCGTCTATTGATGCATATGTCTTGACAGGCGGAGCGACGCTAGCAAAATCACCAAGGCTTCTCACAATTTTTACAATTCGCTGAATATGAGCATTTATAGCATTAAGTGATTCTTTTGTAAATTGCATACTCTCATCAGAACAGGCCTTGATCTCCCTCAGCTCCTGCACAAGAGACGAAATAGCAGCAAGAGGATTTCCTATCTCATGAGAAAGTCCTGCTGTAAGCTTGCCTATGCCGGCAAGCTTAGAGGCCTGCTTAAGCTGCTGCTCCATCTTAAGCTTTTCTGTTATATCTTCAAATACCACTACATAGCCGCCTGATGGATCTTTGAACAGGCTAACATTTACGTTGAGGGATCTGCCTGCTGGGCCTTTGACAACAAAATCTTTCCTGCTGCTGAGTTCTTTTGTATCAAACCACGGCAGGGCTTCGCCAATATTCTTTGAGAGAACTGTCAGACTATCTATTGCAGCAAGGCGCTGCATTTCATTGTTGCAGTATTTGATTGTTAGCTCATTATCCACAATGATAATTCCTACAGGAGCGCTCTCAATTATGTTTTCACTAAACTCTTTTAGATAAGACAGTTGTCTGTTTGCCTCAGCAAGTTCATTCTTCGAGAGTCTAAGAGCCTCTGTAATGCTCTGTATAGATTCAGATATGTCCTGATCTTCACCGAGCATCTGCCTCGACCTGAATATAATCGCAGAGATGCCCGGACCGAATGCGCCTGAGAGTTCTTTTTCTACAGTCTCGTGCAGTTCGGAGATTTCGCTTTCTGAAAGCGAACCAGAATTCTTGTTTTTTATGCGAAGGAATTTTCGAAGCACAGCCTCTGCTTCTTCATTTCCCAAATATGTAACAAGAATATCGCGCAAGGCTGCTGTGTCAAGATTATGTGTGGCTTTTCTTCCTATGCTGCTCTTATAGCCCTCAACAAAAATCAGAGACTGCAGTTCTTCTGTCTTTGTGCGCTTGGTTATAACGGATATTCCAAAAAAGAAAAATAAATTGAGCAGCATGCTCCAAAAAAGAGTATGGCTCCATTTACCTAATCCAGATACTCCAAAGAGCGCTTCAGGATTTAAAAAGGAACTGCCGCTTACCAGACTTTGAATGGCACTGCCGTCAAGGAGTCCGGATTTTACAGCAGCCGGTATCATAAGCGTATAAAGCCATATTGAAAATCCAGCAACTAGGCCTGCAGCAGCTCCCTTTTTGTTTGCGCGCTTCCAAAAAAGACCTATGAAAAATGCAGGTGCAAAAAGAGCCACGGCTTCAAATGATTTAAGCCCCATGTCAACCAAACTATAAAATCCGCCTATCGATATAGCGAAAAAATATCCGATAAATACGATGCCCATGATAACAAGCCTTTTGATGTTTATAACGAGCAATGGAATGCTCTGAGCCTTGCCGAATTTTACGAGCACGGGCATTACCAGACTGTTCATCACCATTGTGCTGAGTGCAACAGACTCTACAATAACCATTCCTGTTGCAGCGGCAAAACCGCCAATGAATACAAAAAGCGTTACCGCCTTGCTGCTGTTAACAAGTGGCAGGGTAAGCACAAATGATTCTGCCCCCTGACTGTTTCCTGTTGTTAGTACTCCGCCAAATGCGATAGGCAAAACAAAAATATTTATCAGTAGCAGATACAGAGGGAAAAGCCGCGCCGCTTTGCGTATGTGATCTTCGTTATAATTTTCTACAACAGACATCTGGAACTGCCTAGGCAGCAGCATTACAGCCATCATCGAAAGGATAAGCAGCGCTGTCCATTCAAAATATGATGGTGCATTTGCTGTAATGAGCAGAGATCTCCCTGCCTGTTCTATTTGTGTAGTTATGTCGCCAAAACCATTAAATAAAAAATATGTAACAAATATTCCAACTGTCAAAAATGCAGCCAGCTTGACTATTGACTCAAATGCTATCGCAAAAACCAGTCCGCCATGTCTCTCTGAAGAGTCGATTCTCCTTGCACCAAACAGTACCGCAAAAACTCCGAGGATCATGGTAATGACCATGGCAGCTCCGACACCTTCTTTTGGATTGCCTGTGATTATCCCGAATGTTGTTATAATCGCTTTAATCTGCAGCCCCAGATAAGGTCCTATTCCGGCTACAGCTATAAGGGTAACGAGCGCAGAGAGAAATATGGACTTGCCGTATCTGGCGCTGATAAAGTCTGATATGGTAGTTATCCTGTTTGCCTTAGCTATGCGTATAATTTTTGGAAGAATCAGCGTCCATAATACTGCTGCTATAGATGGTCCAAGATAAATTGTGAGAAATGAAATTCCAGAGGTGGCTGCCCATCCTACACTTCCATAAAATGTCCATGATGTGCAGTATACAGCAAGCGAGAGTGAGTACACATAAGGATTGTTTACAATGCTTTTGCTTCTGTCTTCTCTTTTTTCTGCGTAGTATGCAAGTCCAAACAGAAGCATCAGATAAGCAAAAAGTATAATCAGTATATGGTGCGGAGTAAACACTATCTGTCCTCACCCTCAGGAGCAGTGTCAAGGGAGCTGGATAGACAGTCACTTGTCATCGCATCCCGTTTTTGCCGGTGCCGCGTGTTAACACAAAAGCTGCCGCACCTATTAATAAACCCCATACAATAAATATATACTGCGGCATAAAGCCCCTGAAAATTTCAATGCCGGGCCATCCCATAAAGAGAAGCCCGGCAATAGATATAAAAATCAGCAGATCTTGCTGCATCAGTCCTCTGCTACTTTGCCCATGCTCACGATCTTGTCCTCTCCATCCAGATCCATCAGTTTTACGCCCTGGGTATTTCTGCCGAGAGCTGATATGCTGCCTGCTACTGTTCTTATCAGCTTGCCGTTGTTGGTTATAAGAACAATCTCGTCTTCATCCCTCACCTGCAGAAGGCCTACTGCTGCACCGCCTTTTTCAGTAACCTTAATCGAGATGACTCCCTTGCCTCCACGGTTATGCACAGGGTATTCTTCCACCTTTGTCCTCTTGCCCAGTCCGTTTTCTGTAACTGTGAGCATGCATGTGCGGTCAACAACAACATCAGCAGAGACCACTTCATCTCCTTTGCCAAGCCTTATGCCTATTACTCCGCGCGCTGATCTGCCCATTGAACGGACATCATCCTCTTTAAATCTTGCAGAGAGTCCGCGCCTTGTTCCTATGATGAGGTCATCCTGTCCTGCTGTGCGTCTGACAGCTATAAGTTCATCATCCTCATCAATAGTAACCGCTATAATGCCTTTTGAACGAGGATTGCTGTAATCCTGCAGCGCTGTCTTTTTGACGATGCCTTTTTTAGTGAACATAACCAGAAAGCCGTCTTTGAAGTCCTTTACATTCAGGGCTGTTGAAATGCGCTCTCCCTCTGAAAGCGGAAGCAGATTTATGAGCGCCTTGCCTTTGGCTGTTCTGCCAGACTCTGGTATCTGGTATATCTTCTGCCAGTAAAGTCTGCCCTTGTTGCTGAAGAAGAGCATATAGTCATGTGTGGATCCGATAAAGACCTGCTCCACATAATCCTCTTCCCTTGTCTCCATACCTGTAAGTCCTTTGCCGCCCCTGCGCTGGCTGCGGTATATGGATAGCGGATTTCTCTTTATGTATCCGTTATGAGAGACTGTTATCACCATCTCTTCCTCGGTTATAAGGTCTTCGAGTGTGAGGTCTGCTGTTGCATCCATTATCTCTGTCTTTCTCGGATTAGAGTATGATGTCTTCACCTCTATCAGCTCTGTCCTGATAATGTTGTTCACCAGCGTTTCGCTTCCGAGTATCGCTTTGAGCCTCTCTATCTCTTTTAGAATCTCCTCATACTCATTTACGATCTTCTCTCTCTCCAGGCCTGTTAACCTCTGGAGTCTCATATCCAGGATGGCCTGAGCCTGTATCTCTGTAAGAGGATAGTTGCTGATGAGGCCTGCTTTTGCCTCTTCAGGATTTTTTGATTTTCTGATAAGAGCGATTATCTCATCAAGATGATCCAGCGCAATCTTGAGACCTTCCAATATGTGAGCGCGATCCTGAGCCTTTCTGAGTTCAAACCTTGTGCGCCTCAGCACAATGTCGCGCCTGTGGTTTATGAAGTGGCCGAGCATCTCTTTGAGGTTGAGCACATGCGGCTGGCCGCCAACGAGCGCGAGCATGATAATGCCGAATGTGGACTCCATCTGCGTGTGCTTGTAAAGGTTGTTGAGTATGACCTGGGCAACATCGCTTCTCTTCACCTCGAGCACTATTCTTATGCCGTCCCTGTCAGACTCATCTCTTATATCTGATATGCCCTCTATCTTCTTTTCGCGAACAAGCTCTGCTATCTTTTCTATCAGGCGCGCCTTGTTAACCTGATAAGGCACCTCTGTGATGATTATGCTATCTCCGCCCTTTGCTTCGCGCTCTATAACAGCCTTGGCTCTCACCTTAATAAGCCCTCTGCCTTTGTGATACGCATCAGCAATGCCGGCCCTGCCATGGATAAAAGCGCCTGTTGGAAAATCCGGGCCCTTTATAACTGTCATAAGATCATTGATGGTTGTCTCAGGATTGTCGAGCAGCATAACAAGCCCATCAATCACTTCTGAGAGATTGTGAGGAGGTATATTGGTAGCCATACCAACAGCTATGCCTGCTGAGCCATTTATAAGCAGGTTAGGTATTCTTGCAGGCAGCACAACAGGCTCTTCAGTTGTCTCGTCAAAGTTGGGAGTGAAATCGACTGTCTCTTTGTCTATGTCAGCAAGCAGCTCTTCTGCAATCTTTGCGAGGCGCGCCTCTGTGTACCTGTACGCAGCAGCAGGGTCGCCGTCTATTGATCCGAAGTTTCCCTGCCCGTCAACAAGCTGGTAGCGCATGTTAAAGTCCTGCGCCAGCCTTACTAGTGCGTCATAAACAGCAGAGTCACCGTGCGGATGGTACTTTTTGAGCACTTCGCCAACAACACCGGCGCACTTTGAGTATTTTTTGGAAGGCAGCAGGCCTTCTCTGAACATAGCGTAAAGAATTCTTCTCTGAACAGGCTTAAGCCCGTCGCGCACCTCTGGCAGAGCTCTGCCAATGATAACGCTCATCGCGTAATCGAGGTAACTTACCTTCATCTCTTCTTCTATGCTTATCGAGGTCCTGAAAAGTGACATTTGGTGATATTCCTTCCTTTGGCAAGTAGTATATGTTTAAGCGTAATAGTTTAACACATAAGCGGTTATTTTCTAAAGGAAAAAATAGGGAATTTGGAGACAAAAATTAGCGGTAAATTACAAGGACTAATATCGAGTTAAAGGCATATTTTATCTTGAAAACATGCCGTCAAACATCCTGTACTTTTCCCTGCGCTCAATAGAGTCTATCAGCCTTAAATTAATAATAACCTTGTCTCCCTGAAAAGCGTAGTTAACAAACATAATATCTGAATATCCATACCTGAAAGAGTTGTAGAGCGGCCTCAGCTCGTAGCCTATGAACTGATTGTCTTTATCCAGAATTCTCGATATCCTCGTCCGCGCATATGCTGACTGTGCTGTGTACACATCCCTTGCATAGGCGAGCGCCTGCTCAGCGGTCTGATTCTTAACAATTGTGTAATCAGACTGCGGCAGATAGGGTATGAATTCGTATTTGTCTCCGGCCTTGTCGAGCACAATCAGGGTCTCAAGATCATCCATATACCTGCCGCCATACAGCACAATGTCGTACCTGACAGTAGGGTCTATTGTTTCTGAGGGAATTTCAGGACTCTCAGGGCTGCCTGATACAAACAAAAAACAGCCTGACAAAAACGGCAGTATAAATAAAATTGCGAGAGACATAACTCTTATCTTCATAAAATCATTATAGCAAAAAAAGGGGAACTTAAACGCAGGCGCTTATACTCTCCACCTCAGGGTATCATTGCGCTATGAAAGACACTCAGCACTTCAATCGCCGTAGTCTGGCGGTAGACCACAATAAAAGGAGTCCCACTGATGATCAGTTCGCGTGTGCCTTTTTTTCTTCCAGGCCTTCCCAGATTGGGGAATTTTGCTAAGTGTTCTGTATGTTCGATTATGGTTACAATAACTGATGCGGCAGCATTCGGTTTATCATGGGAAATATATGCTGCAATCTGATCTAAATGTGCTGCAGCTTTAACAGTCCATCGGATTTTCAAGCTTTTTGTCTCCAGTGCTTTAGCAGATCAGCATGTTCGATGAACTTCCCTTTATCAGCGTCTTTGATCCCTGCCTCGATCTCCTGGAGCTGCCATTCATACTGTGCTATCAGATCCTCAACTGCATTCTGTATAAGGTAAGAGCGGGACCTGTCCAGAGATTTTGCAATAGCTTCCAGCTTCTCTTTTGTCTCATCACTGAGTCGTACTGTTATTGTTGATGCACTCATACGCGCTCACCTCCCTATGTGTCACATAATAACACGCTGTGTTACAAAATACAATAACACTCCTTCGGATTGTAAAACCAAAATAGAAATATCCGCTTTATTCAAGCTAAGGGCGTTTGTTGCTGTCTCTTTTGTTTTCTGCTACTCATCAAGGCTTGCTGCTTTGTGTGTGCATGGTCGGCTGATATTAGAAGTAATTATAAACTCTTCTTCATTTCTTGATTATACCCGCCACAAAATACAGGGAGGGTCCCTGATTAAACGCAATATTTAAAAGGCTTATATTATTTTTTCAATTTCTTTTCTGAAATTCTCAAACATTCTGGGAGCATCCGCGACAAGCGGTTTCATGCGCTCAGGATAGAGTTCGAGAGCGTAGGCATGACTGAAGAAATGCCTGAAAGCAAGAAATCTCTTGAGCTCATCCGAGAGTGATTCTGAAATAATATTTTCCTTGATAGCCGCTAAAATTAAATCACGGTGCCAAGATTCGCCAGTAGGCATTATAAGGTTTTTGGCAAAAAACACCTGCTTTAAAACATTTTCAATGCCATTATAAAAGTTATGTAGCAAGGCAGCTACGCCAGCAAGCTCAAGTTCAGAAATTTGGGATAGGTCTTTTGTGGGAAACGCTGAAATTGCTTTTTCTATGGCTTCATATTCAGCTTCGATATTTTCCGCATAATCAGCCATAAAGAGGGATTCCTTCTTTTAGTATCAGCTTAATAAGCTTGGATTCGCCGGAAATATCGATTACATCGACTGGTTTCGACAAGGAAAACAATAGGTCGCCATAATAGCTGAAAAAATCTTTGGCAGAGACGCCTTCCACTCCGATATCAATATCCCTGCTCTCTTTTTTGGGGTCTGTGCTGGAGCCAAAAAGCAGCACCCGTTTTGCGCGGTATTTTTTGGATATTTCATGAATTGCTTTTTTATCAGCTTCGGTAATCATGAGTAAATTATATCATTTTTAAGTTTTTTGCGAGACTATGGCTCAATAATAAAATGCATAGGGAGGCAAATTCACATTTCTTGATTATCCCCATTTCAAATACGGGATTTGTTTCCGGTTAAATTGGTATTCACTTGTACTCTCTGCATAGAAATAACTTTCAAGAAATAGGGGATGCCTCCCTGGTTACATTTGTATCTCTAATATGCCGGCCTAGTCGCTGATAGAAAACCACTTCTGCAAGAAATATAATAATAACTTCATACGGTCCAGTTTCTTCAAATGAGGCGACTCCAAAGTATTCACCAAGCGCGGCACATAAAATTAATGCCGGCATTAGACAAATCAAAAAACGCACAAAAACTACCCAGCCGAGAACAACATATTTCTGAATAAGATCATATCCTTCATTCCCACCATTTTGTTTATATGCGTAGAACATCCCAGCTATTGCAACTACTACATTCAAAAAGGCAGAAAGTACATCCCATTTATTGACATCACCCCCAATTAATGGAATAGAAGTAAGCATCGTTGTAAGACCTACCAATATCAATAAATATGGTAAGGCTTCTCTATCTGAAAGGGCACGATCAGTCAATTTCTTTTTTAAAGCTTCATAGCGAATGAAGTACATTATTGCTCCTTATTATTGTTTGTTGTTCGATTAGTAATTTGAAACTCCTCTCCATTTCTTAATTATACTCGCTACACAAAAGAGGGCGTTTCGCTCATTTATAATCAAAGCTTTTCACCTATTTCCCTCGGCTTAGAACTGATAATTTTATCTTCAGTTAATCGATTGATCAGATCCTTAACCATCATTTGCATACGTTTTTCTCGCACTATTGCTCCGCCAGAAGCATCTAAACGTGCTCTCCAAACCCTCTTTTTCTTTGCTATATCAAAAAACGCTGATATCATAAATAATTTTAGATAATCCTAAACCATATGGGCCAGTTACTCCACCACTAGCAACAATGGTCATAACGCTGTCAGGATTACCTGCTGCTATATCAGCCCAATACACATTGTCATTTAATGAAAGTCGATTAACAACCTGAATATTTATTTGCATACTTTGTTTTGTAAATTCTTCTTTCAAATTGATCACTAAATATTGTGTATATGCTGGATCAATACTATCAACTTGACCATGATTTATTAAAATAGACAATTTATTCATCGGCTCGGAAAAAGAAGGGTCTTTTACTGCTTGAATGGAAACGGAAGCACATGAAATCAAAACAATGGGAATAAGTAAAATTAAAAAAGTTTTAATAAACACCAACTCAGCTTAAACATTATTACACCCCCATTAACTGTATTTCTTCCCAAACCTATTTGCTTGAAGGTAATCCCACCTGTTTCTATATCAGTTTTCTTTCTCTAAATTCCTCAGGTCTATAAAAGGTATTGCGCCTGAGGTTATTTTCGGCATATGGCCGTCCCATTTATTTGCGAATCAGCTTTTTAAAGGATACTTCACTTTTTTTGAATTACAACAATTTTAAGGATTCCTGATATATAAGTATGCTCCTTTATGTTTTCCCGATATTAGTTGCTGATATTCGGTTATAATTACTTTGTGACGAAAATAAAGGTTGATAAAAACAGCACCATCACAGACCTGCTGCTTTCAAAGGGATACAAAAAGAGCAGCATCAGGAATCTGCTCAAGCACAGCGCAATTTCTGTTGCAGGCAAATTCATCACCAAGTTTGATTATCCTTTAACAAAAGGAGACCTGCTGATTGTTGAACCAAAGCCTGTTAAGGAGATTCTGCGTGTTATTCAGCCGCCTTTTGAGATCCTTTACGAGGATGAGCATGTTGTTGCTATAAACAAACCTGCTGGCCTGCTAACCATAGCTACTGATACTGAAAAGCTAAATACAGCCTACTTTCTGCTGAATGCTTACCTGAAAGACCGCTCACCAGAAAAGCCTGAGCGCATATTCATTGTGCACAGGCTTGATCGCGACACTTCAGGCATTGTGCTTTTTGCAAAGACCGAGACAGCCAAAAGAACCCTCCAGGATAACTGGAAGGATAGTGATAAAAAGTATCTCGTTATAACTGAGGGAACACCAAAGTCAAAGGCGGGCACGCTCCAGAGCTATCTGCGCGAAACAAAAACCTTTAAGGTCTATTCAACAAACAAATCTGAGGATTCAAAGTTGGCTGTCACAAACTACGAGGTGCTAAAAACAGGCAGCGGCTGTTCGCTTTTGGAGATTGATCTTGAAACAGGCAGAAAAAATCAGATCCGTGTGCAGCTTGCTGATATGGGCAATCCGGTTGTTGGTGACAAAAAATATGGAGCAACTTCCAACCCTTTTAGACGGCTTGGGCTGCATGCTCATATGCTGTCATTCAACCACCCTGAAACAAACAAGCGGATGCATCTGAAATGCCGTATGCCTGCTGAACTCAGGAAGTTTGCCAACACAATGAGAGCTGTCTGATTATTTAATGCGGACTAAAAGGTCGATGCTATTTTTGTTTTATGATCTGGGCGTTTATGCCTGCTGGATTGGATGTTGAAACCACCACTATCGCATTGTCAGATATCATAAAGAGCATTATTTCTTTCTCTTTCTTGTTCAGAACTTTTGTTATCGTAACAATTCCTTCAGGCTCATAAAGCTTTTTGGACTTCAGAGTGTCGCCCTCGAGCCATGACATCATGAGCGTAAGATTGGTAGTTGCAAGATCTTTTGACATATATATGACAGTATCCTTAACAAAATAGACTAGTGAATCGATCGTCTCTTTTGCTGCGTCTGCCTTGACCTTTACCCGCTCCATAAGCGCTTTCTGTTTTTCAAGGCTCATAATTAATCTCCTTTATGTAACATTATATATCGTTGGGTTTACCCAAAACTTGACCTCTGCTGTGAGACCAGCCAAACATGGATTGAAAACTTGCCTGCTACTAATTTAATATTTAATTATTGCACATTCCTAAGCAGGGGGTATTTTTAAATGACAGATCTTACCCAGCAGATTCGTTATTTTCACTATATGGCTGGCGTGCTCGATGGGCAGCAGGCAGATCCTCTGTGCGGCATATGCAGAGCTTTGACCAATTCAGCCCAGAGCATTGAGGACAGCATCGCTGAGATGGAGAGCAGTTATTCAGGGGAGATAAAAAACCTGACCGGCGACATAAGACATCTGCTCTCTTCAGCAAGGAGCAAGATCGCTGCGCTCAAGAGGCCGCAGGATGCGATAGGACAGAAAAAAGCAGGCAACTGCAAGCTGCCTGAGGGTGTATGTTTTGTTAAAGCATCAAAAGCGCTGGCTGAAAAAATTTAATATCTTTCTATTTACCAATTAAAAAAGGGCAGATGAGGCTTGCACCTCTTCTACCCTTTTTAATTTTTATATGTCTATGTTTCTCGCTTCGAGTGCATGTTTGCTTATAAACTCTTTTCTGGGTTCAACCTGATCTCCCATCAATGTGGTGAATATTTCTTCAGCTTTAACTGAGTCTTCAACAGTCACCTGAAGCAGAGTCCTCTTTTCAGCATCCATTGTTGTATCCCAGAGCTGCTGAGGGTTCATCTCTCCAAGACCTTTGTAACGCTGGATGTTAAGCCCTTTTCGTGATGCCTCTGTTGCGAGTGCGAGCATCTGTTTTGTGGATTCAACCTCTCTGGTCTCGCCTTTTACCATAACCTTGTAAGGCGCGCTACCGAGTGAAGAGATTATCTCTTTATGCAGTCTTGCAACCTCACGGTAGTTGGGAGATTCAAAGAGCCGTGTAGATAGGGTTATCCTGTAGTTCTGGCGCTTGAGTTCAACAGTATATGACTCGTGCTCCTCATCAAATGCTATCTCTCCTGGCTTGAGCCCTGCAACAGCAGCTGTGAGTTTGTCCATGAGTGCCTTGAGCGTATCCTGTGATTTGCAGACCTCTTTTTCCACATTATTGTTCAGTAGCACAGATATCACCTCAGGATCCTGCCTCCTTCTGCTGAACCAATCGAATATCTTTTCGTATGCTGATATCTTTTTGAGATGCGGAACAAGCTTCTTTCCGCTTGTGAGGCTGCCCTCTGCTTCCACCTCTATGTCTTCAGCAGCAAGGTCAAAGAGCATATTCATCATCTCTGTCTCGTTCTGCACATACTTCTCTGTCTTGCCTTTTTTAACCCTGAAGAGCGGAGGCTGTGCTATGTACAGATAGCCTTTTTCAATCAAATCCGGCATCTGTCTGTAGAAGAATGTGAGCAGCAGTGTTCTGATGTGCGCGCCGTCAACATCAGCGTCTGTCATCAATATTATCTTGTGGTATCTTGATTTTGCAGCATCAAAATCTCCGGGACCTATGCCTGTGCCAAGCGCTGTTATAAGGGTCTTTATCTCCTCTGATGTGAGCATTTTGTCAAAACGGGCTTTTTCTACGTTCAAAATCTTCCCGCGCAGAGGAAGTATCGCCTGACTGCGCCTGTCGCGTCCCTGCTTTGCAGAGCCTCCTGCTGAGTCTCCCTCAACTATAAACAGCTCTGATCTTGCGGGATCCTTTTCTGAGCAGTCAGCCAGCTTGCCAGGTAGGCCTGTGTCTTCTAGGACTCCTTTTCTTCTTGTCAGTTCGCGCGCCTTTCTTGCTGCCTCTCTTGCGCGCGATGCTTGTATCGCCTTTTCGATAATCTTTTTAGCAACCGAGGGGTTCTCTTCATAATAGCGCGCAAGCGCTTCGTTTGTTATGGACTCTACAATGCCCTTTGCCTCGCTATTACCGAGCTTCATCTTTGTCTGTCCCTCAAACTGCGGGTTGGGCAGCTTTACGCTTATGACAGCAGTAAGTCCTTCTCTGATGTCTTCACCAGAGATGCTCTCCTTTTCCTTGATGATGTTCGCAGAGGTTGCGTAGGCATTTGATGTCCTTGTGAGCGCGGACTTGAAACCCACCAGATGCGTGCCGCCCTCTCTGGTGTTGATGTTGTTTGCGAATGTATAGATGTTTTCTGTGTAGCTGTCATTGTACTGGAGCGCAAGTTCAGCCATTATGCCGTCTTTTTCACCGCTTACATATATCGGTTTTGGATGTATAACCGTCTTGTTTTTGTTTAAATGTTCAACAAAAGAGGCGATGCCGCCCTTGTAGAAAAACTCCTGTTTTTGCGAAGAGCGCTCATCAGATATTGTGATCTGAAGCCCCTTGTTAAGGAACGCAAGCTCCCTTAGCCTCTGTGCAAGAACATCATAGTTAAAATCAACGGTCTCAAATATCTCTGTATCTGGCTTGAAGGTGACCTGCGTGCCCCTGCTTTTTGTCTTGCCGATGACAGCTAGCTTACATTTCGGCACTCCTCTTTCAAACTTCTGTTCAAAGACCTGACCATTCTGCTTTATCTCTACTTCGAGCCATTCAGAGAGCGCATTCACAACAGATACTCCCACTCCATGGAGTCCGCCGGATATTGTGTATGCCTTTGACTCGAACTTGCCTCCTGCATGTAGCTCTGTAAGAGCTATTTCTGCTGCTGTACGGCCGTCTGGGTCGCCCGGATGTACATCAGTCGGTATGCCTCTGCCATCGTCCGTTACTGTACAGCTGCCGTCATGATTTATTGTTACTTCTATATTTGTGCAGTATCCAGCCAAAGCCTCATCCACGCTGTTGTCCACAACTTCATATACAAGATGATGCAGTCCGTCTATGCCTGTTGAACCTATATACATTGCAGGCCTCACGCGTACTGCTGACAGGCCCTTGAGTATTTTTATGTCTCCCGCACCGTAAGAATCATCGTTGCCGTTTTTAACCTCTAATTCTTCCATTTGTCTCCTTCTTTATTAAAAACTTTAAAACTATTTTTATATACCCAGTATCAAAGCCTCATAGGCATAACGACACATCTGTAATCTGTTTTGCCTTCTTCAAGAAGCAGAGCAGGACTGAGCGCCTCTTTAAGCCTGATAACCACCTTTTCAGAATTCATTGCGCTGAATGCATCGAGCATATATCTTGCGTTAAAAGCAACTGCCATCTGTCCGCCCGCATATTCTACTGTAAGCTCATCCTTTGCTTCGCCCATGTCAGGATTAGATGCAGAAATGACCATTATATCTTTATCAAGCTCAACCTTTATAGCATTGCTCCTCTCTCTGCTGATTACTGATACCCTGCGGAGCGCTTTTATAAGCACGCTTCTGTTTATTAACACATCCTTGTCATTGTCAGCTGGAAGAACCTGCTCATAATTAGGATATGTACCCTCTATAAGCCTTGTGAGAAACTGTATGCTGTCTATCTCGAACAGCGCATGATTTTTTCCAACAGTAAGCTTTACTGCATGCTCTCCGCTGTCGAGAAATTTCTTGAGCTCAAGAACAGACTTTCTGGAAAGAATAACCTTTTTGTCCTCTTTTGTACTCAAACCAAGACTCCTTTGACATAGAGCAAGCCTATGGCCGTCTGTTCCTACAACTGTGAGTTCTCCGCTGGATTTTATATGAAACAGAAGGCCGTTGAGCACATACCTTGTATCAGCTTCTCCTGCAGCATAGACAGTCTTGTCGATCATCTCAAGAAATGCAGGCGCCTCTATTGTCATGGCATCAGCCTTTTCTGCATCAGAGAGCGCAGGCCATACAGGAAACTCTTCATGTGCAAGGCAAGCGAGCCTGAACTGGCTCTTGCCGCTCTTAACCTTAACCCACTGGTTGTCAGCTGATTCTATGGTTATGCTGCTGTCCATCTCTTTTGCTATTTCAAGGAGCTTTCTTGCAGGAATGGCTATCCTGCCTTCCTCAGATATTTCCAGAGCTATAGGCTCCTTAAATGCTGTCTCAAGGTCTGTAGCTGTAATGAAAGAGCCGCTCTGTTCTGCCACAAGAAGGAAGTGGCTGAGTATAGGCATTGTATTTTTTTTCTCGACAATGTTCTGGATGTCAGAGAGCTTTTTTTGCAGTTCTTCCTTCTGTACAGTTATCTTCATTATTAAGACCTCCTGTTTATAAACCGTTCAGGCCTGCACTATGCTGTGAGGCGTTTGATTATGGTTTCGATAATTTTATTCAAATTATCATCTTTATTTCTTTTTTCTTCAACCTGATTGCATGCATATATAACGGTTGCGTGATCTTTTCCGCCAAAGAATCTGCCTATCTCACTCAGAGAGAGCTGGGTAAGCTGTTTTGTCACATACATGCCGATCTGTCTGGCATTTGCTATCTCTTTTGTTCTTTTTCTCGATTTTATGTCAATCGGCTTCTGTCCGCATATTTCACATACAGTCTTCATTATAAGATCTGCTGTTACCGGTTTGTCCTCTTCCGTTATAAGGTCTTTCAGAACATTCTTCGCCAAATTCATATCTATCGGTAGGCCTGTTATTGAGGAGTGCATCCCCAGTTTTATCAGGCAGCCCTCTAGATCCCTTATATTGGATTTGACCTTGGATGCTATAAAGTTGGCGACATCTTCAGGTATCAGCAGTTTTTCTGCATCAGCTTTTTTATAAAGTATCGCTATCTTTG
The DNA here is from genome assembly GCA_016936655.1 of Nitrospirota bacterium. Lineage (GTDB taxonomy): Bacteria > Nitrospirota > Thermodesulfovibrionia > Thermodesulfovibrionales > Dissulfurispiraceae > JAFGXL01. The sequence goes on along the minus strand of JAFGXL010000021.1, from coordinate 92,643 downwards.
TCTCAATTTCCGGCGGCTGTATATCTGCAATAAGACCCATGCTGAATCTCGAACGCAGCCTGTCTGTTATATCTGATATATCCTTGGGCGGCCTGTCGCTAGATAAAACTATCTGCTTCTGCTTTTCGTACAGTGAGTTGAAGGTGTGAAAAAATTCTTCCTGCGTGGCTGTCTTGCCAGCTATAAACTGTATATCATCTATAAGCAGCACATCCACATTTCTATATTTTTCCTTGAACTCTCCCATCTTTTCATGGCGCATTGCCGATATCACTTCATTTGTAAACTGTTCTGCTGAGATATAAAAGGCTGCTATAGAAGATCTCTTGTCAACAATCGCATTGCCTATTGCATGCATTAAGTGAGTTTTTCCAAGCCCGACTCCGCCATATATAAAAAGTGGATTATAAGTGCCGCCCGGGTTTTCTCCAACCCTTTTTGCTGCTGCCTGCACAAACTGATTTGAAGGACCGACCACAAATGTGTCGAATGTATATTTCGGATTGAGGTATATTCCTCTGCTGGCGAGCCTGGTCTTTCTGCTCTCCAATTTTGAATTCATTTTTTTAAGTGCAGCATCTTCTGTCTCTGCTGTCCTGAATTTGACACCCACAGGATAACCGGCAGAACCTTCAAGAACCTCGTTAAGCAAAGATGGATAGTAGTCATCTATCCATTCCCTGAAAAAACGGTTGGGTATCTCTACCACTGCATTTCTGTCTTTAAGCTGAACAAGCTTCATAGGTTTGAACCAGAGCTCAAAGAGTCCGCTTCCCACCTTCTCCTCAATCACCTCAAGACTTTTTTCCCAGATATTCTCAATTTCCATTGATTTACAAGATCCTCAACATTCAGGTAGATGGTCGGGTTGTCCTCAAAGTTACTAACATCATCTTGACAATTGTTGATAACTCCAGGATTTTGCCATGCTCATTATAGCTCATAAGTTTATAACAGAGCAATAAAATGTTGGGCATTTTGTTAATAACAATCTGCTAACAATTCCTTTCTGTTATACAAAAACTTCCACCAACCTATCTAACCAGATAACTCTTTGATATATTATCTTAAAAAACATTACTAACATTTCAACGCTGCCTGCTACAACTACTATAAAGACTTATTTAAATACTATATAATAGTCAAACAACTCTTTCTGCTAAGAAATACTATTTAAATACCCTTTAATAAAATTATCTATATCTCCGTCAAGAACTGCATCCACATTACCAATCTCTATATTTGTTCTGTGATCTTTTACAAGCCTGTAAGGCTGAAGAACATAAGATCTTATCTGACTGCCCCAGCCAATATCTTTCTTGTCAGCAACCATACCCTCAAGCTTTTTCTCATTTTCCTTTATATTAAGATCATACAAACGTGATTTGAGAATTTTCATAGCCAGAGCCTTATTTCTATGCTGAGAACGTTCAGTCTGACAGGAAACAATTATGTTTGTGGGAATATGCACAATCCTTACTGCAGAAGAAGTCTTATTTACATGCTGCCCGCCTGCTCCAGAAGCCCTGTATGTATCAATTCTTAGATCTTCTTCTTTTATTTCAATATCCGTATCTGCTTCGATCTCTGGATATACATGAACAGCTGAAAAAGATGTATGCCTTCTTTTGTTTGCATCATAAGGTGATATTCTGACCAGCCTATGTACGCCTGCTTCTGCTTTTAAATAACCATAGGCATAACTTCCTTCAACTGTAAAAGTAACTCCTTTTATACCCGCTTCATCGCCCGGCTGCAGATCAGCAATCTCAACCTTATATCCTTTTGTCTCTGCCCATCTCAGATACATTCTCATAAGCATCTCTGCCCAGTCCTGACTCTCTGTACCGCCGGCTCCGGGATGTATTGATACTATTGCATTGTTTTTGTCAGCTTCGCCGGAAAGAAGAAGTCGTAGTTCTATATCTTCAACCTCTTTTTTGAGATCTGATATATTCTGTGTGATTTCTTTTATAAAAATTTCTCCATCTTCTTCAGAGAGAAGCTCAAATGAATCTTCTATGTAGTTAAACTTTTCAGATGCTGATTCCAGAGGAATAAGTTTTTCCTGTAGATTAGATTTTGTTTTCTGCAGTTCCTTTAAAAGGTCGGGAGACTCCCATGCATTTTCTGATTCGAGCTTTGTGTCTATTTCTTTTAATTCTGATCTAAGTTTATCAACATCAAAGATAACCTCGTAGTGCTGTTATCTTCTGCTTTAATAAAGCAAGATCCTCTTTCAGTTTTACATCAACTATCATTTATGCCTCCTAATTTCTTGTTTTCATTATTATAAAAAGAGCGCTTATTATTGAAAGATATGAGAATATATCACCAAATCTGGTATAAAAAGTCATAGAGCTGTCTGTTTTTACATTAAGTATCTGATATGTCCTTTCAAAAAGCCGGCTCTCTTTAACTATCTTTCCATTGCTGTCTATAAGTCCGGATATTCCAGTATTTGCTGCCCTTATAACAGGCTTTCTGTTTTCTATTGCTCTGAATACAGCCATTGTGAAGTGCTGATATGGACCTTTTGTCTTTCCAAACCAGGCATCATTTGTAATTGTTACTATAAAATCTCCGCCTTTAGTAAAGAACTTTCTGACCAATCCTGGAAACGCTATCTCATAGCATATTAATGTTGAAAACCTTCCAAAAGGTGTGTTTGCTTTCAGATGCGTATCGCCGGGTATATACTCGCCTATTCCGTATGCCAGTTTGTCCACAAAGAAGAGCAGTCCGCGCATAGGAATATATTCTCCAAATGGAACAAGATGAATTTTATCATATACATAAGAGAGCTTGCCATCCTTATCAAGCAGTATAGCGCTGTTTGATGAGCCAGGGGAGAGCATATTTTTTTCAGGGTCTGGATGCTTCACAATAATACTGCCTGTCAGCAGATATGACCCTAGCTCTTTCTGGAAAGAGACCAGATCTTCGGAAAGCTGTTTGTGATAATCAAACGAAAACGGCAGAGCAGTCTCCGGCCATATTATTATGGATGGATTATGCGTTGCAGCTTGTCGTGTTAATGTCTGGTATGTGGAGAGAACATCTTTTTGGTATTCAGGAACCCATTTTGCGTCCTGCTCTATATTGCCCTGCACTACAGCAGCTGTTATTTCTTTGAGAGACCTGTCCTGGCTTAATCTGTAAAATCCATAAGAAAATACCAAAACAAGGGCGACAAAGAGAATACCAAAACCGGTGAATGTAGGAATAAGAGAATATAAAGGCTTTTCAACCTTTCTCTTTTCCATTATTACAAGGTCTGTTACAGCGCCGTTAATAGCGACTATTATGAACGATACACCATAAATGCCTGTTAAATCGGCTATCTGAATTAAGTGAAGGAAGCTGTACTGGCTGTATCCAAGGCTTGCCCAAGGGAATCCTGTCATCAGGTATGAACGCAAGAATTCAAGAGCTGTCCAAAATACAGGCGCAACAAATAAGGCAGGCAGGTCTGTCTTCTTCATGCAGTAACTGTAAATAGCAGTAAATGCACCAAAAAAGAGAGCAAGATAGGAGCATAGCAATAGTACAAGAAGTATGGTAAGGGCAAAATTTATGTGTCCATAGTGATATATGGAGTGGTATATCCAGTAAATTGTAATGATAAAAAAGACCAGACCCGAGATGAATCCTTTTAAAAAAGCCTGTTTTGGATTATTGGTGTATGTTGATACCAGAAGGGGTACGAGGCCTATCAAAGCAAAAATATAAAAATTATGTGTAGGGAATGATAATGCCAGCAAAATGCCGGCAAGCACAGGAAGGCTGTATGCCTTGATGATCGGTCTGATTATGCTCTGTTTTTTTTTCATCAAACTCCCGTTATGTTATGCCTGAAAAAGAAGACCAGATAAATTTAAAAATAGTTAAAAAGTTCTCTAAAAAGTGTGTCAAAATCTATTAGTAAATATGGTATCATAAACAAAGTTATGCCTGCTATTGTAATAATACCTGCACGCTACGCATCAACTCGTTTTCCGGGCAAGCCTCTCTGCCCCCTGAAGGACAAACCCATTATCCAGCATGTATATGAGAGGGCATCAAGCGCAAAGAGAGTTGATGCTGTATATGTGGCTACGGATAACAAAATGATATTTAATGCTGTGCTCGGTTTTGGCGGCAGGGCTGTAATGACTTCAGATCAGCATCAGTCAGGCACAGACAGAATAGCAGAGGCGCTCTTGAAGGTAGAGGAGACTGAGTCGATAAGGCCAGAGATTGTGGTTAATGTGCAGGGCGATGAACCTCTTATAAGGCCAGAGATGATAGATGATGTGATAGGCCTGCTGTATGACCAGAGGGCAGACATAGGCACCCTTGCAAAGAAAATCTTATCACCAGATGAGATCGCAAATCAGCATGTTGTTAAAGCTGTTTTTGGCATGGAAGGCTTTGCCATCTATTTTTCAAGGGCAGCTCTTCCATATTACAGAGATGATAATGCTGAAAGGGTTTATTACAAGCATATAGGCATATATTCATACAGACGGGATGTTCTGCTTCAGTTTTCCAAACTGCCGCAGACACCACTTGAAGATGCAGAAAAACTTGAACAGCTGCGTGCACTAGAAAACGGCTTTAAAATAAAAATAAAAGAAACAGAATTCGAGACAATAGGGGTGGACACTCCTGAAGATCTTGAGAGGGCGGAGAGATGTCTAAGTATATATTCATAACAGGCGGCGTTGTATCAGCACTTGGCAAAGGTATAGCAGCAGCAGCAATAGGAGCGCTGCTGGAGGCAAAAGGGTTAAAGGTAACTATACAGAAACTCGATCCATATATAAATGTGGATCCGGGTACGCTAAGCCCTATCCAGCATGGAGAGGTTTTTGTGACAGATGACGGCTGCGAAACAGACCTTGATCTTGGGCATTATGAGCGTTTTACACATGTTATAACCTCCATTGACAACAACTACACAACAGGCAAAATCTATTATGAGGTTATAAATAAAGAGAGAAGGGGCGACTATCTCGGAGATACAGTGCAGGTTGTGCCGCATATAACAAATGAGATCAAAAGAGCGATAAAGTCAGCAACTAATGATTGCGATATACAGATAGTGGAGATCGGCGGCACAGTTGGCGACATAGAGAGCCTGCCGTTTCTCGAGGCAATCAGGCAGTTTAGATATTCAGTAGGCAGGGAGAATGTGCTCTACATTCACCTAACCCTCGTTCCGTATATAAAAGCAGCGGGAGAGATAAAGACAAAGCCCACGCAGCACAGCGTAAAGGAACTGAGGGCAATAGGTATACAGCCGGATATTCTGCTCTGCAGAACAGAGCAGATGCTCTCCCCTGATGTGAAGAAGAAGATCGCTGTACATTGCAATATTGATACGGATGCGGTCATCTCTGCACTCGATGTTGATACTGTATATGAAGTGCCGCTCAGCTTTAGGGAGGAGGGGCTGGACATGCTGATAGAAAAGAAGCTCTCTCTGCAAAGACCTGAAACCGACCTAACAATATGGGAAGATGTTGTGCGTAAAATAAAGGCTCCTAAATACCAGGCAAATATCGCCATTGTTGGCAAATACATTGGATTGAAAGATTCATATAAGAGTCTTTCTGAGGCGCTTATACATGGCGGAATAGCAAATGATGCGAGAGTAAACTTCCATTGGGTAGATTCAGAAGAGATCGAAGCAATGGGCGCTGATAAATTTCTTTCTGATGTTGACGGCATACTTGTGCCCGGAGGCTTTGGAGTAAGAGGTATTGAAGGAAAGATTGCGGCTATCCGCTACGCAAGGGAGAAGAAGATTCCATTTTTCGGCATCTGCCTAGGAATGCAGTGCGCTGTAATAGAGTACAGCAGAAATGTATGCGGTCTTTCTGCAAACAGTACGGAGTTCGAAAAAGGGGCGAAGGATCCTGTTATATATCTAATGGAAAAGTGGCACAATCACAGGACAGGCAAGGTTGAGGTGAGGGATGAAGCAACAGAGATGGGCGGCACAATGCGTCTTGGTGCATATCCTTGTGTAATAACGAGCAGCACAAATGCCGCAAACGCTTATGCAGATTCAGAGATTTCTGAACGCCACAGGCATAGATATGAGTTCAACAACAAGTATAGAGAGCTCCTTAGTTCAAAGGGCATGGTAATAAGCGGTACATCACCAGATAAAGAGCTTGTAGAAATTGTCGAGATTAAAGATCATCCATGGTTTTTGGGCTGCCAGTTTCATCCGGAGTTTAAATCAAAGCCAATCAAGCCGCACCCGTTATTTAGTGCTTTCATAGGCGCGGCTGTTAAACAAAAAAGAGAACTTTTTAATTAAGCAGTATCTCCAGCAGGCGGTCGAGCTCATCCAAAGAGTAGTACTCTATCTCTATCTTGCCGCTCTTCTTTTTATGATGTATTTTAACTTTTGTGCCGAGTGATTTTATGAGCCTGTCTTCAAGGTCAGCAACCTCAGGGCTTTTTTCCTTCTTCTTTTTTACAGTCTCTTTTGCATCTGAAAGTTTTTTGACTAGAGCCTCTGCAGCCCTTACGCTGAGGCCTTTGCTTATAATCTCTCTGGCTGCTTTTATCTGCTTCTGTTTGTTCTCTATAGAAAGAAGGGCTTTTGCATGGCCGAGAGATAGCTGGGAATCATAAAGGTATCTTTTTATATCATCAGGAAGTTTGAGTATGCGCAGATAGTTTGCAATTGTAGCTCTATCCTTGCCAACGCGCTCTGACAGTACCTCCTGAGTTAGGCTAAAATCCTTGAGCAGTTTGTTGAACGCCTCTGCTGTCTCTACAGGATTCAGCTCTTCACGCTGAATATTCTCTATCAAAGCAATCTCTACGCTGTCCTGAGAAGAGACATCTTTTATCAGAGCAGGTATCTTTTTGAGACCAGCTATTGTGGATGCACGCCATCTCCGCTCACCGGCTATCAGATTAAATGAGCCGTCCCCAGAGCGCGAGACGATCACAGGCTGAAGAACTCCCTTCTCTTTTATGGATGCTGCAAGCTCATTCAGCGCATCATCCTTGAATATCTTTCTTGGCTGATTTCTGTTTGGAATAATTTTGTTTATCTCGATGAATACAACCTCATCGCCTTTTTCAGGAAGCAGGGCTTCAAGTCCTTTACCTAGTGCTACTTTCATTCAGTATCTCCTTTGCGAGTGCAAGATAGCTCTGTGCGCCTTTTGAGCGCGCATCGTAAAGAATGGCAGGTTTGCCGTGGCTTGGCGCTTCGCCAAGACTCACATTTCTCGGGATTATTGTATTGTAAACCTTTTCTTTGTAGAACTTTCTCACTTCATCAGCAACCTGGTGAGAGAGAGTATTTCTTGGATCGAACATGGTCAGGACAATTCCCTCTATCTCGAGATCTGGATTAAAAGAGCCGCGCACAAGCTTTAGTGTTCTTGCGAGAAGCCCCAGTCCTTCAAGAGAATAGTATTCGCACTGCATTGGAACAATTATAGAGTCAGCAGCCACAAGACCGTTCAGTGTCAGCAGGCCTAATGACGGGGGACAGTCTATGAGAATGAATTTGAATCTTTCCTTAATCTTTGCGAGCGCATGCATAAGTATTTTTTCTCTCTCGTTTTTGCTCACAAGCTCAACCTCAACAGCGAGCAGATCGATTGTTGAGGGAATTATATGCAGATGGGGTATCTCTGTTTTGAGTATTACATCTTCAATATCGCAGCGGCCTGTATATATGTCATAAAGGCTGCGCGAAATATCCGACCGGTTGATGCCGAGTCCGCTCGAAAGGTTGCCCTGCGGATCCGTGTCAATAACAAGGATGTCTTTTCCGGCAAGAGCCAGAGAAGCAGAAAGATTAACTGTTGTGGTGGTCTTGCCGACCCCTCCCTTTTGATTAGCTATGACTATGGTCTTTCCCATTGAGTTACAATTGTATCATTTTGGCTGAAGGATTTGGCAAGAAAGAAGGCATAAATGGATTTTGAGCATTTATTCACAGTTTGAGTAAAACAGCCTGATGACAAAATATAAAAGCCTGGCCAGAAATGACCAGGCTTTTATGATGTATTTATATGCTTACTTATGCTTTGGATCTTCTTCTTGCGAGAACACCCACGCCCGCAAGACCTAATCCAACGAGAAGGAATGTTGAAGGCTCAGGCACTGCAGGACCGACTGCTGAAGTGACATTCAGTATATGGAACTCATAATCATCGGTCTGGTAACCATTGGAAGGTTCATACCAGGAAGGAATCGGAATCGGCGTCTCTCCATCATATGCGAAACCATCACTCAAATGGTTTCCTTTATTGAAGTTGGCATATGTTGTTAATGTTACATAGTATGTGCCCGCACCGATAGCAGCGGAATAATAAGAATCCCATACTCCATGGTTATAGCTAACACCATTTGACATGGTTGATCCAACAACACCGCCATCATCTTGGAAATATACTAGGTTGCCGGCGCTGTCCCAGAGGCCCAGCATCGGGTCAAAGCCATGCTCTCCATCAAGCCATGATGAGCTGAAGAGTGTTACTGTTCCTGTACCGCCGGATACGAATGAAAACTGTAAGACGCTGTTATGGTATGGCATATTTCCGCTGAAATCAAAATCAAGAGCCATAACAGGAGTTGCTGCAAGCAATACAAACAGGCAGACTAAAAGAATTTTCTTCATTTATACGGTCCCTCCGTAATTAAATTTGGCAATTAATATGCATATATCGTACTTATTAAAATTCAGCTAATATAAAAAACATGCTACACGGCTTTAATGAGGCAGACGAAACATAACCCACTGTTTCAAAAGAATAAAAGGTGTTTTGCTTATTTTGTGAGAAAGGCGCGGAAAATATTAATTTATTAACTTATGTAATTATTCCCGACATTTTGTCGATATTCTTAACAGTTATTGATCATTTTCAGCCAGCTTTGTTTCCTCTACTTTTATTTTTGCCCTTTTATGTCTCTTTGCTTTTTGTTTTTTCATTCTGTCGAGTTTTGTCGTCTTCAGCTCTACAGCGCCTGTGAGTATCTCGATCCTCTTTACCAGCTCTCGCCTGGCTATAAACCGGTTGATCGACTGGCTCCTGTCTTTCATGCATTTTACCTCTATGCCTGTTGGCAGATGTTTAAGGTAGACGCATGTGGATGTCTTGTTAACCTTCTGGCCGCCTTTGCCTGATGAACGAACAAACTTTTCCTCTATATCCTTCTCATGGATATCGAGCGCATCCATCCGATCTTTAAGCCATTGGTTCTTTTCAGGGCTTACAGCAAAGTCAGTCATGCAGGCCTGCTGCGCGTATTATTTCATCAAATGTTGTCTGGCCTTTCATCATTCTGCTTACAGCGCACTCTCTCAGTGTTCTGAAGCCCTCGGTCTTTGCTGCTGCTGCGATCTCATCAGGTCCGGCTTTTTCATTTATCTTCTCTTTTATCTTTCTGGTTATCTCGATAACCTCAAATATGCCGCTTCTGCCATAGTAGCCTGTTCCCCTGCATTTGAGGCATCCCTTGCCCATTAACACAGGGCTGTTGATCACAGCAGGGTCTGTTATGCTGAGCATCATGCACTCCTCAGGTGTAAGGTTGTACTGCTCTGCGCATTCAGGGCAGACCTTTCTGACGAGCCGCTGGGCTATTATGCCGATGAGTGTGGAGTTGATCAGAAACGGCGGTACGCCGAGATCAACAAGCCTTGTTATGCTGCTGGGCGCGTCGTTTGTGTGCAGAGTGGACAGCACGAGGTGTCCTGTCAGAGCAGCCTGTATCGCGTTTTCTGCGGTCTCATGGTCTCTTATCTCTCCGACCATTATTATGTCAGGGTCCTGCCTCAATATTGTCCTGAGCGCATTTGCGAATGTTACTCCAATGGAGTGCTGGACTGATGTCTGGTTGAACTCCGGATAGATCATCTCGATCGGGTCTTCAATGGTTGTGATGTTCACCTCCGGCGAGGCGAGCATCTTCATTGCTGAATAGAGTGTAGTTGTCTTGCCGCTTCCTGTGGGGCCTGTAACCAGTATCAATCCATGCGGAGCTGATATGAATGTTTTAAAGAGCGAGAGATCTCTGTCAGCCAGTCCGAGATTTTCCGGGTTTTGTATCAGTATGCTCGGGTCGAATATCCTGATAACAACCTTTTCACCAAATGCAACAGGCAGTGTGGATATTCTCAGCTCTATCTCCTTGTCATCTTTTTCTGTCTTTATTCTTCCGTCCTGCGGCCGCCGCTTCTCTGCTATGTCCATGCGTGCGAGGGTCTTTATTCTCGATACAAATGCGAGATGTACTGACTTGGGCATTTTGTGTATGTCATGCAGTACGCCGTCTATCCTGAATCTTATAAGGCTGTGTTCTCTTTTGGGTTCTATATGAATGTCTGATGCGCGCTGTGAGTACGCATAGTGAAGCATATACTCAACAGCGTTTATTATGTGTTTGTCTGTACCGCCGAGGTCTGCAACAGGCTTTAGTTTGACGAACTGTTCGAGGTTGCCGAGATCAATTCCTGATGATAACTCTTTGTCAGCTGCTGCAACAGAGGATTTAAATCCATAAAACTCTGTGATGATCCTGTGCAGATCTTTTTTTGATGCGATGCTCACTTTGATGTCATAGTGCGTTGTCATCCTGAGCCACTCTATGCCGTCTTTCTGGAACGGTCTTGATGTTGCAACAGTGAGTGTGTTGCCTGAAAGCTCAACAGGTATTAACTGGTGTTTTATTGCATAGGGTCTTGATATTATGCCAGTGACTATATCTGCATCAAGCTTTAGAGGATCTATCTTTACAAAGGGGATATCGAGATGTTTTGCGAGCTGCTCCATGATTATATCTTCGGTAAGGTACTTTCCGTCTGTGCCGGCAAGCTCGAGGTTTAAAGAATCAATAACATCGATTATGTTTATGTCGTGCTGGACTGCCTGCCCACGACGGGCTGCGCCTGATTTGGTCTTAATAAGCCTGGCAATGTAGACATCTTCACTGGTGAGTATCTTCTTGATCTGCTCTTCTGTTAGAAGGCTGGAGCTTTTCAGAATATCCAGTACAAGATTTTTTGTTTTATCATCCACCAGAAACCCCTCCTCTAGTTGCAAACAATTGAAATATAAGCATAATAAAGCTTATTTCAGTTTTGCAACTGTTACTCCTGCACCGCCTTCTTCCTTTATGCCGGGCCTCAGCTCAGCTATCAGTGGATGGCCTTTGAGATGCTCTTTAATGCCTTTTGAGAGTGCGCCTGTGCCTATGCCATGTATTATCACAACTTCAGAAAGACCTGTCATAGATGCATGGTTCAGAAATGGCTCGATCTCAACAATCGCATCATCAACCCTGAAGCCTATCAAATTTATCCTGTTTGATACTGCCTCTGTTTCAGCCTCAACACTAATACTGCCTGACTTTGACAAAGGCTTTTTGTCAGTCAGCGCTATCTCTGTTACAGGCATCTCTACCTCTTTGCCGGCTATTAAGAGCCGTACACACATGGTTCTGGTATCAACAGCCTGCACCACTGCTTCAGCTCTCAGCGAGGGCAGAGACACAAATTGGCCCGGTTCCAGCTCATCAATATTCACCCCGGCTGTTTTCACAGGAGCATACTCGCGGACCTTTTCCCTAAGCTTTTTATACTCGGCTTCTGTCCGGCTTATCAGCTCCTTCTGCTTCTGCCGCTCTGTTTTTTTTATCTCATTAATAAATAAGTTCATCTGCTGTTTTGCTGTCTGTACTATCTTTGACGCCTCTTCATATGCATGAGCAAGAGCCTCTTTTGCCTGTGCAGCCAGTTTGGTGTTTTTTTCTATAAGATCAGCCTCTTTTTGTTCAAGATCCATCATCTTAAATTTAGTTTCAGCAAGTTTCTGCTCATAGTCAGCGCGCTTTGAGTTCAGGTCTGATATCAGGCTGTCTATCTCTACTCTGGCCCTGCCGAGCATCTCTTTTGCATCATCGATTATGCGCTTCGGCATGCCGTATCTTGCTGCTGTATCTATTGCATGGGACTGACCCGGCTCACCAACTCTCAGTCTGTAGAGCGGAGATAGTGTCTGTCTGTCAAACTCCATAGAAGCATTTATCATGCCCTCTGTTTTGTGTACGAATCCTTTTATATCAGTAAGATGTGTTGTAGCAAATACTAGTGCGCCTTTTGTCTTTAACTCCTTCAATACAGCGCAGGCTAGAGCGCCGCCTTCTGAAGGATCTGTGCCTGTGCCGAGTTCATCCACAAGAACAAGAGAGTTGGTATCTGCGCTATCTAGTATCTGCGCTATGTTCGATATGTGTGCAGAGAAGGTTGAATGGTTAGCCTCTATTGACTGGTCATCGCCAATGTCAACAAGCACATTTTTGATAAGAGGTATAACTGATGAAGAGTCTGCTGGTATAGGCATGCCCGAGAGCGCCATCAGAGTTAGCAGGCCGACAGTTTTTATTGATATTGTCTTACCGCCTGCGTTTGATCCAGTAATAACCATTACCTTCTTTTCAACAGACAGCTCTACATCGAGAGGAACAACATTTTTATCATACCCCCTGTTTTTATACGCTATCATCAGCAAAGGATGCCTCGCATTAGATAGTTTTATGCATGAGGTATTTTCTGTTATCAAAGGAGTCTCCATCTGCAGTTGATCAGAAAAGATGGCTATGCTCCTGAAAATATCTATCTGAACAAGATATGCATATTCCGCTGCAATACTATCTGCCAGCATTCTTATATGTTCGCTTATCTTTCTCAGAATTCGGATCTCTTCCGTCTTATGTTCTGCTATCGCATTTTCGAGCTCATTCGAAATACCTATTATCTCGAGCGGCTCAACAAAAGCTGTCTCTCCAGTGTTTGATACATCATGCACAACTCCCGGCACCTGTCCCTTTGAATCCATACGTACAGGGATTACCCATCTGCCTGATCTCTGAGTCACAAAGTCATCCTGCAGAAATATAGACAGCCGCTCATCTTTTGTTATATCCTCGAGCCTGCGCCTTATCCGAGCCTCCAGTGTGCGGAGCTTTGAGCGAAGCCTTCCGAGCTCTCCGGAAGCTGTATCCAGAATAGAGCCTTCAGACCCTATAGATCTTTTGAGTGTTTTGAGCAGATCAGGTTGACCTGTAAGAGGAGAAGCCAGCTCCTGCAGATTAGGCGCTTCTGTCTGATGAGAGATCTGTGACGATATGTCATGAGCGCAGTTTAGGAACTCCATTATCTCTGCAATCTCAACAGGATCTAGTATCGAGCCAGCAGGTCTCACCTTCTGGAGCAGGCGGGTTATATCACAAAATTCTGAAAGCTGAAGAGGAGTTTCCTTCTGTGAGAGAAGCCGTATCTCTTCAACTATAGCAAACCTTTTTTTGATCTCTTTTGCATTATTTAAAGGTCTTAGCTCAAGGACGCCTTCTCTTGCAGGGCAGCTTTTTGCATATGAGGATGCTGTTTCCAGCAGCTTGTCAAACTCTATTGTATGTAAGATGTTCTGACCCGGCATATCAGGAATGTTCCACGTGGAACATCAGAGCACCATCCATCTCTGCGGAAAGAAGATGCGCTCATATTCCATAAGCGCGAAGCGGTCGGTCATTCCTGCTATAAAATCGCATACTGCCCTGTGGCGGTTCTCTGATGGACTTTTTTCGAATGAATGTTCATCGCATTTCATATAGTGTTCGTAAAGTGCTATAAGTATGCCTTCAGCCTTTGAAAACTCCTGCATTATTTTTTTAGATTCATATATATGTTCAAACAGAAACCTGCGCAGGTTGTTGAGTATGTCCGCCATCTCCTGATCTATTGCTATGTCAGATACTCCTGCATGCATGCTGGTGATTATTACATTGCGAACCATTGTGTCTATCCTCGCTGCATTGGAGCTGCCTATGGCGCTTGTGATATATTTTGGCAGGTCTGATTTCTTAATTACCCCTGCCCTTATAGCGTCATCAAGGTCATGGTTTGCGTAGGCAATTATGTCAGAGATTCGAACTATTCTGCCTTCGAGTGTTGAGGGTTTTTCTTTTGGATTGTTTGATACTATTGCCCCACCCTTGCCTTTAGAGTGCTTAATTATACCGTTTCGCACTTCATGAGTCAGGTTTAGTCCCGTTCCGTCATGCTCAAGAAAATCTACAACTCTTAGGCTCTGCTTTGCATGCTCAAATCCGCCGGGATGGATCTTGTTGAGAACAGCCTCTCCAGCATGGCCAAAAGGAGTGTGCCCAAGATCATGTCCAAGAGCTATAGCTTCTGTAAGATCCTCGTTCAGGCGTAGAGAGCGCGCAATGGTTCGGGCTATCTGTGAAACTTCCAGCACATGTGTAAGCCGTGTGCGGTAATGGTCGCCTTTTGGAGCAAGAAATACCTGTGTTTTATGTTTAAGCCTGCGGAAGGATTTTGAATGAATTATTCTGTCCCTATCTCTTTGGAAGCATGTTCGTATATCATCCTCTTTCTCATGTCGTGTCCTTCCTCTGCTTTTTGAGCTGAGCTGAGCATTAGGATGCAGTATCTGTTTTTCTATGTCTTCGGTATGCTCTCGAATGGTCATATTCAAAAAAGTTATTTTTGTTTGAGCGTATTGCAGATAGCGCTCACAACATCCTCAATCTCAGAATCACCTATTGTACGTGCATCAAGCAGCAGAGTGTTATCTTTTATCCTTGATATTACAGGTGGATTGCTGCTTCGCAACGAAGATTCAATCTGTGCTGCAGACATTAGCGATGACTTTACTGAAACTACAAAGGTTTTAAATCCAACCTCTGGCAATGCACCTCCGCCTGATTGGGATTCTGCCTCTGTTACTGATATAGATAATGTGTTAGAATTTACTTTTTCTCTAATATCTAACATTATACGCTCTGCGCGAGCATATATATCTTCTGGTTGCTGAAAAATCATTCTTAGAGTTTCTATTTTTGTTTTGGCTGTATCTTCATCAAGATAATACATAAGTGTAGCTTCAAATGCAGCTAGTGTGAGCTTGTCTATACGAAGAGCACGCATGAGTGGATTTTTAGCAATAATATCAATGAGTTCCTTCTTTCCAACTATTATTCCAGCCTGCGGACCCCCTAAAAGTTTGTCTCCGCTGAATGTGACTATATCAGCGCCGGCTGCCACAGCATCTTGAACAGTCATCTCATTATGTATGCCGCATGCCTTCATATCTACAAGACAGCCGCTGCCAAGGTCATACATTACAGGTATGCCTGTTTTTTTACCCAGCTGAGCAAGTTCTATGGTTGATACAGCCTCTGTAAATCCTATCATCTTGAAGTTGGACTGATGCACCTGCATAAGCAGCGCTGTATTTTCATTTATTGCGTTTTCGTAGTCATAAAGATGTGTCTTGTTTGTTGTGCCCACCTCTTTAAGTATGCAGCCGCTGTGGGACATAACATCAGGCACCCTGAATGCACCGCCGATTTCTACCAGTTCTCCTCTGGAGACTATCACCTCTCTGCCCTTTGCCAATGCGCTCAGGCAGACAAGCACTGCCCCGGCATTGTTATTTACAACAAGTGCGCTTTCAGCTCCTGTAATTTCAGAAAGCAGCGACTGTATATGCGAGTATCTTTTGCCTCGTCTGCCTGTCTGAAGATCATACTCAAGGTTTGAGTAGCCAGAGGCGATTTCAGCAGTGCGCTTAAGCACTTCTTCAGAGAGTACGGATCTTCCGAGATTTGTATGTATTACAACTCCTGTTGCGTTTATAACCTTTTTAAGGCTGAAGTCAGAGAGCTTTTTGATTCGGTCTTCTATTTGTGAGTCCATATGCACAGGCACATTGTCCCGAATGCCGTCAACAATCGCCTGTCGGGTCTCGTCGATAATTTCACGTATAGCCTGAATAACTTTTTTGCGTGGAAATGATTTGAGCCAATCAATTCCATTTACAGATTTTAGTATCTCATCTACAGAGGGCAAAGAGGATAAAATGGATTTTTTGCTCATGGAATTAGCTGCTGAGCTGCCGGCTCCAGCGCACTCCCTCCTTTTGCGGATATATGGTGCCATTATTGTACTCTTTTATAAACTGCTTTTCAAAGCTATTGTATTTGTATTAATATAAGTACTCATTTCATAGATAATTATTATCGGATAAATTCAAACCAAATTTGGAGGAGAAAAAAATGATTAAAAGATATCTGCTTGCACCCGGCCCTACGCCTGTACCACCAGAAGTGCTGTTGTCAATGGCTATGCCGATGATACACCACCGCGCCCCAGATTTTATTCCTATACTGGATTCTGCAAAGAACGGACTCAAATGGCTCTTTCAGACAAAGAGCGATGTATTGATACTCAGCTCAACAGGCACAGGCGGAATGGTTGGATCAGTCAACAACTTTTTTAACCCCGGCGACAAGGTGCTTGTTGTCAATGGCGGAAAGTTCGGAGAGAGATGGACAAAGATCGCTCAGGCATACGGACTGACAGTAGAGGAGATCGTTGTTGATTGGGGATATTCTGTAAAGGCTGCTGATGTTGATGCTGCGCTCGCGAAAGACAAGAGCATAAAGGGCGTGTTTGTACAGGCTTGTGAGACATCAACAGGCGTTTACCATGATATAGAAGGACTCGCAAAAGTTATAAAGAAGTATGATGATACACTCTTTGTTGTTGACGCTATCAGCGCTCTTGTTGCTGAAGATTTAAAGGTTGACGAATGGGGCATTGATATAATGGTTGGAGGATCGCAGAAGGGTCTTATGCTGCCTCCTGGCCTTGCTTTTGTCAGCGTCAGCGAGAAGGCATGGAAGAGGAATGCTGAATCAAAGATGACCCGCTTCTACTTCAATTTTAAGAAGGAGAAGGAGAATCTGGACAAGAACCAGACAAACTTCACCTCAGCAGTTTCACTTATTATCGGTCTGAACGAGGCGATAAAGATGCTCCAGAAAGAGGGTCTCGAAAATGTGTTCAAGAGACACAAAACTCTTGCAGATGCAACAAGGGCCGGAGCAAAGGCCATAGGGCTTGGACTTTATGCCAAAGAGTCTCCGAGCAACTCGGTTACATCAATTGAAGCTCCTGCCGGCATAGACGGACAGCTTATATATAAGAACCTCCGCGAGAAGTACGGCGTAACAGCTGCTGGCGGACAGGACAGGGCAAAAGGCAAGATCTTCAGATTCGCTCATCTCGGATATGCAGACACATTTGATGTTATAACCGGCATAGCCGCACTCGAGATGGTTCTAAAGGGACTCGGACACGATGTTGTTCTTGGCAGGGGCGTTGCTGCTGCTCAGGAAATACTTATTGCATAAGACAATTAATAAATTATAGGGGAATATAAAATGAAAGTACTTGTCAGCGACAGCATATCACAGAACGGAGTGGAGATACTCAGAAAGGCAGGTCTTGAGGTTGATGTTAAAACAGGCCTTAAGCCCGAAGAGCTGAAGGCGATAATCGGCCAGTATCACGCGCTTATAGTAAGGAGCGCGACCAAGGCAACAGCAGAGATCATAGAGGCTGCTGACAACCTAAAGGTGATAGGCCGCGCAGGCTCTGGTCTTGATAATGTTGACAAGGCTGCTGCTTCTAAAAAAGGCATTGTTGTGATGAACACTCCCGGAGGCAACACAGTAACAACAGCAGAGCATACAATTGCTATGATGTTTGCTGTTGCCAGAAAGGTTGCGCAGGCTTCAGCATCAATGGCACGCGGCGAGTGGGAAAAGAAGAAGTTTATGGGTGTTGAGCTATACAACAAAACTCTCGGGGTAATAGGTCTTGGCAACATAGGCGGCGAGGTGGCAAAGAGGGCGCAGGGTTTAGGCATGAATGTTATCGCCTATGATCCATTCCTCAATGATGACAAGGCCAAAGAGATAGGTGTTCATAAGATGTCTATTCCTGAGGTTATTAAACAGGCAGATTTTATTACAGTGCATACGCCGCTCACAGCAGAAACCAAGGGACTTATAAACAAAGATAGTATTAAGACGATGAAGGACGGCGTATTTGTGATAAACTGCGCAAGAGGCGGGATAATAAATGAGGCGGATCTGCTTGAAGCGCTCAACAGCGGCAAGATAGCAGGAGCTGCACTCGATGTATTTGAGGCTGAGCCACCTGTAAACAACCCTCTTGTTGGCCATGAAAAGGTCGTATGCACCCCGCACCTCGGCGCATCTACGCAGGAAGCGCAGGAGAATGTTGCCATAGCAATAGCAGAACAGGTTGTGGACTACCTTATAAAAGGAACAATCCGCCATGCTGTAAACTTTCCATCCATTCCTGCTGATCAGGTTGCTGTGCTGCAGCCTTACATTAATCTTTCTGAAAAACTTGGCTCGTTCTGCGCACAGATATTCGACAGCGAGATAACAGGAATAACCATTGAATATAAGGGAGACGTTGCTGACCTTAACACATCTCCTATAACAATAGCTGCGGTAAAGGGCCTGCTAACTCCTATACTTGAGTCCACAGTCAATTTTGTTAATGCTCCGTTCATAGCAAAAGACCGCGGCATTGAAGTTAAGGAAACTAAAAGCCGGGATGCCGGTGATTTTCAGAGTCTGATTGTTGTGAGAGTAATTTCTCAGAAAAAGGAGCTGGTTGTATTAGGTACTCTCTTCAGCAAAAAAGATCCTCGCATTGTGAAGATCGACAACTTTACTGTAGAAATAGTGCCAGAAGGCAATATGCTGTTGATGTTTAATAATGATAAGCCCGGTGTGATAGGCAATATAGGCAATCTTATGAGCAAGAACAATATAAATATTGCCCGCATGCATTTTGGCAGAGAGAGTGAGGGCGGCAGGGCTATATCTGTAATCAATATCGATTCATCAGCCAGCCAACAGGTGCTGAAAGAGATAAAGGAGCTGCCAAACATCCTTGAGCTCAAGGTTATAAAGCTCTAAATTCAGAGCCTCTAAAGCAGAATGGAGTATAAAAGTTATGTCTAATGTAATTATTGTCGGAGCCCAGTGGGGCGATGAAGGCAAAGGTAAAATTGTTGATGTGCTGACAGAAAGGGCAGATGTTGTTGCCAGGTATCAGGGCGGCAACAATGCTGGCCATACTGTTGTGATAGGCAATGACAAATATATATTGCATCTTATCCCTTCGGGTATTCTGCATAAAGGCAAGCAGTGCATAATAGGCAATGGCGTGGTTATTGATCCGGCATCACTTATAAAAGAGATGGATGGATTGATAGATAACAACATAAACTTTGAAGGAAGTTTCTATATATCCAAGAATGCGCATATAGTTATGCCTTATCATATTGCGCTTGATCAGCAGTGTGAAACCAAAAAAGCCGGCAGCAAGATTGGTACAACTGGCAGAGGCATAGGGCCTGCTTATACAGACAAGTCTGCAAGGCATGGGATAAGAGCGGCTGACCTTCTGGATAAAAAACTGTTTCGGGAGAAGCTCGAGACAAATTTAGAGATGGCTAATTTTATTTTGACAAGTTACTACAAAGCAGAGCCTCTTGATGCAGAACCGATTTATGAGCAGTATATGAAGTATGCAGAAAGGCTTGGTAAGTATATAGCAGATACTGATATCCTTATTAATGATGCACTTGATACAGACAAAAAAATTCTTTTTGAAGGTGCACAGGGCACACTGCTGGATGTTGATCACGGTACATACCCTTTTGTCACCTCATCCAATACAACAGCAGGCGGTGCTTGCGTAGGAATGGGTATAGGCCCTACAAAGATTAAAAGAGTGCTTGGTATAGCTAAGGCATACACAACCAGAGTTGGTGAAGGACCATTCCCAACAGAGATGAAGGATGCACTCGGAGATTCGATAAGAGAGAAAGGCGGAGAGTTCGGAGCAACAACAGGAAGGGCTAGAAGATGCGGATGGCTCGATGTTGTTATCCTGAGACATGCTGCAAGGATCAACGGGCTAACAGGCATTGCACTCACAAAGCTTGACATACTTGACGGTATGGACAAGCTTAAAATATGCGTCGCTTACAAATATAACGGCAAGACAACAGAGCATTTCCCAAAAGAGATAGATGCTGTGCAGAACTGCGAGCCGGTGTATATTGAGCTTGACGGCTGGGAAGAGAGCACTCTGGGAGCTAAGAGTCTTGACAGCCTTCCAGAAAATGCAAAGAATTATATCAGGAAGATTGAAGAACTTTCCGGTGTGAGCATAGACATCATATCAACCGGGCAGAAGAGGGACGAGATAATCGTTCTCAAAGAGCAGCTTTAACAACATCAATGAGGGCTCGCACAAGCGAGTCCTCATTTTTAAAAAATCTTCTTTTAATTAATGTTCAATAAAATTCTTAATCTTATTTTTCCATCCCAATGCCCTGTCTGCGAGGCAGACTCTGACAACCGCTATACCAATCCGATATGTTCCTCATGCTGGCAGCAGATAAAAAAATTCAACGGTTCAAGATGCAATATATGCGGCCTGCCTGTTGTTTCTGAATTTGCCGCTCTATGTGCTGCTTGTATTAAAGAGAAGCCGCACTTTGAAAAGATCTATTATTACTCAAGCTACACAGGAGTAATTAAAGAGGCTATACATCTGATGAAGTTCAACGGCATAAGAAGACTGGCAAATCCTTTGGCAAAACTGTTTGACGATATGCATTTGCCTCAATGTGATGCTGTTATACCTGTGCCGTTGCACAGGATAAAGCTGATAGCAAGAGAGTTTAACCAGACAGCAGCGCTCGCAAAACATATTTCAAAAAATACAGGAGCAAGACTTGTAACCTCAGCGCTTATAAAAACAAAACTCACTCAACCGCAGACCGCGCTCTCTGGTACAGACAGAAGAAAGAATTTGAAAAAGGCATTTGCAGTTTGTGAAGATATACGTGGTTTGAAGATACTTCTTGTTGATGATGTTATAACAACAGGAGCTACAGTAGCAGAATGTGCCAGGGTTCTCAAAAAGGCGGGTGCATCCGAGGTGCATATCGCAGCGCTCGCAAGGTCTTTGCCGAAGAACTAGGGAGATTGCAAATGGGAATAATCACAGTACTAAAAGAAAAAATCAGCATGCTGAAGCAGAATGTGCTTACTGTATTTTTTGCAGCCGTTGACAAGCGCACACCGATCTATTTAAGGCTTCTTTCCTTGATCTCAATATTATATGCTCTAATTCCAATAGATATATTTTCTGATTTTGTTCCATTTATTGGATTACTTGATGATCTATTTCTGGTGACACTTGGTTTTGGATTAGTTCTTCAGAAAATACCTTCAGATGTGCAAGAATCAGCCAGACTCAGAGCAGATAGGTTGCTTAAAAAGGCAGCTGGCTGTGCCACAGCAATATTTATCATGATCATAATCTGGTTACTGATATTGTGGTTTGGAGTGAGCTGGTTAATAAAATAGTGTATCAGTCAAGATGGATATGTCCTTTTGCGTAGAGTACGGCACGGCCTGATATATTTACTCGATTGTCCATGTTCTCACAAAACAGCTCGCCCCCGCGCTTTGAGAGTTGCTGAGCGCTCAGTTTATTCTTGCCAAGTTTTTCTGACCAGTAAGGTATCAGCGTACAGTGTGCTGACCCTGTTACAGGGTCTTCATCTATTCCTGCATTGGGAGCAAAGAAGCGCGATACAAAGTCAGAATTCAGTCCGTGCGCAGTCACAATTATCCCAAAGCAGTCCTTTATCAGCCGCAGCTTTTGAAAATCAGGCTTCATATTTTTGATCACCATCTCATCATCAAAAACAGCCATAAGATCTCTTGATCTTAAAACCTCAACAGGCTCAGCACCGAACGCTTTAGATAACAAGGCCAGAGATTCTGATGCCAAGGGCTTTCGTGCAGGGAAGTTCATAGTGAGCAGGTCATCTGATTTGACAACTGTTAATTTGCCGCTTGCGGTCTCAAAATCAACTGATGGAAGCGAACTGTTTATGTATGAGAAGATCACAAACGCGCTTGCGAGTGTTGCATGGCCGCACAGATCAATCTCAACAGCAGGAGTGAACCACCTTAAATGATATCTGCTGTCTGAAGCTGATACAAGGAAGGCTGTTTCTGCAAGATTGTTCTCAGCTGCAATGCAGTGCATGGTTTTGTCATCGAGCCATTTGTCCAGCAGGCACACAGCAGCAGGATTGCCGCTGAATATTTTTGATGTGAATGCGTCAATGTGATAATAAGGTATTTGCATGGATCATTATAAATGTTGCAATTAATTGGGTGCTGCTTCTGCATGGAGTTTCAGTCCAAGCGCGGCCATTACTTTCAGTATGGTATCGAATCCAGGACTGCGCTCACCTGAGAGCGCCTTGTACAGACTCTCTCGGGAAAGACCTGCATCGCGTGCTACTTGTGACATGCCCTTTGCGCGAGCGATGTCACCAAGGGCTTTTGCGATGAATGCTGCATCCCCATTTGCATCCTCAAGGCAGGCTTCAAGATAAGCAGCCATCTCTTCTTGGGTGCGAAGGTGTTCTGCGATGTCATAACGTGTAATTTTTGTTTTTTTCATAATATATTGTATCCACAGGGCTACAGCATGTCAAATTTATAATTATTTTAGAAAAATCGGCATCAGTTAAAATGTTACAAAGTTTAACCTGAAAGGCATTTGAGTATGCTATATTTTGTGAGATAACAGGATTGCAAATAATCTGATTTAAAGGAGATTTTCTCATGCCTATCCCGGACTACCAGAGTCTAATGCTGCCACTTCTTAAATTTTCTGGAGAACGAAAAGAGGAAATTACTACAGGTGAAGCTGTTGATGCTCTTGCTAAAGAATTCAGATTGTCAGATGAAGACCTTAAAGAAATGCTGCCCAGCGGCATACAATCAACATTTTCCAATAGAGTAGGCTGGGCGTCAACATATATGAAAAAAGCCGGCCTGTTGAGTGCGACCAAAAGAGGGTACTATCAAATAACACCTCGTGGGGCAGATTTGCTAAACAAGAACCCCGAACGAATAGATGTTAAACTTCTAAAGCAGTATCCAGAATTTATAGAGTTTCAAAATCGAAAGGGGACAAGAAGCGGAGATAAGTCTGACCAACACGATACTCCAAACCTAATAAGCGCAACGCCATTGGAGACTCTTGAAAACGCTTATGAGAATTTACGTGGTGAATTGTCAGAAGAGCTGCTGAACAAACTAAAACTGATTTCACCCTTTTTTTTCGAGCGCATAGTTGTGGATCTACTGGTAAAGATGGGGTATGGCGGATCACGTATAGATGCCGGCAGGGCTATAGGCAAGAGTGGAGACGGCGGCATAGATGGCATAATCAAAGAAGACAGGCTCGGACTTGATGTAGTGTATATACAGGCTAAGCGATGGGATAATAACTCGGTTGGCAGGCCGGATATAATGCAATTTGTCGGAGCGCTGCAGGCTCAAAAAGCGACCAAAGGCATATTCATAACAACATCAAGGTTTACACCAGATGCAAAAAATTATGTTTCACAAATAAGCAGCAAGATTATTTTAATAGATGGCGAGCATCTTACGAATTTAATGATCGAGCATGATGTAGGAGTGTCTGTGGTATCGTTTTATCCGGTTAAAAAAATTGATGCCGACTATTTTGATGAAGCTTCGTAGAGTACAAATCAGCGCTGGAAAGTTAGGTTATGCTGCAAAAGTATATTCTTATGAGGAAATATAACACTATCTTATTCCACTATTTGTTGGATACTCAATTTGACCGGATAGCTATTATGTGGTCAAGGCATCAAGGCTGTGTGATGGTAGACCGCATACTCATCTCGAGGCCGGATATTACAGCCGGTCAGATTGTTAAGCAGCATTATCCTGACTCACTATTCTCCTCATGCATTGAGGTGGATGAGCTCGCAGCACAAATATCCGCATACCTGTCAGGTGAAAAGATCAGATTTCTGCTTGATAACCTGCGGCTAGATCAATGTTCAGCCTTTCAGCAACAGGTTCTTAAAACAAACTTTGACATTCCTTACGGGCGCGTAAGCACATATCAACGCATTGCTGAATGTATCGGCAGGCCAAAGGCTGTCCGTGCTACAGGCAGTGCACTTGCCAGGAATCCCTTTCCAATAGTAATTCCCTGTCACAGGGTTGTAAGCTCTGACCTGAACCTTGGAGGATACCTCGGCGGTCTGGATATGAAGAGGACATTGCTCGAACTGGAAGGGATTGATTTTGATGCTTTCAGCAGGGTTTCTCAGGTTTTCTGTTTTAAAAACAAGAGATAACGAACACAATCTTTATACCACAATATTTGTGGTATAATATTTGTGTGAGTATAGTTTATAAAAAAAGAGGACAAAGACAGTATGCATATCTCTCTGCTCTGGAAGGCAGTGTGGTGAGGCAGAGATATATTGGTGATGTTGATGATCCAGTGGTATCAAAGCTTGGGCAGATAAATGATGATCAGAAAGCCATCCCAGAAAGATTAGCCCCGCTCTTTTGGGATACTGCGTTAAAAAATATTCAGATAAGAAAACATGCGCGCAGCATAATAACAAGGATTCTGGAGCTTGGGGATATGCAGGCTGTGGAGTGGATGCAGATGACATACCCTGGAGCAAAGATTGTGGAGGTGCTGCTGACTTCCAGAAATATTTCTGACAAGTCGCGAAATTTCTGGCGGCTTTGGTATAAGGTTGATGAATATGCAGGATAAATGTTTTTCTGAAAAAGGGTGGCTTATCGCTGAAAAAGTTGCGCCATTGGTGAATCAATATGATGCTGTACTTGCGGGCGGCACTGCTCTTGCCCTGCATCTGGGGCATCGCGTATCTGTTGATCTCGATTTTTTCAGTGCGATGACATTTTCAGTAGACAAGCTGCTTTTTGAGTTAAGCCGACTTGAACTGCCGATGAAGATTCTGGATCAGAGCAACAGTCATCTGGTCGCAACTATTGATGGAGTAAAATTCTCGCTTTTCAATTATCCGTATCCATTCAAGGCAGAGCCGGTTAAGTATCGGGGACTGTTGATCGCAGGAGTTCTTGATATCGCCTCGATGAAGATTATCGCAATAAGTCAGCGAGGAACAAAGAGGGATTTTGTTGACCTCTACTGTATACTTCAGCAAACCCCGATAGGTTCGATTGCAGCCAATATGGCGGAGCGCTATGGCAGGGAACGCATCAATTCTATACACATAGGCAAGTCGCTGGTATATTTTGGTGATGCTGAGAGTGATTATGATCCTGAGTATCTAACTGGCAGGGAAATGGATTGGGAAAAGATCAAATACTACTTCAAACGGCATTGCAAGTCTCTGGTTTATGCGCTTGATGCAGTTTATGACGCTCGCAGCTGATCTGATGATCGAATAAATTCTTAAAAACAGCCAAAGCTCTTGAAAACATTGTGGTGTAGCTGTTATATTTATTACTCCTTAGTTTTGGGAAATGCCGAAGTGGTGGAACTGGTAGACACGCACGTTTGAGGGGCGTGTGGAGCAATCCATGCGGGTTCGAGTCCCGCCTTCGGCACCATCTTCCCCTCTCTTAAAATCAGTTTGTCAATAAAATCTTCTGCTTCTGTTTGTGTGCATATCTTGAAGTAATCGTTAGATATGGTGGCTGCATAATATTGGCGGTTTACAGACAGGCCATGTGCATATTTGTATTGTATTTCTGAGCGGAAGGCATGCAGTTCTTCCTGAAGCCTAAATCTTTTGTTGAACAGATATTTGGCTAACCATGCAAACACTCCATACTTTTTCTGCCTTTTGAAATGTGCAAGTTCATGAATAAAGTATGGAGCTTCCTCTGCTGTCTCTTTTATTGCTTTAGGCAGACAGATTAGTGGATAGATGCAGAAGCCTGTTTTAAAAGGTACATATACTTTGATCATGGATAACCCCTAATTAAAAAACAGTCAGCCTGATGTTATCTGTTTTGATAGCTGGATTACAAGAATATAGAGAGATATGAAGGATTAATTAATATCTTGTTAGCAAATAAATTGCTGTGAAATCAATCACTCTTTGTGTTATCTTTTTTAAGTGTCACTTAATGCATATCAATTAAACAATATATAAATATACAGGAGGCTTAAATATGCCAAAACGCAAAGATATCAATAAGATACTGATAATCGGATCTGGTCCGATCATAATTGGGCAGGCGTGTGAATTCGACTATTCAGGCACACAGGCATGCAAGGCGTTAAGATCTCTTGGCTATAAGATTGTGCTTGTAAATTCAAATCCAGCAACCATTATGACAGACCCCGGCACAGCGGACACAACATATATCGAACCTCTCAATGTAAAAGTGCTCACAGAAATTATTGAGGCTGAAAGGCCGGATGCGCTGCTGCCTAATTTAGGCGGACAGACAGGACTTAACCTCTCTTCAGAACTCGCAAAGCAGGGCATTCTCAAAAAGTATGGCGTAAAAGTGATCGGTGTTGATATTGATGCGATAGAGCGCGGTGAAGACAGGCTCGCATTTAAAGAAACCATGCGCAAACTCGGCATTGATATGCCAAAGAGCGAGATAGTAAATAATGTTGAGGATGCCGAAAAGATTGCAGAAATATTGGGTTATCCAGTAGTTATCCGTCCTGCATATACAATGGGCGGCACAGGCGGAGGCCTTGTCTACAATGTTGAAGAACTTCGTACTATTGCTGCCAGAGGCATTGCTGCCAGCCTTGTAGGTCAGGTAATGGTCGAAGAGTCTGTACTGGGCTGGGAAGAGCTTGAGCTTGAGGTTATGAGAGACTCAAAAAACCAGATGATAACTGTCTGCTACATCGAAAATGTGGACGCCATGGGTGTGCATACAGGAGATTCATATTGTACGGCTCCTATGCTGACAATAGAAAAGGATCTGCAGAAAAAACTTCAGGACTATGCTTATAAAATAGTAGAGTCTATAGGAGTCATAGGCGGCACAAATGTGCAATTTGCGCATGATCCAAAAACAGGCCGCGTAGTTATTATAGAAATCAATCCGCGCACATCCAGATCATCAGCGCTTGCATCAAAGGCTACTGGACTGCCGATCGCTTTTGTATCAGCTCTTCTTGCCGGAGGCCTTACACTTGATGAAATACCATACTGGCGCGACGGCTCACTCGAAAAGTATACGCCTTCAGGCGATTATGTTGTTGTCAAATTCGCACGATGGGCATTCGAAAAGTTCAAAGGCGTTGAAGACAGACTCGGCACGCAGATGAGAGCTGTCGGCGAGGTTATGAGTCTCGGAAAAAATTATAAAGAGGCATTTCAGAAGGCTATACGCTCTTTGGAAATAGGCCGATATGGACTCGGTTTTGCAAAAGATTTTAATAAAAAGAGCTTACAGGAGCTTATGCAGATGCTCGGCATGCCTACAAGCGAACGCCAGTTCATAATGTATGAAGCTTTAAGAAAAGGTGCTGACATACAGGAGCTGCATGAAAAAACGCATATCAAAGCATGGTTCATACAGCAGATGAAGGAACTTGTTCAGCTCGAAGAGGAGATACTTAAGCATAAAGGCAGTATGCTGCCAGATGGTTTGCTCAAACAGGCAAAAAAAGACGGTTTTGCGGATAAATATATAGCAAAGCTGATAGGGTGTGCAGAAGCTGATCTCAGAAAGCAGCGCCTCGGGCTTGGCATTTCAGAGGCATGGGAGCCTGTGCCTGTCAGCGGCGTAAACAACGCATCTTACTACTACTCCACATACAATTCATTAGACAAGGTGCCGGTAAGCAGCAGAAAAAAGATAATGGTGCTTGGCGGAGGCCCAAATAGAATAGGACAGGGCATAGAGTTTGACTACTGCTGTGTGCATGCTGCATTTGCCATACGCGATGCCGGGCTTGAGTCTATAATGGTCAACTGCAACCCTGAGACAGTATCAACTGACTACGACACATCCGATAAGCTCTATTTTGAACCTCTCACAGTCGAGGATGTTCTGAGCATATATGAAAAGGAAAAGCCTGAGGGGGTTGTTGTTCAGTTCGGCGGACAGACACCGCTCAATATAGCCAGCGAGTTAGAGAAGGCAGGCGTAAAAGTTCTAGGCACTACACCAGACACAATAGACCTTGCTGAAGACCGCGACAGATTCCGCAAGATAATGAAGAAGCTCGGCATTCCGCAGCCAGAGTCAGGAATGGCGAGCAATCTTGATGAGGCACTTGGAATAGCTGCAAAAATCGGTTATCCGCTCATGGTGCGGCCATCCTATGTTCTTGGCGGACGCGCGATGGAGGTGGTTCTGAATGACAGCATGCTCGAACAGTATATGGCAGCAGCTGTTGATGTGTCTCCTGAGAGGCCAATACTCATAGACAAATTTCTTGAAGATGCAATAGAGGCAGAGGCAGATGCTATCTCTGACGGCACAGATGCTTTTGTACCTGCTGTTATGGAACATATAGAGCTTGCGGGCGTACACTCCGGAGACTCGGCTTGCGTGATACCACCTGTCAGTATACCGCACAAACACGTAGAGACAATTTATGAATATACAAGAAAAATCGCTATGGAGCTGAATGTTGTTGGTCTTATGAATATCCAGTATGCGATAGCGAACGACACAGTTTACATACTCGAGGCAAACCCCCGCGCATCCAGAACAGTTCCTATTGTATCAAAGGTTTGCAATGTGCCGATGGCACGCTATGCAACAGAGGTTATACTTGGTAAAAAGCTGAGTGAGCTTAATCTGAAGAGAAAGACATTTCCGCATTTCGGGGTAAAAGAAGCTGTCTTCCCATTTAATATGTTCCCTGAGGTTGATCCTGTTCTCGGTTCTGAGATGCGCTCAACAGGAGAAGTGCTCGGCATGGCAAGCAGTTTTGGCATGGCATACTTCAAATCGCAGGAAGCTACACAGGCATCACTGCCGGTTGAGGGCAATGTTCTGATAACTGCCGCTGACAAGGACAAGCCCGGCATAGTTGAGGCAGCTCGCAGATTCAGAGACCTTGGGTTTGGCATTATGGCAACAGAAGGCACAAGCGCATTTCTTGCCAAGCATGGCATAGAGACAAAGCTTGTACTAAAAGTTGGCCAGGGCAGACCGAATGTTGTTGATGCCATAAAGAACAAGGAAGTGCAGCTCGTTATAAATACGCCGGGCGGCCAGACAGCAAAAGAGGATGATTCATATATAAGGAAAGCAGCTATTAAGTACAAGGTTCTTAATATCACTACTACAGCTGCAAGCGTAGCTGCAGCCAAGGGCATAGCAGCAAGGCGGGAAGGCAAGTCTGAGGTTAAATCCCTTCAGGCATATCATAAGGATATAAAATAAATTCAGGCAAAGTGAGAGTTAATACTTTTGTATATGAATCTCTCTCCGTTTTAACAACCGGGGAGAGATTTTTTTAGGAGGAAACATGTCTGCAAATGGATCTGTAAAGGCTATATTTTACGCGCTTGGTGCGAATCTCGGTATTGCTATCGCAAAAAGCGCTGCTGCATGGTACACAAAATCCGGAGCAATGCTTGCCGAGGCAATACACTCATTTGCTGATTCAGCAAATCAGCTGCTGCTTCTGCTTGGGCTAAAAAGAGCAAAGCGACCTACAACACAGGATCATCCGCTCGGTTATGGCAAGGCTATCTATTTTTGGTCATTTATTGTGGCGCTGATGCTCTTCAGCATGGGTGGTATATTCTCGATCTACGAAGGAGTGCATAAACTCCAGAGTCCTGAAATGCCGAATGCTCCATGGGTTGCTGTTGGCGTGCTTGGAGTTGCGATAATACTCGAAATCTTCTCTCTGAACGCTGCGCTTACAGAGGTGCGAAAGGTGCAGGGCAGGCGTTCATTGTTCAAATGGTTTAGGTCGAGCAGGCAGAGCGAGCTTATAGTTGTTGTTGGCGAAGATATAGCAGCTCTTGTCGGTCTTGTGCTCGCATTTTTTGCAGTGCTTCTGACAATCATAACTTCAAACCCTATTTATGATGCATTGGGAACAATAGCGATCGGCGTTGTGCTGGTGCTTGTTGCTGTTGTGCTGAGCATTGAGGTGAAGAGTCTGCTTATAGGAGAGAGCGCGGACCCTGACACAGTAGAATCAATGAAAAAGTTTATAAGTGACCAGCCTGAGATTTCAGAACTATATTCACTGATTACGCTGCAACTCGGGCAGGAGCTTATGGTCTCTGCAAAGGTGAGGATGAGCGAGTCAGAGAGCGCAAAAAAGCTGATTGATGATATGAATCGGGTAGAAGTCCATTTCAAACAGACATTCCCAGAGGTGAGATGGCTCTTCTTTGAGCCTGATGTTGCGAATTAAATATTCATTTTAAAGATGATATTCTGATGTTTTAGGTTTCTCAAACCTCTGCTGATAGGATATACTAAAGCGCTATGCCTCTATTCGGAGAGCTTTTTATCAGCGAGGTTGTGAAGAAGCCTGTTCTTGATCCAAAGGGTGATGTGCTCGGCAGGGTCAGGGATGTTATCGTTGTAAAAGGCGACCCGCTGCCAAGAATAGCCGCGCTAATCATCGAAAAAAAACACCATCAGTACAAGATCCTTTGGGAGCAGCTTGCGCTCTTTAACAGGCGCATCATATCAAGCTACCTTTCATCTGAAGAACTAACGCCATACGAAGAGGATGAGAATGATCTGCTTGCACAGAGGGATCTGATCAACAAGCAGATTGTTGACGCAAACGGCGCGACTGTTGTTAGAGCAAAGGATGTGAAGCTCGAAGGGTATGACGGCGAGGCTGTGCTTATTGCAGTAGACATAGGCATAAGCGGAGTGCTGAGGCGGCTTGGTATAGAGAATATCAACCAGAAGCTTCTCAAGGCATTCAAATTAGAGAGAACAGCAAGCCTGATAAGCTGGAACTACATACAGCCGCTCAAACCAAATCTCAAAAGAATTGCACTCACTGTGCCGCAGCAGATAATTTCAGAACTGCATCCTGCTGACCTGGCAGAGATTATAAGCAAAGTAACAAAAGAAGAGGGACGCGACCTCTTAAAGACCCTCGACATAGAGACTGCTGCTGAGGCTATATCTGAACTTTCTCCAGAGATGCAGACAGAGATTATTAGCGAGATGGATGCTGACAAGGCTGCTGATCTTATCGAGGAGATGCCTCCTGATGAGGCTGCTGACCTTTTGGGCGAGCTGCCGGAGGAGAAGGCTCAAGAGATACTCCAGAAGATAGAAAAGGAAGAGGCTGCCGACATTCAGGAGCTGCTGGTTCATGAAGAGAATTCTGCCGGCGGTCTTATGACAAACCAGTTCATCTCATATCCTCCTGATATGAGTGTTGCTGAGGCGATAGGCAGATTCAAAAAAGATGCGGAAGATATAGAGACGGTTTATTACATATATGTGGTTGACGAGCAGGAGCGGCTTGTTGGCGTAACATCACTGAGGGAGCTGCTGCTTGCTGAGCCTTCGGCAAAGCTGCTCGACATAATGGAGACAAAGATAAAGTCCACAACTCCTGACGAGGATGTTGAGACTGTTGCTGACATGATGTCAAAGTACGACCTTGTTGCGATGCCGGTTGTCGATTCAGAGGGAGTGTTTCACGGAATAGTTACTGTTGATGACATCATGGATGTTATGGAAGAGGAGGCTACTGAGGACATTTATCATGTTGCTGGTACATCAGAGCTTAGGTATGGCAGCATTGAGGATGCAAATCCGGTTGCTATTGTAAAGAGCAGGCTGCCATGGCTGATCCTATGTCTTGTCGGCGGGCTTATATCGAGCATGGTTATCCACCACTTTGAAGAGACTCTTACCACAGTTGTTGTTATAGCTGCATTCATACCTGTGATAATGGGTATGGCCGGAAACTCAGGGCTTCAGGTATCCACAACCCTTGTTCGCAATATCGCTCTTAACTCGATAAACAGCTACTGGAAATATGTTGCAAAAGAGCTTGTTGCAGGCTGTCTTATCGCTTTTATAACAGGCACAATAATAGCTATTTTGGCCGGACTGCTAAAGGGCATGCCGATACTCGGCGTGGTTGTGGGACTCTCTATGTTTCTTGCGATAAGCAGCTCAACAATACTGGCGCTGCTTACACCAAAGATAGCGGACAAGCTCGGCATTGATCCTGCTGTAACAGCAGGCCCATTCGTTACGGTTTTCAATGACATACTCGGCCTGAGCATATATTTTACAGTTGCGAGCATATTTATCCGTTATCTTACTTAAAGGAATTTTATGGTACAAACAATCTATTGGAAGGACAATAAAGTTGTAATGCTGGATCAGAGCAGGCTGCCGCTTGAAGTTTCATATATTGAGTGCAGCAGTTACGAGTGCGTGGCTGATGCAATAAGCAGACTGCTTGTACGCGGAGCTCCGGCCATAGGTATAGCTGCATCCATGGGTATAGCGATAGGCGGCCTAAGCATAAGTGCATCTGATACAGATGAGTTTAAGAAAAAGATAAGTCCAGTTATGGATAATCTATTGAACACAAGACCGACCGCTGTAAACATAAAATGGGCAGTAGAGAGATTTAAAAAATTTATAGACACAAACAGCGACAAGCCTGTAAGCGAGCTTAAGGAGATGCTTGTACTGGAGTCTATAAATGTTCTCAATGAAGATATAGAGATAAATAAGGCCATAGGAGAGTGGGGCGCTCAGTTCATACATGACGGGGACACTGTTCTGACGCACTGTAATGCTGGCAGCCTCGCCACAGGCGGATACGGCACTGCAACCGCACCAATGCTGATCGCAAAAGAGCAGGGCAAAAAGTTCAGAGTCTTTGCTGACGAGACGAGGCCTGTGCTGCAGGGAGCAAGGCTAACTGCATGGGAGCTTATGCAGTCAGGCATAGATGTTACGCTTATTACAGACAACTCAGCAGGCGCATTAATGAAAAAAGGCATGATTAATCTCGCAATCGTGGGTACAGACAGGACAACCAGAAATGGAGATGTAGCAAACAAGATAGGCACATACTCTGTTGCAGTTCTCTGTAAAGAGCACGGAATACCTCTTTATGTTTCTGCGCCATTAAGCAGCATAGACTTTAATATGGAGTCTGGCGATGAGATACCCATTGAAGAGCGTGCCTCGGAAGAGGTTACGACCATATGGGGGCACAGGGTAGCGCCGGAAGGTGTTAAAGTAATAAATATGGCTTTTGATGTCACACCAGCAAAATATGTGAGCGCTATAATAACCCAGAAGGGTGCATTCAGGCCTGCTGACCTCTTCAAATTAGCGAATGAGAAGACCGACCTCTCAAAAATAAGGATAGGAAATTAATGAAGACACAGGATATCTTCAGCAGATATGCTGAAGAGCTTAAGCATGTTGAGAAAGAACTTTTAGATATATTCAAGAGCACAGCTGCGCCTATCACGATAATAGGCAGGCATATTGTGAGCGGCGGCGGCAAGAGGATAAGACCGCTCTTTCTTTTGCTGAGCGCTGATCTCTGCGGATACAAAGATGCCAGGCGCGACCACCTTGCCGCAATAATCGAGTCAATCCATACAGCCTCGCTGCTTCATGATGATGTTATTGACAGCGCTGACACAAGAAGGGGCAAGCCCACAGCTCATGCGTTATGGGGCAACCAGATAGTTATACTAGTTGGAGACTATCTCTACTCAAACGCGCTAAGGCTTGCTGTTGCACAGAAGAGCCAGAAGATAATGGAGTCTCTTGCAGAGGCAACAACAAGAATGACAGAGGGAGAGATTCTCCAGTTGCACAGAATAGCGGATCCGTCCATCACAATGGATGACTATTATACAATCGTCTCCGCAAAGACAGGCATACTCATATCAGCTGCATGCAGAATAGGCGGCGTACTTGCGGGAGTTGATGATAACAAAGAACAGGCGCTTGCTATATTCGGCCTAAAGACAGGCATAGCGTTTCAGCTCGCTGATGACATACTCGACTACACAGCAGACCCTGACAATCTTGGCAAAAAACTCGGCAAAGACCTTGGCGAAGGCAAGATAACTTTACCTATGATATGTCTGCTAAGAGCGGTTTCTGCTGAAGAGAGAGAAGAGCTTGAAGAGATGATCAAAAATCATGCAAAAAAAGGGAGCCAGAAGAATCTGAGGCGCATACTGAAGCTCTTTTCAAAGTATAATGTTATAGAAGAGTCGATGAAAACAGCCCAGGCGTTGATAGAGGAAGCAAAGGCAGAGCTTTCGGTATTTCCTGATCACCAGGCAAAAGAGGCGCTCTGTGTAATGGCTGACTACTCCATGAAACGCAGGAGGTAGCTATGCATCCTTATGCAGAGCTTGCAAAGGCAGCTGTTGAAGAGTATGTGCGCAGCCGCAAAATTCTTCCTGAGCCTGATGATTTAAGCAGTGACCTGCAATCAAAAGCAGCTGTTTTCATCTGCCTCAAGTCGCATGGAGATCTCAGGGGATGCATAGGCACATTGCTGCCTGCATATAAAAATCTTTTTCACGAAATAGTACACAACTCAATTGCTGCTTCAACAAAAGATCCGAGGTTCGAACCTGTATCTGCTGATGAGCTTGGAGATATAGAGTACACAGTAGATGTTCTTTCAGAGCCGCAAGAAGTTAATGACATATCAGAACTCGATCCGAAGAGGTATGGAGTTATTGTTTCAAAAGGAAATTGCAGGAGCCTGCTGCTGCCTGATCTTGAAGGAGTGGATAGTGTGCAGGAGCAGCTCAGAATAGCAAAGATTAAAGCTTGCATTGCTACGGACGATGATAATATAAGTATATCCAGATTCTCTGTCCAGAGGTATAAATAGGTTCTTATGGAAAAAATTAAGGTTCTGCTAGTTGACGACACGCCATCTGTGCGCAGGTTTATCCGGCTCGGCATAGAGAAGAGCTTCCCTAATATTGAAATAGACGAAGCAGCCAATGGTATTGCTGCAAAGGCAAAGCTCGAAAATCATCACTACTCTCTTGTGCTCTGCGACTGGGAGATGCCCGGCATGAATGGCGAAGAGCTGCTGAAGTGGCTCAAGCAGCATCCAACCCTCCGCTCAACTCCTTTTATAATGGTTACCGCAAAGAGCGAAAAAGATGATGTTATGAAGGCTATACAGGAGGGTGTTACCGGCTATATTGTAAAGCCCTTCACAATAGACAGCCTTGTGCAGAAGATGACCACTGTTGTTGACAGGTTCGACAGAAGACAGTACGAGAGGGTTAATGCTACAGGACCTGTATCAATTGAGTTTGGAGGCAACAGGATAGACGGCAAACTTATTGATGTGAGTCAGGGAGGCCTGCTCGCTATTTTTGACAGTAAATACAAATTTCCAAAAATACTTGAATCTGTCACAACGCATATTGAGCCTGAGGATAAAAATTCGATTACGGATATTGATGCATTTGTGCTGAGGCTTCAGGCAGCGGATGCATTTCAGGAGTCTGAGTTCATAAAGCTTGCAGTCAAGTTTATTGACCTGAATGATTCAAAGCAATCTGCAATACATGGGTATATAAAATCGCTCAAAAATGGCGGTTAAGGTTTCAATGGAGCTATATACTCTCCGCTTTTGCCGCCCCGTTTTTCGAGCAGCCTGATGTCAGAAATTATCATGCCCTTGTCAACAGCCTTGCACATATCGTAAATTGTGAGTGCAGCAACTGAAACAGCTGTCAGCGCCTCCATCTCTATACCGGTTTGGCCAACAACCTTTGCAGTAGCCGTTATATCGACTCTTGATGCAGTGTCATCAATTATAAAATCCACTTTAACAGAAGTTATGTTAAGTGGATGGCACATTGGTATAAGCTCAAAAGTTTTTTTTGCTGCCATTATTCCGGCAACTCTGGCAACGCCTAATACATCACCTTTTTTTATATCGCCCTCTTTTATATGAGCAAGTGTCTCAGGCTTCATTGTAATAGAACCTCCGGCAATCGCCTCTCTTTCAGTGGCTGCTTTTGCCGAGACATCCACCATTATTGCCTTGCCGTCTTTATCAAAATGGGTTAGTTCCATCTATAATCCTCCATATTTGTTGATTAAGACATAATTCTAAGGCAATCCGTCCTATATTATCAAACATAAATAGTAGTATTACCAGAATAGGGATGTTGGCTGATCAGGTGTAGATTGCTTTTATTAAGTCTCTAGTTATCAGCCGAAAAAATAGTTATAGTTTAGATATAAGTCTTTTTAATGCCCATTGTTTAACAGTTGCGTTATTATGCAACAATTTATATAATTGAAAAGGGACTCAAGGGCGTAGTAACGAAGGTTAACAAATAAATTCTATAAATCAGGAGGTTAAGCAATGCGAATCAAAAGAAGTGGTTTATTGGTAGTTTTTACACTATTTTTGTTTTTAGCATTCAGCATGAGCAATGTCTTTGTTCAGCCTGTAGCTGCTGATGAGGTTAAACTTCAATCAGTAAAGGGCAATCTCAAGGCATTGGCAAACAAATCAAAAACTCTTTCAATAGCTGTTGCCGGCAAGGGGACAATGGTTTTTAAGTTCAATGACCAGACAGCCCTTGTGAATGCAAAAAGTACAAAAGAGTTTCTTACGGAAGATGCTGTCGGTGTTGATTATAAGCAGGTTGGGGCTGACAATGTTGCGGTTGTAATAACCCGTGTTGTTGCAAAACTGCCTGCCGGAGTTACAGCGATTAACACAACGGAGCTTGCTGCTCTGGTGGCCAAAGGTCCAGATGCAGGCAACTACTTTTTGGTAGATTCAAGGCCTGCAGGAAAATGCAGTGAAGGATACATACCTACAGCTGTGAATATACCTGTGCCAGTTCTCGAAAAACAGGGTGAAAAGGTTCTACCTGCTGACAAGTCAAAAATTTTGATCTTCTATTGCGGCGGTGTAACGTGAGGCATGAGCCCTAAATCCGCCGGTCTGGCGAAAAAGATGGGATATCAGAATGTTAAGGTTTATGCAGAAGGTGAGCCTGTATGGATATCATCAGGACATCACACAGTATCATCACCAGATTTTGTTCACAAAAATCTTAAGGCCAACACAGCTGTAGTAATAGACCTGCGCGCGGCTGATGCAGTAAAACAGGGTCATATTGATGGCGCAGTAGCTGTTCCGCTGGCAAAGCTTGAAGACAGAGATGATTTTCCTGCATACAGGGGAGCAGCGATAGTATTTTATGCAGACAAAGAATCTGATGTTGCTTCTGCTGTAAAGACCATAAGGGACTGGGGATATAAAAATGTTACAGGCCTTGACGGCGGTCTGGCTAAGTGGAAGGAAAAAGGCTATGCAATAAAAAGCGGAGATGCCCTTCCAAAGATCAAGTATACAAGGCAGTATGGACCAGGCGAGATAACGATTGCTGAATTTGTCGAGGCTGTCCAGTCAGGCAAGGCTGTTGTTCTGGATGTTCGCTCAAAGGATGAGGCAGCAGCAGGCGCTGTTAAAAAATCTATAAATATTCCTGCTGATGACATAGCAGCCAGATATAATGAGCTGCCAAAGGATAAGCTAATAATTGTTCACTGCTCAACAGGCGTAAGAGCAGAAATGGCATATGAGATACTCAAAGAGAAGGGGTATAATGTCAAATTTCTTAAGGCTGATATTGAGATAGGATCAGACGGCAAGTTTGAAGTTAGCGGATAACATTTTTTAAAAGTATTAATTATTAGGCAGGGAGACTCGAATGAGCCTCCCTGCCTCTTTTTTGTACTGTATGCTGTGATAAAATTCAGTAATGGCCAATAATTCAAAACTTGTATACTCAACAGAGAAGAGGATGCCCCGCAAAGAAGATCATTCTGAAAAACGGGATATCCCGATACTGCCTGTAGCCAAACAGAGAGTAATAGTAAGACTCGACAAAAAGGCGAGGGCAGGCAAGGCTGTAACTATATTAGAAGGCATCCAGATGTCTCAAAAGGATATGGAAGCGCTGCTCAAGAGACTCAAAACAAGACTCGCCACCGGCGGCACGATAAAAGAGGGGTCTTTCGAAATCCAGGGCGATCACTGCACGGCAGTTCTTAATCTTCTTAAAAAAGAGGGCTTCAACCCAAAACGCTCTGGCAGTTGAGCTATCAAGCAGGAGGCGCTATGGCGCGAATATTTGAAGACATCACAAAAACAGTGGGCAACACTCCGCTTGTAAGGATCAACAGACTCAACAGCAAGGGCGGGGCTTTGATATTGGCAAAGCTCGAATCATTTAATCCTTTATCCAGCATTAAAGACAGGGTCGGAGTTGCGATGATAGAGGCTGCTGAGCAGCAGGAAATTATTAATAAAAACAGTGTTATAGTCGAACCAACAAGCGGCAACACAGGCATTGCGCTCGCATTTGTCTGCTCTGCAAAAGGGTATAAACTAATACTCACCATGCCTGACATAATGAGCATGGAGCGCAGGCAGCTGCTCACTATTTTGGGAGCTGAAATCGTGCTTACTGAGGGTGCAAAAGGCATGCGAGGTGCGATAGAAAAAGCAGAGGAAATAGCTAGGAGCACGCCAAACTCATTCATTCCCCAGCAGTTCCAGAACCCTGCTAATCCAGAGGCGCACAGATGTACAACAGCGCAGGAGATCTGGAACGACACTGACGGGAAGGTTGATATTATAGTGGCAGGGGTTGGCACCGGCGGCACCATAACCGGCATTGGCGAGGAGCTAAAAAAACGCAATCAAGGGATCAAGGTAATAGCAGTAGAACCAATTGATTCTCCAGTGCTTTCCGGTGGCAAGCCCGGGTCGCATAAGATACAGGGCATTGGCGCAGGGTTTGTGCCCCAGATACTTAATACATCAATTTATGATGAGATTTTACAGATCTCAAGTGATGAGGCTGGAGAGACTGCGAAGCAGCTTGCCCGTGCAGAGGGCATACTCACAGGCATATCCGGCGGAGCTGCAATGGCTGCTGCGCTTAAGGTTGCAGCAAGACCCGAGTCAGAAGGCAAAATGATTGTTGTAATACTGCCTGATACAGGAGAGCGCTACCTATCCACATGGCTTTTCAAGGAAGAGCAGTAGTTGCAATAAAAAAAGGAGGAGTAAAATGAAAGGATTAAAAGGTTTTCTTGTTGTTTTATTGATGTTTTTTGCAGTAGTTTCTATTGCCTCAGCAGCAAAAGACTTTGCCTGGATGGATGCGCTTAATGTAAAAGCTGGCGTAAGCCCGAATGATTTTTTTGGGCAAGTTGCAGCTCGGTTCAAGGTTGGAAACGCTGAAGTTGAGGCTGTATTTGGCAAAGTTGGCAGATATGCAGATGCATATATGGCATTCAGACTGGGTGAGATGTCCGGCAAACCGGTTGGCTATGTTGTTGACAGGTATTCAGAAAATAGAGGCAAAGGCTGGGGAGTTTTGGCAAAAAGCCTCGGTATAAAGCCGGGATCAAAAGAGTTTCATGCACTTAAGCGCGGACATGATCTCCGCGGTTTTGATGGTTCAGGCAGCAAGGGAAAAGCCAAAAATAATAATAAAAACAAAGACAAAGGTCAAGGCAAAGGTAAAGGAAACTGAAGGCAGAGGCAGTGCAGCCAATTGGTACAAACTTCAAGAGGCAGGATGTTCATCCTGCCTCTTTTTATAGCCATCAAGCAGTCCGGTCACAAATATGTTAGCTAGCTGATTGCGGTCAATACGCAGAAAGTGCTTGTTATGTAACAACATTATATTAAAGCCATGCATGGATGTTGTGAGTGCGTGAGTTAACATATCTATATCCATATCCATCAGCTCGCCTGCCTCAATGCAGTTCTGCACCACAGATCTGAAAATAATATATGATTGTTTTACAACAGAATCTTTTTGAATCAGGTCTTTAGGTATGCCGCTGCTTGTCAGTGGTGAAAAAAATGCCATTCTGTATTGATTGGGATTTTTTGCTGAAAATTCATAGCAAAACAGCAGGGCATCTCTGAGCCTGTCAATTGGCTTGTTGCTCTCATCCTGTGCAAAGGCTTCAAGGTCTTGGAGAAGCTGGTTGTTGTCAGAGTCACATATCGCTTTTACTAGCGCATCCTTATCTTTGAAATACAGGTATAATGATGGGGGAGAACATCCGATTTTTGCAGCCAGTTTGCGCATAGAGAGGCCTTCATAGCTATCATCAAGCAGCAAAGTTCGGCCTGCCTCGATAACCTCGGCTCTAAACTCGTCTTTGTACTGTAACCGCTTATTTTTCAGTCTCATATCATTTTCTGATGAACACTGTTCATAAACCTGAACTTAGTTAAATTATAAGCAATTCAGAGTTTTTGTCAAGGAGAAATAGTACGATATAGAAAGCCTCAGTCTCCCGCTTCGACTCCCGACTGAGTAGAAGTTACCCGTACAAGCCACGAAAATCGAACCCATCTGCCTTTATTAAAATAAAAATGAAAAATGAAAAATAGAAGCAAGAAGTAATAACAAAACAAAGAAGGGATGGAGTGACTTGAGAGATTTAGGCTCGGTTTTGGTAACACTACTTTGCGAAGAGAAGCGAAATACAGCCGCAACTGTCTGAGTCGCCAGAGGCGGCGAGTTTTGCGGCTGGAGCGGATCGAGCATATAGTAGTGTCAAAACCAGGCTCATGAACGAGAGCAGTCCATCCCTTCTTGAATTCAATTTGGTGTTTCTATAAATCGAGGCCAACTGCTTTAAAACCTTTTTATTGTGGAGCGGATTGGGTTACGAGAATTGGAGATATTTAGTATTTAATATTGCAGATTGTAAGTCTTTCCGACACTTTGTCGGCATATTGTACAAAACTATTATGTAGTTATTATTTTTATATAGATAAAACAACAGATTGAACAAATGGAATGAATATTGCAACCTGTAAGACACTAAAATAATTACGAGGTGAATATGATGCATAAATTAAAACTCAGTCTATTTGTTGTCCTGCTCCTGCTTTTCTCTGTAAGCGCCTCTTTTGCTGCTGCTGTTTCGTATGTTGAAATATCTCAGGGAAGTTATGACCATGACTCAACATCCGGAACAATGCCTTTTTCGTATACAGGCACTGATTCTTCACTAACATATTCTGACAGCGGTAAAATTGTGTTGGGCTCAGATGCTTATTATTGGATGGAGAGGGAGTACCAGTCTTCAACAGGCAGTGTAAGCTACAACAGCTACCCAAGTGGGTTAGTTCCGAGTGCAGTTGTTGTTACACCTGGCCACTCAGCCACTTTTGCGAGCGGATATTCTGATGCTGCCACCCGCACGCTCCGCGGCAACGCGGCAATCATATCTAATGGCGCGACAAACGCGCCATATATTTCAGAGTCTATATCAAAAAGTGATCTGAGCAACAGCTTTACAGTAGGAGCCGGCTCTTCAAACTTGGCAAATGGAGATACAGCCCGTATAAGGCTGAGCTTCCGTCTTGATGGCTTCTTGTCAGCAACCGGCAGGAGCTGGCCAGAAACTGGACATGCTTATCCGGAGATGATGGCTGGATTGACAATCAGGGATACTTCAACCCGTGAAAGAGTTGTTATGTTTGACGCAAATGCAAAGATAGATGCAGGACCTGTAAATATTAACTACTGGCCGTATTCGTATTCGAGTGATCTTGATTGGGCATGGGGAGTCAGCACCAATACAGGTGTTTATCAGGTGCAGAGAGACTCTAATAATGTAACCAGTATTTTTCTTGATGCAACTGTTGACCATAACTTCGGATTTGATACAGGGGTGCTGGATCTCGTTTTTGATGTTATTGTTGGTAATACCTACAGTCTTTTTGAATATTTGAGTGTTTATAACAGTGCATATGGCATAGCATCTTCACTTTCGGATTTTTCATCAACTTTTGGCCCTGTTATAGTTAATGATAACGGAACAGGTGTATTGTTAGCTTGGGAGCTTGGTGATCTTATGAATGCTCCTGTGAATAACTCTGCTGTACCCGAGCCTTCAACATTTATACTGTTTGGCGCTGGTCTTGTTGGAGCAGCTCTGATCAGAAGAAGAATAACCAAATAACTAGCAGAAGTATAAAGAGTTAACAAGCAAGAGGGGATGCGCTACTGCGCATCCCCTCTTGCTTGTATTTATTTAGTGCTGCTATTGTTGCAGATAATTTATTGCGGCGACCAGTTGCTGTTAGTTGCTCTGGATGATTTTGGAGTTATACGTACCTGGTTTTTACCATTTATGCTCATTATATAGATGCCTTTCACTCCATCTCTGTTTGACGTGAAAGTGATGAACATTCCATCAGGAGAAAATGAGGGGTCTTCGTTGCTGCCTTTGTCAGTGAGTTGAGTTGCTCCTGATCCATCAGGTTTTACAGTGAAGATCTGATTCCTGCCTGACATCATGCTCACATATGCGATCCGATCGCCTTTTGGCGACCAGGCTGGTGATGTGTTGTAGCTGCCTTGAAAGGTTACTCTTCTTACATTGTCGCCCCTCTGGTCAGAGATGAATATCTGCGGCCCGCCGGATCTGTTGGATACAAAAAGTATGCTCTTGCCGTCCGGCGAAACTGTTGGCGATACCTCTATCCATGAAGATGTAACAAGCTTTGTTGCTGATGATGCGCCAACTTCAGAAACATAGATATCTGACTTGCCGTCTTTTGTGTATGTGAAGACAAATTGCTTGTTATCTGGAAAGAAGTTGCCTGCCATACTCAGGCCTGAGAGCCGTATTAGTGATTGCTCGCGCATTGTAGATGTAACAAGGGAGTAGATTGCCCATTGCTGATTTCTCTGTGCAGAATAGATGAGTCTGGCGCCGTCTGGAGACCAGCGCGGTGTGAGCATAATATCTGATGCAAGCCCTATTGACTGGTTACGGTGGCCATCCCAGTCCATAATGCATAACTCTTTTTTTGCGCCCTTATCGCATACATATGCTATTTTGGTTCTGAACATGCTTTGTTGACCAGTGAGCAGCTTATATATGTCATTGGCAATTGTGTGAGCAATCGGACGAATTAGAGATGAAGCTGCTGAGTACTCTTTTCTGAGAACCTCTTTGCCGTTATTCATGTCATAAGCTGAGATCACAACATTAATATCCCTGGACTGTGTAACAGTCCCTTTTACAACAAGTTCAATGCCGAGACCCTGCCAGTTGTTACGGTTAAAAGGCTGGTCAGGCCTTTCAATTTGAGTTGCGTCGCTTATGCAGTCGAACATGCCTGTAAAAGTGAGGTCATCTTTTATGATGTTAGATATTTCAGCGTTGCCTATAAAAGGCTGCACAGCGATAGGCAGTTTTTTGTCGCCCGGTGAATTGATATCAATATAAATTCTTGCCTCTGATGAAGAAGAAGCAAAAAAAATGAGTGCTGCAAAAATATAAATAAAATAGCTGATTGAAAGATAAGTTCTGCTCTCTGTTTTCATCTATATATACCTCATGGTCTGAATTTTACACCCATATCCATCTCTTTTTGGGGTTTAGGAAGTGGACTTGCAAGATTGATTGCTCTGAGAACGGAGCGGTCAAAGAGAGCGCTGCCTGATTTTTTCTCGAACCCGTGAATTGTGATTTTGCCATCAAGCGCAATCGTAATCAATACAACTGCTTCGAGGTCCTTGTCCAGTGCTTCTGGATAGTTCCATTGCTGTCTGATCAATGAAGTAACAGCAGATTCATAGTCAGATGCGAGCATGCCCTGTTTTGAAGCTGGCAGGGCAGCTGTTTTTTGTGATGATGATTTTGAGCCGGATACATCAATAACCTTTCTGAGGCGAGCGAGTTTTTCGAGCCTCTTTTTTGCAGCCAGAGCTTGTATCTGTTCTTTGGCTCTGTCCTCCTCTGCTTTTGTGGTCTTGGTCTCTTTTGAAGGCAGCTTCATGGCCTCATTTTTTGGGGGCTGCGGCTTTGGTATTTCAGCTGCTGGTGCAGATGGAGCCTGAGCAGGCGCAGAAGATTGTGATGCAATCTCTTCAACAATAGATACAACATAAGGAGTCGGCTGTCGATACTGGTGTGAAGTCATTATCAAAAGACCGGCAGCTGCTAAAAGAATATGGATTAGAAATGAGAAAGCAAAGGCATTAAAAACACGCGGCTTGTTCATGGTAAAAGAATCTTTGGCTCGGTAATCATACCGAGTTTTTCTATCCCAGCCTCCTTTACTTCTGCCATCACCTGCACAACAAGTCCGTAAGGAACATCCTTGTCAGACTTAAGAAAGACATTTGGGTTTCTGCTGCTTATTGCAGCAAGTTTGCCGGAGAGTTCTTTAAGCTGCATCTGGGTATCATTCAGAAATATGACTCCGCCTTTTCTGATAGATATAGTGAGGCGCTCTTCTGAGGGCAGGTCTTTACCCTTTGCCTGAGGCAGGTTTACATCAATGCCCTGCTGAAGCAGCGGAGCAGTAACCATAAATATGATGAGCAGAACGAGCATAACATCCACAAGTGGAGTAACATTAATCTCTGACATAACCCGTCTGTCTCTGTGCGATTTCAAAAAATCACCTCATTATATAATCAACGAGTTCTTCTGAAAAATCATCCATCTCTATGATCATTCTGTTGGCACGGCTGAGATAGTAGTTGTAGGCGATAACAGCAGGTATGGCTGCTGCAAGTCCGACTGCAGTAGCGATAAGCGCTTCTGCAATGCCAGGCGCGACAATCGCCAAAGATGCAGAGCCTGCTGCACCGATGCCGCGAAATGAGTTCATTATTCCCCAGACAGTTCCGAACAAACCTATGAATGGTGTTGTTGAGCCGGTTGTGGCGAGAAAGTTCAGATAGCGTTCGAGTTTTGCTGCCTCAAGTGTTGAGTATCTTTTGAGCATCCGCTTTAACTCATCTCTGTCTGAGTAGGTCTTCTCAGAATATACAGATCTGAATAGTGATGCGAGCGGAGTTACAGCATATTTTTTAGATACAGTAAAAAGGTCTTTAGGATCTTTTGTTGAATCAAAGGTGCGCATAAATG
This sequence comes from Nitrospirota bacterium, assembly GCA_016936655.1. Taxonomy (GTDB): domain Bacteria; phylum Nitrospirota; class Thermodesulfovibrionia; order Thermodesulfovibrionales; family Dissulfurispiraceae; genus JAFGXL01. Next base: position 47,919 of record JAFGXL010000021.1, on the reverse strand, counting down.
TGTAAGACTCTCTGTCAGCTTTTGAAAAATATCTCCATTTGTAAAAGATGATGGTCCATGATACAAGAGAAAAGAGCAGGAGTATTAAAAGCACTGCTTTTACCATCGGTCCTGCCTGCAAAATTAGCTGTATAGCTGAGTGCTCCATTGCATCTCCTTTTAACAGATAAGAATAAAAAACTTTATCCAATACAAAGGTTAAAAGTCAAACAACAGTAATGACAGAACGGTAGGCAGTAGTGCGACAGTGCTATAGTATGCCAGCACAAACCAAAAACAACAAAGCAAATAACAAAGGCAGATGGCTTCAATTTCCTAATCTTGTGAACTACCTTAGTACAAGCGTTAACGCTTGATAGACATTAAAGCAATATCCAAATAGCCAGCCTCAGTCTCCCGCTTCGACTCCCGACTGAGTAGCAGTTACCCGTACAAGCCACGGAAATCGAACCATATCCCTTTATAGTCCTGGTTCCTCTTGATTTGATGAAGCAGCATAATGTATTTTCAATGGTATGCGCGCAGAGAAAATAATAAAAACATTTGCCAAAAAGAGGGTATTAATTGTTGGTGATCTGATTCTCGACCACTATCTGTTCGGCAAAGTGCAGAGGATATCACCAGAGGCTCCTGTGCCTGTTGTTGAGGTGGTTAAAGAGACATACCTGCTGGGCGGCGCTGCCAATGTGGCGAACAACATAATATCACTCGGCGGCAAGGTTTCAATAGCAGGCATAACAGGCAATGACGCAGCAGGCGGCATAATGCATAATCTTTTTAGAGAGCGCGGAATTGATTGCGAAGGCATAATAACAGACAAAAGACCAACAAGCATAAAGAGCAGGGTCATAGCTCATAATCAGCAGATTGTGAGGTTTGATAAAGAGGAGCGCAGAAAGCTCGAAGGCAAACACTATGACGCAATGATCGAGTATCTTAAATACGCGCTTCCTCTGCATGATGCTGTCATAATCTCAGACTATGCAAAGGGCGTAATCTCCGGCCAGCTCATGAAGTCTATTGTTAAATACGCAAAACAGAACAATACATTCGTTGCTGTTGACCCGAAGGTGGGACACTTTCATTTCTATAAAAATGTTTCACTCATTACTCCAAACCTTATGGAAGCATCCCAGGGCTCAGGCATTGAGATCAAGGATGAAAAGAGCCTGATGACCGCCGGCAAAAACCTGCTTAACAGGCTTAAGTGCGGAGCAGTACTCATAACAAGGGGTGAGGACGGCATGAGCCTCTTCCAGAAAAAGTCGTCAGCGAAAGACCTTGATGTTGTGCATATACCGACAGTTGCCAAAAAGGTTTTTGATGTTACCGGAGCAGGCGATACGGTTATAGCAGCATTCACTCTGGCACACGCAGCAGGCTCATCACTCAAAATATCCGCTCTTATAGCCAATCATGCAGCGGGAATAGTTGTTGGTCAGGTTGGCACAGCAGCAGCAACTCCAGAAGAGCTCATCAAATCTCTCGAAGCGTAGTAAAATAGTTCATGCCAAAGGCCATCGCACTATATTCAGGCGGACTCGACAGCATTCTCGCAATACTCGTTATGCTCAAACAGGGTGTTGAGGTTACAGCCCTGCACTTTATAAACAACTTCGGCTGCACGATAACAGACAAATCAGGCATACCTTTGAAAAATTTTCCTGCTGCTGAGAAGTTCGGATTCAGTGTGCAGGTTGTGCATCTTGGAGACAAGTTCATTGATATTGTGAAAAATCCGAAGTTTGGGCATGGCAAAAACATGAACCCATGTATTGACTGCAAGATACTGATGATCAAAGAGGCAAAAAAAGTGATGCAGCAGCTCGGCGCAGACTTTATTATCACAGGCGAGGTGCTGGGGCAGAGACCGATGAGCCAGAGGAGAGACACATTGACTGTGATAGACCGAGAGGCAGATGTTAATGGATATCTGCTAAGGCCGCTCTCAGCAAAACTGCTTAAACCAACATTTGCGGAAGAGTCCGGACTGGTTAACAGAGACATGCTCTATGGATTCAACGGCAGATCGAGAAAGCCGCAGATGGCTCTCGCAAAAGAGCTCGGGCTTACAGAGTATCCGGCTCCTGCAGGCGGCTGCCTGCTCACAGATCCTGTATATTCAGAAAGACTCGAAGACCTGCTCAAATACAATCCTGCCCCTGAGATAAAAGATATTAATCTGCTTAAAACAGGCAGGCACTTCAGGATTTCTGACAAGACAAAAATCATTCTCGGCAGAGATGAAAAGGATAATGATCTGATCGAATCGTTACTTTCTGAAGATGATATCCGCATCTGGGTAGATACACACGGCAGTCCGCTTGTTGTTATACGCGGCTATATTGACGAAGAGATTATAAAGCTGGCTGCATCAATATGCGCTGCGTATTCAGGCGCAAAAAAACTGCCTTTTGTTGAAGTGACTATCCAGTCCAGAGAAGGCAGGCGAGTAATCACAACACCCCCCGCAGCCAAGCCGCTTATCGAAAAATACAGGGGATAGTCTCAACCTGATCCGATAAATTCAATCTTCTATTGCTCTTATATATTGGTGCAAGCCAAGCTTTTTTTGTGATATTATTTTATTGATAACTGTTCAGTATCACCTTGAGTTACAGTTAAATATTTCGTTTTTAAGACCGATTATATATAGGTGCTGTTCTTTAAATCGGCGCATAGGTCGATATATCCTGAGGCTGCGCATGGAGGCATAAGGAATGGTCAGTATTTTTACAAGATTCAGAGCGCTTGTATTTTTAATAGTCATGTTCAACAGTTTATTTATTACGGATGTTTTTGGTGCCTCACCTGATGCAGGTACTATTTTAAGAGAACAGACCCCGCAGCAGCAGCCTGCTCCTCCATCAAAAGAGGGCCTGCCCGAAATACAGAAGTCTGAACCAGCCAAAAAAGCAGGGGCTTCCATACAAGTCAAACAGTTCAGAATCACAGGAGCAACCGTATTCAGCGAGACAGAGCTTACCCAGCTTCTGATTGATCTTGCAGGTCAGAACCTCACAATGGCTGACCTTGAAGGTGCGACGCTCAGACTCGCCAGATACTACCACTCAAAGGGCTATCTGCTGGCATCAGCAATAGTGCCGCAGCAGGAAGTAAAAAACGGCATAGTAACCTTGCAGATTATTGAAGGCAGGCTCGGAGATATAAAGATCGAGCCGGGCAAAAGGACATCAGCAGATACAGCAAAATCATGGATATCAGCATCAGCCTTATCAGGCTCTATTGTGTCCTCCGGACTTGAGCGCGGACTTCTTCTGCTTAGTGATCAGCCGGAGGTGCAGATCAAATCAACTCTGACTCCTGGAGCAACCCCAGGCGCTTCGGATCTTTTGGTAAAGGTTTCTGACGGCCCACTGGTAAGGGCAGCTGTTGAGTTCGATACATATGGCAGCCGTTTTACAGGACGCGAGCGCGGTACAGCGCGCATGGACATAAACAATCCATCAGGCCGCGGAGACCTGGCTGGCTTAAGATATACAGCAGCAGATGGACTAAATTACATACGGCTTAACTACGCAATTCCGGTCGGTCATCAGGGATTAAAAATAGGCGCTGCTTATTCATATATGGATTATGAGCTGCTGAAGCCTTTTGACACTCTTGATGGCAAAGGCAGGGCGCAGACATTCAGTCTTAATGCTGCGTATCCTGTTGTGAGGAGCCAGACTCTTAACACATGGCTCACCATTAACTATGACTATAAGCGCCTAACAAACGAAGCTCTTGACAGCAAAACGAGCGACAAAGATATTAATGTTGTAACAGCAGGCGGCGCTATTGATATGGCCGACAGATTTATGGGCGGAGGATCAAACAGCATAGCTCTCAACTATACAGCCGGAGACCTCAGGCTCGCGCGTGTGCAGTCTGATGCAAATTCAGACGCAGCAACAGCAAGGGCAGCTGGTTTTTATCACAAGATCTCGTATAACATTTCGCGCAACCAGCAGGTTGCGGAGAACCTTACATTGTTTGTTGCCTATTCTGCGCAGATATCATTCAACAATCTCGATTCATCAGAGAAGTTTTCTGTCGGAGACCCTTTTGGAGTAAGAGCATTCTCCAGCACAGAGGGTGATGGAGACTCTGGTCATATGCTTACAGCAGAGCTGCGCTGGTTTACTCCGTTTAAGCCCTGGGGCAGCACAACAGTACTCACAGCATTTTATGATTATGCGCGCACCAGACTGCACCACAACACATGGAGCGGATGGCAGGGATCAAACGCATCTCTCAAAAATTCATACAACCTCCAGGGAGCCGGCCTGAGCCTCACGATTTTCAAGGCAAATGACTTTGTTGGCCGCGCTGTTGCAGCATGGAAGATCGGACACAATGACGGCGCTGATGCAAACGGTAATGATGTTGATGCCAGAAGCCTGTCAGGCAGATTCTGGTTTCAGGTTACAAAGTATTTTTCATTCTTATAAAGATGCCAAAGACAAGGAGCATTGCCATGAAGATCACTATGGGAAGTGTTAAGGCAGATCGCGCATCAAAGAGGTGCAATAGCAGTTCATTCAGGGCAACAGCAGCAGCCCTTGGCATACTATTCAGCCTGCATATGACAGTTCCGCTCAGCGCTGCAGAAATACCCGCGCCTAATGCGCTTCCATCCGGAGGCCAGATTACATCAGGCCAGGGAAGTGTCAGTACAAGCGGCAGCAGCATGCAAATAATACAGCAGAGCGACAAGATGATAATGAACTGGCAGAGCTTTAATATAGGCCAGAACGCGTCAGTCAATTTTGTGCAGCCCGGCAGCACATCAACAGCTTTAAACAGGGTTGTTGGATCAGACCCATCAGGCATATATGGCTCACTCACAGCAAACGGCAGAGTATTTCTGCTCAATCCATCAGGAATAATCTTCGGCTCAACAGCAAGAGTTGATGTTGGCGGCATGGTGGCATCAACCCTCAATATGAAAGACAGCGACTTTCTTATCGGCAGCTACAACTTTTACAAAGACGGCACAGCAGGCAGCATACATAACCTGGGAATGCTCTCGGCAAAAGCAGCAGGATTTATAGCAATGCTCGCTCCTGAGATAAGAAACGAAGGCATAGTAGCAGCAGACCTTGGCACAGTAGCATTTGGAGCCGGAGATAAGATGACCCTCAACTTCAGCGGAAACAGCCTGCTCGGCATAACTGTAGAAGAAGGCGCGCTGAATGCGCTAATAGAGAATAAAAATCTGATACAGGCAGATGGCGGCGCAGTGCTTATGACAGCGAGGGCTGCAAATGAACTCGCACTTTCAGCAATAAACAACGAAGGCATAGTAAGAGCCAGAACAATACAGGAAAAAAATGGAGTAATCGTTCTTGACAGCGGAGACAATGGACTCACAACAATAAGCGGCACTCTCGATGCATCATCAACAGACAGCAGAGGCGGACGCATTATAGCAACAGGCGAACGCGTGCTTGTTAAATCAGGCGCTCTCCTTACAGCATCCGGCGCATTGGGCGGCGGCGAGGTGCTGATCGGCGGCAGTTGGCAGAACAGCGACACAACAGTAAGACAGGCAACAGCCACAGTCATAGAGTCCGGGGCGCTGCTTCAGGCAAATGCAACAGATACAGGCAATGGCGGCACAGTAGTGGCCTGGTCAGATATAACCAATCCATTGTCAGTCACACGCGCTTATGGCATATTTGAAGCCAAGGGCGGACCAAATGGCGGAGACGGTGGAAGGATAGAGACATCAGGGCACTGGCTCGATGTTGCGGGCATAAAGGCAGATGCAAGTGCAGTCAGCGGAAAGACCGGGCTCTGGCTGCTCGATCCTTATAATGTAATAATCGGTGCTGTTACGAGCGGAACTGCTTATGCAAACCCATTTATACCGAGCGCTGATTCGACTATTCTGGCTTCAGATATCGCAACAACACTTCAGTCAGGCACCAGCGTAACTATTACTACGGGCACAGCAGGCTCCAGCATTGGAGACATTACAGTAAGCAGCGCTATAACAAAAGCTTCAGGTGACACTGATGTAACCCTCACGCTTAATGCAGCAAACTCTATTGTGGTTGACCAGGCGATAAGCAATACAGGCGGCACAGGCAAGCTTAATGTTGTACTGGATGCTGACAACAATAATGGCACAGGTGACGGAGCAGGCATTGTAATGCTGAATGCAGATATTACTACAAACGGCGGCAACCTCAGCTTTGGCACAGGCAGGACAGCAACCATCAACAGTTTTTCAACGCTTGTTGGAGGTGATGTCTATGTTGCGGGCGCTGGCGCGCGCACGCTCTCGACAAATGGAGGAAGTGTTGATGTCAAGGGAGAGATGATAATAGCCAATACAAACGGCCTTACAATCAACTCAAACAATGGCAATATTCGCTTCTACGGCCTGCTGAATTCAGGAAACAGCTATACAGGTATGACATACACAGGCACTTGGGAACAGGCTAAAACGAATGCAACATCAGGCACTGGCAGCGCGGCGGGTGATACTTATCTTGCAACAATTACATCACGACTCGAAAACGCGATTGCAGGTAAGGCTGTAAATTACGCACAATCCTGGCTTGGTGGGCGGCGTGTAACAGGTATTGGAACTAATTCATTATGGCGCTGGGTCACAGGCCCTGAGGGTTTGCAAGATAGCGGCAACGGCCTTGGCTTCTTCACCCAAAGCACAAGCGGCAGCGGCACTGCCTATAATGGTGGATACTCAAACTGGAGCAGTAACGAGCCAAATAATTATACAGGAACAGGAACAGGAACAAATCTATCTTTAGAGTATGAATCTGTACTCCAATTTACAGGAACTACCGGTTTATGGAATGACCTTCCGGGTGGTCCTGTTACAGCTCTTGCTGCGCACACACTGGATTATTATGTTAAAGAGACCAACCTTGCGGCATCTCCTTTAACAATCAATGCCGGCTCAGGCACTGTCACCTTTTCCGGGGCTGTGGGCAGCAGCAAGGCTCTGGCATCGCTGAATGTTACCTCTACAAACAATATTGCCATCAACGGCGGCGCAGTCACAACAGAAGGGCTGCAGACCTATAACGGGAATGTTACGCTCAGTTCTGCTGCAACTACATTGACCCAGACAACAGCTGATACTGATTTTACCGTCCAAACCGGCAAGACAATCACCAATGCCTATGGCGCTGATTCATCATTAACCATCAAGACAACCGGCAATATCTTGATGAACGCCAACACCTCCATCAGCTCTTCTTCAGGCAAGCTGAATACCATTTTATGGTCAGACTCGGATAATTCAGCCAACGGTTATATTTTTATTTACGACGGCAACACTATCAGCACCAACGGTGGAGACATCGTCATGGCAGGCGGGGCAGATACCAATGCTGATGGCCGGCCGGATGGTTTTGCTACAGCAACAGCAACATACAGCGGTGTCAGCATCGGCAGACTCGGAACAAATGTTCCCGCAGGGGCAACCTCGATTATTTCAAATGGCGGCAACATCTTTATTAAAGGAAAGTCAACTGCAGGAGCAGGCAATGGCATGGGTATCCATTACTCATACTATGGAACGCTCGACGCGGGCAGCGGTAATCTGACGATGATTGGCGAATCCTCATCATATGCGGGCATTGAGCTGGCAGCATGGCTTAACAGCGTCCCGGCCAATAGTTATTTAGACATCAACGCCAATACCATAAATATCAGCGGAACAAGTTCAAACGCAAACTATCACGGCCTGTCCAGCTCACAGCTCAATACTAAATATGCGCGCATCACCGCAGGCGCAGGCGGCATCACCCTTTATGGCCACAACACAGCCAACACAGCCAAAGGCGTTGAGATCTCCCTCAATGCTACAACTACAAGCAGTGGGAATATTATTGTTGAATCTCCAAACTATGTTGCCATCTATGCCGGCGCTAATGCTCACAGTTTTAATGCAGGAACCGGGAATACGACCCTCAGAACAAATACCCTTAGCATTGGCGCAAACCATACATTTAGCAGCAGCGGTACGCTGGCCATCGAACCATATACAGCAGCTCGAGCGATTAACATAGGCACCGCCGGCGCTGGCACACTGGACATCGCATCGAGCTACTTCTCTACAAACTTTACTAACGGGTTCTCCGGCATCACTATCGGCAATGCAACTGCCGGAGCAATTACTGTTGGCGGTGCAACTACATTTAATGACAGCGCAACTCTGCTGAATAATTCGACAATAGCTGTCAATGGCGCAATTACCGCTAATGAAAATCTGACATTAACCGGCAATGGAGCAATCACACAGAACGCTGCTCTGGCTGTTACAGGCACTACATCAATTACAGCCGGCGCTGCTAATAATGTTACTCTGACCAACACCTCCAACAACTTTACCGGCGCGGTCTCGGTTATCTCAGGAAACGATGTATCCATTATAGACAGCAATGCGATGACACTGGGTGCAGTAACATCTTCAGGCCTGGTTGATATCGCCACATTAACAAATGACCTGACACTTACCGGAGCTGTAAACACAACCAATGCTACTGCGAATGCAATCAAGCTTAACGCAGGCAAGAGTACAGCAGCAGGCACATCCACCGGCGGCAACATCATAGTGAGCGGCGGATCAGTAAGTGCAGGAGCAGGAGGCACGGCACAGCTCTTCACAGGCAGCGTGTCGGGAAGCACAGGGCTGACAGCGCTTGTTGGTTCCGGCAGCAGCAGGTTTCGTTATAATGCTGATGAAACCACCGACTTTTCAGCTGGCGGATGGACTGCGCTTAGTGCTGCTGCCAATGCGGTCTACCGTGAGCAGCCCACTGTAACTGTTACAGCATCAAACGCATCAAAGACATACGATGGTCTTGCATACAGCGGTGGCAATGGTGTTACATACAGCGGATTTGTGAATGGCGATACCTCAGCAGCACTCAGTGGTGTGCTCTCATACGGAGGCACAAGCCAGGGCGCTGTAAATGCCGGCACATATACTATTGTTCCGAGCGGATACTCAAATGGATTGGGATATGCATTGGCATACAGCAACGGCAGCCTGACAGTTAACAAGGCAGCCCTAACAATCACCTCAAACAACGCGAGCAAGACATATGATGGATTGGCGTACAGCGGAGGCAATGGCGTCACATATTCCGGCTTTGTTAACAGCGAGACGAGCGCTGTGCTTGGCGGTTTGCTCAGCTATGGAGGCACAAGCCAGGGCGCTGTAAATGCCGGTACATATGCAATAACGCCCGGAGGACTAACAAGCAGCAACTACACACTTTCATTTGTTGATGGAGTGCTCACAATAAGTGATGCAGCATTCACCCCATATGTGCCTCCAACACCGCCGCAGATTCCGGCGCAGCAGCAATCTCCGGCAGCTGCATCCGAGCCAGCGGCTGCGCAGCAGGCATCTTTGCCAACAGGCATGGCAGCAGCAGTTGTGCCGCGCATAACATCAGCAGGCGGCCCGGCCATACTCACAACAACCACACAGCTGCAAACAGTAACAGAAGGTCAGGCGCTTAGCCAGCCGCTTGCAGCAGAAGGCGGCTCAATGCCTTATACATGGCGACTGGTATCCGGAAGCCTGCCGCAGGGAGTAACACTTGATCCTCTCTCCGGAGAATTGAGGGGCGTGCCTTTTCTGAACGGTATATTCCCGTTTGAGATTGAGGTTGTTGATAGCAAAGGCAACAGATCATCAAAGAAGCTGCTGTTGTATGTAACAGGCAAATAAAAAACCTGATAAGTAAAATTCAGATAAGAATAACAAAGAGGGGCGGTCAGCATGACCGCCCCTCTGTTTGTTTAGCTGTTCATAAGATATTTTATCTTGCATCAGTCAGGTAAGCAGAGTAAAATGTTTGTAATTTGTGCTGATTGAGTTAATGACAGGGTTTACAGAGGGGGCACGCAGCGTATGCACGGCGAATCAATGGACATCAAGCAGGACAGACTGCAAAAGCTGAAAGAGCAATTCCCTGAACTCTTTGCAGAGGAGCAGCTTGACTGGGAAAAGCTGAAAGCAGCATTTGGCGATGACATCAATTTTGCCAATGAGCGCTATGTGCTCAACTGGGCAGGCAAATCCGACGCCTTTAAGATATTGCAGCAGCCAACCACAGCCACGCTGAAACCTGTGCCTGAAGAATCAGTTGATTTTGATACCACCGAAAACCTCTTCATCGAAGGCGAAAACCTCGAAGTTCTCAAAGCGCTGCAAAAAGCTTATTACAACAAAGTAAAGTGCATTATCATAGACCCGCCCTACAACACAGGCAGCGACAGCTTTATCTATCCTGACAAATTCAGCGAGCGTAAGGAAGATTATCTCAAACGCATCGGCGACAAAGACGAAGAAGGCTTTTTGATGAAAGAGGGCCTGTTCAGAAAAAACAGCAAAGAGAGCGGCCACTTTCACAGCAACTGGCTCAGCATGATCTACCCGCGCCTCTTCCTGGCCAAAAACCTGCTGCGCGATGACGGCGTGATCTTTGTGCATATCGACGATAACGAAGTGCATAACCTGCGCATGGTGATGAATGAGATATTTGGAGAAGAGAATTTTGTGGCTCAAATAATTTGGCAGAGCAAAACAGGCTCTAATGATGCGAAAGCAATTGACATAACTACTGAATACATTCTTGTATTTGCTAAAAATATTTCTACTGTTGAATTTAGTAAAAACAATGCTGGATATAGTATTTCAAGGTATAAGTACAAGGATGATTTTTTTGAAACAAGAGGACCGTATTATTTAGATACTTTAGATAGAGGTGGTTTGAGATATAGTGATTCTTTAAATTTTGGAGTTGATTGTCCTGATGGGACTAAAGTTTTTCCAAATGGAAGAACAGAATTTGTTAATGATGGTTGGACTTTTAAATGGAGTTTAGGAAAAATAAAATGGGGAATTGAAAATAAATTTATTGAAATAAAGAAACAAAAAAATGGAAATAGTGAATGGAAAGCATATTACAAAGTCTACTTAAATGTTGACAATGAAGGCAATGTTATAGAAAGAGGTTCTACCTATAAGAATCTAATAACAGAAATAAAAACAGGACGCAGTTCATCAGAACTAAATTCCCTTTTTAACTTTAATGTATTCAAGTATTCTAAACCTTATGAAATAATTGTTGAATTTTTATCAATAATTGATACCCAAAATGACATAATTCTCGACTTCTTTGCTGGTTCTGCTACCACAGCCCATGCTGTTTTGGAACTCAATAAAGAAGATGGCGGTAACCGCAAGTTTATTTTAGTGCAGATGCCTGAGCCTTGCGATGAAGGCAGCGAGGCGTTCAAGGCAGGCTATAAGACCATTGCAGATATTGGTAAGGAGCGCATCAGGCGGGTTATCAAAAAGATTCAGGCTGACAAAGAGGGCAAGCTCGATCTTGAGCAGAAGAAGCAGGATTTAGGGTTCAAGGTCTTCAAGCTTGCGCCATCCAATTTCAAAATCTGGAGAGGCAGCGAAATTGACGGAGAAGAAAGGCTGCTTCAACAGCTCGATGTTTTTGTCGATCCCCTGCGTCCTGGTGCAGAAAAAGAAAATATGCTCTATGAGCTTATGCTCAAGTCCGGCTATACGCTCACCTGTCCTGTGCAGTATGTCGCAGCAGCCAAAGGCAAGGGAGCTGACCGCTCAGGCTATTACAGCATCAGCAATAATGAGCTTGTCATCGCACTGGATGTGATGAATGAGCAGCTTGTTGAACAGATCATCGTATCCAAACCCCTCAAAGTCATCACACTCGACATTCTGTTTAAAGGCAATGACCAGCTTAAAACCAACACTGTCCTGCAGATGCGCGATGCGGGAGTGGATTTTAAGACGATATGATAGAAAACAGTCTGGCAATTTTTGAAGGTAACAAAATACGTCGTCATTACGATAAGAAAACTGAAACGTGGTACTTCTCAGTCGTAGATATTCTGAAGGTGCTTCTTCAGCAGCCTGACCATAAAACTGCGCGGAAATACTGGAATAAACTAAAAGAGCGTCTGAAAGCTGAAGGCAGTCAAACGGTGACAAATTGTCACCAGTTGAAAATGGTGGCAGAAGATGGGAAAATGCGATTAACCGATGCTGCTGATCCTGAGACGCTTCTTCGCCTTATACAGTCTGTTCCGAGCCCAAAGGCCGAGCCGATCAAGCTCTGGCTTGCTAAAGTCGGCTATGAACGCATGCGGGACATTGCAGACCCGGAGCGCTCGCTGGACAGGGCGCGCGAGTACTGGCAGCAGCATGGCAGAAGCGAAAAGTGGATTCAGCAACGGATGATGGGGCAGGAAACCCGCAACAAACTGACCGACTACTGGCAGAACCATGAGATAACAAAAGAAGAGGAATACGCGATACTGACCAACCTTATTCATCAGGAATGGGCTGGAGTATCAGTTAAGAAGCACAAGGAACTAAAAGGTCTTAAAACGCAGAACCTCAGAGACCATATGAATGAGGCGGAGCTGATATTTACCGCTCTTGCTGAACTTTCCACGCGGCAGATAGCAGAAAGCATAGAGGCTACAGGGATGGGAGAAAACAAGGCTGCAGGAAAAAAAGGCGGCAGTATTGCGAGGAAAGCAAGGCGAGAATTGGAAGCAAAGACCGGTAGAAAGGTAGTGACTGGAGAGAACTTCCTTAAGCCCGGTGCGGCCAGACCACGGCTGGAGCAGAAAAAGAGGGGCCGCCCATGAAAGACTCCCGAACAGATTGCATATGAAACTCCACTTCGACAGTAATCAGGAATACCAGCTCGAGGCGATAAAGGCCATTACGGACATATTCGAGGGACAGCCTCTTAATGGCGGGGCTTTTGAGTTCTCATTGTCAGGCGCAGGCTCACTGCTTACTGAAAATGGCGTGGGCAATATGCTGACGCTTTCTGAAGAGCAGATATGGGAGAATGTAAAGGGAATTCAGCAGCGCAATGACATAGAGGGCGAGACAACGGAATTGCAGGGGATGAACTTCTCTGTAGAGATGGAGACAGGTACTGGTAAAACATATGTGTACCTGCGGACTATCTACGAGCTTTACAGGCTTTATGGCTTCACCAAGTTTGTGATTGTTGTGCCATCCATTGCGATTCGCGAGGGTGTTTTAAAAAATCTGCAGATTACGCATGAACACTTCCAGTCCCTTTATGACAAGGCGCAGGTTAACTACGATCTGTATGACAGCAAAAAAGTCTCAAACCTTAGAGGATTTGCAGCAAGTAATTCTATACAGATTCTGGTTTTGAATATTGATTCTTTTGCAAAAGATGAAAACATAATCAACAGACCGAATGACAAACTTACAGGCAAAATGCCGATAGAGTTTATCCGAAGCACAAACCCGATTGTTATAGTGGATGAGCCTCAGAATATGGAGACAGAGATAAGAAGAAAGGCGATTGCCAATCTAAATCCACTCTGCACGCTCCGCTATTCAGCCACACACACCAACCTTTACAACCTTGTCTATTCACTGAATCCTGTAAGGGCGTATGATCTTGGACTGGTCAAGCAGATAGAGGTTGATTCGGTGGTGAGTGAAAATGCCATGAATGAAGCATTTATACAGCTCGAAAGTATAAAGGCAGCAAAAACCAGACTCACTGCTAAAGTGAAGATCGACTGCAACACTGATAAGGGAGTGACGAAGAAATCTTTTACTGTCAAATCCGGAGATGATGTGTATGCGCTGAGCAAAGGACGGGAGATTTACAAAGAAGGTTTCATTATCGATGAAATAGATGCAGATAATAAAACCATAACCCTCACCAACGGCTTGATGCTTTCTCTTGGTGAAACAAGAGGCGGAATGAATGATGAGGTGATGAAGTTTATGCTCCGTCGGACTGTTGAAGAACATCTGAAAAGAGAGAGGGCTTATAAGGGCAGAGGCATAAAAGTGCTTTCGCTGATTTTTATTGACAAGGTGAAGAATTACCGCGAATATGACACCAACGGCAGTCCTGTAAAAGGCAAGTTTGCCCGCTGGTTTGAAGATATATATCAGCAGGAGATCGCCAGGCCCGCGTATGAAGGACTGCTGCCTTACTCGGTTGATGAACTGCACAACGGGTATTTCTCTCAGGACACTAAAGGAAGGGTTAAAGACACAGGAGGCGAAACTCAGGCTGATGATGATACCTATAAGCTCATCATGCAGGATAAAGAGAAGCTCCTTGACCCTGCTGTGCCGCTGCGCTTCATATTCAGCCATTCTGCTTTGCGTGAGGGATGGGACAATCCGAATGTTTTTCAGATCTGCACGCTGAACGAGACTCGATCAGAACTGAAAAAGCGGCAGGAGATAGGCCGGGGCTTGCGTTTGCCGGTAAATTACAACGGAGAACGGATATTTGACCGCACTATAAACAAGCTGACGGTTGTGGCAAACGAGCGGTACGAGGATTTTGCAAAGGCGCTGCAGAAAGAGATTCAGGAAGATTGCGGAGTGGATTTTACAGGGAGGGTAAAGAACAAAGGTGATAGGAAAAAAGTCAAACTTGGAAAAGGTTATGGCTCTGAAGTTTTTATGGAAATATGGAATAAGATTAAATACCACACCCGATATCGAGTTGAGTACGATACTGGAGAATTGATTGCTCAGGCTGCAAAGGCTGTTAAGGATCAGCCGGAAACTAAAAGGCCGGCTATCAGATCAACAAAGAAAAGGGTTGTCATAACAAGTGCGGGAGTTGACGGGCAGTTGATAAGCGACAGTGTTAATAACGATTACCGTAACAAATTTGAGCTGCCTGATATGCTTTCATATATTCAGTCAAAGACCGAGTTGACACGGCATACAATTCTCGAAATATTGAAAAAATCTGGGCGTATTGGCGATATGCTTTTGAATCCGCAGCTTTTCATGGATAATGCGGCGGCAGCCATAAAATCCGAGCTGAACAGCCTGATAGTGGATGGAATTAAATACGAAAAGATTGGCAACAAGGTGTACGAAATGGCCTTGTTCGATGACAAAGACCTGGATGTTTATCTCGATCAGTTCACCTTTTCTGTCAGCAGGCAGGAGAAAACTATTTATGAGAACTACATTCCTCTTGATTCATCCATTGAAAACCAGTTTGCAAAAGATTGTGAGAGCAGCGAGAACATAGAGTTCTTTTTCAAACTCCCATCATGGTTTAAGATAAATACGCCTATAGGCACTTATAATCCCGACTGGGCCATAGTCTTCAAGGGAGAAAGAAAGATATATTTCGTGGCTGAGACAAAAGGCAGCGGGCAGGAGTTGCGGCCAAGCGAAAAGATCAAAATTAAATGCGGCAAAGCGCACTTTGAACAGTTTGAGGATGTGAAATTTAAAGGCCCGATCTCATCTGTTTCAGAACTAAACTAACAGCAGTTATTCTGTAAAAGTCTTACAGCCTTACTGCAACGCCTTTTGATCTCAGGTATTCCTTTGCCTCTTTTATTGTGTATTCTCTGAAGTGAAATATTGATGCGGCAAGCACAGCGTCAGCTTTGCCTTTTACAAGTCCATCATAAAGGTGCTCCAGGTTGCCTGCTCCGCCGGATGCGATTACCGGTATCGAGACAGCCTCTGATATTGCGCGTGTCAGTTCAAGGTCATAACCGTCTTTTCTGCCGTCCTCATCCATACTCGTAAGCAGTATCTCGCCTGCGCCGAGCTTTTCCATATAACGCGCCCACTGCACAGCGTCAATATGCTTTGCGTTTCTCCCGCCGTGTGTATAGACTTCCCACCTGTGTGTGTCTGATGTGCCTGCCGGTATAAGGAGCTGTTCCTGCATTTCTCTGTTTGCGGATGCGAGCCATGCTGGAGGTTCACCTTTAGCGCCTGCGCATTTTTTTGCGTCAATAGCAACTACTATGCACTGCGAGCCGAATCTTGTTGCTGCCTGCCCGACAAATTCAGGATCATTAACAGCAGTTGTATTCAGAGACACTTTATCGCAACCTGAATTGAGAAGGTTTCTTATGTCATCAAATGTGCGTATGCCTCCGCCCACTGTAAGCGGCATAAAGACATCGGTAGCAGTCTTTTCCACTATATCGAGGATGATGTTTCTTTTTTCGTGTGAAGCTGTGATGTCAAGGAACACGAGTTCATCCGCGCCCTGCTCATCATAAAAGAGTGCGTTTTCCACAGGATCTCCGGCATCGCGCAGATTAACAAAACTTACGCCTTTTACAACACGGCCGTCTTTAACATCAAGACATGGGATGATTCTTTTTGTGAACAATCAATCCTCCAAAAAAAATACATGTGCCAAATATTATTAAAAGTTAAACTTGATTAATGTCATAAAGTAAGAATGTTTTTTTGAGTTCACTGAAGCTATCTTTAACAATTTAATCCAGACTTGTTTATTAACTTGCGTTCAGCGTCAGTCTGTGAAGGGGCAAGGCGTTACTTGCCCCTGTTAAATAGACCCGTGTAGTAACCTCAAAAAAACATTCTTACTTTATATTCCATTAAACATTTATCCAGATTACAGGATAATTTCAGTATGCTTAAAAAATCTGAACGCACATACCTTAATTATTCATCCACAGGCTATCATGCCTCTGCTGTTTTTATCGCTTCTGTCAGGTCAAGAGTTCCGGAATATATTGCCTTGCCTGTTATCGCGCCCCATAGCCCTTTTATTGTAAGGAGGTTGTTTATGTCATCCATTACAGATATGCCGCCTGATGCTATTACAGGTATCGGCAGCTCGTAAGCCATCTCTTTTGTGGTCTCTATGTTAGGACCCTGGAGCATCCCATCCCTCGATATGTCTGTATAGATGATGCCTGCCGCTCCGTGTTCAGCCATCTTTTTGCCCAACTCCACTGCTGTTGTGTTTGTTGTCTCTGTCCATCCTTTGATAGCTACAAAACCATTTTTTGCGTCAATGCCCACTAGCACTCTGCCCGGATATTTTGAGCAGGCCTTGCTGACAAGATCAGGATTATTTATTGCTGCGGTGCCGAGGATTACGCGTTCTATGCCCACGGAAAAGAGGCTGTCAATCTTTTCCATATCCCTTATGCCGCCGCCGACCTGTATCTTCATTGATACAGCTTTCCTTATCTCGATTATGCTCTCTATGTTTGACTGGCTGCCTGTGAATGCGCCGTCAAGATCCACAACATGCAGCAGCTGGGCGCCGCAGGACTGCCATTTTTTAGCTGTTGATGCAGGGTTATCAGAGTATACTGTGGCATCCTCTTTTTTCCCCTGAAGAAGCCTCACGCACTGTCCGTCTTTTAGATCAATTGCCGGTATTATTATCATTGTCTAATATAACACAACCCCTAAAAGCCGGACTAACAGGCAGCCTGTTTTGGAATCATAATATTTTAACAGCGCCTTTGTCTTGTTATTGACAGCCGAGCATTCTGCACATTTTATAAATGGCTCGATAACCTTACTCGAATCATATAAGGCACTTGACACGAATCGACTAATGTCTTATGATTTAGAAAAGGGGGCCGGAATATGACAACTGGCGTAAAAGAGTACTACAAGATACTGGATGTTGATAAAAAGGCGTCTCAGGATGATATCAAAAAGGCTTATAGAAAGCTTGCTCGCAAATATCATCCGGATATGAATCCTGACAGCAAGAGCGCTGAGGGTAAGTTCAAGGAAATTAATGAGGCGTATGCTGTGCTTGGAGACCCCCAGAAGAGGCAGGAATATGACACAGCAGGTGATTCATTCAAGTTTGAGGGTTTTGGCGGATATGGCCAGGCGCAGGGGCAGCCTTTTGACTTTACAGATATGTTCGGCGATATTTTCGGTATGCGCGGGTTTCGAGAAAGCTCGATGCAGAGGCGCGGCTCTGATATAGAGTACCCGATAGAGCTTACTCTTGAGGAAGCATACAACGGGGTTACAAAGTCTGTATCACTCTCTAGAAATATTGCCTGTAAGGCATGCGGGGGCACTGGTGCAGAATCGTTTGAGGCATGTGCCAGATGCAAAGGCACAGGGCATACGGATGCTTCAAAAGGTTTTTTCAAGATGGCGCAGCCTTGTGCGGAGTGCGGAGGCGCGGGAAGATCAGCAACAGCTCTCTGCCGTAAATGCGGTGGGCATGGCAGTATTCCATCATCAGAGAGTCTGAAGGTGAAGATACCTGCTGGCGTTGACAATGATTCTATTGTGAAGCTGAGAGGCAAGGGAGATGCCGGCATAGGCGGTGGACCTGAAGGAGATCTTCTGCTGAGGGTGTTGCTGAGGCCGCATCCTCTTTTTAAACGCAAGGGCAGTGACATATTTATACAGCTTCCAATTACATTTGGAGAGGCAGCCCTAGGCGCAAAAGTTGAGGTGCCTACAATAGATGGTGAGGCAATAATGAAGATTCCCGCAGGAACTCAGAGTGGTCAGAGGTTTAAGCTGAGCGGTAAGGGCTTTATATCAGCAAAGACAAAGGCGCGGGGCAATCAGTATGTTGACATAATAATTGCTGTGCCTAAAAACATCAGCGAAAAGGCAAAGGAAGCCATAGAAACTATAGAAGCATCCTATAAGGAGAGTCCTCGCAAAAGGCTTGGGAGCAGATAAATGAGCAGGGGAAGAAAGGATAAAAAAAGTCCGCTCTTTATGATAAGCGTTGTTTCCGAGATGCTCGATGTGCATCCACAGACTCTCAGGATGTATGAAAGAGAAGGTTTTGTTCAGCCTCACAGAGTTAATCAGCAGAGGCTCTACACACAGCAAGATGTTGATACGCTTAATATGGTGATAAAGCTTACAAAAAAACTAGGAGTGAATAAAGCTGGTGTAGATGTGATACTCCAGATGCGCAGCAGGTTTGAGTCTCTCCAGGATGAACTTTGGGAGTTTATGGATAGCATGGAAGAAGAAATGCGCAAGGATTTTGAGAGAAGGTTAAGGCGGATATTTTCAGATGAATAAGATGAGGAGGAAAATATGAGACTCGACAAGCTAACACTAAAAAGCCAGGAAGTTATACAGGAAGCACAATCTGTTGCAGCTAAAAAGGGGAACCAGCAGCTCGAGGTGCTGCATCTGCTATACGGGCTTATGCAGAATGAGGAAGGACTTGCTGTTCAGATTTTGAAGCGCGTGGGCGCTGATCTTGGGGCTATAAATGCTGATCTCGAAAAAGAGCTAGACAGACTGCCGAAGGTGTCAGGCGCTGTGCCTATGGATCAGGTGTATATTTCACCCAGATTAAAGTCATCGCTCGAAGATGCAGAGAAGCGCGCTGACCATATGAGCGATGAGTATATAAGCGTTGAGCATCTTCTGCTCGCTGTTGCTGACTCTGATGACAAGGCATCGGAAATACTCAAGAGAAACGGGGCAAAACCGGACAGCATTCTTGCAGCGATGCAGGAGATAAGAGGCAGTCATAGGGTAACAGACCCAAATCCAGAGGAAAAGTATCAGGCGCTTAAAAAGTACGGCAAAAACCTGACTGATCTTTCAAAAAAAGGCAAGCTCGATCCTGTAATTGGCAGAGATGAGGAGATAAGAAGGATTGTACAGGTGCTGTCCAGAAGGACAAAAAACAACCCCGTGCTTATTGGCGATCCCGGCGTTGGCAAAACAGCCATAGTCGAGGGTCTCGCCCAGAGAATAGTTGCAGGCGACGTACCCGAGACTCTTCGGAACAAACAGGTTATTGTTCTTGATCTTGGCAATCTTATAGCAGGCGCAAAGTACAGGGGCGAGTTTGAAGAGAGGCTTAAGGCTGTTCTCAAAGAGGTGGAGCAGTCAGAAGGCGAGGTGATAATGTTCATCGACGAACTGCATACTCTTGTCGGAGCAGGCGCTGCCGAGGGAGCGATGGACGCATCCAATATGCTCAAGCCGGCACTTGCAAGAGGAGAACTCAGGTGCATAGGCGCCACAACTGTTGATGAGTACAGAAAGTATATAGAAAAAGACGCTGCTTTAGAGCGCAGGTTTCAGCCGGTGATGATTAATGAGCCGACAGTTGAGGATACGATATCGATTTTAAGAGGACTCAAAGATAAATATGAAGTGCATCATGGAGTAAAGATAAAGGATGCTGCTCTTATAGCTGCTGTTATGCTCTCAAACAGATATATAACAGAGCGTTTTCTGCCGGACAAGGCGATAGATCTTATTGACGAGGCATCAGCAAAACTCAGAATGGAGATTGACAGCATGCCTGTTGAGCTGGATGAGATTGAGCGGAGGCTCAGGCAGCTTGAGATCGAGCGTCAGGCACTTGTTAAGGACGGCAGCTCTGACGCAAAACGAAAGATTGAAAAGATAGGCCAGGAGTCAGCAGAGCTGCAGGGGCAGCGCAATGAGCTGCGCGCGCAGTGGATGAGCGAAAAAGAGATCATCAAAAAAATACGAGACATAAAAGAGCATATAGAGACAGCAAAGATCGAGTCTGATAAAGCAGAGCGTGAGGGAGATCTCAGCAAGGCAGCTGAACTTAGATACGGCAGGCTTACTGAACTACATAAAGAACTTGAGGCAGAGAGCAGCAGGCTCAATGCAGCTCAGCAGACAAGGAAGATGCTTAAAGAACAGGTGGATGAAGAAGATATTGCACAGGTGGTCTCCAAATGGACTCGCATACCTGTGGCAAGAATGTTAGAGAGCGAGGTGCATAAACTTATCAATATGGAGTCATCCATAGTCACAAGGGTGGTTGGACAGGATGATGCCATAAGGGCTGTGTCAGATGCCATAAGGCGGTCGCGAGCAGGACTTCAGGACCCAAACAGGCCGATAGGTTCATTTCTATTTCTGGGGCCGACAGGAGTTGGCAAGACAGAGCTCGCAAAGGCGCTTGCTGAATTTATGTTTGATGATGAGACAGCCCTTGTGCGTATAGATATGTCTGAGTATCAGGAAAGGCATACGGTCGCCAGGATGATTGGAGCACCTCCAGGCTATGTTGGTTATGATGAAGGCGGACAGCTTACAGAGGCGATCCGCAGAAAACCATATGCGGTAGTATTGTTTGATGAGGTCGAAAAGGCGCACCAGGAGGTATTCAATGTACTCCTTCAGCTTCTGGATGACGGCAGGCTAACTGACGGACACGGCAGGACAGTGGACTTCAGAAATACAGTGGTGATAATGACATCAAACATAGGCAGTGGGCATATACAGGAGATACTAGAACGCGAAACTAAAAAGGCGCCAGCTCACTGGTCAGGCAGCAGCAACAAAGACCTGCGCGACAAGGTGATGGAAGATCTTAGATCATTCTTTAGGCCCGAGTTCATCAACAGGATAGATGAGGTGATCATCTTCAATCCGTTGAGCGAAGATCTGCTGCGTCAGGTTGTTGATATACAGGTTGGCAGGATGAAAAAGTATCTCGAAGACAAAAAGATAGATATCACTCTTACAGATGCAGCGAAGGCTTATATAGCATCTGCCGGATATGATCCTGTGTACGGCGCAAGACCGCTAAAGAGGACAATACAGAGGGAAATACTCAATCCTCTTGCAGTAAAGCTGCTCTCCGGCGCATTCAACGAGGGAGATGCTGTAGAGGTTGATTACAACGGCAGCGAACTGGTTTTTGAAAAGACGGCTGTTGCGGAATTTGTTCAGTAACAGGCCTTTGGCCTGATAAATAAAAGATGTCCGGACGAATCTGAGCCGGACAATGGAGGTCGAACATGTCGATCGTAAAGTGGGGCCCTCTCAGGGAGTTGGAGGATATGAGAAGGGATATGGACAGAATTTTTGAAGAATTCTTCGTTCCCTCCGGAAGAAGAAGACAGCACGCTTGGCCTGTACAGGCAGAGGCAGGACTTGTGGTGCCCAATGTGGAGATGTATGACAGAAAGAACGAGATTGTAGTAAAGGCGGAAGTGCCTGGAGTGAAGAAGGATGGGCTTGACCTGACAATTACCAAAGATTCACTCACTATAAAAGGCGAGGTTAAAAAAGAGGAGGAGGTGAAGCAGGAAAACTACTACTTCTCTGAAAGGAGCTACGGCACATTCACCCGCTCACTTGCCCTGCCTGTTGAAGTTGAGAGCGAAAAGGCAAAGGCATCTTTTGAAAATGGCGTCCTCGAGATAGTGCTGCCCAAAAAGGAAGAGGCAAAGTCAAAAGAGATAAAAATAGAGGTCAAATGATAATCAGAAGCAGCGGGCCGGCTGCAGCCGGCCCGCTGCTTAATTTGACAACTTAAGACATTTTCTGATATAAAATCCTTTCGGTTTTTCTGCGTAATCAGATTTCCCGGGTAGCTCAGCCGGCAGAGCAGGTGGCTGTTAACCACCCTGTCGGGGGTTCGAATCCCTCCCCGGGAGCTTTACTTCCCGCATCTGGCTTTTATCATTAGTTTTGCTTCTCTTTTTTCTATATTTCTCTTTTTTGTTATATACTTACTTAAATGAGTATGCTGCTTAATACAAATTCTTTATTCATAATTAATTCCTTTAGGGTGTGATGATGAATAAAAATAGAGTAAAAAGCGAATTATTTATGCAAAAAGCACTCTCTGAGTTAAGTGCAAAAAAATTCGGAAGAGTTTTTATTTTTATTGCGATAGGCTGGACTCTTCTGATAGCTGCACTTATGATATGGAATTACCATAGAATGTCTCGCGAGACACTTAATCAGGCGATTACTGAGGCTCAGACAGCCTTTGCAAAAGATGTTGCATACAGACAATGGGTGAATAATCATGGCGGAGTTTATGCTCCGATAACTGAACAGTCTCCACCCAATCCTTATCTTGAAGATATTTCTGAAAGAGATATAAAAACACCATCAGGCAGAAGCCTGACCTTGATAAATGGCGCTTATATGGCTAGACAGGTTTATGAACTACTTGGAAACCAGTTTGGATCAAGTACTCGAATAACCAGTCTAAAGCCGCTGCGTCCAGCAAATCAGCCTGATGAGTGGGAAAGCGAGGCACTACGTCAGATAGCAAACGGCAAAAAGGCAGTGTGGGATTTTCAGGAGATTAATGGCTCTAAAAAATTTCGGTACATCGAGGGTATGAAAACAAAGAAACCCTGTCTAAAGTGTCATGAAGCCCAAGGCCATAGAGAGGGGGATATACGCGGTGGGATTAGTATATCTATCGAGTGGTCAAGATATCACAATATGTTTATGCGGCATGTAAAGGCAGATATCGCAACATTTATTGGGATATGGGCTGTATGTCTTGCCGGAATATTGATGGCTGGCAATCGCACAAAAAAGTATATGCAGCAGCTCCATAGGGCAGAAGAAGAGAAGAATGAGATGGATCGGAGGCTTCTGCATGCTCAGAAGCTGGAGAGTCTGGGCGTAATGGCCAGCGGAATAGCTCATGATTTTAATAATGTATTGACAACTATTATAGGCAATCTGGCTCTGGCGCAGAAGAAGCTGTCTGTTGATTCTCCTGTAGTCAACAATATTATTAACGCCATGAAGGGCGCAAAAAGCGCAAGCGAACTTACAAGGCAGATGCTCGCCTATTCAGGCAAGGGTTATTTCCAGATTGAACAGATTGATCTTAACAGATTAGTGCAGGATAATTTTGATATTTTAAAAAGCAGCATATCAAAAAGCGTTACATTCAACCTGAAAACAGAGCCTGATCTGTCTCTTATTGAAGGAGATTCAGGGCAGATACAGCAGATAGTTCTTAATCTGATAACAAATGCCTCAGAATCAATAGGAGACGGCATAGGCACTGTTACTGTAACTACTGGCGCAGGTTATTTTGGAGTTAAGGAAATAGAAAAAAGCCGTCTTAATAAAAAGCCTGATCCAGGCCATTTTGTGTGGGTAATGGTTTCTGATACAGGATGCGGTATGGACGAGGGCGTTCAGGAGAAGATTTTCGACCCTTTCTTTACAACAAAGTTTACAGGCAGAGGGCTGGGCATGAGCGCTGTGCTGGGCATAATCAAGAGTCATAACGGAGCGATTATGGTCGAGAGCGCTCCGGGTGAAGGCACAGTAATGCAGGTGCTGTTCCCTGCTCTAATGCAGCATGCTGCTGCAGAGGTTATTGAAGAGCAGAAAAAGGACGGTCAGGAGATCAAAAAAACAGGCTCTGCAGCCGGCAAAATAATGGTTGTTGATGATGAAGATATGGTTCGCAGCGTATGTGTTGATATTATTAAGTATTGCGGATTTGGGGTATTTGCTGCGTGCAACGGAGCTGAAGCAATTGAGATTTTCAAAGAGCATAGCCAAGACATAAGCTGCGTCATCCTTGATGCCACTATGCCTGTAATGGATGGTGCAGAGACATTTGAGAAGCTTAGGGAGTTAAACCCAGACATAAAGATAATTGTATCTACTGGTTACAGCACAGAAAACATAAGAAAGCGTTTCCCCGGGTTTGAAAACTCAATGTTTATACAAAAGCCATTCACTCTGGAAAAGCTTAGGCATGCGCTTCAGGGAGATTAGATAATATGTTAAGGCAGAGCATTGGCTATGAGCAGTAAGCAGAGGCAGCAAAATGCTTTGTCGCCGACCGAGGCTGTCCTTGAGAGCATATCTGACGGTGTTTTTACTGTTGATCTGGACTGGAGAGTCACATCATTTAACCGCGCTGCTGAAGAGATAACAGGCGTTAAGCGTAAAGAGGCTATTGGCCGCAGATGTTCCGAGGTGTTTCGCTCCAGCATGTGCGGACCAGCGTGTGCTCTAAAACAGACACTGAAGACAGGCAGGCCAATCATAGGCAAATCGGGGTATATAATTGATTCTGAAGGCAGCCGCATCCCAATAAGTATATCTACAGCTGTGCTGCGTGATGGAAGCGGAAATGTAATCGGAGGAGCAGAGACATTTCGTGATCTTTCTGAGATTGAGGCTCTGAGGGAAGAGCTTCAGAGCAAGGCTCGTGTTGGAGACATTAATAGCCGGAGCCCGCTTATGCAGAGAGTTCTTGAGGTGCTTCCTGCTGTAGCAGCCAGTCCGAGCACAGTGCTAATACTAGGAGAGACGGGCACAGGCAAGGAGTTGATGGCAAGAACAATACACTCTCTTAGTCCAAGAAACAGAGGTCCTTTTGTGGCAGTTAATTGCGGGGCTTTGCCTGATACGCTTCTAGAGTCAGAACTTTTTGGATACAAGGCAGGCGCTTTTACAGGAGCTGTGAAGAACAAGCCGGGTCGTTTTGACCTTGCAAGAGGCGGCACTATTTTTCTGGATGAGATAGGAGAGATAAGCACCTCCATGCAGGTAAAGCTGCTGCGTGTGCTTCAGGAGCGCACTTATGAGCCTCTTGGATGCACAAGATCTGAAACCGCTGATGTCAGGATTATAGTGGCTACAAACAGGGACCTTTCTGAGCAGGTGAGGCTTGGACATTTTAGGGAAGATCTCTACTACCGTATCAATGTTGTTCGTATAGAACTGCCCCCCCTTAAAAACAGAAAAGAAGATATCCAGCTGCTGGCAGACCACTTTATAGCGAGATTCAACCGGCTTTTCCAGAAGTCTGTAAAAGGCATCGAGCCCGAAGCATTGTCTCTGCTGATGGCTTATGACTGGCCCGGCAACATACGCGAACTTGAAAATGTTATAGAGAGGTCTTTCATACTCTGCAGCGACTGCAGCATAAGCATCGCTCATCTGCCGCCAGAGATAACAGCAGGCAGCAAAGTCAGCGCTGGAAGGGATATCAGATCTGCTCATGATATATTTGACGCACAGACAATAAGAGCAGCGCTTCAGAGAAACGCATTTAACAGGCAGGCTGCAGCAAGAGAGCTAGGCATTCACAAGACCACACTCTTTAGAAGGATAAAAAAGCTCGGGATAGCTCTGCCTGAGCAGAACGGCAGAAAAAAAAGCGGCTGAAACAGTAGCATTACTGCAACATCGAAAATATAATTAGTAGCATTAGCGCAACTAACCTTTTTAATACATTTCATCATATTTCAATATTTCCTCTTTTAATTCAATGATATGAACTCTTGCTGGCGCAATTCGCCAAAATGGCATAAGGCTTGCATCTATAATTTATAAATTATGAACAGACCAAGAAAAAATATAGTCGCATTTTCTATCTGGGAAAGCAGGGTAGCTCCAGTTTTTGATACTGCAGATCAGATAGCGATAGTTGATGTTGAAGATGGCCGGATATTGAGCGAGAGACAGGAAGTTATTTCTGATCAGATGCCTGCTCAAAAAGCTCTAAGGCTTGCTGGCCTCGGCATTAATACACTTGTATGCGGGGCTATATCGAGATTGACACAAGGACTTGTATCTGCGTACGGGATACAGGTTGTATCCTTTGTTGCCGGAGGCCTGCGGGAAGTTATTGATGCATGGATTAGCGGCAGGCTGGTAAATGATGCATTTTCAATGCCCGGCTGCTGCGGTAGAAACCAAAGGAGAACAGGCATAGGGCAGGAGGTGAGCATGGTTAACACAAGAGGTCGTGGAATGGGTGCAGGTAGTGGAATGGGCAGAGGCGGACGTGGTATGGGGCGCGTAGGTCAGCAGGGTCGCAATATCGGAATTGGTCAGGCAGCAGGTTTTGGCGCTGGAATAACAGGCAATTGCGTCTGCCCGAGCTGTGGTGAGAACCTTCCGCATGAGAGGGGAGTGCCTTGCGTAGAACGCAAATGCCCCAAATGCGGAACCTTAATGACAAGACAGTAAAAATCTTTGGCAAAAGGAGGATAAGATTATGCCAAGAGGAAATGGAACAGGCCCTATGGGAATGGGCTCAATGACAGGACGCGCAGCTGGATACTGTGCCGGGTTTAATGCCCCTGGCTCTATGAATAATGCCGGCGGCAGAGGCATGGGAAGAGGATTTGGACGCGGCCGCGGAATAGGCTTGAGGTATGGAGGTTTTGGCTGGCGTAATATCTTTAATGCCACAGGCATTCCGGGTTTTTTTGGATTTGGTGCAAATGCTGCAACATTTCAGAAGCCAGGCCCTGATGCAGAACGCGCAGCGCTAAAGACTCAGGCGGATGCTCTACAGTCAGAGCTGGAGATAATAAGGAAACGCATAGAAGAGATTGAAGCAAAGACATCCGCAGAGTAATTTTGCTGAGTAGCGCGCACTCAATTCCGGCAGCATCCGGGTCATGAAGGTCCTCTTGCTGCCGGACAACATAAAAAGACAGCATAAGGAGAGTAAAATTGAAAATAGCATTCACAACATCAGGAGATGATCTTAATGCGCCTTTTGACAGCAGGTTTGGAAGATCTCCAAAGTTTTTGATTTATGATCTCGATAAAAACTCTTTTGAAGTTTTTGACAACCAGCAGAATCTCAATGCTGCACAAGGCGCCGGGATACAATCAGCAGAAACAATTGCAAGGCTTGGCGCAGGGGCGCTTATTACTGGACACTGTGGACCTAATGCGTTTAAAGTGCTTAATGCTGCAGGTATTATGATATTCAACACTAAAGCATCAACAGTAGCTGATGCTTTAGAGAGTTATAAATCCGGAAAGCTTCAGCAGCTGGATAACGCGGATGTTGAAGGGCATTGGGCATGAGACAGGGGGATAAATAATGGTAATAGCTGTTGCTTCAGGCAAAGGAGGCACAGGCAAGACTACTGTATCGGTTAATCTTGCCAAAGCATTCGGTTCAGCAGTTCAGCTTCTTGACTGTGATGTTGAGGAGCCAAATGCGCATATTTTCCTTAATCCTTCTGTATCTTCAGAGAAGGTTGTCAATATTCTTGTGCCAGAAGTTGATGAAACGCGTTGCGATGGCTGCGGCGAATGCAGCAGATTTTGTGAATACAGCGCTATTGTCTCTTTTGGCTCAAAACCGCTTGTGTTTCCTGAGATGTGCCATGGCTGTGGTGGCTGCGCAAGGGTCTGCCCAAAGAATGCTATCCATGAGGTTCAAAAGCGCATAGGTGTTGTTAAAAGCTCAGAGGCGGGCAATATAGTTTTGATAGAAGGAGTGCTTGATGTTGGGGTTGCTATGGCTCCGCCGCTAATACGTGCAGTAAAGTCATCTTTAAACAAAAACCTGCCGGCTATTCTTGATGCTCCTCCAGGTACATCATGTCCGGTTATAGCAACGCTAAGGGATGTTGATTTTGTGGTTCTTGTTACCGAACCCACACCTTTTGGTCTGAATGATTTAAGGCTGGCTGTTGATATGGTCAGGCAGCTTGGCATACCTTTTGGAGTTGTTATAAACCGATCTGGAGCTGGCGATGACAGGGTGCATGCGTATTGTTATGAAGAACAGATACCTCTGCTTATGGAGATACCTGATGACCGCAAGATTGCAGAGGCATATTCAAGAGGAAGCCTGATTATAGAGGCGCTTCCTGAATACAGGGGAATTTTCAAGGGATTGATAAATAAAATTTCAGAATTAAAAGAACAGGCTCTGTCCAAATGAAAATAGAGGCTTTGATATGACAGCTGACGGTATCAGATATTCATATGGCCCTGTGCCCTCAAGACGCTTAGGCAGAAGCCTGGGCATAAACAACATACCGGCAAAGGTCTGTTCGTATTCATGCATATATTGTCAGGCAGGCAGAACAACAAGACTCGAAAACAACAGATCAATATTTTATGAGCCGCAGGATATATTTGATGATATTAAAAACAGGGTGCAGCGGGCGCAGAACAGATCAGAACGAATTGATTATGTTGCTTTTGTGCCTGATGGAGAGCCAACACTCGACCTGAATCTTGGCAAAGAGATCATTCTGCTAAAAAGACTTGGAGTTCCTGTCGGAGTTATCACAAACAGCACGCACTTGTGGCGCAATGATGTGCGGGAGGAGCTCAGCAGGGCAGACTGGGTATCTGTGAAGGTGGATACAGTTGCTAAGGAGTTGTGGAAAAAAATAAACAGGCCCCATAAAGAGATAGATTTTGTGCAGATGCTTCAGGGCATCGAGGCTTTTTCGAGAATTTTCAGAGGCAAGCTCGTTACAGAAACTATGCTTATAAAAGGCATAAATGATAATGACAAGTGCATGATTGATACAGCTGATTTTATAAGCAGGCTTAATCCACATACAGCATATCTGAGTGTGCCTACACGCCCGCCCCAGGAAAAGAGCGTAAGCATACCTAATGAGGAGACGCTAAACAGAATGTACAACCTGTTGGCTGAAAGAGTTTCTGCTGCAGAATATCTTGCAGGCTATGAAGGCAATGCATTTGCTTTTACCGGAGATGTTGAGAAGGATCTGCTGAGTATAACAGCAGTTCATCCTATGAGGAGAGATGCAGTTGAGGCTCTCTTTGCGAGGGCTGGAGAGCCGATTGATCTGCTGGAAAAGATGGTGGCTAAAGGACTTATTGTTAAAACAATCTACAATAACCATGAATTTTATCAAAGGAAGTTCAGCAGAAACTGAAAAGATGATGATAAGTATAACGGAGCTAACATGACAGATAACACAGGTGCTGGAGACAAATATTCGGACTCCTGCAAAAAGGATTTCTGGCAGAAGGTATTTGACAAAGAGCTTCAGTATCTTGCATCAGAGCTGAAAGGATGCAGGGATCTGCTTAGTGTAGGATGCGGACCTGCTGATATAGAGGCAAAACTTGTTGAGCTCGGTTTTAATGTAACAGGGCTTGATGTTTCTGAGGAGTGTCTAAGGTGCGCTCCTGACAGCATAAGAAAGGTTGCCGGCAGGGCAGAGGATATGCCTTTCCCTCCTAAATCATTTGATGCTGCAATCTATGTTGCTTCAATGCAGTTTATTCATAATTATGCAGAAGCTGTAAATAAAACAGCCAATGTTCTGCGTGATGGCGGAAAGCTTATTGTTCTTATGCTGAATCCTGAATCAGAGTATTTTAAAAACAGAGTGCAGAATTCTGAATCGTATGTGAGCAAGGTTAAGCATACTGATATGATGTCTATTGTGTATGCGATCGCAAAACAATTTAGTGTGGAGACAGAATATTTTCTCGGCATCAAGGGGGAGGAACTGTTTGATACATCTGATGATACGGCTGCAGCCTTGTTTGTTGTAAAAGGGACAAAATTTTGAATTGCAAAGGGAGATATAAAATATGAAGGAGCTGGTTGTTATCAGCGGCAAGGGCGGTACAGGCAAGACGAGTGTTGCAGCTTCGTTGGCTGTTCTGGCGGGCAATTCTGTAATAGCGGATTGTGATGTTGACGCAGCGGATATGCATCTGGTGCTGGCGCCGCAGATTAAAGAGCATCATGAGTTTAAAAGCGGACATGAGGCTGTAATAGATATTGATAAATGCACAGGCTGCGGGGTCTGCTTGGCTAACTGCAGGTTTGAGGCTGTTAGCCAACATGCAAAAATAGACGGCGCAAGGTATTTTAAAATAGATCCTGTGGCATGTGAAGGCTGTGGTGTATGTGTGCGTTTTTGTCCTGTACAGGCCATTGATTTTCCAGAGAGGCTCTGCGGAGAATGGATGGTTTCAGAGACACGATGCGGGCCTATGGTTCATGCAAAGCTTGGCGTCGCAGCTGAAAACTCTGGCAAGCTTGTTTCTACGGTGCGTCAAAAGGCAAAAAGTATTGCAGAAGATGGCGGTTATGGTATTGTGATAGTAGACGGGCCTCCTGGCATAGGATGCCCTGTTATAGCATCTCTGACAGGCACATCAATGGCGCTCATTGTTACAGAGCCGACGCTTTCAGGGGAGCATGATATGCAGAGAGTGCTGTCACTGGCTAAACACTTTCGTGTGCCTGCTGCTGTTTGTGTTAACAAGTGGGATCTTAATCCCGAAATGACAGCTTCAATTGAAGAAAAAGCCAAGGCAGCCGGCGCAGCAGTAGCAGGACGCATACGGTATGACCGTGCAGTCACGCAAGCACAAATTCAGGAGAAGACAGTTGTAGAGACAGATGCTCCTTCAGCTGAAGATATACGCAGCATTTGGAGTTACCTGAATCTTTAGGAGGCGCAAATACATATGGCTGATCATGATCAGGAAGGTTTTGGCGAAACAGCCCGTGATCATGCAGATAACCCAAGAAACAGGGGCCAGCTTGATAAATTTAACTGCCATAGCCGTGTAACAGGTCCCTGCGGCGATGTGATGGAGTTCTGGTTGTATGTGCAGGATGACATAATAGAAAAAATCTCTTTTGAGACGGACGGATGCGGCTCTTCACTCGCATGCGGCAGCATGGCATCTGTACTTGCAGAGGGCAGAAAGTTGGATCAGGCCGCGGCTATGGACAAGAGGGAGATACTTGATGCGCTTGGCGGTCTGTCTCCAGAGATGAGACACTGCGCTCTGCTTGCTGCTGTTACTTTAAAAACAGCATGCATGGACTACGAAGGCAGCAGAAAAACAGGGGCAGAGATTCAAAACCAGATTGCTAATGAGCTGCATGAATCAGAAGAGTGGCGCCAGGTGAAAGACAGTATGAAGGTGATAAGGCTTGGAAAGCTTGAAAACAGAAGAGGTCAGGGCTGACTGAAAAAATCTTAACAGAAGTCCGGATTTAAATTCATAGAAGAGATTTCTAAAAGGAGGAATTAAAAATGAAGATCGCTATTCCGGTTGCAGAAAACAAACTTACAATGCATTTTGGCCATTGTGAGAGCTTTGCGATAATTGAGGCGGACTCATCTAGCAAGGTTGTTAACCGTGTAGATGTAGTCCCTCCGCCGCATGCTCCTGGAGTGCTGCCGGCATGGCTGGCAGAGCAGGGAGTAAATGTTATAATCGCCGGCGGAATGGGGCAGATGGCGCAGCAGCTTTTTACCCAACAGGGCATAAAGGTTGTTGTAGGGGCACCATCGCAGAGTCCAGAGAGCTTGGTTGATGATTATTTCGCTGGAACGCTAAAGACCGGCGCAAATGCCTGCGACCATTAAAAAGTTCTGAATATGCAGCAGCGCAGGCGTGCTTGTCGAACTCATGCAGCATTATGACAATCTTGATCAGCTATGCAAGCAGCTTTATGAAGTTGAGCAGGACGGTGATATGGTAACGCATGACATAATGAAAAAGTTAAACAGCACATTTGTTACACCTATAGACAGGGAAGACCTTCATGCACTAGCCTCTCGGCTGGATGATGTGCTGGATATGATATGGGCAGCTGTTGACAGGCTGGTGCTCTTTAAACTCGATGCTCCCACTCCATCAGTTGTTGCGATATCAAAAGATCTGCTGCTCACAACTGAGGTTATCGTCAAGGCGATCAAGGAGCTTAGAGGAAAGAACTACCAGCATGTTCAAGAGTACTGTATAGAGATAAACAGGCTCGAGAACAAGATAGACCGCGACTTTAGAACCGCTCTTTGCGATCTCTTTAATAACACAACAGATGCTATTTATATAATCAAATGGAAGGAAATATATGAGCTGCTTGAGGACGCATCTGATAGGTGTGAAGATGTTGCCAATATTCTTGAAGCCATAATGCTTAAGTATGCATGAGACATTTACCCTTCTGCTTATTGTAATTTTCCTTGCCCTAGTATTTGATTTCATAAACGGATTCCATGACACCGCAAACGCGATAGCCACATCTGTATCTACCAGAGTCCTTTCTCCAAAAATAGCAGTTGCAATGGCAGCAGTGCTTAATCTTGTTGGCGCTCTTTCTGGTACAGCCGTTGCTAAGACCATGGGTTCAGGCATTGTTGATGCAACTGCGATAAATCAGATAACAATAATAGCAGCTCTTCTGTCTGCGATAATATGGGGGCTGTTTACATGGTATTTTGGCCTCCCTACATCATCAAGCCATGCCTTGATATCCAGCATAGTCGGAGCAGCCATAGCTTCTGTGGGCATTGAGCATGTGATCGGGAAGGGAGTTTACAAGGTATTAGGCGGACTTCTGGTATCACCAATAATAGGTTTTATACTCGGATATCTGCTTATGATTTTTCTGCTGCGAATATTCAAAAAATCCTCTCCGTCTTCTGTAAGCGGATTGTTCAGCAGGCTTCAGATAGTATCTGCTGCATATATGGCATTTAGCCATGGCAGCAATGATGCTCAGAAGACTATGGGTATTATTACAATGGCTCTTGTAAGTTATTATGGCCTTTCGGATTTTCATGTGCCTTTCTGGGTGGTTGTCACATGCGCCTCAGTAATGGCGCTTGGTACTGCTGCCGGCGGTTGGAGAATTATAAAGACTCTTGGTGTGAAGCTGGTGAATCTTAGGCCTATAAACGGTTTTGCAGCTGAGGCATCCGCAGCCACACTTATAGAGGTGGCCTCAAGAATAGGGCTACCCCTCTCAACAACACATGTAATCTCATCAACAATTATGGGTGTTGGAGCATCAAAGCGTTTTTCATGTGTAAGATGGGGTGTTGGCGGTAATATAGTAATGGCATGGATTATAACCATACCGCTTTGCGGATTTCTTGCTTGGGCTATTTGTAAGCTCTGCATCATGATATCCGGCTAAAATATTTTTTTGCTTTAACTAATTCTGATGCAAAAACATATTGCTATAAATCAGGAGGGCTCAAATGTACTCTATTGACGAACTGCATGATTATGAAAGCGCCAAAAAGAAATTCAGGATAGAAGCTCCGGATAAGTTTAATTTCGGATTTGATGTTATTGATAAGTATGCAAAGGACAGATCAAGGCTCGCGATGATCTGGACAGATTCTGCAGGCAAAGAGGTTAAGAAGTATACATTCTGGGATTTTACAAGATATTCGAACAAGGTGGTCAATGCGCTAAAAGAGATCGGCATAAAAAAGGGGGACAGGGTATTTCTAATGCTCCCACGCATACCGGAATGGTACGGCATAATTGTAGGCTGTCACAAGATTGGAGCTGTTGTTATACCGTCACCCGGTCTTCTCACCTCAGCAGATATAGAGTATAGACTGCTTAAGGCAAAGGCTAATGTGATAATCACAAATGTCTCTAACTATCTGAAGGTTGAAGAAGAGTGCAACAAGACCGAATTCCCGCATCTCAGGCATAAGATACTTCTGGATGGAGAGGTCGAGGGATGGAGAGGATTTGAGCCTATGCTGGATAGTGCTTCTCCTAACCTTAAAAAGGAGGATGTAGAGCAGACAGCAGCAAGCGATCCATTCCTTTTATATTTCACATCAGGAACAACTAAATATCCTAAGATGGTTCTGCACAGATGCACATATCCTCTTGGCCATGTTCGAACAGCCGGCCTCTGGCATGATGCGCAGAGCAGTGACCTTATATGGGTGCTGTCTGATACTGGCTGGGCAAAGGCAGCCTGGGGATTTTACGGACAGTGGGTTTTAGGCACATGTCTTTTCATACATAATGCTGAGGGCAGGTTCAATGCCAAGTTGACCATGAAGCTTATGCAGGATCATGGTGTCACAATATTCTGTGCGCCTCCTACTGTATACAGGATGCTGATACTCGAAGATCTTTCTGTGTATGATTTTTCGAGCCTGCGCGTCAGCACATCAGCAGGTGAGCCGCTTAATCCCGAGGTTATAAAGGCATGGCGTGATGCATCAGGGCTGACCATACGCGAGGCATACGGCCAGACAGAGACAACCATGCTAGTAGGCAACTACAGATTTCTGCCTGTAAAACCAGGATCAATGGGCAAGCCTTCTCCAGATCTGCAAATTGAGATACTTGATGACAATAATATGCCTTTGCCGTCTGGAGAGGCTGGGTATATAGCTGTGAGGGTAAAGCCTGAAAAGCCGGTAGGAATTTTTGATGAGTATCTTGATGAGCCTGAAGAGAACTTGAGGGTGTTCAAAGACGGCTGGTACTTTACTGGAGACAAGGCATATAAGGATCATGACGGATATTTATATTTTTTCGGAAGAGCTGATGATGTTATTAAGGCATCTGGTTACAGAATAGGGCCGTTTGAGGTAGAGAGCGTTCTGCAGGAGCATCCTGCTGTTGCAGAGAGTGCTGTTGTCGGCAGCCCTGATGATATAAGGGGAGAGATAGTAAAGGCTTTTATAATACTTGCTCCAGGCCATAAACCTTCTGATGAACTGATGCATGACATACAGGAGTATGTGAAGAAGAATACAGCTCCGTATAAATATCCTCGTGAGATAGAATTTGTAGAGGAATTGCCAAAAACGACTAGCGGAAAGATTAAAAGAGCTGTGCTTAGAAAGATGGAGTTTGACAAGAAGATCGGAAAGAATTTTGACGGCATAGAGAAGTAGAAGGCACATAGAGAAGTAGAAGGCACGAAGAAAACAAAAAGGGCCTCGTGAGAGGCCTTTTTTGTTACTTGGGTACAATCTTAAGTTTCCTGAGTTTTATCGTCGTTCTCTTTTTCTTCAATGAACCTGAAGAGATTGTCCATGGCATCAATCTGCTTCAATCTTTTGTTGCCGCCTGAGTATCTGATGACATCTTCTATAAAATCCGGAGACTCAGGGGTGTCTGAGTTGTATACGCCTCTTTTAGTGACCTTGTATGTTTCAATTTCTGTATTTAATTTGTCCGCTGTGCCTAGAATTTTTCTTATTATAATAAATCCGCTTTTTGCAGCTGTCAGGTTCATCACATCTCTCACAAAATTCACAGTATCATTCCAGTGCTTGAGAGAGAACGATATGTCTGAATGGATTATCAGCTCTGCTTCAGATGTGAGGTCTACGGATGTTATGAGCAGTTCATTAGACATAT
The DNA here is from genome assembly GCA_016936655.1 of Nitrospirota bacterium. Taxonomy (GTDB): domain Bacteria; phylum Nitrospirota; class Thermodesulfovibrionia; order Thermodesulfovibrionales; family Dissulfurispiraceae; genus JAFGXL01. The sequence goes on along the minus strand of JAFGXL010000021.1, from coordinate 12,410 downwards.
TCCAGACGCTATCAATAACATCTTTTCTTATCTGGTCTTGTGAAGCAGGCATTTTTATGTAAAGCGCGCGAATTTCGCGGTGAAGTTCCATGGCCTTATTATATCATTTGACTGCTAATTAAATCTCAAGACAAAAAAGAGTAAAATCAGGTTTTCAGATTTTTTTATCTCCATGATATACTTAAAACATGAGAAGGACATTTTTTATAACCGCAGTTTTTTTTATGCTGTATGTTTTAGCTCCTTCTGCTCATGCATACCAAGCTGGTGTGGCTGCTCCTGATTTTGTTCTTCCTGATCTTAATGGCAAACAGGTAAGGCTGTCTGACTTCAGAGGAAAGGCTGTCCTTCTTAATTTCTGGGCGACCTGGTGCGGTCCATGCGTTAAAGAGATGTCGGATTTTAATGACCTGTATATTAAGCTGAAGGGCAAAGGCTTTGTTGTGATCGGCGTATCTGTTGATGTGTCAGCAGATTCTATAAAATATTTTGTGAAGCAGAAAAAGCTCGCATTCCCGATTTTGCATGACAAGAAAAAGGATGTTGCAAGCAGCAAATACAGGACATACGGACTGCCGGCCACTTTTCTTATAAGACCTGACGGCATTGTGGCTGAAAAACTTATAGGCGACCGCCCCTGGGGTTCTCCCAAGATGAAAGAAAAGGTCTACCAGATCCTTCCTAAAGGCAAATAACACTGCTTTTACATTTCATCTCCCTCTTTTATATAATATTGTGATGTACCAATAAAGGGGAAGGATGCATTTATGATCGACACTAAGCTTAAACAGTCGCGGGATGCTTTATTTTTAAAAGAAAAAGCCCGCCAGATCAGGATCGAGATTCTCAAGATGCTCACATCTGCTGCATCAGGACATACGGGCGGCTCACTCTCTTCAGCAGACATTGTGGCTGCGCTTTATTTCTACAAGATGAAGCATAATCCATCAGACGCATCGTGGCCTCAGAGAGACAGGTTTATACTCTCCAAAGGACATGCTGCGCCTCTTTTATATTCAGCGCTTGCGCTCTGCGGATATATGGAGACGGATAATCTCTGTACTCTCAGAAGTGTTGGCAGCAATCTTCAGGGACATCCATGCTCAAAAATGGTCCAGGGTGTTGAGGTGTCTACAGGGTCGCTTGGCCAGGGCTTGTCAATCGCAAATGGAATAGCTTTAGGTTTGAAGCTGGATAAAAATCCTGCAAAGGTCTACTGCCTGCTTGGAGACGGAGAGACGCAGGAAGGGCAGGTATGGGAAGCTGCAATGACAGCCCACCATTATGGTCTGGATAATCTATGCGCTATTATTGATCTCAACGGGCTACAGATAGATGGGCCTTGCGAAGATGTTATGAAAATAGAGCCTGTGCCTGACAAATGGAAGGCATTCGGCTGGAATGTTATAGAGATTAACGGCCATGATATGGCACAGATAACGGATGCTCTTGATGCTGCTGAAGATGCTAAAGGCAGGCCGACTGTAATTCTTGCTAGAACAGTAAAGGGCAAAGGAGTATCATTTTTTGAGGGCAAGGTGCAGTATCACGGCACACCGCCCACGCCTGATGAACTAAATAAAGCGCTGGAGGAGTTAAATAGCGATGGGCAGTAAAGAAGCAGCAGAAGAAAAAAAGAGCGGTGCAGACAGCTTTGCAGGAGCAGCTGTTGCCACTAGAGACGCCTATGGTGAAGCTCTCGCGCAACTTGGCAGCAAAAAACCGAATGTTGTTGTGCTTGATGCGGATCTTTCCTGCTCCACAAAAACCAATAATTTCGCTAAGGCTTTTCCTGAAAGGTTTTTCAATATAGGAATATCAGAGCAGGATATGGTCGGCACAGCTTGCGGACTCTCGCTTACTGGAAAAATCCCTTTTGCATCCACATTTGCCGTCTTTGCTACAGGCAGGGCATGGGAACAGCTTAGGCAGAGCGTATGCTACTCAAATCTTAATGTGAAGATAGCAGCTACTCACGGCGGCCTTACTGTGGGAGAGGACGGAGCATCACACCAATCTCTTGAAGATATAGCTATTACAAGGGCTCTGCCTAACATGACAGTTGTTGTGCCTGCAGACGGATTCGAGACTGTTCAGGTGATTAATGCTGCCGCTGAATATGAAGGCTCGGTTTATATAAGGCTAGGCAGGGCAAAGGTGCCTGCGGTAATGCCTGCTGACTATAAATTCAGAATAGGCAAGGCGCATGTATTTGGCCTTGGTAAAGATGTGACAATAATAGCTGCAGGCATAATGGTGTCTGAGGCTCTTGAGGCAAAGGAGCTTCTTATGAAAGAGGGTATTGATGCAGGAGTTATTAACATGGCCTGCATAAAGCCGCTTGATACAGACGCTGTTATTGCAGCAGCAAAGGCATCGAGACTGATTATTACAGCTGAAGAACATTCTGTAATTGGCGGACTTGGCGGCGCTGTTGCAGAGTGTCTTTCTGAAAACTGCCCAAAGCCGTTGATAAGGGTTGGTACAAATGACACATTTGGCTGCTCAGGCAGACCGAATGAGCTGCTTAAGCTGTTTAAGCTGACTGCGGCAGACATAGCGGAGAAAGCGAGAAAATTCCTGATGGAGGGCTGATTTGATCTCCCTGCAGAATGTATCCAAGCTGTATGAGAGCCAGTCTGTACTTAAGAACATAAGTTTAAGCGTTGAAAAAGGAGAGCTGGTATACATAACCGGTCCTAGCGGCGCTGGAAAGACAACCCTCCTTAAGATGATATATCTTGCAGAATGGCCGGATGAGGGAGAGATGACTATAGGAGATTTCCACCTTTCTTTCTGGGATTCAAAGCTCGGATGGGAGGTCTCCAAATCGGACATCTCTCAATGCAAGCCTTTCAAAATATCTGACATTCCATTCCTGAGGCGAGACATAGGCATAGTGTTTCAGGACTTCAAGCTGCTTCCCAACAGGACAATTTTCGAAAATATTGCTCTGGCTCTCAGGGTTAGAGGAGAAAAGGATTCAGAGATAAAGGCTATGGTGTCCGAAGCGCTTAAGCGTGTGCATTTGAGGCATAAGGCTGACAGTTATCCGCGTACACTATCAGGTGGTGAGCAGCAGAGGATAGCTATAGCAAGGGCGATAGTCACAAAGCCGCAGATTATACTTGCTGATGAACCTACAGGAAATCTTGACTGGGATACAGCTTCAGGCATATGGAAACTTTTTTCAGAAATTAATCTTAGCGGCTGCACTATGCTGATCGCTACTCATAATATGGATGTCTTCACAAATTCAGGGAAAAGGGTTTTTTGCCTAGACTCGGGAGAACTTGCAAGAGAGGTGGTGGGATAATGAGTCTTGCGTACGCTTTTAAATCAGCTGCCAGAAGCCTTGCAAAGGAAAAGTGGATAAATCTATTGTCTGTATTTACAGTGGCATCAAGTCTTTTGATGCTTATATTCGTATTTCTATTTCTCTATAACACACATGTGCTTGTTCAAAAGCTGCCGGAAAGGTTTTCTATGGTGGTGTGTCTGAAAAACGGCATAAATCAGGAAGAGACGCAGGCGCTTTTTGAGGAATTTAAGAGACGCAAGGATATAGAGATTGCAAAATACAATTCAAAAGAGAATGCTATGGAAGAGCTGAAGCAGAAGCTGGGCACATCGAGGTTTCTGCTGGATGGCCTTGATGAAAATCCGCTCTCATCCTCTTTTGAGCTGAAGCTTACGCGTCAGGCAGCGCTTACTCAGAGCGCAGTCAAGAAGATCTATAACGAGATTGTAAAAATGCCCGGAGTTGATGATGTCTATTATGGCGAAAAGGTGGTTTCCGCATTTCACCTTGTGCAGAGATCTATACAGAACAGCAGCGTTATAATATTTTTTGCTATAGCTTTTGGTGTTATTTTTGTTATTTACAGTACTGTTAAAATTCTTTTTTACAGACGCACTGACGAGATAGAGACACTAAAACTTCTTGGTGCAACCAGAGGTTTTATTAGACAGCCATTTCTCATAGAGGGCGGGATAATAGGTCTTCTAGGAGGGGGGCTCGGAGTGCTGGGCGCATTTGTTTTTTATATAGGTATAACTTATAGACTCAGCTCTGTTATCCCTCTTTTAAACAAGCTGGTTTTCCCTCTGGAGATGCTCGCAGCTCTTCCATTGGCCGGACTTGTGCTCGGGATAATCGGGTCTGCTATAGCTATAGGGAGACTAAAGCTCTAAGCTATGCCAACCTACGGCCTTATAAAAAAGGCTTCACTCTGCATATCTGTACTCCTGTGCTGCATTGCCTATACAGCTCCTGTATATCCAAGTAATGCGAAAGACGAGTATAGCAAGATACAGAAAGAGCTAAGAGAAAGCAGAAAGAAGTTGGCTACAGCCTCGAAAACAGAACGAAATGTGCTAAATGAGATTAGAAAGGTCTCTTCTGAGCTTAAGGATATTGAAGCTCAGCTATCTGAACAAAAAGCAAAGGTAGCAAAGCTTCAAAAGTCAATAACGTCCGTTCAGGCCGAGATACGGCTGAAGGAAGCGAGCCTTAACGCTCAAAAAAAACATCTTCAAAGAAGACTTAAGGCGCTGCAGAGGTATAATCTTGAACAGGACGCTATGCTGGTGCTTCTGAGCAGGGAAGATGTTACTGAATCATTAAGAATAGTGCGCTATCTCAGCGATATTGCTGCTTACGATAAAAAGGCGATTGATAGCTATAATTTGGCTGTAAAAATACTGAATGAAAAACAGCACCATCTAAATGCAAACCTTGATGAGTTGAAAAAAGAGGAGGCTCATCTTGCGAAGCTTAACAATGATCTGGCTGAAAAAAAGAGGGAGCATGAATCGCTTTTGTCGTCTGTAAGGAAGGAAAAGAGCGTATACCAAAAAATGATAAGCGATTTGAATGAATCATCAAAAAGGATGCTGCGCATAATTCGTGAATCAGAAAGGCTGGAAAAAGAGCGTAAACGCAAGGAAATATCCAGAGGCAAACAACAGAAAAAAGATGCAAGGGATGATGACGATACTGACAGCAATTTCAGCAAACTCAAAGGACATCTGCCCTGGCCGGTAAATGGACATGTGGCTATAAAATATGGTTCGCAGCTTGATCCTGTATTTAACCTGCCTGTATTCAGGAGCGGTGTTCATATAAAAGCAGCATCAGCAGCTCCTGTAAAAGCTGTGAATGAGGGCAAGGTGGTATTTGCTGATGAATTCAAGGGCTATGGACAGATGGTTATACTGAGTCATGGCGATGGCTACCACACGCTCTACGGGAACCTCTCAAGAATTTTTACAAAGAATGGGAGTATAATTAAGGAAGGCCAGCAGCTTGGAGAAGTAGGCGATTCAGATGCTCTTGGCAGTCATGGTCTCTATTTCGAGATACGTTATAGAGGCAAGCCCCTGGATCCTCAGCAGTGGCTCAAAAAATAATATAATCCAGCGCCTAACCATAAAGCGATAAGCTGTTAGGCTGCTCGTTTTTGTTTCTATTTCGGAGGACTGATGCAGTTTAAAAGGAAGCTTTTTATAACGGGGTTGATACTGCTGCTCTGCATAGGCGGCATCTTCGCAGGAAAGTGGGCGATAGCTACTGTCAACGCAGAGAGTGACTATGAAGACCTCAGAGTTTTTACAGAGGTTATTACGCAGATAAAAAAGAATTATGTTGAAGATGTAAAGATAAAAGATCTGATCAGAAATGCTGTAAAAGGCATGGTAAGCTCGCTCGATCCACACTCATCATATATGACGCCCGAAGCTTACAAGGAGATGCGGGTTGAGACTAAGGGAGAGTTCGGCGGTCTCGGCATACAGATAGCCATAAAGGACGGCATATTGACAGTAATCGCTCCAATTGAAGACACTCCTGCGCACAAGGCGGGCATACTAGCTGGAGACAGGATAGTGAAGATAGATCAGGCTTCTACAAAAGAGATGAGCCTGCATGATGCTGTATCCAAAATGAGAGGGCCTAAAGGCACAAAGATAATACTTACTATCATGAGAGAAGGCTGGAAAGAGACGAAGGATTTTACGATTGTTCGAGACATTATAAAGGTGAAGAGCGTAAAACATAAAATGTTGCCTAACAAGATAGGATATGTGAAGATTACCCAGTTTCAGGAAGCGACAGGTACTGAGCTTGAGGGTGCTCTTGCAAGGCTGAAGAAGGATGGCATGGCCTCTATTATACTGGATTTAAGAAACGATCCAGGCGGACTGCTAAATAGTGCAGTAGAGGTTTCAGAGCAGTTTTTGCCTGCTAATAAGCTTGTTGTTTACATAAAGAACAGAAAAGAAGAAAAGATAGAATACTTTACTGAAAAAAAGGATTCGTATCTTGATATCCCTATGGTAGTTCTTGTTAATCAGGGAAGCGCCAGTGCTTCAGAAATTGTAGCAGGAGCTTTGAAGGACTGGAACAGGGCAGTCATAGTGGGTATGCAGACATTCGGAAAGGGATCTGTGCAGAGCCTTCTGCCTCTCAGCGACGGTTCCGGTTTGAGGCTTACAACAGCTAAGTACTATACCCCAAACGGAACAAGTATACAGGGCGTTGGAATAACTCCTGATATAGTTGTAAAGCTCCAGGCTAAAAACGGCAAGGAGATTACAGTTGTTAGAGAACGTGACCTGGAAGGCCATCTTAAGAATGAACAGGTAAAAGAAGGAGAGAGCGAAAAGGAAAAAATGCCTATTGAAGTTGATGAGAAGGACGATCTTCAGCTTCAAAGAGCTATAGAGACAATAAATACATGGAAAGTTTTAGAGAAGATGAAAAAGGCGGCCTGATCTGATGAGCCGCCTTGTATTTGATATAGAGACTGTTGGAGTTGATTTTGATTCTTTAGAGCAAGAAGTCCAGGAATATCTGCTTAAGTCTGCTGATTCTCCTGAAGAGGAGCTGAAAGTACGTGAAGGCCTTGGCCTTTATCCGCAGACCGCTGAAGTTGTTGCCATAGGCATGCTTAATCCTGACACAAACAAAGGAGCTGTATATTTTCAGGCAGATGGAGATATGCTTCTTCCGTTTGATGATGATGGGATAAGGTACGAGTGCGGAACAGAGAAGGAGCTGCTCGAAAAGTTCTGGTCAGCTGTAAAGTCTTATGATCAGGTTATAACATTTAACGGCCGCTCGTTTGATGCACCATTTTTAATTGTCAGATCAGCTGTCCACAGGATAAAACCGTCATTAAACCTTATACCAAACAGGTATGACAAATATCACATAGATCTATTTGATCAGCTCTCTTTTTATGGCGTATCCCGCCGGAGGTTCAGCCTGGATATGTGGTGCAGAACATTTGGTATAGTCAGTCCAAAGGAGGAGGGAGTATCTGGAAAAGATGTCAAGGCGTTATATACTGACAGGCGTTTTGTGGATATAGCCAGGTACTGCGCAAGAGATATAAGGGCGACCAAAGAGCTGTTCAGCGTATGGGATTTATTTATAAAGCCAGCATAGAAGCAGATTTTATATAGTCAGATATTTTGCCAGGCTCAAACCTCTCTTCAAGCAGCACGCCTTTTATGAATGCGAATATTTTTTTTCTGCTCTCTGTGCTCAGCTCAGGATAAAAGAATGGATTTGCAACAACAGCTCCCCTAAAAGCAAAAAACGGCGCTATTGTCTCGAATAGTTCAGAGTCAGATGTGGCATCAATATATGCGCGGATAAACTCATCCATCGCCTGTTTGTATGCTCCGCTGTAATCGCCCCTGAGCATAATCGAAAAGAAGATAAAATTTATTGCCAGAGCCGAGATGTCATCAGCAGCATCTCCCCATGATCCTCTGCTTCTGTCCAGCACAATAAAATCTGTTCCATTTTCATCAAACCAGATATTGCCGGGATGAAAATCACCATGCACCCTGCAGAGCCTGTGGCTTTTGCGCTTCAGCCTTGCTCTCCAGTCTATGCAGAGCTTTTCTATCTCTGCCATCTGCCTGTAGCTGAGCGTGCCGTCAGGATATGTATCAAATACACCCATAAGGCATTCGCCATGACCTATAGTGTCGCGGATTTTTCTCCAATATAAAGACCTGGACTCTTTTTTTACAAACTGGAGTTCAGCCACATATTCAGCAAGCAGCTTAATTTTAATTCTGTCCGCCTCTGAAAGAGACTCTTGATTACGCATCGCCTTGAGGTCTGTAAAATAGCTTGTTCCTGATGCCTCTTCCATAAGCAGGTAGTATTCAATACCGCCGCCAATTGATTTAACAGTGCCGTCCTTCAGCTCTGCAAGCACATCCAGGGCTTTTACATGCTTGGGTATATTCCCAAACTCATCGAGATCTAGCAGAAACGAAGCAGCTCTGTCTGAGGGGTAGTCGTGCCCCAGATTTTCTGGGAACATAGCCTTTAGAACGTATCTTTTATTGCCTGAAGGTGTAGTTATATCAGCGAGAAATCCAGCGCCATGCACTCCAGATCCAAGCTTTGATATTTTTATCTCGATCGCAGATGGTATAATTGTACGAATATGCCGAACTATAGCATCTTGATTGATCATAACGCCTCCAGATAGTGTTGGCGGTTGTTAAAAAGCGCCGAAATTATCAGCGTATCTCTGTTTGAATTCGTCGAATGTATATATGTGCTCCTGAGTGCCGTAGTTCTCGACCGCATAAACTGCTGCTACAGAAGCCAGCTTTGCTGAGTCTGCAATAGATCTGCCCATGCAGAGGCCTTTAATAAGTCCGGCTCTGTAAGCATCCCCTGCACCAGTAGGATCCACAACCGTTGATATTTTTGCAGCAGGGATTGCTGTCTCGCCTGTTGAGTCGGCTACTATAGAGCCCTTTTCACCAAGTGTTGTTATAACTGAGCCTGTCTTGGATATTAGATCGCTTTTTTTCATTGAGGTCATCTTCATTATCAGTTCGAGTTCATAGTCATTTGTTATAAGCATGTATGAACCGCTGATCCATTCCTTGAGGCTTTCTGCATCCCATGCAGTCAGCGACTGGCCGGGATCGCATATGCATTTTATGCCGAGCTTTTTATACTCTCTGGCATATATTTTCATGTCATCCAGATTGCCCGGAGACATCATGGCTATGGAGTCTGAAGCTGCTGCGCCGGCAAAGCTATATTTTGATCTGTGTTTCATTGCACCGGGATTAAACCCTGTGATCTGGTTGTCAGCTTTGTCTGTGGTGATATAAGCTCCAGCTGTAAATTCTTCTTCGATTATACTTACGCCATCAAGCGGAAGATCGAGCTCTTTAAGCCATCTGATATAATTGTGATGATCTTTTCCTATGGTTGCAAGTATGTGGGGCTTTTCCTCAAGAAGCTTAAGCGAATAGGCTATATTCCCTGCTGTTCCTCCAAATTTCTCTGACATGCCGTTTACTGTGAAACATACGTTCAGAATATGTATTTTGTCCGGAAGTATATGGTCGGAGAATCTGCCGGGGAAATCCATAATCCTGTCATAAGCAAGAGAGCCGGATACAAAAATGTTCATTTAATCATCTCCTTTTAAAATACTATGCCTGTTATTTTAACTTATTAAGCTCAGCGAGGAGCTTCTCTGCTGTTTTTGAGCTGAATCCGTTAACAGATTCTATCTCTTCTATAGTTGCGGTTCTGATCTTCTGGAGGCTGCCAAAATGACGAAGCAGCTCGAGACGTTTTTTAGGGCCTATACCGCTAATGTTATCCAGCACGGAGGATGTGAATCTCTTGTCACGTAATTTTCTATGAAAGCTGATGACGAATCTGTGAGCTTCGTCGCGTAATCTCTTCAGCAGGAGCGATGATCTTGACCTGTCTTCCAGATCAATGAACTTTTTGGAGCTGATGAATGCCCTGTCAGGATTCTTTGCCACTGCAATTATATTCAGATCAAGACCCATTTCAGTTACAACCCCTTTTGCCGCTTCGAGCTGTCCTCTGCCGCCGTCGATTAGAACAAGATCAGGCAGCGCATCATTTAGGTTAATAAGTATCTTCTGCACTGTTTCGCGCATCATTGCGTAGTCATCAACTCCCTCAACACTCCTGATTTTAATATGTCTGTATAAATCCTTTCTGAAGGCTCCTCCAGCCCAGTAGATCAGCGCTCCGACAGATTCGCTGCCCTGAATTGTTGAGACATCAAAGACAGCTATTGAGTCAGGCGCAGCGCGTATACCGAGCCTCTCCGCCAGCTCATCTTCTGCTGACACGGAACTCTTTTTTTCGTTCATCATGTAAAGCAGTTTCGCGTTTTGTTCTGCCATTCTAAGCAGTTCTAGCTTTTTGCCTCTCTGCGGATATTCGAATCTCACCTTTCTACCTGCTTTTTCAGCCAGCCATTCCACTAGGCTGCTTTCTGACGGCCTGTATCTTGTTAATATAAGAGACGGTGGCATTATTTCTTTTGAGTATAGGTTCTGTATAAAGCTTGACGCCGAACGTTTTATGTCTTCAGAAACATGCTCGTTTATGTTAAAGTTCTGCGACCCTGTCATTATCCCGTTTCTTATAAAGAGTACGCTTGATGCTTTTAAAAGATCAGTTTTTTGTCCCTGATAAAATGCGATTACATCAATGTCGCCAAGATCCGGAAAGATTACCTTCTGGGATTCGAATGCCTTCTGGAGCATTATAATCTGATCTCTTGCAGAGGCTGCTTCTTCGTACTGCATCTCTTCAGAGAGTCTTGCCATCCTATCCTGCAGCGCAGATAAAAGCTGTGCGCTCTTTCCCTTAAGGAAGAGGATGACCTCGTCCACTATTTTTCTGTACTCTTGTTCAGTTATTTTGCCTTCGCAAGGAGCCAAGCATTTTTTCATCTGGTGCTGTATGCATGGCCGCATCGGCTTTTCCAGATTATATCTGCATGGCCGCAGCATGAAATGCTTTCTGATAAACGCTAGCGCTTCATGCATGGACTGAGCAGGCACATACGGACCAAAATATTCGCTTCCATCTTTTTTTACTCTTCGCACCACCTCAATGAATGGCCATCTTTGTTGAAGGTTTAATTTTATGTAGGGGTAGTTTTTATCATCACGCAATACAATATTGAATTTTGGTTTGTGCTGTTTAATAAGATTGGCTTCAAGAATAAATGCTTCGAGCTCATTTGAGGTTGCTATGAATGAAAAGTCTTTTATCAGTTTTACCATCGCGCTTTTTCTTGCGTCCAGCTGCGATGATTTCTGAAAATAGCTCCTTATCCTGTTTCTCAGATTTTTTGCCTTGCCTACATACAGAATATTTTCATTCTTTCCTTTGAATATATAGACCCCAGGGGCTGAAGGCGCTGATGCGATCTCTTTCATACATTAATAATATCATTTCAGGCGTATGGAGTATTAGTATAGCTAGCGGGTATAATTGATAGATGAAAAAGTGGCCATTAATAGTCTTTATAAGCATTGCTGCCGTAATATTAGGAGCTTTTGCAGGATTTGTGTACTGGAACTTTTCTGATCTTCCCGAGATCCGCCAGCTAGAAACTTATGCTCCTCTTGAGACCTCTATAGTCTACTCATCTGACGGCAAGGTGATGGCAGAGTTTTATATGGAGCGCAGGACGTTTGTTCAGCACTTTAATATACCGGCCAGGGTAAAAAATGCCTTTATAGCAATAGAGGATGAGCGTTTTTATTCGCATCCGGGAATAGATATGATAGGCATACTAAGGGCGCTTGCCAAAGATCTTATCGCACGAGGCATTGTCGAGGGCGGCAGCACCATAACCCAGCAGCTCGCAAAGATGCTTTTTCTGAAACCTGAACGTACTATTGCAAGAAAGTTCAAAGAGGCTGTCCTCTCAGCACAGATTGAGCGCAGATATACAAAAGATGAAATAATCGGAATGTATCTGAATCAGGCATATTTCGGCACGAGGGCTTATGGTATAGAGGCAGCAGCACAGACCTATTTTAATAAGTCCGTAACAAGCTTAAGCATTTCAGAGGCTGCAATGCTTGCAGGCCTGACAAAAGCGCCTTCAGTGTATTCTCCTTTTAAAAATCCGGGAAAGTCTCTTGCACGCAGACAGCTTGTGCTCAAAAAAATGCTTGCAAATAAATTTATAACAACAGAAGAGTATGAAACGGCAAGGCTGGAATCTTTGCCGTCTACGCCATATTTCAGAAAATACGAGGCTCCATATTTTGTGGAGCATCTGAGGCAGCAGCTGGAATTGAAATACGGAGAAAAAATATATACATCCGGGCTCAAGTTCATATCCACCATTGACTCTAATATGCAGCAGGCTGCAGAAGAGGCGGTTGCCAAGGGAATAGAGGCGGTTGAAAAGAGAGTGAAGCCTCCTGTTCAGGCAGCTCTGGTAGCTATTGATCTGCATACAGGCCAGATCAAAGCCCTTGTAGGCGGAACAGACTTTTGGGCGACCCAGTTCAACAGGGCTACCATGGCATTAAGACAGCCGGGTTCTTCATTCAAGCCTCTGGTGTAT
>JAFGXL010000020.1 GCA_016936655.1 Nitrospirota bacterium | reverse complement strand
GCACATGGCAAAAGCCGTCCCATGCAATAACCTTTTTATCTGAATTTTTCTGAGCCCACATGGAAAGATTGCGATCGGGAATGCAGATGACAGCATCCGAAGAAAGAGACTCAACAATCCTGTTAACATTTGCTGATGTGCAGCATATATCACTCTTAGCCTTAACCTCAGCAGTTGTATTTACATATGCTACAACAGGAACTCCTGGATATTGTTCTTTTATATCTCTAAGTGTATATGTATGAGGAAATACAAAAGATGGCTGCTCCTTATATCCGGGGAAGACCTTCCATACCCTTCTTTCTGAACTGACCTCCACCATATCAGCCATTGGACACCCTGCATCCAGCACCGGCAGCAGCACGCACTTCTGTGGAGCTAAAATAGCAGCGCTCTCTGCCATAAAGTGAACACCGCAAAAAACAATCACATCACAATCAATATCGGCAGCTTTTCTGGAGAGCTCGAGAGAATCGCCTGTAAAATCCGCAATAGCCTGCACCTCATCGCGCTGATAATTGTGCGCCATAATTATTGCATGCTTCTCTTTTTTAAGTGATAAAATCTCGTCTGCTATGGAATCTCTGGTCTGGGTCATGACGGTTATTATAACTGATAGAAACTAAAATTTAACGTATCTGAAAGTAGTTTGTATTTGTAAAGACAACAGAGCCGTCCTCAAGAACAACTCTCACAATTTTCGGCTCTTTATTTACAGCAGCCCTGGGCATTACCGATCCTCCATTTTTCTTGTATGAAGTCACAATTTTTCTGACATAAGATACGGTCTCCTGTATCGCTGGAACGCGCATCTTGCGCTCTACCCGCGCAGGACCGGCATTGTAGGCAGCAAGAGCAAGAGTCAAATTGCCGTTAAACTTCTCAAGCAGATATCTTAAGTACCTAGCGCCTCCGTCTATATTTTCAACAGGATCAAAAACATTTTTTACGCCAAGTTCAGCAGCAGTAGCAGGCATAAGCTGCATAAGACCTCTGGCGCCCTTTGGCGACACAGCCCTCGGATTCCAGTTAGACTCTGCCTTAATAACAGCCTTCAACAGATCAGGATCAACATTATGCTTTCTGGCCTTCTTTTCAGCCAGGCTAACATAATCAGACGCATTAACAGGATCTGCTGCAGGCTCTGCAGAAACTGCGCCCTGCTCTCTCATAACCACCTTTGCAGAGCTATCATCAGGTCTGGAGTTTGTAAAATATACAGAGCCGTCCGGCGCATGCATAACATATATATCAGCAAACGCATGCGGCGCAGAAAGAATAATAATGGTTATTATCAGCAGGTATCTCATATCAATATATTATCACCGTAATGACTCACATACAATTCATATTTAATATATCGTTAATATTGACAAAAAATGTAGTATCTGGTTTAATTTAACACTCAACCTTAGGCGCGTAGCTCAGTGGGAGAGCGCTACCTTGACACGGTAGAGGTCAGGGGTTCGATACCCCTCGTGCCTACCATTTTTTCTAATAAGCTTCTTTGCAGAACAAGCAGGATTTTACTAAGCACTGAAGCCTATCGGGTCTTTTGAGATATATCTAACAACTTTATAGGCATAGTATTATCTGATCTACAAGCCAATATTTTTTATTTACCTTATTTCAGTAGTTTTAATATCTCCTGTGCTGGTCTGTAACCGACATATACCGAGCCGTCTTCCATTATCAGAGCAGGAGTGCCGGTTATGTCAAAGCTCTTAAAGAGCGCGATATTTTCATCCAGTTCTCCTGTTGTGCATGTTACAGGTGTGGTCTCTTTTCTTTGAAAATTGGCTTCGAGATTTTTTAAGTTCTTGGAGCATATAACTGTCTGTGCTTTTTTGCGAGAGTCTGAATTCAGAGGGAAGAGCTTTATGAAAAATCCGACATTCTTATTTTCTGCTATAACTTTTTTAATCTCTTCATGCAGCTTTGCGCAGAATCCGCAATTGGGATCTGTGACAACAACAACTTTTTTTGACCCATGTGCATTGCCCATAACAAGGTCATAATTAAGTTTGATCTTCGAAAAGTCGACCTTAGGCTGTATCTTCTGTATTGCTTCTGCTGTATTGTTGAGTTTGGTTTTTACATCAATTATATTTCCTGAGATGATCTTGTTTTTGGAAAAATCAAGATATATGATTCCTCTTTTGCCGTCTGTCTCTATAGCTATCTCCCAGAGAGATTTTATTTCTGCTGTTTGTATTCCTATTATCTTGGCATTCCTTATGCCTAGATCTTTTACTACAGATTCTGCCTCTGACTTTTTGAGCCTGTGGCATCTGCCGCAGTCAGACTCGCATCCGCCATGCGCTGATACATGATCAGCATTAATTGTCAATCCATAAAGAATAATAAATAAAGCAAAGAGTGTAATCTTCAATTTCTTCTCCTTAATCAACATCCGTTTAATATTATATTTTTCATTTTACCAGAGATCAGCAAATATAAACTATCGTTGTTTCAGCTATTTATCCTTTGCTTTATTCATGTCTCTGCTTGTCAATGATGCGTCCCATCCATCATCACGAAGTTTTCTGTTTTCATTCAGTTCTGAGATCAGCAATTCTTCAAGGTCTTCTATATGCTGCCTAGCTGCAGACAAATATTTTGTGTGATCATGACTTATATGCCTAAGTTTTTCAACAGACTGTTCATCATGGAGCCTGAATGTCCTGGCAGCCCTATGCGCCTGGTATGATCTAAAACCGAGAGCCCTAAGTACATCTGTTCCGGCTCTTAACGATGTATCGAGAGTCTCTCTGTAGATATGATCAACGCCGGCATCATAAAGTTCATATGCCTGGGTTCTTCCTGAGGTCTGCGCGAATATTTTTAGATTTGGAAAATATTTCTTCACAGCATTAACTATCTGCAGCTGTTTTTTATGATCATGCATAGCCAGAACCAGTATCTTTGCATTTTCAGCTCCTGCTGATCTGAGCAGATCGTATCTGGATGCATCACCATAGTAGACCTTGAGCCCAAGCTTGCGCAACAGCTCGACCTTATCGGAATCCAGCTCGAGCACTGTTATATCCAGGCCATTAGCCCTGAGCAATCTGCCCAAAAGACTACCGAAGCTGTCAAAGCCCACTACTATTACATCACTCTGATGGTCTATATAATCGGCTGCTTTTGAATCAAGCTCTTTTGTGCCGAATCTTGGCTGAACAAACTTTTCATTTATTAAAAGCAGCAGCGGAGTAAACGCCATCGATACTGCCACAGCCGCCACCATAGGATTAACAATATCCGGAGACAGCACATTATGCTGTAGCGCAAAAGAAAAGAGCACAAATCCAAACTCGCTTCCCTGCGCAAGAGCCAGAGCAAACAGTATGTTTTGATCAGCGCTCATTCTAAAAAATTTGCCGAGTATGAATAATACTAAGGCTTTAATAATCATTAGGCTGCATACGAGGGCTAATATTGTGCCGGGCGAAGATATGATAAGCCTGAAATCTATTCCAGCGCCTACAGCTATGAAAAAGAGCCCAAGCAGCAACCCCTTAAATGGTTCTATATCACTCTGGAGTTCATGTCTGTATTCACTATTTGCTAATACTACACCTGCCATAAATGTGCCAAGAGCCGGACTCATGCCTACCTTTGTCATTAAATACGCTGTGCCGATGACTAGCAGCAATGCAGATGCAGTAAACAATTCCCTTAAACGAGTCCCTGCGATTATCCGGAAAAAAGGCCTTACCAAAAACAATCCTACTGCTGTTATTGCCCCCATAATGCCGAGCACAACTAGTGCATGCAGCCAGGCTGGCAGATTCTGAATCCATAATTTATAATCTTGCTGATCCATTCCTGCTGTTGATCCGATTGCGAGCAGCGGCAGTATCGCAATTATTGGTATTACGGCTATATCCTGAAAAAGAAGGACTGAAAAGGAGCTCTGTCCAGCATCTGTCTTGATCAGCCCCTTTTCAGCGATCGACTGGAGCACGATAGCAGTTGATGACAATGCGAGTATCAGACCTATTGCAAGACCGCTCTTCAGAGGCAGCCCAATAACTGCAGCGGCAGCAGCAATAAAAATAGCTGTTATAGAGACCTGCAGCCCTCCCATTCCTATAATGGGAGCCCTTAGTCTCCATAGCAGCATTGGCTGGAGCTCCAGCCCTATCAGAAAGAGCATCATAGTGACGCCGAACTCTGCAAAGTGCATAACATCCTGCCCTTCTGCTCCAACCAGACCTATGCAGAATGGGCCAATCAAAATGCCTGCTACCAGATATCCGAGCACAGAACCTAGACCAAGCCGTTTGGCTACAGGAACTGATATTAAAGCAGCGGATAAATAGACTATCGCCTGAAAAAAGAATTCATCGCCATGCATTATTGTTTTACCTGACCTGTTTTAATAATTCTGCTTATATCAAAATTGAGCCTGCACATGGATTTGGCAGCCTCAATATCAAGCCTGTTTTCAGTAAGAGCTATCAGTATATTCCTGTAGTCTTCTGCATGCGCATTAATACCATCAGTATTTAGAGAGTGGGTTGAGTGAACAACAAATGGCGGCAGATATATCATGCCGCAGACCTTAGCTAACTGCGCATAAGGAGAAATCAGCTCTTTTATACTAAAATTATTTTCATGATCTTTATTATAAAAAGACTCGTCAGCGCCAGTAGAAATTACACTTAAAAGCAGCTTGTCCTTAAGAGCTGTTGCTCCTTTCCCATATGCCCATCCATGCAACAGAGACAAGTCCTGCCATTCTTTAAGAAGAGAAGGCGCTGAGAACCAGTACATAGGGTGCTGTAAAATAATGATATCGCACTGATCAAGCAGCTGCTGCTCCTTCTTCACATCGATATCAAAATCAGGATACTGCTCATAAAGATCATGAACCAGAACAGAGTCCACCCCATTTGCAGCATCAAGAAGTGCTCTGTTTACTCTGGAACGCTGAAATGCAGGATGAGCAAAAATTATTAATGCTGTTTTTTTATTCATAATATTTTATTTAATAAAAGAGGTTTAATTTTCAATATTTTTTTCTCTAAGCAAGCTATGAAGCTGCTTAATCAGCGCAGCAAGATGCGGAAATTCTCCTCTGCTTTCCTCAATGTCCAACACTAAAAGAGATAAACAGGCAGGCATATGTTTCTGAAAAAAACTCTTGCCTTTAACTTCTGACAAAAATGCATAAGCTCCAAGAGCCTGCATATGCCTCTGCAGCCTGCAGTAGAGCAGTGATGAAGAAAACTCTTCTGAACTAAAGCTATTGTCCAGTTTTTTCCGGGCATATACATAATAATCCAGCATTCTGTTACGCAATAAACAGCTCAGTTCTGTATATGGATCCCACAAAATTGATGCAATGTCATAAGCTGCAGGCCCTATCCTCGCACCCTGAAAATCGATAACACTTGGCGTATTGTCTTTTATCATTATGTTCTGCGATTGGAAATCACGATGTATAACGCATTTTTTAAATGCACCAGTATGAGCTGCGAGAGCTGCAAACTCTTTTTCCAGAGCAACTTCGTCATCCGGATCAAAACAGCAGTAACCCTTAACAAATCTCTCTAAAAAATATGACGTCTCCCAGCTAAAATGTTCAAGATCAAACTGTCTTGTGATCAAATTGGCCTCTGCTGTGTCTATAGAATGGATTGATACGGCTATATCGAGAGCCTTTTTATAAATATTTTCGACTTCTCCTGTACCTCTTTTGCATTTCATCCATGAATAAAGCGAAACATCACCCAGATCTTCAAAAAAAGCTGACCACTCATGCTGACCTGTTCCGATAAACTCTGGAACAGGAATTTTATGTTTGCTGAAAAATGCCGTATATTTTATGTGCCTCTCAAAATCCGGATCACCTTTGCTGCATACCATAAGAATTCTTGAGGAATCATTTGATATAGTTCTGTAGTAGTTTCTGTCTGATCCGCCGGAACCTATCAGCACGCCATAACTCGTGCAAGGTCTGCTAAAAAAACCGCTGCCAAGGTCTATTATTTTGTCATTCACAATTATGCAGTCTTTATATACCCCGGGCTTCAAAATCGTATTCGGCATAACAATGCAGTTTTGAAGCTCAACATCCGGCTCGATCACAACGCCGTCTTCGATCGATAGCAAACCTTTTATACTGGCGTTCTGGCATCCTTTTGATCTGGAGCTTAAATATACAGTCTCGCCGGAATTGATAAGCGCATCAGCAACAGAAGCTGCATATGCTGAGGGAGTTCCTATATCTGTCCATCTGCATCCTGAAAAATCCATAACGCCGACCTTTTTGCCGTCAGAGACTGAAGCAGACCATGCATCTACAACACTTGATGCGCCTTCAGGGATGTAATCAAGAAATTCAGGATTATATACAGCAATGCCTGTAAATGCAGCAGACCTAAATTCATTAGATTCTGCAGACCTGTCCTTTATTCCAACATATCCATATTCAGAGTCAATAAGTACATTATTAAAGCGGTCAAAATCATGCACTGCCAGAGTAGCCATATTACCGGAATTTTTATGATGACTTACAAGGCTCTGCAGATCGATGTCTGTGATTATATCGCCATTATGCACAAGAAAAATGCCCTGAGAAAGTATTGATGATGCATTTTTCAGCGCGCCGCCTGTGTCAAGAAGTTTTGTTTCATGGAAAAGAAGAATATCGTTTGATTTACCTGATTTATTAATCAATTCTGATATTTTTTCAGAAAGGTGGTGAGTGTTGATGCCGATAGATGCCGGCTTTAGCTCTGATATTTTATCCAAAATTATTTTTATAACTGGCCTTCCGGCTACAGGCAGCAGAGGTTTTGGTAAATATGAAGTTATCGGCATCAGCCTCTCACCTCTGCCTGCTGCAAGGATAAAACAGTTGAGCTTACTATTCATAGATCAGAAATTCCCTGAATTCGTTGTTTTTAAAATCATCAGTCTGATGCTGCCACCACTTTTCCATGTCATCAAGATCAGCTTCTGATTCAATAGCTGTCCTGATCTTATCTGTACCACAAAGAATATCAATAGGCAGTTTACTTTCTTCATACTCATATGGAGGCTGCTTCCATGCAAAGCTGTGCGGCCATAGTTCATATACAGCTTTAAGAATTGATACCGCCGTTTTAAAAGGCTGGAATTTTGTTCTGTCTAAAATATGCATCTGCGCACCTCCGCAGAGTTTGCCAGCGTGTTTCTGAAAAGTCGGCTCAAAAAATAGAGGCCTAAAAAACACTCCTTCCAGCCTGAAATCTTTCAACCTGTTTATAAGTCTTTCAGAATCTATAAAAGGAGCCCCGAATATCTCGAACGGCCGCGTTGTTCCCCTGCCCTCGCTCACATTAGTGCCTTCCAGTAGACACATGCCGGGATAAACTGTGGCAGTATCGAGTGCAGGCATATTTGGAGAAGGCAACACCCATGGCAGCCCGGTCTGGTCAAACCACATGCTTCTATTCCATCCATCCATCTTAACTACATGCAGATCCAAGCTTTCGTAATATTTTGCCTTTAGCCAGCAAGAAATTTCGCCAATCGTCATCGCGTGACGCACAGGCAAGGGTTTAAGCCCTACAAAGGAGCTGAATTCAGTGTCCAGCAGAGGGCCCTCCAGCATGCTGCCGCCAATAGGATTTGGTCTGTCGAGCACAACAATTGATTTTGCTGATTCATAACATGCCTCCATGCAGAGATCAAGAGTCCAGATAAATGTGTAGTAACGCGCTCCAACATCCTGCACATCCACAATCAGCAGATCTATTTCTGAGAGCATATCTCTGGTAGGTTTTCTGTTATCTCCATAAAGGCTGTAAACAGGGATGCCTATTTTGTGGTCTCTGAAGCCGCTCCACTCGATCATATTATCCTGTGTATGACCATGTATGCCGTGCTGAGGACCAAAGAGGGCATTGAGGGACACCTTGTCAGATTGTGAAAGTATTTCTGATGTATGAGCTAAATGACAATTGACAGAAGCAGGATGCACAAGCAGTCCTGCCCTGGCATTTAAAAACCGGGCTGGGAATTCCTTATTTAAGCAATCTATACCTGTAAAGACTGGCATTCAATCTATCTCTGGATCTATTCTGATGTTACTACACAGTTTCTGCCGGAATTTTTAGCTTTATAAAGAAGTCCGTCAGCACGGGTAGTCAGCTTGTTGAAATCATCATCAGGATGAAGCGATGTTACTCCAAAACTACATGTAACCTTCACATCACTGCCCATATCGCAATTTTCTATCATGCTTCTGAGCCGCTGTGCCAGTATTTTTGTATTCTGAAGATTAGTGTGAGGAAGCAGAAGCATAAACTCTTCACCGCCCCACCTTATAAGATAGTCATGCTTTCTCAGCACCCCATTCACTGTGCTGGCTATGGTTCTGATAACATCGTCTCCGAAGTGGTGGCCATATTTGTCATTAATCTGTTTGAAGCTGTCGATATCAAACATAACCAGAGAGAGAGGACTTTCCAACCTGACAGCGCGGCTGATCTCCAGATCTATTACATCGTAAAACTTAGCTCGGTTGTATATGCCTGTAAGCTGATCTGTGACAGCCTGTCTTGCAAGCATCTGATTGGCTTGCCTGAGAGTCTCTTCCATGCGTTTCTGCTCTGTAATGTCCTCAAGAACTAAAAGCACGTATTTATTATGTTCAAAAACTATAGGCGTTACGGTAAGCATTAGATAGACTTCAATCTGATTTCCGTCTTTCATAAACCTGAAGCATGTGGTCTCCCTGTATACCTTCTCTCCTGCAAATGCTCTGGTAACGGAATTTCTAATGGCACACCCCTTACACTTCGGAGACCTGCCACAGCCCTCAGGCACATCAAATGAGTTTATGCACTTAAGCAGTTCGCCGCCGCGCACATTTCTATACTCCTGATTTTCTGAAAGACCCACAAGATCAGAAGCAGCAATATTCAGATGATGTACTCGCACATCTTCATCAACAATAAATATTAGCGAAGGTATTGCGTCAAAAAGGTTATAAAGAAAATCCGGTCGCTCAAAAAGATCTTTTTCCAAGATTTCTCCTCAACAAACAGGAATGCACATCTAGACATTCGAGAGCTTTTTAGCAAGCTCCGCAGCGAGTTCAGAAAGAGACTCATCCCTTGCACCCAATACTATTACATTGTTCCAGCCATTTATTCCGGAAATGAGATCTTCTCTGGAATTAAAGAGCACAGCTTTTTTATCTCTGGCGTTTACGCCCGATGCAATATCTGCACTCGAAACATCTGTCTGAACAGTGCCGCCCGCATAATATATCGGAAGAAGTGCAAGCATGTCATCAACTCTCAATTGCGAGGCAAAAGTTTCAATATATTCATCAAGCATAAGCCGTGTAGGCGAATAGCCGTGAGGCTGAAAAACATAGCAGACATTTTTTCTTATTGAAGAAACTGAATTCATAAGTGCTTCAATTTTGTGAGGGTTGTGGGCATAATCATCAACTACCAGCTTTTCAGGAGTGTTGAGATGAATGTCAAAACGCCTTTCTATCCCTCGGAATTTCTGAAGAATCTCCGAGACCGCAGAAAGCTCTAACCCCAGATAATCGAGCAGCGCTATACATGACAGAGCATTGTATAAATTATGTTTGCCTGGAATATTCAATCTAAAATCAACATCTTTTATTCTCATTTCTGATGAAAGTCCATTCAGGGAATAGCTCTGGGGTCTGAAGCCTGACGGCTTGTCCAGTGAATAAGAGAGGATACTGTCACCTGATAAGTCTGCAAGATTAGGATCATCAGCATTTATAAATGTCTCTTTCTCTGTGTTGGATATCAGTTTTATAAACATCTGTTTGGTTGTGCCAACATCATGGTGATCAAGCGCAAGGTTTGTGATTATGGAATATTCAGGAATGTAGTCCACTACAGTGCCGTCCGACTCGCATGCTTCAATAATCAGCCATCTTGAGTTGCCTGTAAGAAAGTTGCCTGGGTTTGTTTCTGATTTAAAGTGCCTCACCCTGCCGCCGCCTATAAAGTTTGGCTGCAGCCCTAGCATTCCCATTATGAAAGTGAGCATTCCTGATGTTGTTGATTTGCCGCTAGTGCCTGCAACAGCAAGCGTCCTGTAGTACCTCACCATGTCTGCAAGCATTTCAGGCCTGGTCTTGATCTTTATGCCAAGCTCCAAAGCTTTAAGATAATCAGGGCTGGATTTTTCTACTGCAGCGCTGAATACAGCGATATCTGTCATGCAGGTCAGTATCCTGCCGTCCTGTGGCACGATATCAATTCCGTTTTCAACAAGAGCATTAAGCGCTGGGTGTTTTACATCTTTGCCGAATGCCCTGTCCGATCCTGATACTATATGTCCATTGTCTGACATAAACAGAGCCAGGCTGGACATGCCTGTACCGCCGATACCTGAGAAGTATAAATTCATAATATTTCTATATTAATTAATTATGCATCAAAGAGGCAATCTCCTTAAGCTTAGCTATGTTAAAGTAGATAATGACTGGATATACAGGGAAAGGCCTTCGCGTTGATCTCTCAACAGGCAAGACATACATAATTGTTACACCGGTCTCTCTATGCGCTGATTTTATAGGAGGCAGGGGATTTGGTGTAAAAATGATCTCCGACAGAATTACCCTCTCTTATGATGACGCAGACATGCCTCTCATCTTTGCTACAGGTCCTCTTGTAGGCACAGCAGCGCCCACATCCGGGAGGATGTCAGTTATATCGAGATCTCCTCTTACAGATACTGTTTTTGACTGTTCCGTTGGCGGCAGATTTGGTACAGAACTTAAGCGTGCCGGCTATGATTTTATTGAAATCACCGGCAAGTCTTCACAATGGGTCTCTATGATTATTAAAGATTCCAATGTGTCTCTTGTTGGCTCAGATAATCTCAAGGGTTTTACAACATCAGAAACATCAGCATCTTTCGGGAACATGTCCTGCGCAGCTATAGGACCTGCAGGAGAAAATCTTGTCAGATATGCCTCAATTGTATTCGACAAACACTACTGTGCAGGCAGAGGCGGGCTCGGCGCTGTAATGGGATCAAAAAAACTGAAGGCTGTGGCTGTAAAAGGAAGCTCCGCTATATCAGTTATGGATACGGCCGCTCTAGATGCAGCCAGAAAAGAGATCATGCGTCTGCTGCGCGCTTCGCAGGCTGTATTTGGTGAGTTTGGGCTTTCTGAGTTTGGCACAGCAGCCCTTGTTGATCTTATTCACTCCAGAAGAATGGAGCCTACGCAGAACTTCAGAAAGACTATTTTTGATAATGCTTCCGAATATTCAGGATACAGGATGAAAGAGCGATACAAAACACGCAAAGAAGGATGCTCCGGCTGTCCTGTGCTCTGCAAAAAGATCAGCAGCAACGGCGAGGTTATGCCGGAATTCGAGACTGTATCGCACTTCGGAGCTCTGAACAACTGCAGCGATCTTGAGGCAATAGTAAAATCCAACACTATATGCAATGAGATGGGCATAGACTCCATAACAGCAGCATCAACAATAGCCTGCTACTCAGAAATTGAAGGAATATCCGTAACCGCTGAACAGATGCATGACCTACTCAGGCGAATAAGCATCAGGAGCTGCAAACTTGCTGATGCTCTTGCAGAAGGCTCATACAGATACGCTGAATCAAAAGGAGCTCCAGAGATGAGCATGTCTGTAAAAAAACTGGAACTTCCTGCATATGATCCCCGCGGCGCATACGGCATGGCTCTCGCTTACGCCACATCAAACAGGGGCGGATGCCATCTGCGCGCATACCCTGTAAGCCATGAGATATTGAGAAGGCCCGTAGCAACAGACAGATTTTCATTTGAGGGAAAAGCACGCATAATTAGAATTTCTGAAGACCTCAATGCGGTTGTAGACTCACTTACAGCATGCAAATTCGTCTTCTTTGGCGCAAGCCTTGAAGAGTTTGCAAAAGCATTCAATTCTGTGACCGGATCTGACCACAACTCCCAATCGCTGCTTAAGGCAGGCGAGCGGATATGGAATCTAGAAAGAAGACTTAATGAGATGAACGGATTCACAAAGAGTGACGATGACCTGCCAGCAAGATTTTTCATTGAGGACGGCAGCTCAAGCGAGATGATAAAAATCTCTGCAATAAACAGGGAAGATTTTCTTAATGCCCGCAACAACTACTACAGGATACGAGGCTGGTAAAGACAAAATGATCAGCCATATAGAAAAATATACAGCTAAACTCGTTAATCAGGGGCTTTCCATGCCTAACGAAGTTACAATGATGTTACTGGATGCTGACATCTCTGCAAACCGGCCTCTGGATGACTGCTCTCCTGAGCTTTTAGGAGTCTTTGACCGGATGAATATCAATTCTCTCCTTTTTGCAAGGCCGGCTGAACCATACTGGACTATTATCAACTTTCTCCTCGAGCATAATGATAAAGGAGCACGATCAAACAAAATTGTGCCGCAGGACTGCGAAACGAGAACATTCTTCCATGACATACCTGTTATTGAACATTTCAGCTCAGATGAAATTTACGAAGCTCTTTCAGCAAGAAAATCTGTGATCATCAGAAACAGGGGCATAGCATCATGGGGGCATGTCTCTTTAGAGCAGGCATTTGTCTCATTCAGCTCAACCTGTTTTTCGACCTATGTTAAATTTTTTGATGATATGCTCCAGATTTTCAGCCAAGATAATGCTGACGAACAAACAGCAAAACAGCTAAATCTGGCGCTGGGACTGTTGAAGCCATCCATTCCTGATTTCACAACAAGCACGCTTCACAAAGGATCTGCTAAAACAGAGATAGAGGCTCTGATGATGATCACAGAAGCAGGCAAGGCTGTTGTGAGGCACAGGCTTGTAGATTCATTTTTTGGAAACATATCCGTATTTTTAAACGAGAAAATCTATATAAGCCAGACAGGAAGCTCTCTCGAAGAGCTAGAGACATGCATAGATGAAGTGCCTATCGACGGTTCATCATCAGCAGGCATAACCGCATCATCAGAATTGTCTGCCCATAAAAACATCTATTTAACAACAAAAAATAAGGCAATACTTCATGGGCACCCGAAGTTTTCTGTAATAATGTCTATGCATGCAGCCAGAACAGCCTCAAATGAAGGGAAGTGCAATATTTTTGGAATGCCGCTGGTCTCTGGCGATATAGGGACAGGATCAAGAGGCATAGTCAATACAGTTCCTCCTGCTATTAAAAATGCGGGCTGTGCACTGGTTTGCGGTCATGGTGTATTCACAGCTTCCAATGATGACTTTAATGCCCCTCTGACAAGAATGCTAAAAACAGAAGAATATTGCCTTAAGGAGTGTATAAATATTCTAAGGGCATGCTGTCCTTCATCCTTGACAAAATTTCTACCAAATCTCTATAATTAATCCTCTAATTTATTGTATTTTGTAATAAATATATTATGAAGATAACAGTTTCTGATATTCCAGATGATGGAATGGACATTGAACTAAACGATCCTCTCAAATCAGAGGCCGTCAGTATAATAAGTCCTGTAAGAGCGCAGCTACATATAATCAAGAACGGCAGCGATGTTGTCTTGACTGGAGATGTATCCGCTGAAGTTGATTTATGCTGCAGCAGATGCCTTAAAAACTTTGCGAGCAGCATTAATTCAAGGATTGAGGTTTCATATCATCCTTCCTCCGGCATAAGCAGGGATGACCATCACCAGCTTAAGGATGAAGAGCTCGAAACCGGATATTATATTGATGATGAGATCAATACAGATGATGTGCTTATGGAGCAGCTGCTTCTAAGCGTGCCAATGAAGCCGCTCTGCTCACAGAACTGTGAAGGTTTATGCCCTGTCTGCGGTGTAGACAGGAATCAAAATAAATGCAGCTGCAGCACTAAAGAGCCTGATCCAAGGCTCAAGCAGCTCGAACAACTTTTGAAAAAAAAGGAGCAATAAAATGGCAAACCCAACGTCGAGACATTCAAAGTCAAGAAGGGATAAAAGAAGAGCGAACTGGAAAGGCGAGACGCCCTCGCTTGTAACCTGCCCCGACTGCAAGGAATATAAGGTTCCTCACAGAGTATGCCCAAGCTGCGGAAGCTATAACGGCAAAAAGATTATCGAGGTTGTTGCGAAAGAGTCATGAAAATTGCCCTCGATGCTATGGGGGGCGACTACGCTCCTGAAGTAACAGTCGAAGGAGCCATTGAAGCTGCAGCAGAATACGATATAGAAGTGATCCTTGTCGGGAACAGAGATGCGCTTGAAGAGTCGCTTTCAGGCAAGAAATATCCGGCAGGACGCATATCAATTCATCATGCCTCTGAAGTCGTAATGATGGAAGATCAGGCATCAGTAGCGATCAGAAAGAAGAAAGACTCTTCTGTCAGAAAAGCTATTGAGTTGGTAAAAGAAGGGGCTGCTGATGCAGCAGTAAGCGCAGGCCACTCAGGAGCAACAATGGCAACCGCCTTGTATGTGCTCGGAAAGATAGAATCTGTTGACAGACCAGCTATTGCTACTAAAATGCCCTCTCTTGAGGGCTTTTTCATTCTGCTTGACGCAGGCGCAAATATTGACTGCAAACCTGAAAACCTCCGCCAGTTCAGCCTTATGGGAAATGCTTACGCTGAGACAGTATACGGCGTAAAAAATCCCAGAGTTGCCCTGCTAAGTATAGGCGAGGAAGACACTAAGGGTAATGAACTCACAAAGGAAGCATTTAAATTAATCAAACCTCTTGACATCAATTTTACCGGCAATATTGAAGGGAAGGATATATTTTATGGCGGCGCGGATGTTGTAGTATGTGATGGCTTTATCGGCAATATAGTGCTCAAGGTCGCTGAAGGGCTCGCAGAATCAATTATAAAAATGCTTAAACGCGAAGTGGCAAGGGCAGCCACCGGCAGATTAGGCTATCTTATGCTAAAGCCGGCAATAAAAAACTTCAGAAAACAGACAGACTACTCGGAACACGGCGGAGCCCCACTGCTCGGCATAAATGGGGTATGCCTAATAAGCCATGGCAGATCAACATCAAAGGCCATTAAAAACGCCTTAAGAACCGCATCTGAAATGGCTGCATACAGAGTACATGAAGCTATCTCAAGGTCTCTTGATCTGAAACAAAAGTCTTAACACAGCGGGTGAAATAAAAATGAAAGTAAAGATTACAGCTACTGGTTCGTACTCACCAGAGAAGATTCTCACAAATGCTGAGCTAGAGAAAATAGTTGATACTACTGATGAATGGATAACAGACCGCACCGGAATAAAAGAACGCAGAATAGCTGCTGAAAACCAGTGTGCATCTGATCTTGCTCATCAGGCAGCGCTCTCTGCGCTTAACAGCGCCTGCATGAAGCCTGACGATCTCGATATGATAATTGTTGCGACAGTAACTGGAGATATGCAGCTTCCATCAACAGCATGCGTACTGCAGTCAAAGCTTGGAGCTTTCAATGCTGTAGCCTTTGATGTTAATGCGGCATGTTCAGGATTCATATTCGGACTCTCTACAGCATGCAGCTATATAAAAACTGGAGCTTATAAAAAGGTGATGGTAATAGGTGTAGAGTGCTTATCAAAATTCACAGACTGGGAAGACCGCACAACCTGCGTTTTATTCGGGGATGGAGCAGGAGCTGTTATACTCGAGCCATCTGATGACGAATCATCATGCATATTGTCAACAGATATACACTCTGACGGCAGATTTGCTGAGCTGCTATATGTACCTGGAGGCGGTTCAATGATGCCCGCATCACCGGAAACACTGAAAGATCGTGCGCATTATGTGAAGATGAAGGGCAACGAGGTCTTTAAGATAGCAGTAAAAACACTAGAAAACCTGGTTATTGACACTTTAAAGAAAAATAACGTAGACCCATCTGAACTATCTCTTTTAATTCCTCATCAAGCAAATATGCGAATAATTCAAGCAACAGCTACAAGGCTTAATTTAACTCCTGACAGGGTCTTTGTTAACATTGAAAAATATGGCAACACATCAGCTGCATCAGTTGCTATTGCTCTTGATGAGGCTGTAAAAACAGGAA
The DNA here is from genome assembly GCA_016936655.1 of Nitrospirota bacterium. Lineage (GTDB taxonomy): Bacteria > Nitrospirota > Thermodesulfovibrionia > Thermodesulfovibrionales > Dissulfurispiraceae > JAFGXL01. The sequence goes on along the minus strand of JAFGXL010000020.1, from coordinate 98,924 downwards.
GGATAAAAAAAGGAGATTATGTTCTTCTCGAGGCTTTTGGCGCAGGGTTTACATGGGCTGCTGCATTAATTAAATGGTAGACTGAAAATCAGATTTAAAATACAAAGAGGGGGCTGCATCAGCAGCCCCCTCTTCTTTTTTCATGTTTTTATCTCAATTTAAAGTTTGTACTGGAGCTGCCATCTGAAGAAGAGAGCGCTCTTGGTTGTTGATGCGTAAAAATCACCTGGAATAAAGTACTCTGCCTGTATCATGCCATCCAGCTTGCTGCTGAATTTGTGGAACACAAATGCCATCGGCAGATGCCCCCTCTCCTTGTCATTATTGGAAAACATAGCGGCATTGGCACCGCTCGTTTTCTCATCAGCGAGCAGATAGTTGTAACCCAGCTTTACGCTTGTTGCATTAGAAAGACTCAGCTTAATATCAGCCCTGAGTATATGCATATTTGTCCAATAGCCGGGTATGGAGCCGCCCATACCGTTTGTCTCTGGTATGAGTGTGTATATTATCAGTTCGTTCCACATTGGTGCCCTTGAAAAGAGCGGGTTCCATGCCTCATTTTTGTTCGGTGTTGATGGGTCATCGCCGGAAAGGTATGTATAGCCAATATTAAACTCAGGCTTGAGAGCTGCCTTGTCATATTTACGGCCTATTGTGATATAGCCTCCATCTCCTTTTCTGTCCTTCCCACCTGTGTATTCACCAAACTGGTGCGCATACTCACCCCTAATGTGCCAGCCATTGTTTTTGTATGCAGCCCTCAGGCCGAGGGTGTTAAGTTTAAGCCTTGCATAGCTGCCGAGCGGATCCTCGGTCTTATAAACATAGTAGGGTTCGAGTGTTAGTGCTTCAGAGAGCTTGCTCTTCCCATAAACAACAAAACCAGCTTCATCTGAACCAGTTAGCTGTTTCTCATGATTTATGTATCCAGATGTAGTTATAGAAGGATGCATTGAAGGCAGATATCTATCAGTCGCAGGATTTGATATATATATCAAATCTACGGAATGATCCTTGTGCAGCCTTACAGTGGCCTTTGCTGCGTTAAAATAAAAGGAGCGCGAGCCGTCACCGGGGGTTCCTTCAATAATTATAAAACCTTCGCCATAACCTGTAGGGCCTATGAAATCCTGCCGTCCTATTCTAAGATCAACAGCGCCGCCAAAGAGCTTCTTGAAATCGAGATACAGGTTATCAAAAATAAGTTCATCTTCATCTAACCGATCTGTTCCTTTTAACTTATATGGTCCAGTATAATACTTTGCCTCATTTGTAAGTCTTGAATATAAAGATACCTGATCAGAAAATGATGCCTTCCCCCATACTGATGACCTCAATCTGAAAAAATTTCTGTCAGGCTGAGTTGTCCCTGTTCCGAGAGTCACGACATTATCCCAGATCTCCTGTCTAAGTCTTAGCGATGCGCCAGCATCAAACTTAACTTCAGCTGATACATCAGCAACAAAAAAAGCCACTGTCAGCATTGCAAAAATAATTATTACAAACCTGCTAGCCATTACCCCCTCCTCTATTAAAGCTTATTGTTTAGCCTCGTTAGGCCTTGTAGCCAGTGATGCTGCAATTGTAACTATCGCTGATATGGGCAGCGCTATTATTATAGGATCAACAACAGCCCATGATGTGCCGCTCACAAGAGATGTCTTACCAAAAAATGTTTTTGCAATACCCAATGCAGCTGACTCTTTCTCATGGAAAAAGAGAACCCATAAGCCCCATGCAAAAAAACCACTCAGCATACCGGCAATAACACCGCATTTTGTTGCTGACTTCCAGAAAAGAGCAGATACAAAAGCGGGTAGAAATACAGCAGCGCACATACCGAAATATAATGCTGTAGCTATCGCTACTATTCCCGGGGCTAACTTATAGCTGAGTATTATTGTTATGACAAACGCAACAAATATGCCGAATTTTGCTATCGGCACTGTTCTGTCCTGATGTCTGCCCTTTGCGATAGCCTGCTGGTAAAGATCTCTTCCTATTGAGGTGCCGATTGCATGGAACTGGCCGCTCAGAGTAGACATTGCAGCAGCGATAAGCGAAAGCATAAATACATAACCAAACCACTCCGGCATTGCTGAATTTATAAATGTAGGAATTATTTTATCTATGTTAGGCTTTCCAGTAACCTGGTCGACAACTAAAGCCATAGAAATTTTTCCCTGTGTTTGCCAAAAGTAAAGATTTGTGAGAGCTCCGACAACAAAGGCCACGCCTGTCATCATGAATATGAAGATGCCGCCGGGTATTAGCGCCCTGTTGAGCTCTTTACCACTCTTTACAGTCATAAACCTTACCGCCAGCTGAGGCTGCGCAAGCACTCCTATGCCAACACCCATAACAATTGTTGAGACGAGTGTCCACCACATACCTGAACCGAGTTCCGGCATAGATGTCCAGCCTTGATGACCAGCAGCTGCCAGCTTCTCCGGCACCTTGGATGCCAAATCTGTAAGTGCCTGATGACTGCCTAGCCCTCCGACAAGTGAGTAAGTAGAAAATAGAAGTATTATCATACCGATAAACATCAATGTGCCCTGGAGTGCATCTGTGTACACAACACCTTTGAGTCCACCAAAAAATACATAACTCAGGACAACGACAGAAAAAATAAAGAGAGCAAGATCATAACTTAATCCTATCTGGACCTCTAAAAATCTTGCGCCTCCGATCATAACAGCAGCAGCATAAAGCGGCATAAGCGCTGCAATAACACTGCCGGAGAATCCCTGAATGAATCTGGATTTAAATCTCCTGCCGAGCAGCTCAGGGAATGTATGTGCATCAAGCTCTGCACCTATTCTTCTTGTGGGTTTACCAAAAACAACAAAAGCGATAAAGATACCGACAAATATATTGAGCACTGTAAGCCAGAGCAGACCCATTCCAAAGAAAGCTGCAGCCCCGCCAAAACCGACAATAGCTGAAGTGCTTATAAATGTACTGCCATAAGCAAGTGACATTAAAACTGGGTGAATCTCTCTGCCGCCTACAAGATAATCAGCAGCGTTTTTAGTCTTTTTATAGCCGAGCCAACCGAGATAAGCTGTTGCAAGAACATATGCGCCAATTACGATGATCAGAACTTGATAATTCATTAAGCCTCCCCCTTAACCCTCTTTTTGTTTTAGATTGTCTCTTCAAAATCGAGATTCTCATCAGGCGGGTGCACTGCTGCTGGTATATCTTCATCATCATTCCAGTGTTTGAGGCCATACACAACACAAAGCACAGTGCTGAGTATACATAGGATATAGGCTGCTGCCACCCAAAAATCACCAAATCCAAACATAATCTCCCCCTCCATACTGCTGAATTGAAATCACTAAAGTCTGACAAAATGATTAATTATCATTCAGGTATCAGCATAAGTCAATAAAATATTTGATATTCAATGATTAATTATGCTTATAGACCGATAAGCCATCTTTATTTTGCACTGCGCTCTGAATGAACTACTCCTCTTTCCTTGTCAGCATTGAAACTATAATAGTCACCAATGCGGACAGGGGCAGCCCCACCATGATAGGATCTACAACAGCCCAAGTGGTTCTTGTAACAAGGCTGGTCTTTCCAAAAAGCATTTTAGAGAGGCCAAGCGCTGCAGACTCCTTTTCATGAAAAAATAGAACCCATATGCCCCATGCTGCAAGACCAGACATCATGCCAGAGATAACACCAAGCCTGGTTGATCCTTTCCAGAAGAGCGCAGATATATAGGCAGGCAGAAAAACAGCAGCGCACATGCCGAAGAAAAGAGCTGTTGCTATTGCTATTATACCGGGCGATAGATTATAAGCGAGTAAAATAGTACCCACAAAAGCAACGAGTATGCCGGCTTTTGCAAAAGGCACGGTTCTCTGCTGATGTTTTCCTTTGGCTATCGCCTGCTGGTACAGATCCCTGCCTATTGAACTACCAATTGCATGAAACTGTCCGCTTAGAGTAGACATAGCAGCCGCCAAAAGCGTGATCATAAACAGATATGCAAACCATTCAGGCATAGCATATCCGATATATACAGGCATAAGCTTGTCAATATTTGGTTTGCCGGTTACCGGATCCATAACCATGGCAAGCGCAATCTTGTTCTCTTTCATCATGAAGTAAAGATTGGTTAATGAACCTACTATATATGGAGCGCCCGTCATAATAAGGATAAAGATACTGCCGGGTATAAGAGCTCTGTAAAGCTCTCTGCTGCTTTTGACTGTCATGAATCTAACGCAAAGCTGAGGCTGTGCCAACACTCCTATCCCAACGCCCATTATTATAGTAGAAACCATAGTCCACCAGAGCTTCGAATTGAACTCAGGCATCGCTGTCCAGCCTCTGTGCCCATCTGCGGCAAGCTTCTGCGGAACAAGACCTGCCATATCGGTAAGAGCCTGATGACTCGAAAATCCTCCTAGATTTATATATGTGTAAGCAAGCAGCACAATCATTCCCAAAAGCATAATTGTGCCCTGAAACGCATCCGTATAGACAACACCTTTGAGCCCGCCGTAAAAAACATATACAACAACAATTGAGGCAAAGATAAAAAGTGAAAGACTGAAATTAAGCCCAAGCTGCACCTCTAGAAACCTAGCTCCACCAATCATTACAGCAGCAGCATAAAGCGGCATAAGCACGGCAATAACAAAACCTGAAAAGCCCTGGATGAATCTCGAATTGTAGCGTCTGCCGAGCAGCTCAGGAAATGTATGAGCATCGAGCTCTGCGCCGAGCCTTCTTGTCCTGGTGCCGAATACGGCAAAAGCTATAAAAATGCCTATGAATATGTTTAGCATTGTAAGCCAAAGAAGCCCCATGCCCATCATACTTGCCACACCTGCAAATCCCACAATTGCTGATGTGCTAATAAAGGTGCTGCCGTAGGCAAGTGACATAATAACAGGATGAATCTGCCTGCCGCCTACAAGAAAATCTGAGGCGCTTTTTGTTGACTTATAACCCAGCCATCCAAGATACCCGATAATCAAGGCGTAAACACCGATAATTATAAGCAGAATCTGAAGGTTCATCTCTTTATCCCCCTGGTGTATTAAACAAGCGTGCACAAGTGAGTTCTATTTAAAGACATAATGAGGCCTGTGTCAAGAAATAATTTGACAGATCAGATATTTGTATTTATTGCGTCAGCGTATTTGGCTATGATAGAATTTCTTGAAATTAAGGTATTTAATTGTCCGACATAAAATAACAATTCGGGCATTAGTACAAAGGAGCAATATGGCAACTACAAGTGTTTTTTTTGCAGGCGTCGGCGGCCAGGGCATAGTATTGGGAAGCAAGATCCTTGCACAGGCTGCTTTCAGCTCAGGATTAATGGTAAAGGAGTGCGAACTGCACGGCATGGCGCAGAGAGGCGGCAGCGTTGTTAGTCATGTAAGATTCGGTGACGAGGTGTACTCTCCCCTCATACCTCAGGGCAAAGCAAATTTTCTTGTTGTTATGGAAGAACTTGAGGGTCTCAGATATACATGCTATCTTAAACCCGGAGCTACAGTTATATTAAACACCAGACAGATAATACCTTCGACAGTCACTCAGGGAAACGCTGTATATCCCGACAATGTGCCAGGCAAGTTCAGTCAGATGGGTTACAAAGTCATACTGGTTGATGCTGCAGAGATTGCCAAACAGGCTGGCAATCCAAAGGGTGAAAACATAGTCTTAATCGGCGCGCTCTCATCACAGCTCAAATTCACAGAGCAGATATGGAACGACACTATCAGGCAGTCTGTGCCTCCAAAAACTATTGACCAGAACATCGATTCATTCATCAGGGGGCAACAGATCTCTGCAAAAACTTTGTCTTGAGACTTAGCAATATAATCAACTTAATCGGGAGAGATTAATGTATTGGAATAAAGAAGCTGAAACAATTGATGCCGTTTCGCTCTCTGAGCAGCAGGCCGCAAGACTAAAAAAAACAGTCGAAAGCCTATATTCGAATATTCAGTTTTATAAAAAGCAGATGGATCTTGCAGGAGTAAAGCCGGCAGACATAAAAACTGTTTCTGACATAAGGAAACTCCCTTTCACCACAAGAGAAGACCTGAGAGAAAACTTTCCTGACGGCCTACTCGCCATACCTAAAAAAGATATAGTGAGACTTCATACATCCAGCGGTACAACAGGCAAACCAAAAGCCATATTCTTCTCGAAGCACGACATTGATGCAGCATCTGATTTAATGGCAAGAAGCCTCTATATGACAGGCCTTAGAAATACAGACATATTCCAGAACATGATGACCTACGGTCTCTTCACAGGCGCTCTCATGATGCATTACGGAGCAGAAAAGATCGGCTGCATGGTCATACCAGCAGGACCGGGCAATACAGCAAGACAGATATCCCTGATGCAGGACTTCGAAACAACCGCAATACATATAACCCCCAGCTATGGTCTGTATCTCGCTTCTGTACTTCAGAAGCAGGGTCTAGACCCAGCAACCGATCTTTCTCTCAAAAAAGCCTATGTGGGCGCAGAACCGTACACAGAGGAGACACGCAAAAAAATCGAGTCACTCCTCAAGGTAGACGCATACAACTGCTACGGACTTTCGGAAATGAACGGGCCTGGGGTAGCATTTGAGTGTGAAAGAAAGAACGGCCTCCATCTCTGGGAAGATAACTTTCTAATGGAGATACTCGATCCTGTTACCGGAGAGCCGATTCCAGACGGAGAAGAAGGCGAGCTAGTGCTAACCACACTCAACAGGGAGGCTATGCCTATCCTTAGATACAGGACAAAAGATATTACAAAAATTCTGCCTGATAAATGTCCATGCGGAAGGACTCACAGAAGAATACACAGGATCATAGGCAGGGCTGATGATATGTTTATCGTTAAGGGAGTCAACATATATCCTCAGCAGATCGAAAGAGTGCTCATGAGCGTAAAAGGTGTTGCTGAAAACTATCAGATCAATCTTGAGAATCTCGACAAGATGACAGTCAAGGTCGAGATTGACAAAAACATGTTTGACGGAAAAGTTGAACATATAGTAACACTCAGAAACGAGATTACAGAAAGATTGAAAAACGAGATTCTTGTCAAACCAGTTGTTGAGCTGCTGGAGCCCGGAACTCTTCCGGTCAGCGAAGGAAAGGCCGTAAGGGTAATTGATACCCGAACAATGTGACAACAAAGGAGCAGGCAATGAAGACATTGAGGCAGCTGTCAGTATTTGCTGAAAACAAGCCGGGAAAAATCGAGAAGATCACAAAAGCACTGGCTGATGCAGGCATCAACATTCTTGCGATTTCCATAACAACTACTACCGAAGGCTTCGGAGCTATAAAGTTCATAGTAGACAACAGCAACCTTGCGCTGGAAACGCTGAAACAGAATGGGTTTACAGCTACGCTTAATGAAGTGCTCGGTATAAAGCTGCAGGACAAGCCTGGTGGACTCTATTTCGTGACACACCTGCTTACCAAAAACAACATTAATATCGAAAATGCCCATGTATTTGTTGATGGGCATCGTGAAAAGGCATATCTGCTTGTAGAGGTCGAAGACATTGAAGACGTAAAAGATAGACTCAGCAGGGAAGGACTTCTCTTTTATCCTGAATAGAACACTCAAACCGAGGCGGAGGTAATATAAAATGATCTGGAACAAGACTGCTGAATGCATGTCTGACAAAAAAAGAGAGGATCTCCAGCTTAACAGGCTTAGAGATACTGTAAAAACAGCATACGAAAAAACTCCATACTACAAAAAAAGAAGTGCAAAACAGAAGATTAAATATTCTGACATAAAACAGCTGTCAGATATCTCAAAACTCCCATTCACTTCAAAGGCTGATCTAAGGGAAGGTTATCCTTTCAATATGTTTGCTGTGCCTATGAATGAAATTGTAGAGGTTCATACATCATCCGGAACAACCGGCACTCCTGTGGTTGCTGGATACACAAGAAGAGATATAGATACCTGGAGCGAGGTGATGGCAAGGGCACTCACAATGGCAGGAGCAACAAACGAAGACATTATACAAAACTGCTACGGCTATGGTCTTTTCACTGGCGGGCTTGGAGTGCACTATGGAGTACACAGGATTGGAGCCACAATCGTACCCATCTCAGCAGGCCAGACAAAAAGACAGCTCCAGATAATGCAGGACTTCGGCACAACAATCATCACATGCACTCCGTCATATGCGCTTTATCTCGCAGAAGCTGCTTATGAGGCAGGCATAAATATGCGCAAGATAAAGCTTAAGTCCGGCTGCTTCGGTGCAGAGATGTGGACAGAAAGCATACGCAATGAGATAGAAAAAAGACTCAAAATAACAGCACTCAATATTTACGGCCTCACAGAGATAATAGGACCGGGAGTTGCCCATGAATGCGAAGCAAAAAACGGACTGCATATTTCTGAAGACCACTTCTATCCGGAAATAATATCTCCTGACACTCTGGAACCTCTGCCAGACGGTGAAAAAGGCGAACTGGTGCTGACTACCCTTACTCGTGAAGGCATGCCTATGATCAGGTTCAGGACAAAAGACATAACAGCACTTCACAGAGGCAAATGCGCATGCGGAAGGACAACAGTCCGGATGGAGCGCATAACAGGCAGAAGCGACGATATGCTCAAAATAAGGGGCGTAATAGTATTCCCATCACAAATTGAAAAAGCCCTGTTAGAGATGAAAGGCATAGAGCCTCATTACCAGATAATAGTAACAAGACCTCATCACCTTGATGAAATAGAGGTGCAGGTTGAAGCAACAAAAGAGATATTCTCAGACGAGATCAGACACCTTGAAGCTGTTCGTGACAAGATAGAAAACCATATAGAAAAAGCTATAGGCCTGAGAGTCAAGGTCACTCTTGTTGAGCCAAAGTCTTTGCCCAGAAGCGAAGGCAAGGCTATCAGAGTTATAGACAAACGAGCAATATAAGGAGAATGCTATGAAAGTAAAGCAGATATCCGTTTTTCTTGAAAACAGAAGAGGCAGGCTTCAGGAAGCGCTTGATACTATTGCATCAGCAAAGCTTAATATACGCGCCCTCTCGATAGCTGACACAGCTGATTTCGGGATATTAAGGCTTATACTACCTGATCCAGACAAGGCAAAAAAAGCGCTAAGAAAGAGCAACTTCACTGTAAGTGAAAACGATGTGATAGTTGTAGAGGTGCCGGACAAGCCCGGAGGACTCGCAAGTGTCCTTAAGGTACTAAATGACGCTGATATGAATGTCGAGTATCTATACGCATTTGTTGAAAAGAGCGGCAAAAAAGCTCTGGTTGTTTTAAGAACAGAAAAGACCCTCCCTGCGGCAAAGGCACTCAAAAAAGCAGGCATAGAAGTACTCCCATCAGATAAAGTATACAGCCTTTAAAAACACGAGGCGTTCCGCGTCTGCGGAACGCCTCGTGAAAATATTTTTGTCAGCCTAAGCCTTTTTAAGTTTGCCTGCTATGAGCACGCATGGACTCTCGGAAATTATCACATGCACACCATCAGCAGCAAGCTTCTCACTTATAACTTTTGCAGTATCATCAATCTTGTACGGATTTACCGCCTCAACAGAAGCAGAGCCGCATGCGAGGCAGAGATCTTTGAGCGACACCCTGCCGCCCTCTTCCTTCTTCGCTGTCTGGCCTGTAAGCGGAGTCGGCTGGTGACCTGTCATGGCTACACATGAGTTATCGAGTATCAGAACCAATATATTTGCCTTATTGTATACGGCACTTATAAGAGCAGGAATACCCGAATGAAGAAATGTGGAGTCTCCTATAACAGCAGCTACTCTCTTTATACCTTGATATGATATACCTGCTGCCTTGCTTATGCTAGCTCCCATGCACAAACATGTATCCATTGCGGAAAGCGGAGGTGCAGCTCCTAATGTATAGCAGCCTATATCACCAGTGGTAAATACAGGACCTGCTTCTTTTAATGCCTTATAAAGCTCTCTGTGCGGACATCCCGGACACATTACCGGAGGCCTTTTTGCCAGTTCATCCTGACTGAATAGACAAGCTTTTATCTCTGTATCATCAGTAGACTGCGGCAGCATGGCGTCCGGACCAAGCTCGCCCTCTCTACTAAAGTCTCCTGAGAGTTTTCCTTTAACATTTTTATGATATCGTCTAGCTATCTCCTCAATAAGAGGCTCGCCCTCTTCCATAACCCAGACCTCATCAAGATCTTTCACAAAATTAGCTATGATCTTTTCAGGAAACGGATAAAAACCGATTTTAAGCATATTGTATTCCGCCCCAGCCTCATTAGCGTAGGCATATGCGATACCAGAGGCTATGATGCCTTTTTTATATCCTGAGCGTGTAACTTTGTTAAATCCAGAAGTTACAGACCACTCTGCAAGACGGGCATACTTGTCATTCAACTCTTTATGGCATCTTATAACATTACTAGGTACAGCAAGCATATGAGCAGGATCTTTAACCAGAGATACAGGGTTTTCCGGCCTCGGATCATTAATCTCTACAGGTGTTGCAGAATGGGATATTCTAGTAACGCTCCTGAGCATTATAGGCAGACTGAACTCTTCTGATAGATCAAATGCAGCTTTTGTCATATCCTTAGCTTCCTGCGCATCCGAAGGCTCAAGACATGGAATATTTGCGAACTTTGCATAAAATCTGGAGTCCTGCTCATTCTGTGATGAATAGGCTCCCGGATCGTCAGCCACAAGAAGCGCCAGTCCGCCCTTTACCCCAAGATATGATATGGACATCAGCGGGTCTGCTGCCACATTCAGTCCGACATGCTTCATTGTGCAGAGCACCCTTTTGCCTGCATATGAAGCGCCTATCGCTGTCTCAAGTGCTATTTTTTCATTCAGCACCCACTGAGCATTGCCGCTGAAATTTTTTGCCAGGTACTCGATAATATCCGTAGACGGAGTGCCTGGATATCCTACAGCCAGGGATATGCCAGCCTCTACAGCTCCGACAGCTATAGCCTCATTGCCGGACATAAGTATTTTTGTTGATCCCGAACTTTTCCCCATAAATTTTCTGCTCCTGTAGTTTGTTTAATTAAGTCAAAATTATATCACACCCGGATGCAAATTCAGACACCTCAAACAATCAACGCGGCTTGCCGTTATTCCGTTTTCTTGTCCTTTTGGAATATATGTGCCAGCGTCTGAAAATACGTTCCAGCCTGTCTCTATACGCCATAGCAGTAAAAATTACAACAACAGCTACACCCACCAGTATGAAGAATTTTCCATACTGGCTAGTTCTTATATAGTCTCCTCCGAGTGTCAGCAATATTGTGCCAAACAATCTGCCCAGAGAACCAATGACCAAGAACTCCATTGTAGTAAGATGCCCCAGACCGAGGATATAACAAAGATAATCTTTCGGAAATCCGGGTATAAGAAAGAGCAAAAATACAAGAAAAGCGCCTTTGTGGTGCAGCAGATAATCGAATCTGGACATTACAGATTTACTGACAAACCTGTCGACAAAAGGCCTACCGAATGTGCGAGACAGAGAAAATGCTATATAAGAACCTAGAGTCAGCCCAATTGTCGAGAATATTACACCTAGCAGAGGGCCGTAGATAAAACCTCCGAGCAGTCCAGTCACCTCTCCGGGTATAGGCGCAGCTACGACCTGTGCGGTCTGTATAAGTATAAACCCCACAACACCGAGAGGGCCCAGACTGTCAATAAAGGAAAGCATCTTCTCTTTGCTCATAAAAAAGTGGATAAGACCTGTCTTATAGAATATAAAAGTCAGGCCCCCAACTATCAATATGAGGATAAGCAGCTTTTCCCAGGCAAGCCGTTTGGTCTTCTTTTCTGTACTATTGCCGTTAATCTAACTTCTCCTGCAAAGCTGCAGACTATTTTTTATCAGCAGCTTCCATAAAATGCTTTATTATGTCTATTGGCACTGGGAATATTATGGTCGAGTTTTTCTCAGTAGCAACCTCTGTCAATGTCTGCAGGAATCTGAGCTGAAGAGTTGCAGGCTCAGAGGATATTATCTTTGCTGCATCAGCCAGCTTTTGCGCAGCCTGCTGCTCGCCCTCAGCATGTATAATCTTCGCCCTTCTCTCCCTCTCTGCCTCAGCCTGTCTTGCTATAGCCCTGAGCATTTCACTCGGGAGATCAACATTCTTCACCTCAACAGCGCTAACCTTAACACCCCAAGGCTCTGTCTGGAGATCGATTACCTTCTGAAGCTCACCGTTCAACTCATCCCTCTTTGCGAGCAGGTCATCTAGTTGGCTCTGTCCGAGTATGCTCCTGAGTGTTGTCTGGGCAATCTGGGATGTTGCGTAATAAAAGTCTTCAACCTGAGTGACAGCCCTTATCGGATCTACAGGTCTAAAGTAGATGACAGCATTAACCTTCACAGTAATATTATCTTTTGTGATAATGTCCTGCGGAGGAACATCCATTGTTACTGTTCTTAGGCTTATTCTTACCATCTTGTCTATGATTGGCCACAGAAGAATAAGGCCGGGACCCTTGACAGGTATAATCCTGCCTAGACGGAATATAACCGCTCTTTCATACTCTTTGAGTATTTTTAATGCGCTGTTGAGAAAATATACGACAATAAAAATAATAAACAACAGAGTCATTAAGGATGGTGTAAGCATATCAACCTCCTGGATGCTGGATAGACGGTTAAGAACCGAGAACAGTATATTTATTATAACTAATGGATACCCCTACTATACAGAAAAAAAACTCAAAGCTGGACAAGATTCGGCAGATTGGTAAAAAGAATATACGCTTTTGCAGGACACGAAAAAATCTTTTCAACAGCATCCCTATAAAGATTGATCTGCCCAGAATATTTAAAAGCGATATCAAAGATCTCATCATCTCTGACAGGAAATGTCTTGTAGTCGTAGATATGCGCCACGCAGTCTTTGATTATTACCCTGTCTATCCTGCCCCTGAATGTCCTGCCGGATTTTTTGAGAACAAAAGGAAGTTCAAAAAAAGAAGATGCCTGCTTCTGGAGTATGCTGTCATAGTAGCCTTTGTCTACAAGACCAGTTATATCTTTTTTCATTGATAAGAACATTTTGTCGTACCAGACAGAAGACAATCTCTCGCCATGCAGCACAGAGCTTATTATCTGATCTATGTTTTTTATGTCAGTTGCGCCGCTGGATATGAGTTCAAATATCCTGTGAAACGCCCTGCCCTGAACAGCCCACTCTTCAGATCCATGCCTGCCGATTCTCTGTATCTCTTCTGTAACATCAGTCCAGCCCTGTTCGTGCGGACTGTCAACAGCAATCGGTCCTGTATGCACCATCTGATCTGCCAAGTCGTGATATTTATTTTTTTGAAACACAGATGCAGCAGTTTTACCATTAGACTGCACAGCCGGATCAACAGATGTGAATACAAAAGGATGATCATATGGGCAAGCGCCTGGAGGCAGATCAAGACCGTATTCCTCAACTAATGCGCCAAGCTTTTCTGAAGGCTTATTACCAGACACGCCGGACATATACAATCTGTCCATCGCGCGGGTGGCTGCCACGTAGAAAAGCCTTTTGTCTTCTTCTGCAGCTCTTGCCTTAATCATCTTTTTTATTTCCTCGCTGCTACCATCCTCTCCGCCGTCATCAATAGTAACCCTTCCATTCTGCTCGAATATATTTATAGTCTGTGATTTTGGAGCTGACTTTTCATCCAGACATGGAAGAAAAACTACAGGAAACTGAAGCCCCTTGGCTGCATGTATAGTCATTATCCTTACTGCATCCATCCCCTCTGCGTTCACATTTGCCTTTGGCTCATCAGTCCTGTCATCAGCAACAATAAGGTTATCTTTTATTTCAGCTCTGGAAAATCCCCTTGATTCCATCTCCTCAACTACCCTAATGAATTTTCGTACATTAAGGTATCTCTGCCTGTCTGACAGATGCCTCCATGCTCCTGAATCAGCTAGCAGCTGTTCGAGCGCCAATGAGATCCGGTTCCCCTCTAATATTTCCAGCCATCTGGTTAACTGATTATAAGCAGTCAGGAATACTTTCTCATTATCGTTCCATAATTTTATCTGCTGAGGCTGACTCGGTTTTCTGGAGCCAAAAAGAGTCTGCATATGATCGAATAGCGGCATAGAAACTGAAGATGATCGGGCCTCATCAAGAAAGCTTTTGAGGTCTTTATATCCGATATTGAAAATCTTTGACCTTAGCAGATTAAACAGGCTGTAGTCGTCAGAAGGATCTATAAGAAAAAAGACTAAGCTATTCATAAGGTTAACTTCAGGAGTTGAATAAAACCCTATACCTTTAAGTACAACAAAAGGCACGCCGGCCTGCTTGAATGCCTCTTCAAAAAGAGCGAGATGAGTCCTCTTCCTAAAGAGTACTGCCATATCCCCATATGTATATTTTTTTGAGTTGGATTGTGGAGCTCCATGGAGCTCGATTATGCGCCTTGCGAGCTCCTGAGCTTCAAGTTTTCTATTTTCTCTAGAGTTGGCAGAGCTGTTAATCATTATAAGCTCAACATGCCCTTCACCTGTACGGGTAGGCTCAAAATTTCTGTAGCCTCCCCCGAATATATCATTGCTCATATATCTGGAGAAAAAGTCATTTACAAAATTTACAACAGCTGGTAGGCTTCTGAAATTCTCTTTGATCTCAATATAGCTGTACCGGCTGCCGAGCCACTCGTCCAGTCTTTTTCGAGTGTTTCTAAATATCTCTACATCAGCGCCGCGAAATGAATATATAGACTGTTTGTCGTCGCCCACAAGAAATATCGTAGGCTCCTGTCCTGAAGACCGTTTTGCACCAAGCCCTGATCTCCACTCCTCTGTAAGTTTGTCTATAATTTTCCACTGCAGTGTACTTGTATCCTGAAACTCATCAACAAGCATATGGTCAGTATGTTCATCAAAAGAGAAGAGTATATTGTGCCATTCAGGGCTGGATGATATGGCATCATATGCAATAAGCTCCAGATCATTGAAATCAAGGAGACGCTTTGCCCTTTTTTTGGCAGTGTACTGATCAAGGCATCTGATGTAAATATCGAGCAGGTCTTTTGCGCTTGAACTCTTACCTGCAATATCTATGCACTTTTCACCAAGTCCTGACTGTATAACTATACGCCTTGAATGCATAACATCCAGCGCATTATTTAGTTCTCCCCAGCCCTTTATCCCGAGCCTGCTTACTGCCCGCTGAAAAAGCCTGTCTGCATCAGCATCTAACATCAAAGCCTGATATACGGACTCGGTCCAGAGATTTTTAGCCTGGAACTCATCCATAACATCCATATCAGTATCGAGTCCAAGCTCTATACTGAAGCGCTTTAGGATTTTTCTGCAGAATGCATGAATAGTAGATATGCGCATTCTTGGTATTTTAGATTTAAGCTTTTCGAACAACTCAGGATCTTCTCTGCTGAGAATATTTATGATGCGTTCCTTCATCTCAGCAGCTGCTTTTTCTGTAAATGTTATCGCCAGTATACGCTCCACCTGCGAACCTGACTTGAGCAGTGCAATATAACGCCTCGACAACTTCTCTGTCTTGCCGGAGCCCGCAGGCGATGATATCATCACGCTTTTTTGTGTATCAAGATATTCTGCTGAACTGTTCAGCATCTTCACTCTCCAATAATTTTTATCAGAACCCTCTTCTTTCTCAGACCATCAAATTCGCCGTAAAAGATCTGCTCCCATGGACCAAGATCGAGCTTGCCGTTAGTTACAGCAACTACTGACTCGCGCCCCATAATTTGACGCTTCAGATGCGCATCTGCATTATCTTCACCTGTATTGTGCCTGTATGGTGATACAGGCTTATGCGAGGCAAGCTTCTCGAGCCATATCTCAAAATCATGATGCAAACCTGACTCGTCGTCATTAACAAAAACAGACGCAGTTATATGCATGGCATTCACAAGGACCAGTCCCTCTTTAATTCCGCTCTCAGAAAGGCAAACTTCTACCTGTGGAGTAATATTGACAAATCCCATGCGTGACGGAATATTAAACCATAGCTCCTTTCTGAATGACTTCATCTCTGATCCTTAAGCTCCGACAGCCTTGCCTTTGCGCGTTCAGCATAGCTGCTGTTCGGATATTCCTTCAGAATTCTTTCGTAAAGCTCCACTGCGTGCTGTTTATTATTCTGCAGCTCTTCGAATTTTGCCGTATCAAAAAGCTTTGCAGCATTATCACCGCAGCCCAGAAGCCCAAAACAGAAAATTAAAACTGATAACAACAGGATCAATCTTTTCATATTATCCTCCTATATTCTGCCTTCTGACCTGAGCCTCAAAAGCAGAGATTTAATCTGTGGCATAGACTCTTGTGCTGCTTTTTCACCCTCCATAACAGCTTCATGCCTCATCGAGAAGTCTGATGATGATATATGCCCTACACGAGGTCTGATCACAATATCTGCATTTTTGGTCTGGTAGTGCGATATCCTCGAATACATGATGCTTACAGACTGCATAATCGTCTCCATCGTACTTTCTACGGTCTTAACCTCAGGCTTTGATGAGATATCTACAGCTATAACAACATCAGCTCCAAGCCTTTTAGCTGCATCAACCGCAACTGGACTCACAACGCCCCCATCCACATAGTACCTGTCATTTATCTTTACAGGCCTGAACACACCAGGAATCGCGCAGCTTGCCCTGACAGCCTGGCCTGTATTTCCTTTTGCGAAGACCACCTCTGAGCCGTTCAGCACATCCGAAGCAACAGCATAAAATGGAATACGCATATTTTCCATGAGAGTTTTTGCAACCATTTTGTTGATAAACTCCTCAAGCTTTTCACCCTTAAGAAATCCATTGTCAGGCACTGTGAAGTCAGTTATATCATTGCGCTGAATATTAAATGAAATCTGCTGCAGCTGGAAAGAATTAAACCCGTATGCATACAGACTGCCCACAAAACTGCCTGCACTCGTCCCGACAATCATATGCACAGGCACATTATTTGATTCGAGCACCTTTAGCACCCCTATATGTGCAAATCCCTTTGATGCTCCGGCGCCGAGCACAAGCGCAATCTTCGCAGGTTTAACATCAGGCTGAGGCTTAACATCATGAGAGCATGAAGCTATGTTGAGTATTGCAGCTGCAGATAAAACTGACAACACGAACATCTTGATATTTCGCATTAACATCTCCTGATTTTTTAATATCATATTCTGTTTATGTATGGGCAGAAGGCTGACTCATGGCAATTCATGCAGTTATGATCATTCACAGGCACTGCCGGAAAACTGCCTTGCTGCATATTATTAACAGCCTCAAGAGCTGCCTTCAAAGCCTCGGTTATATAAATCTGCATATCTCCGCTCTGCTCCTTTTTTTTGCCTTTGTATTGTGATGGACACCACTTAACCTTGATCTTGCTCAAAGAGTATATACCTACTCTCTTGATCTCTATACTATCTTTTTGTTTCAACATGGCTGCATAAAGAAAGAGCTGCAGATTCTCTTTGCCAGACATAGCTTGGCTGCAGTTCAGCGATGCGTTTCCAGACTTATAATCAATCACTTGAGCTGAATCTCCAAGCACATCGAATCTGTCAATCTTGCCTTTAACCCTAAGGCCTTCTACAGGTTCTCCGGAAATATTCATCTCAAGAACCGATCTCTTATAGTCTTTGTCCCTTATATCAAGCTCATTTTCGTATAGCTCTGGAAGTATTCCAGCAAATGCATCATGGAAGATATCTTTCCAGTAGTCATTAATCTTTGCTGATTCGAGCGCCTCTTTGGCAATAGAACATGCACGCTGTTCAAAAGAGTCATAAGATCCCAGCGGCTCCTTTATAAGCCTCTCCATAATCGTGTGGCTAATGTTGCCGATCGTTAAAGGCTCAATCTCAAATTTCTTGATTTCAGCAGGCCCAAGTTTTAAAACCTTATCAATAAAACATTTGCGCGGGCAAGCCCTGTATGCATCAATATCCGTAACCCTGATGAAGGATTCTCGAGGATAAATACCAGTGCCAAGCAACATCTCAGGAATATTATCAGCTATCCCGTCAAGCGGCTGACTGAGCTGAAGTTCCTCTTCTGAATATATGCCGGGCATCTTCTGCCTGACGACAGGTATTCCATATAAAAAAGGCGATGGAAGAAGAGGATTTTCTTTCTCCATCTCAGGATAAGAAAGCGTTACATGAGCAGCTGATGATATAAGCATCTCAAACAGCGTCTTCTGAATTTCCATGTGTCTGTCCATATCCTTTAGGCCGAGCTGACGCTTTACAGCATCAGGCAGCAGGTAGTCCATGTCAGGCAGTGAAGGAATTTTCTGTTCTGTCATGCCGCAGACATAAAGATATTTAGGGCATAGACCTGCTGCTTCATACATATCCATAACCCTGACGCCTTTTTTGTCGTTGTCAGGCCTTGCTGACAAGAAAAGATACTCTATAATATCAATAAAATCCTGGAGACATATTCTGCCTGGAAACGATTCCGCAGAAAAGACCATAAGATCCATAATTTCTGCAATATGCTTTTGAAGCTGACTGTTTTTTGGATCAAACCCCAGCTGATCTAAAAGAAGCATTACCAGCTCAGCATATTGCCCGGGTTCTGCCTGCTTTCTCAAAGACCATAAAGGCTGAAGTATCCCGAATATTTTTTCAAATCCCTCTTCTATGGCTTCCCTGCTCTCAAGGATTTCGGTATTAAATGTATCTGTACCATTCCTGATGAAAGATATCCACGCAGCTGATCCGGAGATCACTCCTGACAGAGGAGACAGCCGCTGAATATTATCAGAAACAGAAGCAGGAATATTTCTAAAAAAACGTGAAGATAAAAAATTCGTGAACTGTATCCTGCTGTAGTCATCTGCCACGGATCTCAACATGGCAGACAGATCAGAAAAAGGCTCAGGCATTGGAGATGAACTGATGCTTAATGAGCATGGTATGCCGTACCGTACCAAAACCCTCTCGGCAACTGGAGCGTATGATTTAATATCTGTAGCGGCTATAACCACGTTGTTTAAACATCTATTCATTCCTGAAAGATAGAGAGACTTTATGCTTCGGGCTATGCACTCAACCTCTTCAACAATTCCTTCAGCAGGACAGCATACAGGCTCTTGATGGTAATGTTTTGCATCATTCATAACAAAAGATCGCTTAAACTGAATACCCTTTTGTTTAAGATGCTCAGAGATTAAAACAGTTAGCGGATCTTCGCCTCTATTTTTTAATAGAACCGTCGGAGATGCTATGAATATATTTTCAGCTTTCTCGCACATTTTGAGTATCACACTCTTTTCAGCAGGAAGCGGAGCAGTAAAACCCTCAAGAATCAGAACGCTGCATAAAGATTTAGGCGTAAAGAGATTCACAGCATCATCTTCTGTAATCAAACTTTTTTTGCTCAAAAACCCCTCAAGCTTGATTAGTATGCTGAAAACTTCATCAATATTATGTGATAGCGTATCCGGAACTTCCTTATCATAAAGAGCTTTACGAAAAAGAGGATGCAGGTTCGCAAGAGGCTGTTCAGGAAATTGTGTTTTCAATTCATGCAGAAAGTTTGCTACGAGCGTGGAATATCCGAGACCTTTGCCGGAAAGCCTTGATAAAAAAACAGGCAAGATGGAATTTTTTATTATAGAAAGCCCTGTCTCAGAACCAAAGTTCTTCTTGGCGTAAACAACAGGCGTGGACACATCAGGCGGTATGTAACAGCCAACCTTGTCATCAAGCAGAATAACCTCCTGAAATACTGCTTGTATGTCTGAAAGTGCAGATGAAAACGGACTTAGATGCGCGATGCCCGAAAAGTCCATCAGTAGCCTGCTATGGGGCAGACATCCGACAGCCTCGCTAAAAAGCTGCCTGGTTGAGTCCCATAAAACCCTGCTTGAGCGGAATTCCTTAATTTTACTGGACATTTTGCGCCTTTAATAACATAGTGTTACGCAATTATATCAATTGCTATTATCGTTTATCCAACTATTTACAATTATTTAAAAGTTGAGATGTGAGCCATAATAAAAGTATTATATAAGACACATATCCAAGGGGGATTTACTATTATGATAATCGGCACGCCATACCTGACAACCGAGCAGATCCATAAAAGAATATCTGAACTGGCAGACAGTATTTCCAGAGATTATATAGGAAAGGAGATCGTAGCTATTGGGATACTAAAGGGAGCATTCATGTTTTATGCTGACCTTATAAGAATGATACAGGTACCTGTTACGGTAGACTTTATGGTAGCCTCAAGCTACTTAAAAAACGCCTCAACCGGAGAGGTGAAGCTACATGCTGACATAAGGGAAGATATAGCAGGAAAAGATGTTCTGCTTATTGAAGACATCATAGATACTGGCATATCTCTCAACTACATCAGAGACCGCTTGCTCTCATTCATGCCCTCAAGCCTTAAAATAGCTGTGCTTCTGGACAAAAAAGAGCGCAGAGAGGTTGATGTGCCTATAGATTACAAGGGATTCGAGATACCAAATAAATTCGTAGTAGGATACGGGCTTGATTACGAAAACAAGTACAGAAACCTGCCCTACTTAGCGATATTCAAGAAAAAAGCTTAGAAGAGGAGACTATCAGTGTTTGAACTCACCATAGAGACAGATTTTGCCTCTGCGCACCAGCTGCGCGGATATAAGGGCAAATGCGAAAATATGCATGGCCACAATTGGAAGGTGCAGGTGACTGTTACATCAGATAAACTTAACAACATTGACATAGCAATAGATTTTGGAGATCTGAGGAAAATAACAAACGACATAATCGCTCCTCTTGATCACACATGCCTAAACACCATATTTCCATTTACCGAGATCAACCCGTCGTCAGAAAACATATCTAAATGGATATATGAATCACTAAAAAAACGGCTGCCGGAGGGCATTAATGTTGCCTCGGTAACTGTATGGGAATCTGAAACTGCATCCGCTACATACTATGAGGACTAAATCACACACCTTCATGCAGCTGGTTTCGAATGGATAAAAAAAATGCGTTTAAACTGCTAGAAGAAGCTCTCAGGCTGGGAGCTGATGAAGCAGAGGTATTTGCAAAAAGGGCAAAGAGTCTTAACATTGAGGTTAAGGATAGAAAGATCAATGCACTGGATACATCTGTAACCTCTGGATACGGACTAAGGGTGTTTAAAAACAAACGCATTGGATTTGCCTACTCATCTGATATAAATGCAGCATCAGAAACAGCAAAAAATGCAATCGAAGCTGCTAAGTTTACAGAACAGGACGATGCAAACTGCCTTCCTGACTCATCAGAATACAGGCAGGTTGCAATATACGATCTGGAAGTCGCAAACATACAAGATGATGAAGCTATTCATGCTGCTATTACTATTGAACGTGCTGCAAGAGACCACGATCCAAGGATTAAGAAGATACGCAAAGCAGCAGCAGGATTCACAACATCCAAAACCTTGATTGTGAATTCCAGAGGCATTGATGCTGAGTTCGAATCCACAGGCTGCTCAGGCTACATAACAGCTATAGCAGAAGCAAATAATGAGAGCCAGATGGCATGGGACTACCAAGGCAGCAGATTCCTAAAAAATGTTAACTTTGAATCAATAGGACGAACAGCTGCTCTTAAAGCAGCACAGCTCCTGAATTCCCGAAAAATCCAGCCAATGAAAGGGTTTGTCCTGCTGGACAGTTCAGTAGCCGTAGACTTTCTGGAGATACTCGCCTCTGCGCTATCTGCTGAAGCTGTGCAGAAACATAGATCACTTCTAGAAGGAAAAACGGGCGAGCTGGTAGCAGACCAGAAGATAAACATCATAGACAACGGGCTTATTGACGAACGGCTAGGAAGCAGGCCTTTTGATGATGAAGGCGTGCCTGTATCAAGGCAGTATATTATCGAAGAAGGCGTTCTGAACGGATTTTTTCACAACTCAAAATCCGCAAAAAAAGATGGTGCAAAATCAACAGGAAACGCTGCAAGAGACAGCTTCTCTGCTCTGCCTTCGATTGGACCTTCTAATATGTACCTCGAGCCTACCACAGACGAGTATAGACGCAGTTTTAATAAGCTAATCCGTGTTATGGGCAGAGGCCTTTATGTTACAGAAACCATGGGCATGCATACTGCAAACCCTGTGACAGGCGACTTTTCTGTCGGCGCTTCAGGTTTATGGATAGAGAGCGGCGAGATCGTACATCCTGCAAAAGAGGCTATGATCTCAGGCAACATACTTACCCTTTTCAAGAATATTGTCATGGTTGGTGACGATCTCAGGTTTTATGGTAATATAGGGTCGCCCAGCCTGCTGATAGATGAAATAGACATAACAGGCTAAAGACTCTTTGGGCGGTCTGCATGTCTTTGCTTACCATTTCAGACACTAAAAATTGAATAAGACACAGGAGGATTTGATGGACTATTTGTTGACTGAAGAGCAGCAGATGATCCGTGATCTTGCAAAACAGATCGCAGAAGAAAGGGTGCTGCCTGTCAGGGCTGAGCTCGATGAAAAAGGCGAGTTCCCTTGGGATATAATGAAGGTGCTGGCACAGTCTGACCTCTTTGGGCTCTTTATACCAGAAGAGTACGGAGGACTCGGCAAGGGCTCCTTAGAGCTATGTCTAGCAGTAGAAGAGCTTTCAAGGGTCTGTGTAGGAGTATCGACAACATATGCTGCTAATGCCCTTGGCACATATCCTATCACTCTCTTTGGATCAGAAGAGCAGAAAAATAAGTATTTGCCTGACATAGCTGCAGGTAAAAAGCTCGTAGCATTCGGACTGACAGAGGCAAACGCAGGAAGTGATGCTGGAGGCATACAGACAACAGCAAAACTCGATGGTGACGAGTATGTTCTGAACGGTACAAAACAATGGATCACTAATGGCAGCGCAGCTGACATTTATACAGTAATTGCCATAACTGACAAGAACAAGGGAGCAAGAGGAGCATCCGCATTTATAGTTGAAAAAGGCACTCCAGGCTTTACCTTTGGAAAGAAAGAGAACAAAATGGGAATAAGAGCATCCATAACAACAGAGCTTGTTTTTGACAACTGCAGAATTCCTAAAGATAACCTGATAGCGAAAGAGGGGATGGGCTTTATCATAGCTATGAAGACTCTCGACAAATCCAGGGCAGGAGTTGGAGCTCAAGGTGTCGGAGTAGCGCAGGGCGCCTATGAAGAGGCTATAAAATTCGCAAGACAGAGGCACCAGTTCGGCCATCCAGTTATAAGCTTCCAGGCTGTTCAGCATATGCTGGCTGATATGGCTATACAGATAGAAGCTGCAAGGGCTCTCATATACTCAGTATCCAGAATGGCTGACAGCGGATCAAAAGATATATCCAAAGAGTCTGCCATGGCCAAGACATTTGGAACAGATGTAGGAATGAGAGTAACTACAGACGCTCTGCAGGTGATGGGCGGTTCAGGCTACATGAAAGAGTATCCTGTTGAAAAAATGATGCGCGACGCAAAGATACTCCAGATATACGAAGGCACTAACCAGATACAACGAAATGTAATAGGCCAGTGCATCATAAAGGATGCTGCAAAAAACAAAAACTAGACATATTTACATAATAAGAAGAGGGCTTCCGCCAATGCGGAAGCCCTCTTCTTATGCAATTATTAATATGTAAAAAAAGTTAATAACTGATCCAGACACATCTGCATAAGTTATAATTACTGATAATGATAACCAGCCAGGTTTTAGAGACAATAAAAAAACACAGTTTGATAGTTCCAGGTGACCACCTGCTCATCGGTCTTTCTGGCGGTCCGGACTCAACATGCCTAGCCCATGTCATGCATATGCTTAAAAATGATCTAAAGATCAGAATAAGCGCGATATACATAAATCACGGACTGAGGCCAGATGAGATTGAAAATGAGATGTCATTCTGTCAAAAATTCTGTAATGGTCTTGATATGCCTTTTGAGACCGCATCAATTGATCTAAAAAACTGCTCCAAAGAAGACAAGATGAATCTTCACGAGGCAGCGCGTGAAATGAGATACGCACTGTTCCAAGAGTATGCACTGCTTATAAATGCCAATAAAATCGCTCTTGGACATAATTCTGACGATCAGACAGAAACAATCATAATGCGTATACTCCGCGGCAGCGGATCATCAGGGATGTCAGGCATTCCTGCCAAGCGGGGGAATATAATAAGGCCTTTGATAGAGACATCCAGAGAAGAGATTATGGCTGAACTCAACAGATGCAATCTCAACTTTGTGATAGATTCATCCAACCTAAAAGATGTATATACACGCAACCGCATAAGAGCCAGGGTTATGCCTGCCCTGAAAAAGATAAATCCGAACCTGCTGCAGACTATCAACCGTACTGTCGACATATTCAGGGACGAGGAAAAATATTTTGAGGTACAGGTGACCAAAAGCCTGATGACCCTTATACGTGCAAAAACATCCTCAAAAATTGAGCTGTTGCTTATGCCGCTCGAGTCTATGCATACCGCCCTGCTCCGCAGACTTATAAGACGAGCTGTTGACGAGACAAGATCCCTGCGCGGAATAAATTTTCTTCATATTGAAGATATTATTAAATTGATCAAAAATGGCTGCGCAGGTGATAGAATTTTCCTTCCAGGCGGCTTAAGAGTTATAAAGGGCTACTCAACTCTGCTGCTAACATCCGAGCAGCCGTCAGCAATTATTGAACAAACTTTGGATAAGCCTTCAGAGATTATCATAAAAGAAGCATCACTCATTATGAAAACAAAGATGATAACCAGAGATGAATATGATGAGCTTGAAATCAAAACCAAAAATATAGCATGCGTGGATGCAGACAAAATTAAATGGCCTTTAATAATTCGTCGAAGGGCTTCTGGCGATATATTCTATCCTCTGGGTCTGGGCAGCAGGAAAAAACTACAAGACTTTTTTGTTGACATCAAACTGCCCAGAGATGAAAGAGACGCAGTCCCTTTGATAATAAATAAAAATGAGATCGTCTGGATTGCCGGCCACAGGCTGGATGAAAGATACAAGGTTGAAAAAAAGAGCAACCGCATTCTAAAATTTGAAGTAAAGCATATCACTTAATTCTTGTCCACCAGGAGGCATTCTGTGAAAAATCTTTTATTCAGGTTATCATCAGTTATTTTCATCATAGGAACATTTTTTTTGCTCTCAGCGCCTTCACATCTAAGCGGTGCGGAAAAAGATGAGGCAGGAGCAACTGTGCTATCCAAATTTGGTGAGGCTCTGGCAGAGATATCTGCAAAGGTAAAGCCATCAGTTGTAAATATTTCTACTACAAGAACAGTAAAAACTCCTGTATTCCCTTTTTCAAACCCTTTTTTTAGGGAACAGCCAACACAAAAGAGAAAGGTTACAAGCCTCGGTTCAGGGATAATAGCCACTGCTGACGGATACATACTCACAAACAGTCATGTAATCGAAGGCGCAGATGACATTATAGTCCGCCTCGACGACAATAAAGAATACAGAGGTAGAATTGTTGGCATGGACTCAAGAAGTGATATAGCAGTAATCAAGATTGAAGAGAAGAGCCTGCCCACACTGAAATGGGGCGACTCTGACCAGCTTAAGGTTGGACAAGTTGTGCTGGCTGTCGGAAATCCTTACGGTCTTAGTCAAACAATTACAATGGGCATTATAAGCGCTTTAGGCAGATCAGGAATAGGCATAACTGACTATGAGGATTTTATACAGACAGACGCAGCCATAAATCCCGGAAACTCCGGCGGAGCGCTAGTTAATACTAAGGGTGAACTGGTAGGCCTGAACACAGCAATATTCAGCACAAGCGGCGGGTACCAAGGTATAGGTTTTGCTATATCATCAAATATGACTAAAAATGTTATGAACAGCATAATTAACCAGGGCAGAGTCGTAAGAGGCTGGCTCGGTGTTCAGATACAGGCTCTAACTCCTGAGCTTGCAAAGCAGTTCAGTATCAAGGAAGACTCCGGAGTGCTTCTTGCCGACATAGTGGACAACAGCCCCGCGGAAAAGGCCGGCCTCAAGAGAGGCGATATACTTTCAAAGTATGACGGCAAACAGATATCAAACGCACTAACGCTGAGAAACCTGGTAGCAGCCACACTTCCCGGCACTCAGGTTAAGCTTACAGTACTCAGAAACGGCAGCGCTGTTGCTGTGCCTGTTGTAATAGGAGAACTGCCTGCAGAGGAAGGAGAGACCCAGTCAGTGCCACAGGCTGTATCAAACAGCCTCAGCGGTGTACATGTTCAGGACATAACTGATGAGATTGTAACCGATCTAAATCTCGGCAGAAAGATAAAAGGTGTGCTTGTCGTAAAGATTGAGAACAACAGTACAGCGCTCGGCATTCTTACTCCTGGAGATATAATTATGGAGATCAATAGAATACCCGTAACGAACTCAAAGGAATTTATGACAGAGGCAAAGAAATTACCAAAAGGTAAAGATGTACTTGCGCTTATAAAAAGGGGCAAGGTTACTCAATACCTGACAATACCCGGACAATAACCTCGCTGCTCAGAATAAACCCCTTCTGAGTCAGCTTCATTCTTTCATCTTCAAAACAGACGAGGCTGCTTCTGACAAGATCAGAAGCAGCCTTTTTTATTTTTTCTGAAACCTCATTAGGCAGAACCGAAAGGTCTATACCTTCACACTTTCTAAGGCCGAGGAATATAATCTCTTTAAGTGCGCCTTTTTCATCAATAATCTCCTGATCCTCATATGCGTCTGATGATGTTTCTATTAACTCACAATATTTTTTAATATCTCTGGTATTTGACCGCCTGACTCCACTGCAAAAAGAGTGTGCTCCGGAACCAACTCCAATATACTCACCCCTATTCCAATAGTTAATATTATGTCTGCACTCATACCCGGGTTTTGCAAAATTAGAGATTTCATATTGAATATATCCTGCAGCTGACAGCGCATCTATACCGCAATAGTACATTTCAGATATATCATCTTCGTCCGGCATAGTATATTTACCATTTATAATGTCATGAGCTAAAGGCGTACCATTTTCGACTGTAAGCTCATAAGTGGAAATATGGTCTGGTTTAAGTAAAATGGCCTTTGCTATATTATCTTTCCACTGCTGAACCTTTTGTTTTGGAAGCCCGTAGATCAAATCAAGTGATATGTTTGTAAAGCCGGCTTCTCTTGCATATGAAACAGAAATATCTATAATCAAAGCCGTATGTCTTCTACCCATAAATGCAAGCTCATCGTCAATAAAGGACTGCGCCCCAATACTAATCCTGTTGATCCCTGAGATGATAAATGATTCCAGTTTTGTTCTGTCAAGAGTACCCGGGTTTGCCTCAATACTTATCTCTGCATCATCAGAGATATTATAGTTCTGTCTGATCTTTTGAATAATCTTTTGTATCTGGCTCGGATCAAGGATTGTGGGCGTTCCTCCGCCAATGTACACAGTATTTATCAGTGGAGCATCCTTGCTTTGATTCTTTATCTCGGTGATCAGAGCATGAATATATCTATCAGCAAGCTGCTGTTTAAAGGGGATAGAATTAAAATCGCAATAGTTGCACTTCGAAAGACAGAACGGAATATGTATATATAACGAGCCTGTCATATCAGCAGTATAGCAGATCAATCAGTAGGTTTAAAGTCAGGATAGGCTTCAATTAAAAAGTCAGAACCAACTCTCTTTAGTCTTGTATTACGAAGCCTGAATGCCTCGCTGATCGGCCTGAATACTCCGGACTCAAATACTGACATAGCTTTTGAATCAGCAAGAATTTTGGGCGCCACAAATATTAAAAACTTGTCCACCACTCCCTGTGAAACTGCATGAGCATTCAACCTTGAACCAGCCTCTATCATTACAGATGATATTCCTGACTCACCGAGCTTTTTGAGCAGCCACTTTATCTCTAGAACTTCAGAGTCGAATTTCAGAACAGAAAATCCTGCATCAATAAACCTTTGCATTCTCTCTTGAGGCACAGATGATCTTCTGACAACAAATGTTGTATTTACCACAGTTTTGCAGACACTAAAATTCATAGGCGTTCTAAGCTCTGGATCTATGATAATTAGCTTTGGATTGCGGCCGCCTTTTATTCTTGAAGTAAAGCATGGGTTGTCTGCAAGCACAGTGCCAACGCCAGTTAAAAGAAAATCTACACTGCTCCTGATTCTGTGAACAAGGATTCTGGACTTTTCAGAAGTTATCCATTTAGAATCTCCTTGTGCATCTGCTATTCTTCCGTCAAGCGTCATTGCGGTCTTGAGAATCACGAATGGCATACCCGTAGTTATGTATTTGAAATAAGCCTCATTCAGCTTTCTTGCATCAGATTCAAGTACTCCTGATATCACATCAATACCATTTTCCGCGAGCTCGCGCATACCTTTTCCAGATACTTTAGGATTCGGGTCCTGCATCGCAACATAAACTCTTTTTATGCCTGATGCAATAATCGCGCGTGTGCATGGAGGAGTCTTTTTGTCAGTGTGGCAGCATGGTTCGAGGGTAACATACATGGCAGCGCCTTTTGCCTTTGGCCCGGCCAGTGCAAGCGCAGCAGCCTCAGCATGAAGAGCGCCAGGCATTTTATGAAACCCTTCTGAAATGATTTTGTTGTTTTTTACGATGACAGCGCCGACCATCGGGTTGGGACTCGCTGTGAAGCAGCCCTTTTTTGCGAGGCGCAAGGCGCGCTTCATGTATAATATATCTCTATCGCTAAATTTCTTCAATCCTAAAATCCATATTCTTTCCATCTTTTATCTACAAGCGCTTTAATTTCATTAGACATATAAAGCTCTTCAGGCCAGTCACGCATCATTCCTTCTTCTTTGGTTTTTCTTGTAGCATCTATACCCATTTTAGATCCGTAACGCGGAAAGTTCGCTGCATGGTCAAGATCATCAAGCGGGCCTTCAGCAATTATCACATCCCTCCGCCAGTCAACATTATTAAGCACACGCCATGCAGAGTATGAAAGGTCCTGCACATCGACATCATCATCAAGCACAATGATCAGCTTTGCAAACATCATCTGTCCTTTGCCCCAGAATCCGTATATTACCCTCTTTGCGTGACCCGGGTAGCTTTTTTTGATAGAGACAAGAACTGCATTATGAAACACACCCTCCATTGGCAAATGGATATCAACTATCTCTGGAAAGTCGAGCTTTAGCAAAGGCAGAAATATGCGCTCTGTTGCCTTTGCCATATAGCAGTCTTCCATAGGAGGCTTGCCAACTATAGTTGCAGGATAGATCATATCCTTTTTATGTGTAATACAAGTTACATGAAATACCGGGTAAAGATCAGCTGCCGAATAAAAGCCTGTATGATCTCCAAATGGGCCTTCGATCCTTGTCTCGCCAGGCTCTATGTAGCCCTCGATTACGAGCTCTGAATTTGCAGGAACTTCAATATCTGATGTCACGCACTTGACCATATCTACAGGTTTCTTTCTGAGAAATCCTGCAAACAACATCTCATCGACGCTTTCAGGCAGCGGAGCGGTTGCAGCATAAATTACTGATGGATCAGATCCAACTGCTATTGCAGCAGGCATTCTCTTGCCGATGGCTTTGTATTTGTCATAGTGCCTTGCGCCGTCTTTATGAATGTGCCAATGCATGCCGGTAGTTGTCTTGTCATAGACATGTATTCTGTACATGCCGCAATTGGGCCTGCCTGTTTCTGGATCTTTTGTGAATACCATCGGAAATGTGATAAACCTCCCCTCATCACCAGGCTGTCCGTCGGAAGGCCAGCATTTTAGTATCGGAAATTTTGAGAGGTCAGGATTATTCTTTTCTATCACTTCCTGACACGGAGCAGCATTGACAGTGCGAGGCAGATATTGAGAAAACTCCATCAGTTTTGGAAGCATAGCAAGCTTCTCGATCAGCGTTTTTGGCGGAGACTGATCCAGAAGCTTCTGAATACGCGCTGCAACATCATCGAGATTATCCACCTCTAGCGCAAGGCTCATTCTATCGAATGAACCGAAGATATTGGTAACCACAGGAAATTCGGAACCTTTCACCTTTTCAAAATAGAGCGCCTTACCGCCGCCAGGGCTCTTGCACATTCTGTCTGTTATCTCTGATATTTCGAGTATGGGATCAACCTCAGTCTTTACCCTGTGCAACAGTCCATTTTGTTCAAGCTTAGTGATAAATGCCCTAAGATCAGTGTATGCCATATTTTGAAGTCTCCTATAAAATTACTATCCTGTCCCTGCCTGTATTTTTAGCCTGATATAGGGCTGTGTCAACCCTCGAAAGCAATGTATCAAGCGTGTCATCCAAACGTCGTTCAGTAACACCAAAACTGACGGTAAGTGAAGCTTTGTGCGCTCCATCTGTAATAACCTCTTTTGTGATCTTTTCCTTAACTCGCTCAGCAACGGCATTGGCCTCATCCACTGTAGAGTCAGGGCATACTATTACAAACTCTTCGCCGCCGTATCTTGCCAGCACATCATAGCCTCTCAGATTTGCCTGAATTATCTGTGCAACTCTTAAAAGCACAACATCCCCAAAAAGATGCCCAAAGGTATCATTGATATTTTTGAAGTGATCAATATCTATCATTATGAGACTCAGCCTGCTTTCATATCGCAAGCTTCGGTCAAATTCGCTTTTTAGCTTTTTCATCAGAAATCTGCGGTTATAAACCTGCGTAAGCTCATCAACAAGCGCCTGCCTCCTCATCTTCTGCCTTGCGTCTTCCAGCCTAAGCACCAGTGTACGCGACATAAAATAGATGACAGTAATAATCAGAACCATTGTGCCAAAAGCAGTCAGAATAAGAATATTCCGGCTGTTTTTAAGCTGGGCATCAATCCGTTTTATCGGTATGTTAACGCTGATTCCGCCGCGTATATCTCCAAACTTGTAGCCAAGATTAGCATGGCATGCAAGACATGAGTTTTCTATATAGAGCGGCGCCATATAACGAAAAAGAGGAGTATCGCCTTTTCTGTCTATCTGCCATACTTTTTTTTCGCCCTTTTCAAATCTCCTGAGAGACTGCTTTTCAAATTCATCAGGAGCATTTTCCTGATTAATAAGCTTAAGACTTGTTATATGGAATGTTACGCCGCTGCTCTCCATAAGCCTTGATATCTCTTTTGTCATGATTGCAGGATTTCGCATTGTGAGTCTAATGCCGTTTTCGCAATTTATGTCCGGCTTTATGCCTAGCTTTTCAAGATATGGATTGGACTCTACATCTCTGTCCTTTATTACATAGACTCCACCGCTGTTTGCATTCCATGCTCTGGTTTTTACAATAAGATTAAAATATGACTCTGCCTGTTCATACATTACATTTATAATAAGATCGTGGCTTTTTTTGTATATTCCTGAAAAAATAATTATAAAGACAATACAGAGAAATGCTGTAAGGGCATATATAAATGACCTTACAGCTTTAAAATAGTTAAATAGCCTTAGCCACATATTATATTTTATCCTTTTTGGAGCCGGAAATACACAAAAGAGCCGCTGCGGACATTAATGCCGCAGCGGCATGATTGATAAAATATTAAAGTATCTCTGTAGCTGCAAAAAAGTAAGAGATCTCAAAAGCAGCTGATTCTGGCGAGTCTGAGCCATGAACTGTATTGCGCTCAACGCTCTCTGCAAAATCTTTTCTGATTGTACCTTCTGCTGCATTGGCAGGGTTTGTGGCTCCCATTATCTCCCTGTTTTTGGAAATGGCATTTTCGCCCTCAAGAACCATAACGACAACCGGACCCTCAGACATAAACTCTGTAAGGCTGCTGTAAAAAGGCCTCTCTTTGTGAACAATATAAAAACCTTCTGCTTCCTTTTTTGAAAGCCATACCTTCTTCATTGCAGCTACTCTCAGTCCGCTCTTTTCGAACCTGCTGATAATCTGTCCGATTACATTTTTCTTTACTCCATCCGGTTTAATAATCGATAAAGTTCTCTCCATGTTCCCTCCTGATGATATTTATATACCAAGTTTCTGAACAAGTTCCTGAACAGATTTTATCGACTTATCAAAATCCGCGATCTCCTGTTCATTAAACTTAAGTTCTATTATTTTTTCGACTCCTGATCTTCCAAGCACAACAGGCACTCCGGCATAGTAGCCATTTACTCCATATTGGCCATTAAGATATGCAGCGCATGGAAGCATCCTCTTTTCATCCAGAAGTATACACTTAACCATTTCAAATGCTGATGCAGCCGGAGCATAATAAGCGCTGCCTGTCTTTAAAAGGACAACGATCTCTGCTCCTCCCTGTCTGGTTCTCTGAACAAGCGCATCTATTCTGTCTGCGCTGAGCAGCTCTGTTATCGACACTCCCTTTACAGTTGTGAATCTGGGCATAGGAACCATAAGATCTCCATGGCCTCCCAAAACAAGCGCCTCAACATCCTGACAAGACACTCCAAGCTCCCATGCAACAAATGTCCTGAACCTGGCTGAATCGAGTATAGCTCCCATTCCTATAACTTTTTCATGCTTGAATCCTGATTTCACAAATGCAACTTGTGTCATTACATCCATAGGATTTGTTACGACTATAAATACAGCATCTGGAGAATACTTTGCTGCATTCTGTGCAACGGTTGAAACAACCTCGGCATTTGCTGTCAGAAGATCATCTCTGCTCATGCCGGGCTTTCTTGGAAATCCTGCTGTTATTATTACAACATCAGACTCTGCTGTATCCTCATAACTGCTTGTACCTTTAATTGATGATGCTGAACTCCATAAAGGACAAGCTTCAGAAAGATCGAGCGCCTTGCCCTGTGGCACACCCTCCATAATATCAAACAGTACGCAGTCAGAAATCCCTGACTGAACAATCATCTGAGCAAGAGATGCCCCGACATTGCCCGCTCCTATTACAGAAACTCTGCTGTTCATAACAAACTCCTTATACTTATTTTATTTCAGACTATTTATATCAGCAGCCGTATTTTCGAGCGACTCCATATTCTCAACATTAAACAACTTAACGCTGCTGTCTATTCTCTTGATCAATCCCGAGAGTACCTTACCCGGCCCCATCTCTATAAAAACATCGACCCCTGATTTTATCAGCTCAGACACACAATCTTCCCAAAGTACAGACTGGCTCATCTGCCTGACCAGCGAATCTTTTATCTCATCTGCATTGGAGACGAACTTTGCGTCTGTATTGTTAACAAAAGATACTGATGCATTCCTTATGGTTGTGGTATCAAGAACTTTGCTGAATTTTAGTCCTGCTTCGAGCATAAGCTTGGAATGAGACGGCACGCTTACAGAAAGCGGCAGAGCTCTCTTTGCTCCAACATCTTTAGCTCTCGCCATCGCTTCCTCTACAGCTTCCCTTTCTCCCGATATAACAATCTGCCCGGGGCAGTTATAGTTTGCTGCTGCCACATAACCTGATGTTATATTAGCGCATATCTCATCTAGTATTTTTCTGTCCAGTCCTAAAATAGCTGCCATAAGCCCTTTGCCTTCAGGAACGGCATCCTGCATGATCATTCCTCTCTGCTCCGTAAGCCTTACAGCATCTCTGAATGCTATGCTTCCGGCAGCAACCAGTGCAGAGTATTCACCAAGACTGTGGCCTGCTACTGCATCAGGCATTATCCCCTTGCCGACAAGGGCTACATGAGCAGCTACACTGGCTGTGAGCAGGCATGGCTGTGTTTTTGAGGTCTTATTAAGTTCTTCAGCAGGTCCGTCAAAGCTGAGCTCTGCAAGATCATAATCAAGCATCTCGTAAGCAACAGAATACAAACTTTTTACAGCCTCAAGGTTTTCAAAAAGATCCTTGCCCATGCCTACTGACTGCGAGCCCTGCCCTGGGAATACGAATGCTATTTTCATGATTGGCTCGCCTCTTTAAGCTGTTTAATCATCATAGGAACTATCTCGTTCACATCGCCAACAATGTAGTAAGTTGCGGCACTGAATATTGGAGCCTCTGGATTTTTGTTTATAGCTATTATCATGTCTGATGACTGCATGCCTACCATATGCTGCACTGCACCTGATATGCCGCATGCAATATAGATTTTTGGACATACAGTTTTGCCTGTCTGGCCTACCTGGTGGCTGTACGATACCCAGCCTTCATCAACAGCTGCCCTCGATGCTCCAACAGCGCCGCCCAATAATTCCGCAAGTTCTTCGAGCATCTTGAATCCTTTGGGGTCTGCCATTCCTCGACCGCCGGCAACTATCACCTCTGCTTCCTGCAGGTTGAGCATGCATTCAGACACCTCTTTCACTGTATCAAGTACCTTGGTTCTTGTTGTGAGAGAAGGAAGATCCACATTTATAATCTCACCCTTCCTGGACTCATCATACTCGTCTCTCTTCATAACCCTTGGTCTTACAGTAGCTATCTGAGGCCTGTGGTTTGGGCAGAGTATTGTTGCCATGATGTTGCCGCCAAAAGCAGGCCGCACCTGCAGAAGATTGCCTGATTCTTTGTCAATTTCCAGTGATGTGCAGTCAGCAGTCAGCCCAGTGCGCAGTGATGCAGCAACTCTGGGAATAAATGAACGGCCAATAGGCGTGGCTCCGGCAAGCACTATCTCCGGCTTGTACTGCTGTATCAAAGATATCATTGCCTGTGAATAAGGCTCATCATTAAACTTTTCAAGTATAGGGTCAGAGCAGAGATAAACCTTCTCAGCGCCCCATTTTATAAGATCATCCGTATGCTCAACTGTACCGCCGAGAAGAACAGCCGCAAGATATGTGCCCCTGTCATTTGCGAGACGTCTGCCGGCTCCGAGCAGTTCATAAGACACTCCGGATATCTTCCCTTCGCGCTGCTCAGCAAACACCCATACACCACTATATGCAGAAAGGTCTGCTACAGTTTTTGCATCTCCCTCTTCTGCCTTCTCAACAATTGCGCCTGCCGGACATACACTCATACATGCCCTGCAGAACTGGCATCCTTCAGTAATAAACGCTTTCTCATCTCTCATCTCTATGGCTGAAAACGGACATGAATCAACGCATACTCCGCATGAAACACATTTGTCAGAGATAACAACTATGCGCATCTTATCCTCCTTAAATCCTGAACAAGAGCTGCCACCTGCTCTTCTGGTGTTCCGCTCAATTCGCGCTTCTGGACCTGGCACTTCGGAGCAAAGATGTTTCTGACCTGTGTAGGTGATCCCTTAAGTCCTACATTGGCCTCTATTTCTTTGCCCCCGAGAGCCTCGAGATCAAGCTTATTTATAACAGCCTTCTTTGCAGCCATCTTGCCCTTCAAAGATGGGAGTCTAGGGGTATTAATCTCTTTAACAACTGTCATAAGCAGAGGAAGCGATGATTCAACAATATCGTAACCGTCGTCCATCAGCCTCTGTACCTTTATGGAGCTTTCAGACACATCCTCAATTTTTCTGATGTAAGAGATATGCGGTATGTTAAGAAACTCTGCGGTCTCTGGACCAACCTGCGCTGTATCTCCGTCTATAGCCTGTTTACCGCACAGTATGATGTCAAAACCGATCTTCTCCGCAGCCCTGTATAAAGCATAGGAAGTTGCCCATGTGTCAGCCCCGGCAAATGCCCTATCTGATACCAGAAAGACCTCATCCGCACCCATGGATACAGCCTCTCTGAGAGCATCTTCAGCCTGCGGTGGACCCATAGTCACAACAATCACCTTTCCGCCCTTATGGTCGCGTATCTGTAGAGCAGCCTCAAGAGCATGGACATCATATGGGTTTATAATACTTGGAACACCTTCGCGCACAAGTGTATTTGTCTCTGGATTGATCTTTACTTCAGCGGTATCGGGAACCTGTTTTACAAAAACTATTATTCTCACCCGAACCCTCCTTCTATATTATTAATTGATTGAAAGCACGAGACTTTTGTTGAAGTGGTTCTTGATTTTCAAGATTGAAATTATACCTTTTATTATCGATTTGTTTCAAGAACAACAAAGGCGCAGGCATATTCACGCTCATGCGTAAGTGTCAGATGCAGTCGAAGTGACCCCTCATATTTATCCTGATCTATAATACCCGGCTTCAGCACAAGCATTGGAGCGCCGGATTGGCTGTTTGAGACCTCTATATTTTTTAACGAATAAGCAGCACCTGAACCTATTGAGCTTGTTCCAATCGCCTTTATCAATGCCTCTTTTGCTGCAAAGCGTGCTGCAAAGTGAGTTGAAGGTTCGCTCTTTGAGTAGCAATACTCTATCTCCCTTGGGCTAAAGATCCTTTCAACTAACCTGTTGCCCCAGCGCGCAATCGCGTGCTTAATCCTCTTGATCTCAACAATGTCTGTGCCTATTCCAAGAATCATTGTATCTCCTGATTTGCATAGCCTCTTTATATAAATATTTAACATTATACTGTCACTTCATATGCTATGCAAGAAGTACAGCTACTGGTTTGACAACATTAATCCCATCAGATAAGATGCATGATGGTATATTTTTTAACACTTGGTACACTGATCGGCCTGTCCTCAGGGTTTACTCCGGGCCCGCTTTTTGCGCTAGTAATATCAGAAACACTCAGACATGGAGTTAAATCCGGAATTAAAATAGCCGTAGCACCCATTCTTACTGACCTACCAATCATAATTGCAGCAATGTTTCTAATGTCAAAAATTTCTGGGTCAGATGCCATACTAGGGTTCATTTCAATTTCCGGCTGCATCTTTCTGTCGTATATGGCTTATGAATGTTTCAAGTCAAAGAGCTTGAATATTGATGTAAATACAACAGCAGAACGCTCACTGAGTAAGGGTATGCTCGCTAATATCCTGAACCCTAGTCCTTATATCTTCTGGCTTAGCGTAGGCGGTCCGATTATGACAAAAGCGATAAATCAAGGCATTTGCGCATTTTTGAGTTTCACAATAAGCTTTTATCTCTTTCTTGTTGGATCTAAAATAATGATCGCAATATTATTAGGCAGGTCTAAAGATTTTTTCAAAGGCAAAATATATGTCTACACAATGCGATTTTTAGGTCTGTTGCTTGTTTCTCTTGCATCAATGCTTCTTTATGATGGGCTAAAGCTGTTAAAGTCAGCTAATGGTTGATTACTTATTTTATTTGTCGAAATATCAATAAAATTAGCGCCGACATTTTTGATCATATATAATATCAATTGAGAACATTATGCATATGAAAACAAGATCGTTTTATAAAACTGTCGCAAAACGAGCTGTTTCTGCTCTATGTATGCTTCTTGGCAGCTGTATAGGCATACCAGAAAATATAAAGCCTGTTGAAAATTTTGTGCTTGAAAAATATCTTGGCCGTTGGTACGAGATAGCGCGGTTAGACCACTCTTTCGAACGAGGTCTCTCTAAAGTATCCGCTGACTACAGCCTTCTTGATGATGGCAGTGTGAAGGTTATAAATCGAGGATATTCAGAAAAAGGCAACAAATGGAAAGAAGCAAAAGGCAAGGCATACTTTGTTAAAAGTCCTGACATCGGTCACCTAAAGGTATCATTCTTCGGACCTTTTTATGGAGCATATGTAATCTTTGAGCTCGACCACAAAAACTATCAATACTCTCTGGTCTGCGGTCCTGACAGATCATATCTATGGATTCTTGCGCGAACACAAAAAATTGACAACGAGCTGAAAAGCATCCTCATCGCAAAAGCAAAAGCGCTCGGGTTCGAGACAGACAAACTGATATTTGTGGATCACTGAAAAAACTTCTTGTTTTATAGCTGGAAATCTCTACTCAACAAGACTGCCGAGTAATGCCTTGTTTATCAGCGCCTTCATCTCAGAAACAGCCCTTTCAAGTCCGATATATACTGCTCTTGAGATTATGCTGTGCCCTATATAAAGCCCTCTGATATCGGGGATAGAAGCTATTGATGAAACATTGAAATAATTTAGTCCATGGCCTGCATTAACCATAAGATCATAATTATTTGCTGCGGCTGCGGCATCAATAACTCTGGCGAGCTCACCTACCTGCTTATCGCCTTTTGTGTTTGAATAGAGACCTGTATGTATTTCTACCATATCAGCGCCTGCAGCTTGCGCAAGAGATATATCATTTCTGTCTGGATTTATAAAAAGGCTCACAGGGATTCCAGCCCTGTGAAGTCTAGATATTGCCCTTTTAAGATTATTAGACTGCCTCTTCATATCCAATCCGCCCTCAGTTGTCAACTCCTCTCTCTTTTCAGGAACAAGAGTGACAAGATCCGGTTTGGTCTTTATAGCTATCTTGATCATCTCATCAGTAGCTGCCATTTCGAGATTAAGTTCAGTTGTAACAATCTCTCTCATCATTCTAAGATCGCGGTCATTGATATGCCGTCTGTCTTCTCTTAAATGAATGGTTATCCCGTCAGATCCGCCAAGTATAGCAAGCGGCGCAGCCATTACAGGATCAGGATCGGTACCTCTTCTAGCCTGTCTGATTGTCGCAACATGATCTACATTAACTCCCAATATCATAAAATCCCTCCTAATAAACCATTTTATAAAATTGATAACCTATATATTCATGCATTGCTGCTGATATATTTTCCATATTATCCGCATGTGGTAAAAAATTATACCATCTATACGGTCTGCCTTGTAGTGTCTTAAAACCTACAGGGTAAGGTTTTATCTTAAGTCCAGCTTTTTGAAAACAGAGTTCTGCCCTTCTCATATGCAGAGCTGTCGTTACAACCAGCGGATTTTTGAATCCGTATTTAATTATAATTGTCTTTGTGTTGAGTGCATTTTCAAGCGTATCTCTGCTCTCATCTTCTATATATATCTTTGGTGCAGGAACGCCCAGATCAATAAGAAATCGCTTTACTATTAGAGCCTCGGGATTGGAATTAAAAACCTTTCCGCCAGAGATCAAAACAGGAACATTCAGCATCTTCTGAAGTCTGACAGCAGCTATAATCCTTGCATAAAATTCAGAACAAGGTACCCCTATGCCTGTAATATCAGGAGCGTCTTCTATGACACCTCCGCCAAGCAGCACTATGAGATCACCCTTGGGATTTATCGGAATTGAATAACCGGATTCGAGTCCTTTTAAAAGTATGTCTGCGGTAGGAAATATGCTAAATATCCATAGTGTGATAAACAAGAACATAGATATAAATGCAGGTTTGAATCTCTTCCTTACAAAAAAGATGATCGAGATTAACATAAGTATAGATATAAAAATACCCGGCGGCAGAATAAAAGCTGTTATGCACTTTTTAATTATAAGATTTGTCATTCACTCTCCCTGCCGTGAGATAGCGTGCCCTTCTTTGATCCGTATCTGAATATTGTTATGCCTTTTAATCCTTTGGAATAGGCAAGCAAAAATGCCTCTGCAACGTCCTCTTTGCTTGCGCTGTGTGGAAGATTCAGAGTCTTTGATACAGCATTGTCGGTATACTCCTGAAAAGCTGCCTGCATCTCTATGTGATCAAGAGGTTTAATCTCATGTGCTGTCCTGAATATCTTTTTGATTTCTGAAGGAATGCCGTTTACACCTCTGCAGCTGCCTTTACGCATGACCTGATCCATTATTTCATCTTTATCAAAACCATATTTTCTTGCTGCTGCAAGGAAATATTTATTCACCTCGATTAATTCAGAGTCGATCACATGCCTTTTGTATGCAAGAGAGAAGATAGGCTCAATGCTGCTTGAACAGTCTGCTATTATAGACAACGAGCCTGTAGGAGCTATCGTGGTTGTCGTAGCATTCCTTACTCTTGGCATAGATGGAGAATCATAGATTGAACCCTTGAAGTTAGGAAATACTCCGCGCTCCATTGCCAGATCTGCTGATGCCTGTTTTGACTTTCTGTTTATAAAGCCCATAATCTCTCTGGCTGTCAAAAAAGCTTTTTTGCTGTCGTATGGGATGCCAAGCATCACAAGCATATCAGCCCAGCCCATAACTCCAAGCCCAATCTTTCTGTTGCCCTTGTGCATATGCTCTATCTCTTTAAGAGGATACTCGCTGGCGTCGATCGCATCATCAAGAAACCTGACAGCTGTAGTTATATCGCAACCTAGAGATTCATAATCAACAGCCTGGTTTTTTACAAATGCCGAGAGATTCAGAGATCCTAATACGCATGCTTCAAATGGAAGCAGCGGCTGTTCACCGCACGGATTGGTAGTCTCAAATGTGCCGATATGAGGAGTAGGATTAGCTCTGTTCATTTTGTCAACAAATAACAGGCCCGGATCTCCTGTCTCCCATGCACTCAGCACAATCTCGTCAAAAATCTCTTTCGCCGAAATAATCGCTTTTTTTTCATTTGTGCGTGGATTTATCAGTTGATAGTAGTCATCTCTGGCTAGTGCATCCATAAACTCATCAGTAACAGCAACAGATATGTTGAAGTTCTCGAGATGATTATGCTCTCTTTTAGCGCGGACAAACTCAATTATATCTGGATGACTAACACTCAACACACCCATGTTGGCGCCCCTGCGTGCGCCTCCCTGTTTGATCACTTCTGTAGCTGTGTTATAAACCTTTATGAAAGATACTGGACCGCTGGCTATGCCGCCTGTTGATTTGACTGTGTCAGACCTTGGCCTTAAGTGAGAAAATGAGAACCCTGTGCCTCCGCCGCTCTGAAGTATGAGCGCTGCATTTTTGAGTGTATCAAAGATGCTGTTCATCGAGTCATCTAGCGGAAGGACAAAACATGCTGCAAGCTGTCCTAAATGCTTGCCAGCATTTATTAGCGTTGGTGAATTTGGAAGAAATCTAAGAGATGATAAAAGATCAAAAAACTTATCTTCCCACTCAGCTTCGTCATTTTTATAATTAATCTCTGATGATGCTACAGTTGCTGATGCGCGCCTGAACATCTGGTCAGGCGTCTCGATCAGCCCGCCCTTTTCATCTCTGAGCAGATAACGGGCTTCTAGAATTTTTATAGCATTATCTGTGAGCTGCATCAGTCATATTATACATCACTCCTCTTTCCCAAATGCCCTTCTTACAGTCTTTATTGCACAGAATTCACCGCACATGCTGCATACCTCAGATAGTGCGGGCGGTGTCTGTCCTCTCCACTCTCTGACCTTGTCCGGATTAAAACTGAGATTAATCTGGCCTTCCCAGTCCAGATCGCGCCTGCATTCTGCCATCCTGATATCTTTCTGTATGGCGCCAGGAACCCCCTTGGCTATGTCAGCAGCATGAGCTGCTATTCTTGATGCTATAACACCCTCTTTAACATCTTCTAAGTCCGGAAGCCTTATATGTTCAGCAGGTGTTACATAGCAGAGGAAGTCTGCTCCTGCTGCACCTGCTATCGCTCCGCCAATAGCTGATGATATATGATCATATCCCATAGCCAAGTCTGTCACCAAAGGACCAAGCACGTAAAATGGCGCTCCTTTGCAAATCTCCTTCTGGAGTTTTATATTCAGCTCAACCTGGTTAAGCGGCACATGACCTGGTCCTTCGATAATCGCCTGCACTCCATGCGCAAGTGCGGCATCCCTGAGTTCTCCGAGTGTTAACAGCTCTTCTATCTGGCTCCTGTCTGTAGAATCAGCAAGACATCCAGGTCTAAAACCGTCTCCTAGACTTAGGGTCATATCATATTTTTTGCAGATATCAAGCAGTCTGTCGTATTGTTCAAGAAGTGGGTTTTCCATATTATTGTATATAATCCACTCTACAAGAAAAGCGCCTCCCCTGCTGACAACATCGAGTATGCGCTGGTCATTTTTAAGCCTTTCAATTGTTTTTATTGTTATACCGCAATGAACTGTCACAAAATCCACGCCGTCCTTTGCATGCTGTTCTATAACATCAAACAGATCATCAGCGCTCATCTTTGCAAGCCTTCCATGCTCTTCTGCAGCTTTGACAGCAGCTTCATATATTGGCACTGTTCCTACAGATATTTTTGACTTACTCATCATCTTATTTCTTAGCTCACGTATCGCTCCGCCGGTAGAGAGGTCCATAACAGCATCTGCTCCATATTTTGTTATTATGTCCAGCTTCTGCAGTTCCTCATCATATGAGACCCTGTCTTTTGACGTCCCTATATTTGCGTTTACTTTTGTACGCAGACCTCTACCTATGCCAAGAGGCTCAATTTTATGAAGTATATTTCTGGATATTACTGTTCTGCCCTCAGCTATATCAGCTGCAAGGGCAGATGGATCAATAGACTCAGCGGCAGCAACTCTGCGCATCTCTTCTGTTATGTTTCCCTTTTTTGCTTCTTCAATTCTTGTCATCAGCATCTCCTGGTACATTTTCGAATTTTCTGATCATACCTTTTATATCTCTACTCTGAAGCCCTGCCCTTATAACAGCTGTACCGTATGCCCCTGCGCTTCGCACCTGATCAAGATTATCTGCATCAATCCCTCCAAGGGCATAGACAGGAAGATTTACGCTCTTTACGACATCTGCCAGCGCTTTCAGACCCACAGGATCACCATAACACATCTTTGAAGGAGTAGCGAAAACAGGTCCAAATGTTATTAAATCCGCACCCTCAGCTTCTGCTGATTTTGCCTGTTCCATGCTGTGAGTTGAT
Organism: Nitrospirota bacterium; assembly: GCA_016936655.1. Classification (GTDB taxonomy): domain Bacteria; phylum Nitrospirota; class Thermodesulfovibrionia; order Thermodesulfovibrionales; family Dissulfurispiraceae; genus JAFGXL01. The sequence goes on along the minus strand of JAFGXL010000020.1, from coordinate 56,396 downwards.
GCAAAGATCATAAGCCTCTTCCCACATATTCTGCGCGCCGCGGCTATAGGTATTCCGGTAAAGCCAAGATGCACACCATCTGCTTCGCAGCATAAAGCTATATCAACGCGCTCGTTGATAAAAAGCTTTGCGTTATAATTGCTAGTCATAGATCTTAGTGTTACCGCAAGATTGAATACATCCAGATCAGCAAGCCCCTTTTCCCTCATCTGGACAGCCCTTAGCCCTGCATCAAGCTGCATAGCTATAACATCCAGCATGCGATCTATACTGCTGAACAGTTTGCTGTCAGTGACCTGATAAAACCTGAATTGAGGCCTAAGTCTCATAAATCTATTAGAGCATTCCCTCTATAGGGCTGCTGGCTGTTGCATAGAGCTTTCTTCCGATTCTGCCGGCCTTGTATGCAAGCCTGCCAGCTAAAACAGCATGATTCATGGCTGAAGCCATCATTATCGGATCTTTAGCTCCAGCTATCGCTGTATTAAGAAGCACAGCATCGCTACCTAGCTCCATAGCTACAGCAACATCAGAAGCAGTTCCCACACCTGCATCGACTATAACAGGCACAGTTGCAGATTCAAGTATTATCTTCAGGTTGTACGGATTTCTGATGCCAAGACCAGAACCTATAGGAGCTGCAAGAGGCATTACTGCAACAGCGCCAGCATCCACAAGCCTCTTTGCCATTATTGGATCATCATTTGTATAAGGAAAGACCATAAAGCCCTCTTTTGCAAGTATCTCTGTGGCCTTGAGTGTTCCTATGACATCAGGAAAGAGTGTCCTTTCATCGCCTATAACCTCCAGCTTTACCATATCAGATACTCCAGCCTCTCTGGCGAGACGGCTGTACCTCAGAGCATCCTCAACATTAAAGCAGCCGGCTGTATTTGGAAGTATCTTATATTTTTTGGGATCGATGAAATCGAGAAGGTTCTCTGATTTTCTGTCTGTAATATTCACTCTTCTTACAGCAACTGTAACTACATCAGCGCCTGATGCTTCTACAGCACGGGCGGTCTCTTCAAAATCCTTATACTTGCCTGTGCCTACCCAGAGCCTTGATCTAAACTCGATGCCTTTGATAACAAGATTGTCCTGCATTAGATCCTCCATTTAGCGTCTTATCCGCCGCCAACAAATTGTATAATTTCTACAGCGTCATTCTCTTTTATGGTTGTTGCGTCATGGTCTGCCTTTCTAATAATTGTGAGATTAAGTTCAACAGCAACACGGTCAGTGGTTATCTGCAGCTCCTGAATAAGCTGTTTCAGAGTTTCCGCTTCTGTTTCATAATCCTCACCATTAAGCCTTATCTTCATTGAGAGTCCTCCAAAAAACAAAAATCCCCTATCCCTGAGCGGAATAGAGGATATAAATATCCGGATTCATTGCCCATTCCCTACGCCAGAATTACCTGGATCAGGTTCAAGGGGTGTCTGTTGCTTGCAACCGACTCTCAGGTTAAAAACCTCCCCCAGGGATGCTTAAATATAAATTATACAGCAGTTCTTGTCAAACAGCCTATCTTCTGTCCTTTGCCTGCTGTACTCTTACTCTTCTGCCTTTCATCACCATATCATCCAGCGAACGAATAACCTTGTCAGCAGCATCCGCAGGCACTTCTACAAATGAGTATTTATCGAGTACAGCAATATTGCCTATAGAATAGTGCGGAACACCAGACTCTGCTGTAATAGACTTAACGATATCCGCAACTTTAATATTGTCTTTTCTGCCAATAGTCATAAAGAGACGAACCACGCCGCTCCGCCCTTCTGAAGTTGTCTCTAAAGCAGGCTCCTTTATCTCTCCGTATGCAGCATATAGAGCAGCTGCTGCAATGTCGCTGAAACTTTGTGTCTCAGAAAGCTCTCGCACCATATCCATATAAGAATTATGCCTGCCTTCTGCAACTATCTCCGCCAGTGATTTTACGATATTCTTTTGTCTGGCCTGCAGGACATCCTTCCCAGACGGCAGCTTTTTTCTGTCGATAGAAGTTTTTGCTGTCTTCTCTATCATCCTTAGCAATCTGTACTCTCTGGGGGAAACAAGCGTTATAGCCATTCCAGATTTACCCGCACGTCCAGTCCTGCCTATTCTGTGAACATAGCTCTCAGGATTCTGGGGTATGCTAAAGTTAAAAACATGTGTGACATTCTGTATGTCCAGCCCTCTTGCTGCTACATCAGTAGCCACAAGTATATCTAGCGTTCCCTTTTTAAACTTCGCCATAACTTCATCGCGTCTTGCCTGTGAGTGGTCGCCATGCAAAGAACTGGCGCTGTAGCCCATCTCTTCAAGCTTCATAGCCACATCATCCACTTCACGCTTTGTGTGGCAGAATACTATAGCCAGACCCGGGTCTTCTACATCAATAAGCCTTGACAGAGCATCAATCTTCTGCTCGCCCCTCACCTCGTAAAATACCTGTTTGATCTTTGTGACAACCAGATTGCTGGTGTTTACATTAACCTTCTTTGGATTCTTCATATACCTTTTGCCTATATTCAGAATCTCTGGCGGCATGGTAGCGGAAAAAAGCAGTGTCTGTCTCTCTGAAGGAGTCTCTTTGAGTATGGTCTCGATATCCTCGATAAAACCCATATTAAGCATCTCATCAGCCTCATCAAGAATAAGAGTACGGATGTCTGAAAGAGAAAGCGTCTTTCTGTTTATGTGATCAATAACCCTGCCCGGTGTTCCTACTACAACATTCACTCCTCTTTTAAGTGCCTTGATCTGCGTATCAATAGATTTGCCTCCATAAACAGGCAATACATTAATGCCTTTATGCTTGCCGATCTTGTGCAGTTCCTGAGCTACCTGCACAGCCAGCTCTCTGGTAGGCTCAAGGATAATTGCGTAAGGAGCTCTGCTTTTTGGAGCCATCTGTTCGACAATAGGTATGCCGAATGCGGCTGTCTTGCCGGTGCCGGTCTGTGCCTGTCCTATAACATCTTCTCCTGAAAGTATCAGCGGAATAGTTGTTGCCTGTATCGGGGTTGGCTCTTCAAAGCCGATTTCTGATATCGACTTCATCGTCTCTTTGCTTAAATTAAAATCTTCAAACTTCATTTTTTTGTCCTCCATATCAAAAAAAATCTCTCAGATATAATAGGTTATCTGAGAGATCATCCTAAAACATGCAATATTATAGGCGCAAAAGCGGTTAAGTGTCAATCAATTAGATACTAACCTCAAAAAAAGCCTGAGCAAATCTCAGGTATTCTTCATCAACTTCACAACAGAACCTATTTGCAGATCATACATCTTTGCAGCGCTGTACTGGTTGACGAAAAATTCGAGACAGCCAGAGCTGTTCACTAGGCATGAGAGGCTGCCCTCCTCTGCCTCAGCGTAGCATCTCTTGGCATAGACAGGTATATCATCAATATAGATTGATGAAACTTTATCAAAAAACTCGCATCCACTGCATTTAATATTAGATATCGCATTGCCGAAACCGTCAATATACTCAATCTCGCCTGTAATCATATTACAATCCTCAATAGGCCGGCTGAACTCAAGAATCACAGGATCTTTAATTTCAGGGCCGAGCTTTTTTATATCGAGTCCTACACTCAGATGTGCTGCAACAGGAGCAAAAACATCTCTGCCATAAAATGTTGCGCTACTGAATGTACTGACATATTCAGCATTTGTTATTTCGTAAATAGCAAATTTGTTAGCTTTTGTGAGTAGTTTAGAGAATACACCATTATCTGGACCTACAAAAAAGCTTCCATCAGACTTTATAACTATAGGACGCCTCAAAGACCCAACACCAGGATCAACAACAACGAGATGAACTGTTCCTGCAGGAAAGCCAGATGATACAGCGTCAATAATAATGGCTGCATGTATTATGGAATGCTTCTCTATAAGGTGGGTTATATCTACAAGATTTGCTTCAGGCGTAATTTTTAGAATTGCGCCTTTAATCTCTGCTGTGAAGCTGTCTGAATATCCGAAATCGGTTGTGAGTGTAACTATGCCGGAGGGCTTTTTAAACTGCTTATGTTTTGAGGCTTCCGATGATTTCATTAATATCCGCTATTCCATGCTCCAATAGATAACTTTCTATCCCGGATATTATCTCTATTGCAGCTACAGGGTTAATAAAATTTGCAGTGCCTACAGATACTGCTGATGCGCCGGCAATAATAAACTCCAATGCATCCTGCGCTGTCATTATCCCCCCCATACCTATTATCGGTATCATTACAGATTTATTAACCTCCCAGACCATTCTTACGGCTATCGGTCTTATTGCAGGTCCGGAAAGACCACCTGTAACATTCGCAATCTTTGACCTTCTGGTCTTTGTATCTATACACATGCCTGTAATGGTATTGATGAGTGATACAGCATCAGCTCCACAATCTTCGGCCACCTTTGCCATCATCCCTATATCAGTTACATTTGGCGAAAGTTTCACAATTAAAGGCAGATCCGTAGCTTTTCTGACTGCTGTAACAACTTCACGCATGGCATCAGGATTTGTGCCAAATACAATCCACCCTGCCTGTTTGTTAGGACATGATATATTCATCTCAAGGGCATGAACTCCGCCTGAGTCTGTAAGAGCCTCTGCTGCTTTTACATACTCGACTATGCTGTCGCCGAAAAAGTTGGCTATAACCTTAAGATCCAGAGTTCTGAGGTGAGGCAATTTTTCTGCAATAAACCTATCTACTCCTATATTCTGAAGCCCTATGGCATTAAGCATCCCTGCCGGGGTTTCAGCTATTCTCGGAGGCGGATTGCCCTGTTTTGGTACATAAGACAGTCCCTTAACCACAATAGCGCCCAGTCTTTCTATATCAAAGAATTCAGAATATTCCTGACCATAACCGAATGTGCCTGATGCAGTCATTACAGGGTTCGGCAATTCAAGCCTGCCGATCTTTACTGAAAGGTTCACCATTGTATTTCATCCATTGAAAAGACCGGACCTTCTTTGCATACTCGTTTGTACTCATTTATACCTTTTACAACACATCCAAGACAGGCTCCTACTCCGCAGGCCATATGTTCTTCCAAAGATACATAACATTTGATGCCTTTGCCGCTAAGTCTGCTATGCAGCGCCTTCAGCATTGGATTCGGACCGCATGCGTAGACAGGCAGACCGTTTAGCGCTGAGTCTGGAATACATATCGCATCAGCACAAGCGTCTGTAACAACTCCCTCAAGACCGCATGAACAGTCTTGTGTAACTATCGTAAGCTCTTTTGCCAGAGAACTGATTTTATCAAGAAGCACAAGCTCGTCTTTTGTCTTTGCACCGTAAAAAAAGTGAGCCCTGCAGCTATATTTTTCTATCAGATTGTACAAAGAAGCTACGCCGACACCGCCGGCTACAGCAACGAAATCAGAACCAGGCTCTGGATAGCTGTTTCCTAAAGGTCCGATCACATCAATAACCTCGCCTTTTTTAAGAGAACTGAGTATTTTTGTAGCCTTGCCGCGCACCCTGAACAAAAAACTTAGATTGTTATTTTTTATGCTAAATATGCTGAACGGCCTCTTAAGCAGTGGATCATAGCATCCTATAGCCTGCAGCATATAAAATTGTCCCGGAAGCGGATGCTCATATTCAGCATGAGGCTTTAAGCTGAGCAGACAAATGTCGGAATTCAGAATATCTGATCCGGATATCTCTGCCTTAAAAAATCTGCTCAAAGGATATCTCCTGTATTTCGTACTCTATCGTTCTTGCTGGAGCCTTTACTCTGGCTGTATCTCCAACCTCTTTGCCTATAAGCGCTTTGCCGACAGGTGATGATATCGATATCTTGCCAGCCTTGACATCAGCCTCATCAGGGCCTACAAGCGTAAACTCAAACTCTTCCTCAGCTCCGATGTCATAAACTTTCACTTTTGCACCAAAAGCTGCACGCGACATATTTATCTTTGACGGGTCTATAACATCTGCAAGCGAAAGCTTTGACTGCAGCTCCTGTATTCTGCCCTCGATAAATGATTGCCTCTCACGTGCTGCATGATACTCTGCATTTTCTGAAAGATCTCCATGTGCTCTCGCCTCTGCTATATCCTGAATGTTTTTAGGGCGCTCGATCTTTAAAAGCCTGTCTAGCTCCTCCTTAAGCTTCTTATAACCTTCAGGTGTCATTGGTACACGCTTCATTAATAAGTTTCTCCCTTATATTTATTTATCAACATAAAATAACATGGAACATATATTTTTTCAAAAATTAGTATCACAAACAAGACGCGGCAACAACTTGCCGCGGATACTGGAATACAATGTGATCGATTTTTTAGTGAATCACTTTTTATTAATAGTGTTCACAGGTGTTTTGAAAAGCAGCTTGTCATCATCAACAATAAGCTGGGTCGCCTTACGGCTCCGTGTGTTTACCACCAGTGGAGCTCTGAGGTTGGCTGTAAGAACATCATCAGAAACAGAGAGTATAACAAAAACAAGCGCCTCTGATTCATCCTTTATATCAAGAAATTTCAAGGCCTCATCTCCAAGCTTTATATAGTAGTTTGAGAAGAGATCAAATGGATTTGAGATTATAAAAGCAACTTCCGGATTTTCTGTGGACTGCATCCAGCTGATAGGATCTTTATACTCAATTACAGTAAACTTTGTTAGTTCGCTAAATCCGGGGATGCCTGATGTAAAATCGAGTATCTTATCTTCGCTAATCTCCAGTTCTCCGAATCTTGAAGTCTGAATTTTCATGCGCACCCCTTATTTTTCTTTAATTTCGAGAAAATCCTTAAGCTTGTCTATATCGAGCTGAGATGCCTCTGTGTTAAGCTGCTTTAATTTTTCATAAAGCTCTTCCCTGTATACCGGCATCTCTCTTGGCGCCTCTATCCCTAATCTCACAAAGTTCTGGCCTACCTCTACAATTTTTATTTTAATATCGTCGCCTATATTTATGAGCTGTCCCTGTTTTCTGGTTAGTACAAGCATATTATCCTCAACGTAGGAAGCTGAACAGATTAACTGACAAAAATTCTGTTGTCACCTGTCTAAGCCCCTCTAAAGATGTCTGTCTCTGAGCTATCTGTGTAACGAGACTCGCCACATCAGCGCTCTGGTCATTCGAGAGATACTTTGTGACATTAAACTGCCTGTCATCAAGAAAATCAGCTATGTCAGCCACCTTATTAAGCTTTGCCCCCACCTCTCCCATCTTCTGTGAAAGCACATCATTAACTCCATCGATATATCCAATCGAATTTTGTAGATCCTGTGTTGTTACATTCGGATCTGAAAGAGACTGTTTTAGAAAATTCAATGCTTTTAGGATATAACGGCTGTTATCAGGATTTGTATCTATTGTTGAAGGCAGCGCTGTTGCATCATTAAAAAGCTCACTGGCAGGCATATTCAGGCTAATATCAATATTTTCACCAATGTTGATCTTTACAATATTCGAATCAGCAGCAAACGCACCTGTAGAATCAACAGGAGCTGTTGTTGACTGGTAACCTGAAAATATATACCTGCTGCCAACCTTTGTATTTGCCAGACTGACGGCCTCCTGAAGCAGCACATCAACCTCTTGAGCTATTATCGCGCGTGTCTGTGCTGTCTCTGTTCCTGAAGCCCCTTTAATGGCAAGCTCTTTTGCTCTTGAAAGCACACTAGAGAGCGTGGTTAAAGTTGAATCCATGGTTTCCAGGCTGTCTTTTGCTGTGTTTATAGCTCTTTTGTGCTGGGTTATCTGGGATGTCTCTTTTTTGTAACCGACTATTCTGGACATTGCCAGCGGATCATCAGAAGGCCTGTTCACCCTTTTGCCTGATGATATCTGCTCGCTGGCTTCAACTATAGCCTGCATATTAGAATTCATTCCAGCCAGAAAATTGTCATAAAACATCCTTGTCGTGATACGCATAATTACCTCCCTGTCATAGCTATTAGCGTCTGAAAAAGCTCATCAGCCACTGTTATCATCTTTGCTGCAGCTTCATAAGATCTCTGGTAGTTGAGAAGCTTTGCAGCCTCCTCATCAAGACTGACTCCGGAGACCTCCTGCCTTCTGGTCTCCAGCTCCTTTACAAGAGCTGTCTGAAACTTTAAATTTCCTTCAGATGCAGAAGAGTCTGCTCCAACAGAAGAAACTATAGCTGCGTAAAAATCTGTTATAGTGCTGCCCTCCATAAAAGCCTGATCCAGAAGGGCGGCAACTGTCTTTGCATTTGTGTTGTCGCCCGGCAGCATGGCTGAACTTGCAGCAGCAGCTATCTTGTTGGGATCTGTGAGCGAGACACTCATTTGAGATGCAGCATTCATGCTGATTGAAAGATCAAATGAACCTGATGTATCAGTAAGCAGATCTGCCTGATCTCCATCAACCCTTATCTGTATTCCATTAAAAGAAAGCGTTCTATAATCAGGCGTTGTTGCTGTATCAGCACTCAGCGTTACTGATCCAGTTGAAATTGCAGTCCATGTTGTTCCGTCATCTGATGACTCTCTGACTCGCCAATAAATTCCGGAGGCGCCCTCCTGCTGGTAGCCTGCTCCGCCTGTAGTGTTGTAATCAATCTGGTATATTTTGCCAGCATGTAAGCCGTAAGTAACAGAAGATGCTATTGTTACTGATGAGAGCGCACCACTAACAGAGCTGTCTGTTATATTTGATAAATTATTAAAGAAATTATTGCCTGTAGATGAATCTAGGCCATAGCCCTGCCTGTGATAATAATTGACTTGATCAGCTATATTTATAGCCATAGCATTAAGCTTGTTAAGATAATCAGGAATAACATTGTCACGCATCTGAAGGTTAGCTTTCAACTCTCCGTTTGTAACGGTATTTGTTATATCCACATCGCCAGTGGGCAGCTCAGCTGATACCTGCATATAGCCTGTGCCAGCAAGCTCAACCTTCAGTTCATAAACCTTGCCGCCGTCAAGAAGCGGAGTGCCGCCTATAAGAACTGCGTACCTTCCTGAATTATCCTCATATGATGTTACATTCAGTATTTTGTTAAGCTGCTCAAGAGTGTAATCTCTCTGATCCTTGAGATCAAGAGCGCCCGGTGATGCTGCGATCTTTTCGTTAAGATCATAGAGTTGATGTAAATATGTATTTGCCTTTTTAATAAGATCAGTTGTGCTCTTTAGTATCTCGCTTCTCTGTCCAGAAAGCGTGTCTGCAGCCTGGCTTATCCTTACAGTCATCGTCTCTGCCTGCTGTAAAAGTTGAGCGCGCTGAGCATAACCGTCAGGATACTGCGCCACCTCATCCCATGCATTGAAAAAAGAGTTGATTGATGGCGATATTCCATAGTCTGACGACTCGTTAAAAACATCCTCAAGCTGAGTTATAAGACTGTTATATTTTTCATAATACGATTGGAGTGAAGACTCATTTCTCATCTGGAGACTCACAAATGAAGAGTACATTCTCTGAACCTCTGATATCCTAACACCTCTTCCTGTAAGGCCAGTTCTTGAGAAGATGCCTGATGGAATATTCTCGAGCACAACCTCCTGCCTAGAGTATCCGGGGGTTGATGCGTTGGCTATATTGTTGCCAACAGTATCTAGAGCCTTCCTTGTTGTCAAGAGTGCGGTCTTGCCGATATCAAAAAGTCCTGAGATAGCCATTTAAGCCTCCACTGACAGCCCAGCGCCGCCTGTAACACTAAAGCCGCCAAGAAAAGAGGCTGAACTTTTAAGATGATACAGGGTGCGCTTAACCAACCTGCCATTCATTTTATTGAGCTCCGTAATCTCTGCTACAACATCCGCAAATTTACCTGCAAGCTCAGAAAGTCTGCTGCTGTACTGAGTATCTGCAACCTCCGCAAGATATAAAATGGTCTTGTTCGGATAACCTAGCTGGCCAAGCAAGGCCTCTCTTTTGAGGTCAGACTCTTTCAGCATATTTGTCAAATGCATCTTTTTATTCATTAGCTCCTCAATCACTGAAGCGTTCAGCGCAAGTATTACATCCTGCTCTTTCTGCAGCAGTTCCTGCATCTGTTCGCAGAGAACAAATTCCTGTTCCAAAACAGAAATTAGCTCATCATACAAGTGAGTCAATCAGAGCCTCCTTGATAATTTTACCTGCTACTGCTTCACCCTTTACATTGTAAGTATTTGAGTCGATGGCTTTTTTAACATCATCTACACGGTCGCTTCTCACATCAGGAATTTTGTCAACATCATTTCTGAGCTTAGATATCTCTCTTGCACGATCAGAAACAGTGACTTGATCATCCTTCTGTTCTACCTGCTGCTGCTGAGCCTTTACCGCTGATTTGTCAGGGTTCTGAAAATTTGCGTCCTGAACATTAACAACATCAGAAATTTTCATAACTACACCTCCACATAAATATTAGAATCTAATATATTATCGTGACTCAGCATAAAAAATTAACCCTTGTCTGCAGTTCTGCCTAATTCAGCTGACTTTGCATAAGCATCAGCAGCCTTAAGAGGATTAATGGCTACACCGTCTCTTCTCACCTCGAAATGGAGATGCGGGCCTGTAGACCTGCCGGTTGAGCCAGATAGAGCAATTTTTGTATTTTTATCAACAAGATCGCCCTCTTTTACTAGATTCTGAGAATTATGTGCATATATGGTTATAAAGCCATTTTCATGATAAATAACAACGGTTTTGCCATATCCGCCCTTATCACCGCTAAACACAACCCTTCCTGATGCAGCAGGCATTATCGGTGTACCCTCAGGCATCGGGATATCAATGCCATTATGCATCTTTGTCTTACCTGTAAACGGATCATTTCTCAGACCGAATTGAGATGAAATACGCGTTCTTTCATCAAGCGGAACTTTAAATTCGCTATTATTAGTATCTGTTTTGTCGATGTTATTGATAAGCATGCTGGAGCTTGGCTTATCTACCATAATAGAGGTATCTTTATCCTGTGTAAAGAGCTTCCGAATACTAGGGTTATTCATAAAGAATTCACCGATACCTATACCCTTTTCAGCAAATTCTTTTGACATCTCCTCAGTAAAAACTGGCAGATACATAGATACAGTCTTATCCTTGCCGAACTCAGTTTGTTCAAGCATTACTTTAAGAAGCTCATTCAAAAACACTTTTTCTAAATCTTTTGCAAATACCTTTGGATCTGTCTGACTTTTGAGGCCTTCAGCTTTACTAAGATTCTGGTACTGAGCAGAAATCTTTGCTGACTCAAGCTCAGCGCTTGTGGAAACAGAAGTCAGACCCATTATGCCAAGAAAATTATTCACATTATCACCAGCTCTGCCTTCAGGCTTCCAGATGCCTTAATGGCCTGAAGTATAGCTATAAGATCCTTGGGTGATACTCCCAAGGCATTAAGTCCCTTAACAAGCTCACCGATTGTTGCGCCCTTCACCTCGGTTAAAGCCACTTTCTTCTCCTCAACCTTAACCTCTTTTTCTGGAACAACTACTGTCTCTGCCCCCTTTGGAGCTAATGGTAATGGTTGAGAAACTGCGTAGTCTGTCTTGATCTCTATAGTAAGCCCCCCATGTGCAAGAGCAACAGGTGCTATTCTGACATTGTCACCCATTACTATTGTGCCTGTTCTCTCATTTACAACCACCTTTGCAGGCATATCAACCTCAACATCAAGAAGCTCTATCCGGGACATAAACTCGACAATCTTTGCAGAATAGGCATCCGGCACATTAATAGATACCGATGACGGTCCTTCAGCAATAGCAATATCAGCCTTCAAATCTCTGTTTATTCTCTCAGCTATTCTCTTTGTAGTTGTAAAATCCTGCACAGCAGTAACAAGCTCCAGATGTTTTTTCCTTGCTAGCTGAATAGGAACCTCTTTTTCTACAATCGCTCCATTAGGTATAGATCCCGCATTTGGATGATTTTTTATAGTCTGACCACCGCTGCCGCCTGCTACAAAACCTCCTATGGAGACAGGTCCTTGTGCAAGAGCATATACCTGACTGTCAGGCCCTTTAAGCTGTGTCATAAGAAGCGTGCCGCCCTGAAGGCTCTTTGCATCACCTATTGAGGCAACATGCACATCCACTTTGGAACCGGGCTTGGTCATTGTCTGAAGCCTTGCTGTCACAATTACAGCTGCTATATTCTTTGTCTTGCCCTTTATGTCAGCAGGATTAACATTAACACCCATCCTTGTAAGCATGTTTGCAAAAGGTTGAAATATATATGTGCCGTCCTTGTCGCCAGTACCATTAAGACCAACAACAATGCCGTATCCTATAAGCTCATTCTCTCTAATGCCTGAAAAGTTTGCAACATCCTTTATGCGTTCAGCTGCTACATCTGCCGGCATAATCGAAAAAACAGCCCCTATGCAGAGCGTAAGAATTAGCAGCAACCCAAAGGCTTTCATTTTAGAATCGCTTGTCATTTTCATCTTTTCACCTTTGTTGTTTGTTATTAAAATGGCCATACCTTATCCAGCAACCTTACCAGCCAGCCCTGAGACTGTTTGTCATCAAGTACTCCGTCACCAACGAGATATATCTGTGCATCAGCAACATACTGTGAAAGTATTGTGTTGTTGGTAGTTATATCATCAGGCCTTATTATGCCCCTCAAAACCAATATCTCTTTTTCATTATTAACAACAACCTCTTTTCTGGACTCCAAAACCATATTCTGATTTGGCAGCACCTCTATTATCTTTGCAGTTATTGTGCCAGACAATCTGCCCTGCCTTGTTGTATCGCCTGTGCCTGCAAAATCAGACGAGGCATTTCCACTGGCAGAAGGAGTGAATATACCGTTAGGTCCTTTATAAAGGCCATTAACAAAAGGCATCTTCTGAATGCCGAAATCTGTACTCATGCCGAATATATTACTCAGACCATAATCTGCATCAGAGCTTCTGGATGAGTTTGTTGATGCTTTTTTTGACGCAGTAGAGCTCTCATTTATGATTATAGTGACCAGATCATTGACTCTTTTTGCTTTTCTATCTTCGTAAAATGATGCAGTTGATGCCTTCCATAGCGACCCTTCTGTAGCAGCAGTCTCTGGCTTTTTTGTTTCCACATATTTAGGAGGCATAGGCGCATCTTTTATATCTCTAGAATCCTTAAGCCCGGAGCATCCTGTAAGAGCTGTTGATATCAATGCTGCCGCAGCTCCATAAATAATCAGATTTATCAGTCTCATAGTTTTATCCTCACTGTTGTTGGTGATATTAAGATTCCTGTAACCTCTCGCTTTGACGACTCACACTGCACTGTGGCAGCACCGCCAAGCGATGCATTTGACTTAAGAATTCCCGAAGAAGCCAATGCGATGTTATCGCCTTCAACAATAACGCTAACTTTATGACCGCGTTTAAATATCATGCTGCTGGTCATATGATCAGCAAGAATGACAGACCCCTCGTTTACAGACACCTTTGCTATCTTGCCCAGTATATCTGCCTTGTCCTGTACAACAGAACGAGAAAGCCTTGAGCGCCTCTGTTTTACGGCATAGAAGTCATCTTCAGTTATTGTGACGCCGCGCTGTATGTATCTGGAGGCAACAAACACATCCACTAGAACATCATAAACAACCTCTATCATAGACTCGGCAGCCTTGTTACCTTTTGAGTTTAATGCCAATAATGTGGTGAACCTGTTTTTACCTGCATATACAAGAGGGCTTATTGATTTAAACTCTACGCCTGCAGGCAGGTTTATAAAATCATACCCTTTCATTATCCTTACGCTCACGATCTGGGGAGCATCGCCGATAGTCTTTGATATCTCGTCAGAAAGCATCTTCCTTAAAGAAGGATTTATATCCATGTCAGCATAGGCATATGCAGCCGATGCTATTATTACTACACAGGCTATAGTCATCAGCAAAAGCCTTCTGCATCTATCTCTGCCTAGCATTGTCATGTTCTTATCTCCTCAGCGCTCCGACTGTCTGGAGCATCTCATCAGCAGTTGTTACTGCTTTTGAATTAAGATCAAAAGCCCTCTGTGCAATTATAAGATTAGCCAGTTCCTCAACAACATTTACGTTTGAAGATTCGACATAAAACTGATTTATAGTCCCCCTTCCCTCTGTGCCGGGGGTTCCTGTTATAGCATCACCTGAAGCATCAGACACAACATAAAGATTCTTACCCGTAGCGAGGAGGCCTGCTGGGTTGATAAATCTTGCCAACTCTATAGCGCCTATCTCTACAGGAGTCGTATTGCCAGCCTGAAGAACTGTGATCCTTCCGTCTGTTCCAATAGTTATATTAATTGCATCAGAAGGAACTGTTATAGCCGGTTCCAGTGGATAACCATCAGGATTTACAACCCTGCCGTCTTTATCAAGCTTAAATGAGCCCGCTCTTGTATATGATATTGTTCCGTCAGGCATTGTGATCTGAAAGAAACCATCGCCTTCAATCACCATATCAAGATTATTTCCAGTGCTCAAAAAATCGCCCTGAGTAAACAGCTTCTGCACAGAAGCAGGCTTAACACCAAGACCCACCTGAATACCTACAGGTATCTGCGTGCCCTCTGCAGACGGAGCTCCGGGATTCCGCAGGTTTTGATACAGAAGATCCTGAAAATCTGCCCTGCTCCTTTTGAAACCAACGGTGTTAACGTTTGCAAGGTTATGCGATATCACATCAACATTCATCTGCTGCGCATGCATACCTGTTGCTGCTGTAAAAAGCGCCCTTATCATCTCTGCCCCCTATAGTTCATTTTTATCTGACTTTCCCAAGTTCATTGACAACCTTTTGTGAAAGGTCATCAAAATTCTTTATCATCTTTATGGCTGACTCTATATTTCTTGATGCCATTATTAATCCAAGCATTTCTCTGACACCATTAACATTTGACTGTTCAATAGTGCCCTGCATAATATCCGCTGTCGAAGCGCCTGCCTCTGTTCCTTTATAAAGAGAACCTCCGAGATGCTCAACACCTGAAAGCTTAACAACTTTTACCTTGCCAACAAGATTTGCCCCTGCATAGATGCTCCCGTCCTTGCCTATACTTATCTGAGCAGACGGATCTTCTCTAGGAATAACAATCTGCGTGCCGGCAGTATTAAGAACCTTCTGCCCGCTCTCATTCATAAGAACGCCATTTCTATCTATTGTGAAGACGCCGTTTCTTGTGTAATAGACACCATTATTATCCTGAACAACAAAATAGCCTTCCCCAGAAATAGCCAGATCAAATGTATTGCCTGTGGTTTTAACCGTTCCTTGCGTCTGATCTATTTTGAAATCACCAAAATATGCCATAGCTCTTGCATCAGGATATACAGAAGATGCGGGTTTATCTATATCCTGCATAATTGTATACATATTGGCTGCGAACGAACTCCTCTTGTAGCCAGTCGTATTAACATTCGAAAGGTTATTTGCCACATTGTCCATCTCGTGGCTTCTTAGAATTGCTCCAGTTAATGCTACATAAGCTCCTTTATACATGCAGCCCCCTTTTGACATTCTACATAGCAAGGCGAATGCCAAAAGAACAACTGATTGTTTTAATCAACAAAATGAAGGTCTTTGACTAAAAGTAAGCATTTTGTAATATTTTTTACCGGGCAATAGAGCAATATTGAGGAATTAAAGAAGATTTTAAGAGCCAATAATGCATACAACAAAACAGAGAAAGGAAAAAAATTCCCGGTGCAGGGAAAAATTATACCGTTATATCCACACCCGCTTTCTTCTCTTCTGCATTTTTTTCTGGCGTGCCAGCAAGCCTCTCAGCGCCTTTTTCTTCACCTTTAGCAGGTGTGCGCTTTCGCATTATCCTGCTCTGGGGAAAAGAATATCCCTTTCTTGTGCCTGCAGATACAGCTATTGCAGATATACCTTTTATGCCATCTTCAGTAGCCATAATTATTTATCGTTGAAAATACGGAAAAATTTAGACAGCTGCTCTACAAAGCGAGCAGCTCTGCCAACTGCTGCTGTACAGAAGCCTCAACATCAGCAGAAACCTTATCCAGATCAGCGCTGGTCAAGCCGAGAGCCTGAACATCAATATCCGGTATAGCTTTATGCATCTGAAACCCTATTCCAAGATTCAGACATAGAGCGTCAGCCGTCTTGACTATACCGCATAAGACCTCGTTGCTGCTGTCGTCAAAAGCAGGCAGCTCATCTGCGTGGTGATACTCGATTACAACCTCCAGACCCTTTGGGAGCTTCCATTTTCTGGCTATAAGGCCTCCGACATTGCAGTGGTTAAAACCAAGCATTTCTATCTCAGCTGCATAAAACGAGGCGCCCTCATCAAAAACCTTTTGAATAACAAGCGAATACTTGTCAGCCATATTGTTATTGAGTACTGTCTTGCCTACATCATGCAGGAGGCCTGCAACCATAGCTTCTTCATCATGAACAAGACGTGTCCTTTTTGCGATCATTGATGCAGCAATCGATACAGCAAGACTATGCTCCCAGAGCTTTTTTTCGAACAGTCCGAATCTGTTATGCATATCCTTGAGAGATGCTGCTACAACAAGCGATTTCATGGTATTGAAGCCTATCATCAATATAGCGGATGAGACTGTTTCTATACTTCTGCCTCTTCCGTAATATGGGGAATTTGCAACTCTGAGGATGCGGGCTGAAAAGGCCTGATCCTTTGCAATAAGCTCTTCCATCTCAACGATTGAAGAGCCGTCCTTGTTTATAAGCTGGAGGACTTTTGAGGCAACTGGAGGAAGACTCGGAAGATCTACTGTATCCAGTATAAGTTTCTCTATGGAGTTTTCACTCATCATAGCGAAAAATCAGACAAAAGTTTTTTTATATCCTGCTCAGAAAAGGGCTTAACAATATAATTAATACCCTCGGTGTCTATAAATTTCTTCTCTTCCTGCCCCATTACCGCTCCTGTTATGAGAGCAAAACGAAGATCTTCTTTAGCTCTCAAATCCTTAAACATGGAATACATCTGGAGACCGGAGCATTCTGGCAGCTTATAGTCGCAAAAAACTGCATCTATGCCGCCGTTGCTGAAAATAGCTTCTGCCTCTTCATATGAAGAGGCAGAATATGATTTGTGTCCGGATCTTGAGATATAGATGGCGAGCAGCTCGCTCACCATCGCATCGTCGTCAATAATCAATATATTAGCCATTTGCCTCTAATTTTATACCTTGAAATCTTTTGCTGTATTTGTAAGCTTTTCTGCTACATCGCGTAAGGCCTCAACCTCTTTAACAACCTCTACAGAAAGAGTTTCAATCTGCTTTGCTGTAGCAAGTGTCTGCTCAGTGTTATCGGCAACTTCAGAAGATGTGGCTGACTGCTGTTCCACTGCTGTTGCAATCTGTGTTATCTGGTCTCTCACCTTCTGAACCTCAGTCACAATATGGTTCAGAGAAACCCCAACCTCTTTTATAAACTCTGTAGCTTTTGTAACCTCACCTGATGCATCTGACATTGACTTCGCTGTCTGTTCAGACTCTGCCTGCACAGATCCTATCTTGTCAGATATCTCTGCTGTAGCCTTTATTGTGCGTTCAGCAAGCTTTCTAACCTCATCAGCAACAACAGCGAAGCCTCTGCCCTGTTCTCCTGCCCTTGCTGCCTCAATGGCTGCGTTGAGAGCGAGCAGGTTTGTCTGATCAGCAATATCATTAATTGTAGTTATAATCTCTCCAATCTCTCCTACTCTGTTATTCAGCTTTTCAACCATTGTGGCAAGCTCAATTGTTGATGTATAAACCCTATTTACTGTGTCAACAGCTCCGTCTGCTATCTGCTGCCCCTTCTTTGCGGTCTCCATAGCCTGACTTGATGTATCAGATGCAACAGAAGCATTTCTGGCTATATCACCTATTGTCTGGTTCATCTCCTCAGCAGCTGTTGCTATGTTTGATGCCTGCATAGCCTGATACTTTGCTTTATCTGCTGTCTCTGAGCCTTTTGAACTCAGGAGAGATACAGCGCTAACAACACTCTCTGATGAAGTAAACATCGCCTTTATAAGAGACTGAAATGATGCGACCATTCGCCTTACGCTGCCAGCCATAGATCCTATCTCGTCATTTTTTGCGTAATCTATGTTGACCCTCAGATCTCCAGAAGAAATCTTCGAGACTTTTGATTCTATGTCAGCAAGAGGTCTGGATATATTTGTTCTTGTCTTTAACCATACTAGGCAGAGTACAACCAGGTTGACCAAGAAAAGAATAACTGCCATGTACCCAAGCTTGCCGGCCTTCTTTTCTGAATATCCCTCTGCAGCTGATACAGCTTTGTTTGTCAGCTCGAAGTATGCCTCGCTCTCCTTAAGCAGCTCAGGTTTTATTTCAGGTTTCTGCCTTGCTTCTATAACAGTCTTTTTAAGCTTTTCCCATGAAGCCTTAACATCCTTCATGCTGGCTATATACGCAGCATCTTTTGCTGTTGGAAGGCCAAGCTCTTTACTTCCGTTAATAAGCCCTTCAATAATGCTGTCTAGTTTTGCACTGAGCTTATCCTGCTGCACACCAGAAATCTCTAGCTTAACCAGCCTCTGAGTAGCTCCGCGGACAATGCCTGAATAGTTGACAACCCTGCCGTCATCTTTCATATCCAGCTGCCAAAAAACAAACAGCACATTAATAAGTGGGAAGACCAAAAGCAGCACAATAAAAATCTGAAGCTGTTTTCCTATTTTCATAATCCCTCCTGAAGACGTTGAATCGATCTATACTGAATTGACTATTTCGCCAGCTATATCTTCAAGATCCAGAATTTTGTCAGCCAAACCAGCATCTACAACAGCTTTTGGCATGCCGTAAACAACACAAGACTCTTCATTTTGTGCGAAGATTCTAGATCCTGTTGCCTTCATGGCTGCTATTCCTTTGGATCCGTCAGCTCCCATTCCAGTAAGTATTACTCCTAATGCTCTGCCCGGATAAAATTCAGACACAGAAAGCATTAATGCATCAACAGACGGCCTGTATATATACTCCTCTTTACTTCCAGGAGTTATACTTACAATAGTTTCAATGCCGCGTACTCGGTTTACCCTCATATGACCCCAGCCCGGCGCAATCAGAGCAACTCCTGATTTAAGCGGCTCACCTTCTTCTGCCTCCTTGACTGTTATACCGCTGAGCTGATTAAGCCTTTCAGCAAATGGGCCTGTAAAATTTGCTGGCATATGCTGTGCAATAACAATCGGTATAGGAAAATCTTTAGGCAGCTGCGGAATTATCTCCTGAAGCGCCTTGGGCCCGCCAGTAGATGTACCTATCGATATCAAGGTAACCTTGCGTTCTCCAGTTGATCTGACCTGCAGAGCCGGTCTTGGAGCATGCTCAACTTGTGTTTCAGATGCTGAGCGCCTTCTCCTAACTACTCCGCGTTTTGCAAGATGTTTTACTTTCTCGACAAGTGACTCTTTTATCTTTACTATGTTTACAGAAAGGTCTGAAAGATTTTTGGGTATAAAATCTACTGCTCCAAGATCAAATGCATCAAGGGTCTCTTTTGCCCCTTCAACTGTCAAAGAGCTGAGCATAATAACAGGAACAGGTGTCTTTTCCATGATATGTTTGAGCGCCGTCAAACCGTCCATCCTCGGCATCTCAATGTCCAGCGTCACAATATCCGGCTTAAGGAGAGCGACCTTCTCTATAGCTTCAATTCCATCTTTTGCTGTGCCGACTATGTTTATCTCATGGTCGGAAGACAGCATGGATGAGATAGCGTTTCGCATGAATGCTGAGTCATCTACAATAAGTACTTTTACCATGTAATCAGAACCCCAGCTCCTTTAAGAGGTCATCAACATCAGACTGCGACACCTTTTCTGCTTCATCTGCAGCGCTCTTGCTGCCGCTGTCCATCTTAAAGCCGAAAGTTGTTATCATTTTTACAAGCTCTTCCTCTATGTCGCCAACTAGCTTTATCACCTTCTTTATCGTCTGACCGGTTATATCCTGAAATGACTGAGTTGTGAGTATCTCAGTAAGATTGTCTTCAAACTTATTTTTAAAATCCTTAAGATAAGCTACGGACTCTTCAGAACCCTGAAGATTTCTTATATGACCTGCAAGCTCGTCCATGGATAATATATGGGTCTCAACTATCTCCATGGTTTTGTTTGCGGCCTCCTCAGTTTTTGTGATGACAAACTGGAGCTTGTCAACAGCATTAGGCATATCTGATACAGCCATATCTTTAAGTTTTGGATCAAGAGCTTCTTTAAAGCTTCTTATTGAATCATGCAATTTTCTGGTTATCCTGCCTACCTCTTTAAAAAGATCCGACTGGCCTGATTTCATAATCTCTTGGATGGCTGAATCAGCCTTTTCAAGATCCTGAGTATTTACAGCATCCATAAACTCCATAAGCTTTTCTACGATCTGGTACTTTGGATCAGCTGTTGATAATCCCTTTTTATGGAAGAACTCTTTCGCGTCGACCATCTCCTTTACCAGAACTTCACCGCCTACACCCTCAAGTTTTTTTATGACTTCAACTTTTTGACCATCAGCAGTCTCTTTGTAGTCAAAAACCTGGTCTTCAAACATGCTCATATCCTCCAAAGGTATGAGTTTCTTTGTATCCAGAAGCACCACGAGCTTATTGTCAACTCTTGCTACGCCTTCAATCTGATCGATATTTGTCTGCATAAAGTTTTCAGCCGGTTCAATCAAAGAATCATCAATTGAAACAACTCCTGTTATGCTGTCTATCAATATGCCAAAGGTTATCTTTCCGCTCGAAATGACTATAACCTTGTCACCGCCCTCTCCCGGCAGGCCAACCAGTTTTTTCAGATTCACAACTGGTATAATCCTGCCTCTGAGATTTGTTATACCCTCTATGTAGTGCGGAGCCTGAGGCAGTTTGGTGACAGAAGGCACATTAACAATCTCCTGCACCTTTAATATAGGAATTGAATACTCGTTTGAGTTCATCATGAAGCCGATGTATTGCATATGATCTCCTCTTTATTTTGATGAACCAGCAAAAAGTCCGCGAGCCATCACAGCAAGGTCAATTATAAGCACAACCGTGCCGTCACCGGTTATGGTGGCTCCTAGGATACCGCATTCATCAGAATCTATACCGTTGATAGTCTTTATAACCACCTCTTCCTGCCCTATAAGCTCATCAACAGAAATACAGAAGCGCCTGTCTCCTACAACCATCACGAGTATATAGGTAAAATCCCTGCCTTCATCAACAACATTTTTAACACCAAGCACTGTAGCCATGTCATACATGGGCAGAACCCTGTCACGGATTGTAAGAACCTTTTGTCCAGCTATATCCTTTATCTCTTCCTTTTTAATCCTTATAGTCTCTTCAACCATTGACTGAGGCACAGCATACACTTCCTTGCCGACTTTTATCATCATCGCCTGAAGTATAGCCAGAGTGAGAGGCAGACTTATCCTGAATGTGCTTCCAACATCTTTTTTTGTGATAACCTCTACATATCCGTTAAGTTTGGCGACATTGGTCTTAACAACATCCATGCCAACGCCCCTGCCGCTCAGCTCTGTAGAGACCTCTTTTGTCGAAAAGCCCGGGAGGAAAATAAGATTGACAATAGCATCTTCAGACATCTTAAGAGACTCTTCTTCAGTAATGAGCCCTCTGTTTATCGCCTTTCTCTTAACAACTTCAAGATCGATGCCTTTGCCATCATCAACAACTTCTATGACTATAAGTGTGCCTTTCTGGAAAGCGCTTATTACTATCCTGCCTTTTGGAGGCTTGCCTTTTGCAACTCGTTCATCAGAAAATTCAAGACCATGATCTATGGAGTTCCTTATGATATGCACAAGAGGATCTCCGATATTTTCGATAACACTCTTGTCTACTTCAGTGTCCTCACCAAATATCTCCAGATCAATATCCTTGCCCAGGTTGCGCGCAAGATCTCTGACCATTCTGGGAAATTTGCCAAAAACCTTCTGAATTGGCTGCATCCTCATCTTCATTACAGCCAGCTGAAGATCTGAGGTCACCCTGTCCAGAAACGCGGTAGTCTCGCTTAGATTTTCTACGAGAGGATCTCCGGAATGAACAACATCCAGCCTTGATGCAATATTCAGCAGCCTGTTTCTTGCCAGAACTATTTCACCGGCAAGATCCATAACCTTGTCAATTCTCGAAACATCCACTCTAAGATTTGCTACAACATCTTTTTCTTTGGATGCCTGTTGGGCAGTATCATCAGCAGGCGGGGTTATTGTCTGTACATGCGGCTTCTGCTGGGCTGCAGCATGTTCAGGAGCATGTGTTTTTTCTGATTCAGCTGCTTCAACCTTTGGTTCTACAGGCGCTGGCTTTTCAATAGCAGCTTCTTTTGAAGCATCTTCCTTCACTTCAGCAGCTAGCGCTGCTTCTGCAATTTTTTCCTTTTCTGCAGCCTGCCCGGTTGTAGCATTTTCAAGTGCAGAATCCTGCTCTTTCAAAAGAGCTGATACATCTTCCTCTACACCATCTTTTACTCTTATATGAGATATAAGAAGCCTTAGCGCGTCAACACTCTTGAGTATTACGTCCATAAGCGGCGTTGTCATCTGTATCTCGCCGTCTCGAACCTTTTTCATTATACTCTCTGAACGGTGGGCTACATCAACAATAGGCTGAAATCCGAGAAACCCTGCTGCGCCTTTGAGTGTATGCATCCCTCGGAATATCTCGTTAAGAAGATCCTTGTTATAGCCCTTTGTCTCAAGTTCAATAAATAAAGGGTCTATTCGCTCAAGAGTCTCTTCAGCCTCAGTAACAAATTCGTTTATTATCTCATCCATCTCATCAGCCATTCTATCCTCCGGCTTTTAGTGACGGTCTCTTGTCTGCAATCTTCTCAAGTTTTTCTTTAAGAATTTCTGCTGTAAAAGGCTTGACTATATAGTTATCGACACCAGCTTTTATCGCCTCTATAACCTTTTCTTTTTCAGCCTCAGCAGTCACCATGAGAAAGGGAGTCTCTTTAAGCGTATCATCAGCCCTTACACTCCTAAGAAGCTCGATGCCTTCCATATTGGACATATTCCAGTCAGATACAACCAGACCGTAGTTTCCGCTCTTCATCTTATTTAAAGCCATGTTACCATCTTCAGCCTCATCTATATTCTCAAATCCGAGCTGCTTTAAAAGGTTTTTGACTATTCTCCTCATGGTGGGGAAGTCGTCAACTACCAATACCTTTAGTTTTAGATCAAACACCAGCTTCACCCCCTTTATTGAAAAACTGTTTAATTATCCTCTTTATACTCTCAGTTATCTGTTCAGCATTTGAAGGTTTTACAAGATAATCATTAACACCAGCATCAAATGCCCTCTTCTTCTCATCCTCATCTGCTTCAGTAGTAAGCATAATAACAGGCATATCTGCAAGAACAGCATCGTTGCGCATATTTTTTACGAGTTCGATGCCGTCCATAAATGGCATATTCATGTCGCTGACCACAAGATTAACATTTTCTGTGCCGAGCTTTTCCATGGCCTCCAGACCATTTTCAGCAGCAACAACCTCGTATCCCTTTGCCTTGAGATAGAGAGTCAGCAGTTTTCGTGTGGTCTTGTCGTCATCAACGATAAGAATCTTCATATCCTCCCCTCTTAAACTACACTTTCTGATATATGATTACTTTATTAATAACTACAGGCCTAAAAGCTCTAGTAATACTATGAAGGCTTTCAGATATTCCTATTACTAAATAGCCTCCGGGCCTCAGTGCATCATATAAATGAGATACAACCTTCTGCTTTGCCCTGTCATCAAAATAAATGAGCACATTTCTGCAAAATACTATGTCCATGCCCCTTATGGTCTTAACTTCCTTTTCATCAAAAAGATTGATCTTGGAAAATTTGACCATCTTTTTAATCTGAGCAGACAAGTGAAACTGCTGATCTGTATTTGTAAAGTATTTCTTTAAATACTGCTCAGGCACATTTCTTACTGCATACGATCCATATACGCCGTTCTTTGCTGATAGCAGAACAGATTCGCATATATCAGTTGCATATATGTCAGTTGTATAGCCTTTCATGCCAGGCGATTCATTTAGAAGCATAGCAATCGTATATGCCTCTTCACCAGTAGAACTGGCTGCTGACCATACCTTTATATCCTTTCTGGATGACTTGGAATTTTCATCCAGTACCCTTTTGAGCAGTTCTCCTGTAAGGAGTTCAAACTGGAGAGGCTCCCTAAAGAAAAAGGTCTCATTTGTTGTGACCATGTCAAAAAGCTTGGTCAGCTCCGGCTTGTCGTTGCCGTATTTGAGAATATAAAGATAGTCATCATATGTCTTGAGATTCTTTTCCTGCACACGTCTGCCAAGCCTGTTCTCAAGAAAATACTTCTTATTGTCCGGAATAAAAATTCCGCTCTTTTCGTATATAAAATCCCTAAGCTGTCTAAAAACCTCTTCCGTAAGTGGAGGGATCATAATGTATCAAGAGCCTCTCTAATTTTTTGTTTTATATCATCATTCGTATGATCAACAAACTGGTTGAGCGTTTCGTAAGCCTCCGCGCCTCCGATATCGCGTATAACATCGATAACAGACATTACAACAGGAACAAAATCATCATTAAGCATACGGCTTAATATGCCGATCAGCTGGTCTTTGTCTTCACATGTCTGCGAAATAGATTTAACAGCATAAAACCTGACCCACTGATCTGCATCATCAAGAGAGGACACCAGCTCTTGAGGACAGTAGCCAGCGCTGCCAAGGCCAGAAACAGCTGTCTTTCTGATCTCAGGGTCTGTATCAGACAAATAAGTAATAAGCTGCAAAGCAGCCTGTTGGCCTCCGACAGCGCCCATTCCTTTAACAGCAGCTATCCTGACACGTTCATCCGGATCTGCTGCAAGACTTATCAGCATGTCAATATCCATGATTATTCCTGCAGTTATCTCTTTAATGGAATTATTATAGTTGCGGAAGTTCTCCAGGAAGAGTTTTTCATCAATCTTCAGAAGCGCCCTGACTATCTCTTCCTTTACATCAAAATATTGTTCCACCTCTATAAGACTTATTAGAGGTTCAAATGCATCAGCTGTCCCGATATTGCCGAGAGCCTGTATTGCAGCCTTTCTGACATGCGCATCAGGATCGCTCTGTGAAGCATCGAGAAGACTTCCTATGCTCTCCTTGGCTCCTATGTCGCCGAGCGCCTTTGCTGAAGCCCTGCGCATGTCCCTGCTTGTATCCTTTAAATTTTTGAGTATACCCGGCACAGCCCTGCTGCTCTTAATCTCTCCCAAAAGCGTAATCGTTAATGACCTGCCCCTGTATTTGATTTCAGGATCATCAAGAATCTTCAAAAGCTCTTCTTCAGAATCTATTTTTTTGATAACATCCATGATCTGGCTGATCTTCTCTTCATTGCCTAGTATTGAGGTGTCTAGTGAACCTGCAAGATTGATCAGCTGTTTTACAGCAGTTCTGCAGTTGAGATCAGCTATCCCTCTTAAGGCTATCTCGAGATCTTCGTCATCACTCTTTTCGAGCATGACGATCAAATGCTCCGTAAGATCTGCCATATCCGGAGTAATGCCTATCTGAATCATGCTCTTGATTACAGCATTGGTCTCATCGCTGTCAGCATAAGTGAGATAGCTCATCAGAAAAGGATTTGCCTTTGGATTACCTATCTTGCCGAGCACCTCAATTGCTACGTAACGAACTGCGGGACTTGAGTTAAGGTTAAGAAGAGCGCCAATCGCTGGCACTGCCTGCTCAGACCTCATCTCACCCAATGCCTCAAGCACAGAGAAGCAGACCCACTCCTCATCATTAAGCGACTGGATAAGCTGTGGTTCAGCTGCTGTATAGTTGAGCAGTCCGATTGTCTTGGCTGCTGCTGCGCGAACATTTGCATTGCTGTCTTTAAGCATTGGAACTACCTGTTTTACATTGACGCCTGCTTTGATCTCGCCCATAAGATCCAGACCGAATTTTCTGACATCATCATCCTTATCCCTGAGCAGAGTATATAGAAGCGGCACAACAGGTGCACCAATTGAGGTAAGTATTATGAGTGCAGTATTTCTTATGAATGTACCTTCGCGAAGAAGAGGAAGTACCATGTAGGCTGTAGTCTCGCCGCCGATTGCTATAAGAGACCTCATGACAGCATCCTGTACTCCGCCATTAGAGTCTCCCAAAGCCTTTATGAGCGGATAAACTGCCCTCTCATCGCCCTGTGAAAGCTCCTCTGCAGCACTTCTTCTGACAGCAGGATCTTTATGCGAAAGTTTTTTCAGGAGATTCTTAAGTTGTCTAGCCATATGCTCTCCTCAAAATTAACTAAATAAGATAACCTTAATTAATATATATCGGATGGAATCAATTAATCTTTACAAACATACTGTTCAAGAATATTTTTAAGTTTCATAAGAGCCTTGCCATGCAGCTGGCATACTCTGGATTCGCTTATATCGAGTACTTTGCCTATCTCTTTCATTGTGAGCTCATCATAATAGTATAAAGATATTATAAGTCTTTCTTTTTCACCAAGGTCGTCAATAGCAGAGCCGAGAGTATCTCTCATCTCCTTAAGATTAAGCTCCTCAAGGACATCCCGCTCTCCCTCCTTTGAGATGCACTCAAGTATATCAAGCGATTCGCCGTCTTTATTGACACCGAGGTCTTCAAGACTGACCATATTTATGGTGCCGGCTATAGAGAGAGTTTTATAAAGGCTGTCGAGAGACATATTAAGCTTTTCTGCGACTTCTTCATCTGATACGCTCCTGTTGAGCATCTTTTCCATGGATGAATAGGTATTTCTAACCTCTTCAAGTTTTTTTCTGGCGTCTTTAGAAGCCCACTGCATGGATCTTATCTCATCAATCATAGCGCCCCTGATCCTGAAGTCAGCAAAAGTGCTTAAAGTAGTATTTAATGCAGGATCAAAACGGTCAATCGCCTCGAGAAGGCCCACAATTCCTGCAGATACAAGATCTTCTGAGCTGAGTTCAGCAGGCAGACAGAACGCGTATTTGTTGGCATAATACTTAACACGCGGCAAAAACTGGTCAACTGCCTGTTCTTTTTGTTTTTTTGTCATTTTTGCCATATATAGTCCTATATAAATATTTTAATTGAAATCAACCAACTCTTAAAGCTTTTTTTAAGAAGAACTGAATATTGCCCTTGACCTTGCCCTGAGGAAGCTCAAGAAGCTTTCTGCCAACCTGACCAAGATGCTTAGAAAAACTGCTGTTAGGATAGAGCGCAATATAACCCTTTTGAGCTATGATCGCATCTTTAACATTCTGATCAAAAGGAAGATAGCCTAGATAGTCTATCGAAATATTAAGAAATTTGTCAGCTACAATCGCGAGTTTTCTGAATGTGTCAAAAGCCTCTTTTTCTGACCTGGCTGTATTTACAAGTATCCTGAACTGTTTTTCACCAAAATCCCTGGAAAGCACCTTTATAAGTGCATACGCATCTGCTATGGATGTAGGTTCAGGAGTTACCACCACAATAGTTTCTTGAGCTGCGCTGCAGAAAAAAAGCACATTGTCAGAAATTCCAGCGCCTGTATCTATAAGAAATATGTCAAATGGCATATCAAAAGTATCCAGCTCAGAAACAAGTTTAAGTCTGTGTTTATCATTAAGCTTGGTCAGCTCCCTTATTCCCGAGCTTGCAGGCAGTATCATAACTCCCTGCGGACCTGTAACTATCGTCTCCTTTAGCTTCTTTTCACCAAGAAGCACATGTTTGAGATTGTATTTTGGTGCGAGACCAAAGAGCACGTCTATATTGCTTAGCCCAAGGTCAGCATCAAGGATAAGAACTCTTTTATTTAAACTGGCATAGAAGAGCGCAAGGTTGGCTACAAAGTTTGTCTTTCCAACCCCTCCCTTGCCGCTCGACACAGCCATGATTCTGGGCATCCTAGAATCCATTAAACACCTCCAATAATCAAATTCGCGAGAAAGTCAGCATTCGGAACCTTGATATCATTAGGCACATCAGGTCCTGTTGCAAGAAACGACATAGGGCGACCTGTAAGCATTGAGAGATTGTAGAGTGAACCGTATTGAGTCGCCATGTCCAGCTTTGTGAATGCAATCGTATCTATGGTGTCTGAACATCCGTTTTGCCAGTAGTTTAGAGCAGTATTTGTATTCATAGTTGAGTCCATGAGATAGCATCTCTTTATACCTGAATTACCCGGGAAAAAGTCTTTAAGATCCCTGGATATATTTTTATATGCATAGCCCGGAGTATCTACAAGTATAGTGCTTCTCTCTGCGTCTTTATATATCAGCCGAGGCAGCTCGCTAACATTTTTTATGACCCTAAGCTGGCATCTTAAATGCCTCGAAAGATCCTTCAGAGCCGCTATAGAACCTATCCGCTGGTGATCAAGAGATACAAGACTTACCCTTTTGCGTCTTGCTGCCATCATATAAGCTATCTTTGACATTGTTGTTGTCTTGCCTGCGCCGGATGGCCCCATGAATATCATCGCATCACTGTCTGTATAAGACTCTGAATCCTGAACCTTTATATCTTTTTTTATTACATTTTTGAGGCTTTCTATAGAGTCTTTAGCGCGTTCTACTATTATCATCGCAAACTGGGGATCTACCCCTTGACTGATCAGCAGATTGAATATTCCTTTCTTGTCTCTGCTGATTCTTAGCGTAGGAACGATAGGCCTTAAAGTCTCTTTAAGAAAACCTATCTCATCTTTAAGGCTTCTTAGTTCTTTAAGTATTTCATCCTTTTCGCTTTGAGCCTCTGATGGCTTTACAAGTGCAGAATCATCTATAGCTGCAGTAACTTCAACAGCGTCTTTGTTGAGGATGCCAAACGGTCCAGCTTTTACAGACTTGCTCGAAAGAATTATCGCATCAGGGCCGAGCTCTTTCTTGACAAGGTCAATCGCTTCCTTGAAGGTCTGACCGACAAACTTCTTCATCTTCATTTAGTTATTTCCTCCTCTTTCAAGCAAGTTTTAATCAGCAGATATAGTTCCTACAGAAAAAATTCTTGTATTCGGCGCTATCTCGTTGTGAGAGATCACCATTATTCCAAAAGAGACCCGCTCTGCGAGTTTCTTCACAAATCTTCTAATGCTAGGGGAACAGATTATAACAGGCTGGTAGCCCTTTACAGCGCCGCCCTCAGAGCTGCGTCTTATGCTGTCGATAACCTTTTCGAGAGTGACGGGATCAAGAGCCAGATATGAACCCTGCTGCGTGGTCTGAACAGCCTCGATTATTGACCTTTCTGTATTTGGATCCATGAGCAATACAGATACTGAACCGTCCGGATTCTGGAGCTGCTTTGTTATGCTTCTTGCCAAAGACTGCCTCACATACTCTGTAAGCACATCTGTGTCTTTCGTCATAACGCTGTAATCAGAAAGCGTCTCGAGTATTGTCTGAAGATCCCGAATTGATATTCTTTCCTTAAGCAGATTTTGAAGAACCTTATGCACAGCGCCAAGGCTCAGCAGGCTGGGCACCAGATCTTCAACCACCTTTGGCTGTGCCTTTGCTATATTATCAAGCAGCTTTTGAACATCCTGCTTGCCCAGAAGCTCATGCGAATAGTTTTTAATTATCTCTGTAAGGTGAGTTGTGATAACTGATGGCACATCAACAACTGTATATCCGCTGAACTGCGCCCTTTCGACATCCTTCTCATCAATCCATACCGCCTGCAGGCCGAACGCAGGATCTTTTGTTGGTATTCCGTCAATCTTTTCTCCTTCTGTTCCAGGCAGTATAGCAAGATACCTGTTGAGCATAACCTCTCCGGATGCTATCTCTACACCTTTTATCAGCAAAGAATACTCCGTAGGCTTCAGAGAAAGATTATCTTTTATATGCACAGGTGGAACTACAAACCCCATCTCTGTAACCATCTGCCTTCTGATAGCTTTTATCCTTGCCAGCAGAGGTCCCCCCTCCTCTACAAGAGAAATCACGCCATAACCAATCTCAAGAGAGAGCGGATCCAGAGGCAGCAGAGCCTCAAGAGATTCCGGAGCCTTAATCTCTTCTGCAGGAGCCTCCTGTTCCTCAGCAGCTTCAGAGCCTTTTCTCAAAAAGTAAGCAGCAGTGCCAGCAACAGCAGCAACAAAAAGAAACGGCAGGTGCGGCAGACCGGGAATAAGACCGAAAAATGCCAGAATGCCGGCAGCTGTTGCTAATGTTTTAGGGCTTACAAAAAGCTGCTTGACAAAATCAACGCCAAGGTTTGACTCAGATGCCGCTCTTGTGACTATTAAACCAGCAGCTGTTGATGTAATAAGAGCAGGTATCTGCGCAACCAGACCGTCGCCTACAGTGAGTATTGTGTAATTCATGGCAGCATCGGCAATCGGCATGCCCTTTTGCAGCACTCCTATAAAAAAACCGCCTACAATGTTTAGCACCATAACAATTATGGCAGCTATAGCATCTCCTCTAACGAACTTGCTGGCGCCATCCATGGCGCCATAGAAGTCTGCCTCTCTGCTCACATCCTGCCTGCGCCTACGCGCCTCGTTTTCATCTATAAGCCCTGCATTAAGATCAGCGTCAATACTCATCTGTTTGCCGGGCATCGCATCGAGAGTAAACCTTGCAGCAACTTCAGCTATTCTGCCTGCGCCTTTTGTAATAACAACAAAGTTGATGACAACAAGAATAGAAAACACTATAAAGCCGACAACATAATTGCCGCCTATTACGAACTCTCCAAATGATTTTATAACCTTGCCTGCTGCCTCTATGCCAGTGTCTCCATGGGTAAGAATGAGTCTTGTTGAAGCAATATTGAGAGCAAGGCGCAAAAGCGTAGCTATAAGCAACACTGATGGAAAAGCTGAAAACTCCAGAGGTCTTGTTATATATGATGAGACCAGCAGTATCAATATTGAAAGAGTAATGCTGATTGTGAGAGTCATGTCCAGAAGCAGAGGAGGTATCGGTATGATCATCAGTCCTAGGATCAGTACAATACCCAGCGTAAGGAGCAGGTCGCTTCTTTTTAAAAGCTGATCAATCATAACGCTGTCATGACCTTCCTTTTCAGTTTGTATACATTCGCCAAAATCGCAGCAACAGCCTTATACATAGCCTCTGGTATCTCATGCCCAAGGTCGATCAGATACAGGGCTCGGGCTAACGGCTTGTCCTCAAATACAGGCACTCTGTTTTCTTTTGCGATATCCTTGATCTTCTGGGCTATCAGGTTAGCGCCTTTTGCAACAACCTTTGGAGCTCCCATTGCTTTAGGATCATATTTAAGCGCCACAGCATAATGAGTAGGGTTTGTTATGACCACATCTGCCTGCGGCACTTCCTGCATCATCCTTTTTCTCATCATGTCGCGCTGCAAGGATTTTATCCTCGCCTTTACTCTCGGATCTCCCTCTATATCCTTGTACTCATCTTTAACTTCCTGCTTAGTCATGCGCTGGCTTCTGTTTGTATGCCATATTTGGTAACCTATATCTGCTGCTGCAAAAACAGTAAGAGCTATCCCGGATATAAGAACCAGATGCTTGATCTCACCGAACGCATACACAGTAAGCGTTGACATGTCCATATTTACCAGAAGCGGCAGAATATAGATCTCTTTTTTAATGATTACATATATAAATAGGCTCAGAATAAACAATTTAAGTACGCCTTTAAGCAGTTCAACAATAATATTTATGCTGAAAAATCTTTTTACGCCTTTTATAGGATTAAGCCTGCCGAATTCAGGAGTGAGTGGTTTAGATGTTAGCAAAAATCTGGTCTGGAGAAAATGAACCAGCATTATCAGACCAACCATAGTAAAAAACATCGGCATCATTATCAGGCCGACGCTGGCAGAATCAGCAATAAAAAGATTCATCAGGCTGTTGGGCGTTAATTCATACGAAAAAGACCTATTAAGGGAGCTGGCCATATATCCGGATATGGATGTAAAAATAATCCCGCTGAACGAAAGAAATGCATACACAACCCATATGGGAATAATGGATGTAAGCTCACGGCTTTTCGGGATATCGCCTTTTTCCCTGGCCTTCTGCTTTCGTTGCGGCGTCGCTTGTTCGGTTTTTTGATCTTGATCTTCTGCCATATCCTATCTCAGAAATACCTTTATAGCATCTTTAAAATTAATAAATCCGTTGGAAAACACGGTTATTGTCAGCGGCATCGAAATCGCCATGACAAAGAGACCTATTAATATCAGAATAGGAAAACTTATGAAAAATATATTCGCCTGAGGCATTGCCCTAGAGAGAAATCCCATGCCTATGTTGATCATTATATGAATAAGTATTACCGGAGCAGATAATTTAAACGCCATTGGGAAGATAACAGAGCTAAAACGCACTATCGACTCAACAATGCTGTCGTAACGAAGCTGCGTAGCATTGAAACTGAGAGATATGGCCTCGATGAAATAGTGGTGTATGTCGAGCACAAAAAATAATACAAGCGTTATAAGGCTATAAAGCAGACTCACAGGACCGAGCACCTCTCCAAACTGCGGATTAAAAACACCTGCTACACCGAATCCCATCTGGAGGCTTATCCATTGCGCAGCCATCTCCATTGCAGAAGCTATAAGTCTGTAGCATAGTCCCAGAGCAACACCTATAAATACAGCATCAAGCAGCGCATAATATTGGTCGGGATTGATATCAACTACAGGCATAAAAAGCAGAGTAAAAGAGAGCATAAGCCCTATTCTGGCAATAAGAGGGACAGATGGGCCGCCGAGGTATGGAATAAATGTAAACAATATCGCTACCCTGATGAAGACAGGCACAAATTTGCTGGAATAAATATTTATTATATTGTAGAGTTCCATTTTCAGTTCACATAAAGAGGAATATTCAAATAAATGTTTTTAGTGAATTCCATTAATATTTTTACCATCCATGGAAGAGCAACCATTATTGTCAAAAACACAGCTATGATTTTGGGTACAAATGTCAGAGTCATCTCCTGCAGCTGAGTAACTGCCTGAAAAATACTTATAGCCAGTCCGATAATCAGGCTGACAAGCAGCACCGGACCGCCAACCAGCATAATGGTCTCAAAAGTCTGTCTAGATACCTGATTTAAAAGTTCAACTGTCATCTGTAACCTGCCACTAGAGATCCTATAACCAGCTGCCATCCATCAACGAGCACAAAAAGAAGAAGTTTAAACGGCAGTGATATCATAACCGGAGGCAGCATCATCATACCCATCGAGAGCAATACGCTGGCGACAACCATATCTATAACCAGAAAAGGCAGATATATGAGAAATCCAATTTCGAATGCCTTTTTTAGTTCTCCAATCGCAAAAGCCGGTATAACTACACGCATGGAAAGATCCATAGGCTTGGTAGGTCTTTCCATTTTGGACATATTCAAAAAAAGAGCCAGATCTTTTTCTCTTGTCTGCTTCAGCATAAATTCCTTCATAGGAACGCTCGCAGTATCAAGCGCCTGCTCAAGATTCATCTGTTTATTGGAATATGGCAAATATGCTTCTGTATAAACACGATCAATAACCGGAGACATGACAAAAATTGTTATAAAGAGAGAGAGTCCAACTATAACCTGTGTAGGCGGCACCTGGGCTGTGCCTAGAGCCTGTCTGATGAAAGAGAGAACTATAACTATTCTGGTGAAGCATGTTGTCATTACCAGCAATGCAGGAAGAAATGACAGCAGCGTAATAAATACCATTATCTCCAGCGGAGTAGACAAACCAAAAAGAGTTCCAGTTGCAGGTGCCGGCTGCGGAGCAGCTATCGATACAGAAGGATCTGCAAATATGAAGGTTATTAGCGCCAATATTAATATGGCCATTAATTTTCTCTCCTGAAAAAACCTCTGATTCTGGAAGAGATGCTGTCAAATCCGTATGAAGCAGGATTAATGCGATCCATATTCAGCTCTGAAATAGACTGCTCAACCTCAGATGCGTTCAGTTTTGCGAGCAGAGAGATATGAGCATCAGTCATTCCCAAAAGCAGATAGTCCTTCATAACCTTAACGACAGCAACACCTCTTTTTGGCCCTAATGACTGGTAGTGGACAATCTGGAGCATACCTTTTGAAGGCAGCATTCTAGACTTGAGCAGCTTTAGTATAAAAAGCAGGCCGCCAAGTAGAGCTATGAAAACAAAAGCTATCTTGAACAATTCCATCACCAGTCCGCTGGTCATTTTATTTAAGCTGCCTCACCCTTTCTGAAGGGCTTACTATATCTGTAAGCCTTATGCCAAACTTCTCATTAACAACTACAACCTCTCCTCTGCCGATGAGCTTATCATTTACATAAACCTCCATAGGTTCACCTGCAAGCTTTTCCAGCGCAATTACAGACCCCTGCCCTAACTGCAGAAGTTCCTGAACAAGAATTTTTGTCCTGCCTATAACAACCGAAAGCTCAAGAGGCACATCGAGTATAAAATTAATATCCCTCGGAGTAGATGATATCTCTCCTTCAGACTTAATTTCCTGCATATCAAGATTCTTCACTTCATCTGTCATTTTTCATCTCCTGGAGTTTGATGTTATTCATTTAAGGATCAGAGCACCTTTTTTATTTTTAAGCCGTATGATCCCCTATACACCCCAAACCTGCCTGAAAATTTACGCACACCCTCTATGCTGAGATTCTGGTCATCATCAACTCTAGAATTAAGAAGAAGAACATCTCCGGTTTTCAGCGAGAGCACCTCATCAATATTCACTGTGGTTCTGCCAAGTTCGCCTGTAAGCACAACAGGGATTCTCTTAAGCCCCTCATTCAAACGCTCCAGCCATTTTGTATCAAGCTCATCCCTGTCTGCAGAAAAAGCGCTGTATAGCTTTTCTTTTATAGGCTCGACTGTACCATATGGGATGCAGAGCAGCACCTTGCACTGCTTTGCCTCTATCTCGAGAATAAATTCAACCTTTATGATCACATCAACAGGAGTGACTATTGTGACAAACTGCGGGTTCATTTCAGCCCTTACATATGTTGGAACTATCGGATATATAGGCTTCCATGCCTCTTCCATATCACTAAAAAACATCATAACAACCTTGTGAATTATTTTCTGCTCTATCGGGGTAAACTCGCGCCCCTCAGGCTTGTAGTATCCTTTGCCAGTTCCGCCAAAGAAAAACTCTATAAGACTGAATATCATAGGAGCATCAAAAACAAGAAGCCCGAACCCTCTTAAAGGCTCCATTTTGAAGATATTGATGCTAGAAGGAAAAGGTATGCCACGCATAAAATCATAAAACTTGGTGATATTTACGTTTACGCTGGTAACCTCAACCATTCGTCTTATAGCAGCAGAAAGAGAGAGTCTGAAGTTGCGGGCTAGCCTTTCGTTGGCTATATCAAGAGAGGGCATTCTGCCCCTAACAATCTTCTCCTGAGCTGTAAAATCGTAAGCCCTTACTCCGACAACCTCTTCAACTTTTTCAGTCTCTACCTCGCCGTCTGTTATGCCTTTTAGTAGGGCATCAACCTCTTCCTGCGATAGTATATCTTCCATCTATATCCTCTCTACCGGATTTGTTCTTCTTTAGTCTCTACTGCATCACAAAATCTGTCAAAAATACATTTTTTACGCTGTTTTCACCGATTATCTGTGTTGCTCTCAGGCTGATCTCATCCTTTATCTGAAGCTTTCCCTCAGGAGACATTACTGAATCAGCTGTCTTTGATGTCAGAAGCGTTATTACTGAATCCCTAAGCTGAGGGGTCTTGGCCTTTGCCTTCTCAAGAATCTCAGCGCTCGAAAGCTCTATCTGTATGCTCACCTTCAGAAACCTTGCCCCTGAAGGATCATAGAGATTAACAACAAAAGGCTCCATAACAAGCATTGCAGTAGATTCTTCCTTTTTTACCTCTTCTTTCTTCTCTGAGCCACCCAGCATCCTTACAACAAAAAAAGCAGCTCCACCCAAAACCAGTACGCCAGCTACAATTATTATGATCAGCATCATGCCCTTACCCTTTTTAGGGGCTGTTTCAGGCTCCTGACCATCCTCCAGATTTTTGTCTTTTTCTTCAGCCATAAAAATCCCCCTTGTATCCAATACATAATAATAAACAGCTCGTATATATATGCACAGAGTATGCCAGAGATTAACACATTGATTTGATTGATTGTTTTTTATTTAAGTTCAAATATTTGACACAAAATAACTCCAGGAGTGACTTTAATGTCAAACATTTGATATAAAAAAGAGCGCACAGCAGATTTTGTGCGCTCTTTTTAAGACATTGTCCGATTGAAACATTACCGCTTAATATTCATAAGCTCGGTCAACATATCATCCGTTGTTGTTATAACTCTTGTGTTGGCCTGAAACCCCCTCTGAGCTGCGATCATCTTTACAAATTCTTCTGCCAAGTCAACATTGCTTGCCTCTAGTGAGTTCGCAAGAACTCTTCCCCTACCTGATGTGCCGGCTGTACCAATAATAGGCTGGCCTGATCCTGATGACTCAGCGTACAGATTGCGTCCTATCTTTGATAGCTCAAGCGGGGCAATAAACCTCGATATCGCTACAGATGCTATCTCCTGCACCTGACCGTTTGTGAACACTCCAGTGATTATACCATTCTGATCAACTATCAAACTCTGAAGGCTGCCAGATGTAAAGCCATCCTGACTCTGAAAGAATACTGAGGATGGCGAGCCAAATTGTGTTGTTCCATCAAGACCTGTACCGCCGTCAGTTGTTATGCTTGAACCGAAATCAAAGGCTGTAATCTGGTTTAATGTTGCTCCATTAAAATCTATGCCAGTAGCACCAGCATTGTAATAAGTTGTAGCGCTCTCTGTGTTGAGCTCTCCGTTTGTTGTAAAACCAAGAGCGCCTGATGCTATTCTCGCGTTTGATCCGGATGTAGATGTAGAAGTAATCTCTGCCGAGTTTCCAACTGCATTCCATGTCCAGGTATTTGCTGCTGTCTTTGTAAAATATACGCTTATCAGATGGCTGTTTCCCAAAGAATCATAGACTGTTATCGATGTCGAAAAATTTGATGTGCCTGTAGGATCAGCAATACTGAAGGCTGCTATTGTTGAATCATTTGAATTAAGATTTGTGTAAACCTTAACTTCACCTGTAGGATTCGGCTGGCTGTTGATGGATGCCACATTAATGGTGCCAAGGGCATTGTTCTGCTGCGCTAAATACCCCTGCAGCAAAAGCCCTTCAGGATTTATCATGTTGCCGTCTTTGTCCAGATGGAACTGACCTGCCCTTGTATAGTAAGTAGCGCCAGCAGCGCTATTGACCAGGAAAAAACCATCACCCTCTATAGCCATGTCCAAAGGATTTGATGTTGACTCGAGTGTGCCCTGTGTAAACTGCGCCTCAACCGACTGCATTGATACACCTCGACCAATCTGGAAACCAGAACCTCCGCCAAGCGCCTGGCTAAGAATGTCTCCAAAAATCGCTCTACTGCCCTTAAAGCCCGTTGTGTTTGAGTTGGCAATGTTGTCGCCTATAACCGATAGCGCATTGCCGTTTGAATTAAGTCCGCTGACTCCTGTAAATAGTGATGTGAGAATACCCATAGCTTCCTCCTTTTATTACGCAGGATTTTTTATGCTCTGTATCGCTGCAAATGGTATTTTGCTTTCATTAACTTCGAGAAATACGCCATCAGCCTCAATGGATATAGACTTCACAACTCCTGTCTCGCCTGTGACTGACGTTATCTCCTTTCCTATTACCGATGCTGCCATTGTTGCATTCTGATAGTTCTGGTTTGCAATAAATGTCTCCATGCTCTTACTCATGTTCGATATCTGCTCCAGAGAACTGAATGTAGCCAGCTGCGAAACGAATTCTGAATTATCCATCGGATCGAGCGGATCCTGGTTTTTAAGCTGGGTAACAAGAAGCTTAAGAAAATCATCTTTAAGCAAAGCAGAATTCTTTTGTGCTGCGCTAGCCTCTGTTGTTGATCCAGTGTAAAGCGGGTTGTTCATTATTGGAGCTGTGCTATCTATTGCCATTTCTGCCTCCTTATGCGAAGAGCTCAAAAAATGAGCCTTCCTCTTTCTGTCTGTTTCCGTTTTTATTATGCTGAGGTCTATCCTGACCCTCTTTTCTGTCTGAGTAGTAATCATCTTTAAGATCAGCAAAAAACTCTCCAGTTCTTATACCTGCATCCTCTAGGGATGTCTTTATTTGAGGAAGAGCCAGTGCAAAGCTCTCCTTTGCTGCCTGATTGTCAAACCTGAAGTCTGCTCTGATCACTCCATTTTCCATTACCAGTTTTATTTGAATACTCCCTAACTCGGGGGGATCTATCCTTAGGATAAGCCTCTGCTGTCCAGAGTTAGCCATCTTCATTATCACCTGATCAATCTCATGAACCTTTGAAACATACGAAATCTCTTTTGTGGCTGCAGCAGCTTCCTGAGAATTGTGAGCATGAGCAGAAGCAGTAGCGCTTAATTTAATATCTGTTGCATTTTTCAAGATATCAGTAGATTTGTCGCTTGTACCATTGTCTGCAGATTTTGTGATCTCTGACACAAGCCTGCTGAAAACATCTTCACCAGCTCCCTGCTTTAGCGCACTAGATGCACTGTTGTCTATGAAACCTCCAAGATTCTGAGACTTCTGGTCAGTTATCTTGGATGCAAGCTGCTTAAAGAAGTCTTCTGCATTCATTCCCTTTGGTGCAGCAGATGTATCTTTAAAAGCTGTATCTGTTTTGGTTAATTCAGGCTTGTTAAACTTATTCAGCATGTCAGAGACCCCATTATTTACAATTGAAGCAGTTGTAGACTGATTAAGAGGCTCGGCAGAAGAAGCATCTGCTCCTCCAGCGACCTGAGCAGGTATATTCTGCAGGCCTGACTTATACTGTATAGCTTGATTAACAGCAGCCTTCATTATATCTGCTGCCTGACCCAACTGATTAGCAGATATCGACGAAGCTAAATAATTTCCTAATTTTAATGCAAACTCTGTCTGAACATTTGGCATCTGTGCGAGCATACCCTGAATTATGCCTGCAAGCTCTTCTGTTGTTAAAAGTCCATCTCTAAGACTCTCAGAAATCATCGTAACAGCATCAGAATCAGAAGTTGATGCATTAGCTGTTGAGGCATCAGATGCTGCAGTATTGTATAAATCGACAATCTGGTTGCCGGCCATACCTTCGATCAGCAGTGCCTGAAGTATGCCAGAGAAATCTTCTGATGCACCGCCCTGCTGGAGATTCTGATTCATAAGCCCTTCAGCGCCCTGCGGCATCTTCGGGCCTGCAAACATCTGGAAAAGATTAATATTCATGCTTATCTCCTTCTGCATTAGCTGCTCAACCGAAAAAGATTGAGGCAATATGCATGCCAGAAGAAAAAGCTTTTATTTACAGTGTATTTGATTGACTAGGTCGCATATTTAGGAAAAACTTAATGTGTACAGCTGGAAAAGTTTTCCTGATGGGAACTTTTTTCCTAAGGCAGAGCACTCACGGGAATCATTTTTTTGGATAAGGCTGCAGCCCTTTCTGTCTCCATCTGAGCCAGTATTTTGCCTGCGGATTTAGGCTTGAGTGCCTTGAGGATAACTAACGCACTGCTGTCGTCAAGCTTCTCCATCCTGCGAGCTGCCTCTTCAGCAGGCATAGACTCAAACATCTTTGCGATATTGGTAAGCTTCTCCTGATTCTTTTCATCAGCAGCCTTTATAGACTTGTCAGCTTCAGCCTTGAGCTTTTTATACTCTTCAATCGCCTTTTGGATATCAGCCTTTATAATACTCATTCGTTCTTCTTCTAAAGACTTGCCTGTCTTAGGAGACTCCTGCATCTTATCCTGTTTTGCAGCGTCAGCCTTGCTCTGCTGCGCAGAGAGATCAGCAGGCAGAGCTGCCAATATAAATAAAAACAGCGCCGCTGATAAAAAGCATATCAGCTTTTTATCAGCACCCATGCCTAAATCTAGCGGAAGTATGTTCATCCGTCCTTGCCTGTTCATTTTTTTTATACTCTTCCTTTATAGCTGTCTTCTGTTTTTCATCAAGCTTTTCGAATATTTTTTTATCCTTGGTCGCTTCTGTCAATATCTTCCTTGCTGTCTCAACATCAGCTTCTCTTGCGAGAACAACTGTTTTCTGGAGCTGTATCTTATTAAGCATATGCTCGGAGTATTCATGCATTTTCTTGAGCTTGTCTATGTCAATTTCCATCCTAGCCTCTGACTTAATCCTGAGCACAATACTTTTATATTGATGCTCAAGATCTACGAGCCTGTGCTCTTCTACTGAGAGCGCCTTAAGAATTTCAGCGAATTTATTCTTTGCGTCATCCTCTGTCCATCTCTTTATCTTGAGGAGACTCTCTATTATGGTGCTCATGCTGCAGCCTCTAACATATCAAACAGGTCAAAAAGCCCCTGCTGATATGTTACGCGTTCACTTATTTTCTGTTTTAAAAACGGCCTTATCTTTTCCATCATTTTGATGGCATTATCAAGTTTTGGGTTGGTGCCTTCCTTGTATGCACCTATGGTTATTACATCTTCATATCTTTTATAGGTTGCCATTATATCAAGAACCTTTTCCACAGCTGCCTTATGTCTGTTGTCTGTTATATCTTTCATGATTCTGCTGATGCTCTGCAGCACATCAATTGCAGGATAGTGGTTATGGTTTGCAAGCTCACGCGAAAGAACAATATGACCATCCAGGATGGATCTTGCTGAATCAGCTATCGGCTCGTTCATATCATCACCCTCTACGAGCACTGAATAGAGGCCTGTTATTGATCCATCAGTATTTGATGTGCCTGCCTTCTCAAGAAGCTTGGGAAGAAGGTTGAAGACTGAAGGCGGGTATCCTTTTGAAGTCGGAGGCTCTCCTGCAGTAAGGCCAATTTCGCGCTGCGCCATCGCAAACCTGGTCAACGAATCCATCATCAGTAGAACATCTTTGCCTTTTGACCTGAAATATTCTGCTATCGCTGTTGCTACAAATGCGCCGCGTATCCTGATAAGCGGGGATGTGTCTGATGTAGCGATAACAAGCACTGAACGTTTCAGTCCTTCTTCTCCAAGATCTTTCTCTATAAACTCTCTAACCTCTCTTCCTCTCTCGCCGATCAGAGCTATCACATTTATATCAGCAGCAGTGTTTCTGGCCATCATTCCGAGCAACACGCTCTTTCCCACGCCGCTGCCGGCCATAATGCCTATTCTCTGGCCCTTTCCACAGGTAAGCATTGTATTTATAGATCTTATGCCGAGATCAAGAGGCTCAGAAATTCTTTTTCTGTTTAGCGGATTGATTGGATCAGTGAATATAGGGCAAAGCTGACCGGTAAGAGACCCTTTGTCATCCATCGGATTGCCGAGTCCATCAAGCACTCTGCCAAGAAGCGCATCTCCGACTCTTATATATCTCTGCCTGCCTTTTGCTATTATCTTGGCTCCAGGTCCGATTCCCATCATCTCGCCAACAGGCATAAGGAGTATCTTATCGCCCTTAAATCCTATAACCTCAGCCTCCAGCAGAGAACCGTCAGACTCGATCTCGCAGATATCTCCGATATTGGCCGGAGGGCCCAACCCTTCGATGATCAGTCCAACCCCTCTGTCTACCCGTCCGTAAACCTTAACAACATCGACATCAGACAGAAAGGTTCTACACTTCTCTATCAGTTGCAGTTCTGACAACACCTTCCACTTCCTTTATCTGTTCTTCAATCCGTGCATCGATCTCGCCTCTTTCAGTGATGATATAACATCCTCCTGGAGATATTGAATCATCAGGCTCTATAACAATATCCTTGACTCCGGAGGCATCTTTAAGCGTACTGCTAGCAGAGATTATAACCTCATAATCAATCGGGCTCACCTTAAGAGTGATGTTCTCCTCTCGCTCGCTCACTTTCTTCATTGCGTTCAGCGCAACAAAAAGAACTATGTCTTTGTCGCTCTCAATCTCTTTCTGTATCACTTTTTTTGCTATGTCTAGTGCAAGAGATATAATCTGCTCAGAGACCTCTTTTATCTTCCTGCTCTTGTATTTGGAAAGTTCACTTATTATGCTGTCCAACTCTGATAGCCTCTTTTGAAGTGACTGTTCAGCATCATTCTTTGCTGCATCGAGGCCTGTCTGATAGCCTTTTTCATAGCCCTCATTTTCGAGCGCCTTTATTCTTGCATGAGGATCCTGTAAATTCTTTTCAGAAAGTCTCTTTCGTATGCCTGATTCGTCAAGAGGCTCAGGCTTATATGCCTGGACTGAATCGAGCGCCCTATCATACAACGACTTCTTCACCACCCTTGCCTCCTATGATTATCTTGCCTTCCTCTTCAAGCCTGCGCGCTACTCTAACAATATTCATCTGAGCCCTCTCAACATCAGAGACTTTGACAGCGCCCTTCGCCTCAATTTCATCTTTTAGTATAAGCACAGCGCGTTGAGACATATTTTTGTATATCTTGTCTTTAAGTTCATCAGAAGCCATCTTAAGCGCAAGAGCAAGGTCATCAGTAGTGATCTCTTTGAGAATAAGCTGAATGCCTTTATCGTCAACAAGCACAAGGTCATCAAATGTAAACATGAGCTTGCGTATTTCGTCTGCGAGGATCTGATCCTTTTCCTCTATATTCTTGAGTATAAGATCTTCTGAAGCCCTGTCCATCTGATTCATGATCTCGGCAACAGTCTTGATGCCGCCAATCTTTCTGCCTCGTGTATAGCTCTGTAACTGGGTCTGAAGCACATCCTCCAGTTCTCCGAGTATTGACGGAGATATCTGATCAAGGCTGGCAATCCTTAGTGATACATCAATTTTTATATGCTCAGGAAGCCTAGCCAGTATTTCCGCAGACTGCAGCGGCTCGAGGTGGGCTAGTATGATAGCTATGGTCTGAGGGTGCTCCCTTGTGAGCATATTTGCTATTGAGTTGGAGTCCAGCCATCTGAGTATATCAAACGCACTGGCGCCGCTCTCAATCTTGTCCATCAGCTTTTTGGCGTGTTCTTCACCAAAAGCATCAACAAGTAT
This sequence comes from Nitrospirota bacterium, assembly GCA_016936655.1. Classification (GTDB taxonomy): domain Bacteria; phylum Nitrospirota; class Thermodesulfovibrionia; order Thermodesulfovibrionales; family Dissulfurispiraceae; genus JAFGXL01. The sequence continues at coordinate 13,462 of JAFGXL010000020.1, read as the reverse complement.
TTTATTTATATATTTTTCATCAACAGCAAGCATGGCATTGCCGCTTTTTTCTCCGAAGTCTTTTAGAACATCATTGGCAATATCAGTAGAAAGCTTAACTCTCGCCATCATAGGAACTATCCTTGCGAGCTCAAGCGGATCAAGATGCTTGAACACCTGTGTAGCAGCCTCCTCCCCGATTATAGAGAGAAAAGCAGCAGCTTTTTCCACACCAGTCATTTTTTTCATATTACTCTGACGACATCCAGTCTTTAAGTATCATTGCGGATTTGCGAGGATCTCTTTTTACAGCCTCTGTAATCTGCTCCTTCATCTGCTTTTCCTGACGCTCAGGCATCTCTGTTGATCTTATAACCTCAGGCTCTTCCTCATACTGAGCAACCCTCGCTCTGGGAGCCAGCTTTATAGGAGCCTTGAGAATTTCTACTATAGGCTTTATTGCGAACATTATAAGTAAAAGCGCTACAACCAGAGGAACAAAAAGTTTAAGAATCGGCAGGACTATCTTTAGTATATCTGTCTTTTCAGGCACCATATCTTCTACTGTCGCCTCAAAAGGCACATTCTGTACAGTCACCTGATCTCCTCGTTCCTGATTGAAACCGATAGCAGCCCTTACCAAATCATCATATTTCTTCAGCTCGGCCTCAGGTCTCGGAACAAAAACATTTTTATCACCTTCTTTTTTGTATGTGCCATCTATCAGCACAGCAACAGAAATGGTTTTGATATCGCCTTTTGGCCTAACCGTTTTGCTTACACTGCGGCTAACTTCATAGCTTATGCTTTCAGTCTGTTTCTGTGACATAGGGCCGGTTGCAGCTGACTGTGCAGGCGGCTGCCCTGGCTGGTTTGACATTACCCCTGGTATTCCGCCGGATGCCGGGCCTGTTGTTTTCTCCTGAGACCTCTGCTCGCTCCTGACAGCTATAGTATCAGGATCAAATCTTTCTTCAGTCTTCTCTGTCTGTGTGAAATCAATTTTTGCGGCGACGCGGACAATCGCCTTGCCTCTGCCTACTATCCCCTCCATCATACTCTGAAGTCTTGACTCATAATCTTTTTCTAATGACTTCTGATAATCGAGCTGCATTGAGTCAGCAGCCACATTAAGGTCTGTGGACTTTGAAAGAAGATTTCCCATGTTATCTATGACGGAAACATCATAAGGCGTCATACCCTCAATACTGCTGGATACCAGATGAACTATGCCTCCAATCTGGTTCTGATTTAAAACTCTTCCTGGCTTTACTTTAAGCACAACTGATGCTGTAGGCCTGTCACTTCTATCAGCAAAAATTGTACGCTCAGGTATAGCTATATGCACTCTAGCTTCATCAACCTCTGAAAGATCTTTTATTGTCCTAGCCAGCTCTCCCTGTAATGCGCGCCTGTAGTTAAGACGCTGAACAAACTCTGTTACACCAATCTGCGCCTTGTCAAATAGCTCAAAGCCTATACCGCCGCCCTGAGGTATTCCCTGTGCAGCTAGATCGAGCCTGGTTTCATAAACTTTTGTACTCGGAACAAATATTACATTCCCTTCAACCCTGAAAGGGATCTTCATCTCCTTGAGTTTGCCGACCACATTGCCTGCATCCTGCGGTCCCAGGTTGCTAAAGAGTACCTGATATTCAACACGATCACTCCATGCTACGATACCCCACATAAGCCCAAAGCTTATTAGGATTACAAGCACAAAGGTTATTTTCCTTTTCAATGGCCAGAGCTTTATCTGTTCAAAGAGATCTTCTAATGCCATTTTCCCCTCAGAATACTTTATTTTTTTAAGTCAAAAGAAAGAACCGCTACACCTGCATCTTCATTATATCTTCGTATGCTGTCATAAGTTTGTTTCTGACCTGCAGCATTGTCTGAAGCGAAAGGTCTGCCTTCTGCATTGCCAGCACAACTGTATGGATGTCGTTTATCTCGCCCTTTGCAAATCCTTCAACAGACTTTTCAGCATCTTCCTGGATTTTTGTTGCGTCATTAAGCGCCTGCTTAATTGCATCAGCAAAAGTTCCCTGTGCAGAACCGTTCTTTTGAGTCTGCTGTGCGGATGGCTCAGATATGCCTTGAATTGGTATTCCGGGTATTTTAATCTCGCTCATTTTTCACCTCACGACCTGGCAAGATCCAGGACCTTCATGTACATTTCCTTGTACGAATTAATAAGAGTAAGGTTCGCCTCAAAAGCCCTTGAGGCGGATATCAAATTCACCATCTCCTCGGTACTGTTTATATTCGGATAGTTTACATATCCGGCCTGATCTGCATCAGGATGCGAAGGATCATATACAGTGCGTGGAGGCCTGTTGTCTTCTACAACATTTGCTACATTAACTCCTGCAGAATATTCATTATAAAGATGCGACTGAAAAAGCACATCTTTCCTTTTATAAGGACCGCCCTCAGGCGTTTTTGTTGAATTAACATTAGCTAAATTAGAAGCTATTGTATTCATCCTTATCTTCTGAGCTTCAAGCGCAGAAGCACTGATTCTGAGAGGCAGAAACATCTCTTTCATGTTTATCAAGCTCCTTTCAACGCATCTTTCATCATGCGGATTTTGGTAGAGAGCAGCTGCGTTGCTGTATTGTATATTAAAGTATTTTCCGCAACCTTTGCCATCTCGATATTAAGATCAACAGTATTAAAATCTCTGTTCTGTAGAGTCGGCTGCGATTCTGTAATTTCATAATCTGTGCTTACTCCTGTTACTGCCTTCTGTAGCTCTTTTTCGAAGGATATATCTTTGGCCTTGTAACCCGGGGTATCAGCATTAGCTATATTCGATGCAAGAACCTTATGTCTGAATGCAGCGATGTCGAGCATCTTCTGAAGCACTACCATATTGTCAGCCATAAAACCTCCTTAAATACATTTATACAGATAAACATATGCAATATTTATTCCATATTTCACGAAATTAAACATCTTTTTTATCTAAATTATAATCTTTCAGCTTATTTCTGATAGTTCTGACACTCAGACCGAGCTTTTCCGCAGCCTTTGTCTTGTTCCATCCAGTCCCTTCAAGAGTATTAAGTATGAGCTCACGCTCCATATCTTTAACTGTGCCACCAGAAAGTTCTTTTGCGTCTTCACTCTTTTGTTCGAAAACATCATCAGGCGGCATAAGAGCGTCAGTCTTTGCTATTACAACTGTTCGATAGATAAAATTCTCGAGCTCACGAACATTGCCATTCCATAGCCTCTGCGTAAGATAGTCTCTGAACTCCGGTGAGATACTGTACCCACGCCCCATTTTAGAAGCAAGCTTGGATATAAAAAATTCTGCAAGAGGTATTATATCCTCTTTACGCTCTCTCAATGTCGGTATCCTGACCGGAAATACATTAAGTCTGTAAAAAAGGTCTTCCCTAAACTTTCCGGCTTTTACTTCCTGAAGAAGATCTTTGTTTGTTGTCGCAATTATTCTTGTGTCAACTGCCACAGGAGCTTTGCCGCCTATCCTGTCAATCTCGCGCTCTTGTATAGCTCTAAGCAGCTTCGCCTGGAGCTGAAAAGCCATCTCACTTATCTCGTCCAGCAATAGAGTGCCCTTATTAGCGAGCTCAAACTTCCCTATACGCCTCTCGGATGCTCCGGTAAATGCCCCCTTTTCATGACCAAACAGCTCTGACTCCAGCAGACTTTCAGATATAGCAGCGCAATTTATAGCGATAAACGCTCCAGATGATCTCATGCTGTGTTTATGAATGTATTTCGCTATAACCTCTTTGCCTGTGCCGCTTTCACCAGTAAGCAGTACGGTTATATCACTCGGAGCTACCTCTTTTACCATGGCTACGAGCTTCTTCATAACTGGAGCTGCAGCCACAAGATCTGTCTCTTCCGAAGGCATTATGCGACCTATCACAGTCTTGAGGGCATCGAAAGAAAATGGCTTCATAAGATAATCAGCAGCTCCTAGTTTCATAGCATCTACCGCGTTTTCTACAGTGCCGTATCCTGTAATGACAATAACAGGAACAAAGAGTCCTCTTTTTCTGATCTCCTTAAGAAACTCAAGACCATCCATCTTGGGCATCTTCATGTCTGTAAGAATAAGAGAATAGTCCAGAAGGTTTAGTTTAAGCAGCGCATCTATCGGACTGTTCATAACCGTAGGCAGCAGGCCACACCGTTTTACAGCCTCAGAGAGCGCCTCTGCCATGTGGTTTTCGTCGTCAACAATTAATACTGGTTTCATCTCTTCTCCGTTTTTTATCAGCTAATTTTCTGCGGAAGAGTAATTTTAAACTCTGTACCCGCACCAAGCTCGGAATTCACTTTTATACTGCCGTTGTGAGCCTCTACAACACTCTGGGTTATAGACATTCCTAATCCTGTGCCCCTGTCTTTCGTAGAGAAAAAAGGCTCGAATATTTTTGAAGCTGTCTCTGAATCCATTCCTATTCCTGTATCTTTGATAGAGATTACAAAGCTGTTATTGTGATCTCTAAATGTGGTTACATACAGCCTGCCGCCATCAGGCATAGCCTGCATAGCGTTAAGAAATACATTTATCAGAGCCTGACGCATAAGACCCTTATCCATTGATAATACACTCTGTTCAGTATTAAGTTCTGTCGTATAGATAAGTTCAACTGACTTTGAGTCTAAAGTCTCTGCAAACTCAGAAGCTATCTCTTTTAATGTTTCACTAAAGCTGGCCATTGTGAATTTTGGAGCTATGCCTCTTGAATATCTGAGCATATTGTCCAGTGTATTCACAAGAGATCGGACAGAGTCAGATATCCTGCTGGCGTATTCGGCCTGCTTTGTGCCCTTGAGATCTTCGTATATAAGGCTGGCAAAAAGCTCGATGCTGCCGAGTGGATTTCTCACTTCATGAGCTATTTTGAGTACCAATTCTCCCATTGCTGTAAGCCTTCTGTTGCGTTCATTCTCTGCCTCAAGCTCGCGAAGCCTCGTGATATCCTTAAATATAAAAACTCTTCCAATAGCACTTCCTGTTTTATCTAGCACATCAGTCTCTGAATATAGAGCAGGAAACGGTCTTGAGTTTTCAGGAATTATCATGCTGTCATTAATCTCAGCTCGAATATCAGTAGCTCCTACGATATCTTGGTCTGTAACACCAAGAAGATTCTTTGCAGCGCTGTTTATCAAAGTTACAGTTGATGTTGTATCAAAAAAAATTACTCCCATATCTATGCTGTCAAGTATGCTGTCAAGCTGCTGCTTTTTGTGCTCAACCTCCTGCGTCAGAAGCTTTACCTTGTCTTCAAGCGCACTGTAATAAGCGAGCAGAGACGTGGATGCGCTGTTGAATGTCTCCATAGCCTTGTTTAACAGCTCAAGATCTGCTGTCTTTTTTGTCATCATTCCGCCAAAATTGCAGCAGCCTCTCCCAGTATGCCGCCCTTTTCCTTAGCTTTTTTTATAAACTCTTTATTGTTTGTTATCTTGCCGTACTGGTATTCAGTCCATTGCAATACATCCTTGTCTTTAATTCCTATATCAAGCGCCTTTTTGTAATATAGCGACGCTTTTTTTGAATCCCCACCGAGATATAACGCGTCAGCCGCTTTTACGGAATAAAGCGAATTATCTCCTGATGCAGCAGAAACATAGCTCTGTAGCGAGGCTTTTTTATTATCCAGTTTCCAATATATGTCACCTAGTTTTGCTAGAACATCATGATTGTTTTTCTCAACTTTCGATACCCTGGAAAGATACTCAACAGCCCTTTTAAGATCTCCCTCTTGCTCTAATATATCAGCCATCATCACTGAGGATTTTGCTAAATACCTTGTGTCAAGCATAAAAGGCTCCAATAACTTTTTAGCTTGGTCTACCTTGCCCTCTTTTAAAAGCTCAGAAGACATTAAAATTGCAGCGTGCGCCTTGTTAGATCCTGTGAGCGCTTTCTTATAAAGTGTAGATGCCTCTATTTTTTTATTGTTTGCTGAAAGCTTTTTTGCGACCTCAAAAAGATAAGGACTGTCATTTGAGATATATGGACTATACCTTACAAGGTAATCAATCAAATTTGGGTCTTTTTTTTCATCGAATGCTTTTAGACGTTTTTCTATTTCCGAAGCCCTTGTTTTTCTGTCAAGTAGATAAGTGAGATATCTAATAGCATTCTGCATATCTCCCTTCTTCTCATAAAAAGAGGATATCTTGAGTTTAAGTTCATCGCTGGATTCTCCTGCAGAAAGTTCAGTGCTCAACTTTATAGCGTCATCAATCTTGCCTTGAGCTTCGTATATTTTTAGAAGAATTTTTCTGGAGTTGTTTCTATCAACTGCTGATATGCTAGCCTCTGATATCGGCTTTAAAATTGACTCTGCCTCTGTAAGCTGACCTGCAGCAAAAAGCACAGCAGCCTTGCCTATAAGAACCTCGTTGTTTTTTATTTCTGAGTCTCTAATCTTTCTGACAGTAGTTAGCGCCTCCTTATGCCTGCCTGCTCTGCTAAGAAGCTCCGCCTCAATATATATAGCCTCAGGCTCCTTAGTTCTGAACTCATAAGGCAGAAGTTTAAGCATAGCCTCTGCTTTTTGCATATCATTTTGTTTGAGGGCAATCTGTCCAAGCCTGAGCACAGATGTGTTTATGAACGATCCTGTAACAAGCTCAAAATTCTTTTTTGCATCATCAAGCCTGCCTAGCTTCATCAATGATTCAGCAAGAAGATATATCGCTTCATTCTTATGGCTGGATTCTGGGAAAGAAGCTAAAAAACGATTGATTCGTATTACAGATTCGTTAAATAAATTGAGTTTAAAATCAGCTCGTGAGATTCCCAACAGAGCGCTTTGTCCTTCAGCGCCTTTATTAAAATAACGATAGATATCTGAATATGCAGTCTTAGCCTGCTGATACTGCTGAAGCTTATAAAATTGATCTGCCTGCTTCAGCTGTTCAGTAACAGGCTGCTCAGCATAAAGCATTCCACTAAAATAAAGAGGTAAAAGTATAAATATAAACAGTCTTGTCAAAATCATGATTAAATAATTACTTGAAAGATTTGTGCCATTTTTTTTAACGTTATTTTTCAGGACGTTAGAATCTGAAAGTCAAGATTATGACAACTAGAGCTAAATATTCAGGCTGGATTCGTTAAATAAATGACAGCAAGCAGATCAGATGCCTAGCCGCTTCATCTTTTCTATTAGTGTCGTGCGGTTTAGATTAAGGTACTTTGCTGCCTGACTTTTAACTCCATTATTAAGTTCAAGAGCATGCAGGATCAATCTCTTTTCGTATTCTTCTATTGCACTGTTAAGATCTATACCTGCAACAAACGGGTTTGCATCCTCATCGTCAATTATAGATGGCAGCTCTGGAATCTTTTTGCCTGTCATCCTCTCAGGCAGATCAAAGGGGGTAACAACATTATCATCTTTTAGCACAAGAAGACGCTCAATCGTATTTTCGAGCTCACGAACATTGCCAGGCCATTCATAATTCATGAATATGTTGACAGCCTCATCAGAAAAAGTTACTGGCTGTCTGCCAAACCTGTCTGCATGCTTGCGTACAAAAAATGAACAAAGCGCAAGTATATCTTCTTTTCTCTGTCTTAGCGGAGGGATGTTGACAGGTATGACATTTAATCTGTAAAAAAGATCTTCTCTGAATCTGCCTGCCTTCACTTCCTGTTCAAGATCCTTGTTTGTGGCAGCCATTATGCGCGTGTCTGTCTGGACAGTCTTTACTCCTCCTACCCTTTCAAAAGAACGCTCCTGCAGCACCCTGAGCAGCTTAACCTGAAGTATAGCCGGCATCTCTGCTATCTCATCAAGAAATATTGTGCCTCCGTCTGCCAGCTCAAATCTTCCTGCCCTTGCAGCTATGGCTCCGGTAAAAGCGCCCCTTTCATGACCAAAAAGCTCTGATTCAAGGAGATCCATAGGTATGGCGCCGCAGTTTACAGGTATAAAAGGTTTTTTGCATCTGCTGCTTTTCAGATGAATAGTCTTGGCTATAAGCTCCTTGCCGGTTCCGCTCTCGCCAAGAATAAGAACTGTGCTGTCTGTTGCGGAGACCTTACTGATTAGCTCATTGATATTTTTAAAAGCAGGAGAATCACCTATCATTTCAGGGCATACGCCGCTGTTAATACCATTGCTCAAGGTCATGTCATAAATATGACATATGTATTAGACTAAGGTCAACTGTCTAAAAAATAATAACTTTATGGTCTGAACATCTGATGACAAGATATGCAGCCATCAAAGAGCTTTTTTGTTGTTGATGCCATCAGCTTCTGGTTATTCTTTTTTGCAGCAGCCTCAAGCGATGCAAGATTTGCATGAAAACTCTTATCCATCTGTATAAAAGTAGCGATCTTCTTTTGGTTCTTTCTGATCGTTACATTGCCTGACTTTACAGCCTCATGGGTCTTTTCCATTGTTCCATGCATCGGCTCTATAGCCTTTAGAACCCGATCGCTGCTCTGTAAAGCAACGGCAGAGACTATCTCCTTAAATGCTGAATCCAGTGTTAACATCTCCTGAATAAGAGCACTGTCAGGTTCAGATGCGACAGCTGCAGGCTGCGAAAGCTCAGCCTGCTCTTTTGATTTTGTATCGACAGCTGAAGACTTATACAACTCTGAAGCAGACTTCTTTATGCTGTCCAGATCATTCTTAACAGCATTCATCATTGGGTTTGTATTTTCTTTTGATGCCTTGATAAAATCATCAGCTGTTTTAAACTTCTTTACCATAGCGGACTTTGACGGAGCCGGCTTGCCTGCAGCGTTGTGACATGCCATACACTTGGTCTCAAATGTTCCGGCATATGCAGATACAGTTACACCAAAAAAAAGCGCTGCAAAAACCACTGCAAATTTTTTCATCATATTCAGCCTCCATTAATATTTTATAAATATAGTATTGCAAGTAAAATGCCAAAATAAGAACTCTTAAAAATCATGAACAAACCAAACTGACAGATGCAAATTTTACGCATTTAAGGAGTTTTTTTGCATTATGGGGATGCTTAAAAACCAAAATAAGCATCCCCATATATAAAACTAGTTATCAGAAATAGAATAGTAATTATTCATAATTTTTTCAGCTGGATTGATTATTACTCCAACCTGCATTCTGCTGGAGGATTGAGTGCTATAATCCTTACCCGCACAATTAACAATCATCTTTTTCTTAAGCAGGGAACTTATCTGTTGATAAAGAAGAAAAGCCTGTGAATGATCTCCATGAAATGTTATGGAACAGGAGGAGTGATTTGTATTAAGAGCAACTACTGCATACCCTGAAAATCCTTGAATCGTAACTCTTGTGATATCACTAGTAAGTGTTTTTTTAGTATCCGCGTCGAATGTATTGAGCTGCAAATTAAATGCATAAACATTTGTACTGATCAAAAGAAAGAGCAATACAGTAAATAGAACTCTCATTAGTCCTCCGGATGTTATGTTTTAATCAGCTAAATATTTCTTTTTTCAAAAATTCTGAACATCAGACCAAAAACTACTGCTACAACAACCGCAACTACCCAGTGTGACACACCAACCGCTTCAGCAATTCCTATCTTTCCAAAATCCTGCCACGACAATACAGTTGATTTTATGAACGGGTAAAGCTCTGCGTATATAGCTGCGCCTACTACCATGCCGGCTATCGCAAAGAAAGCATGCCAGCGGCCTTCTCCTAGAGCTCCGATAGATGTGCCAGGACAGAAACCCATAACAGCCCACCCGGCACCAAATAGAATAGCCCCAATAATAACTGCTCCAAGATTCATAGGTTTATGGCTCAATTTTATTACCCCGGCATCAGACAGTATAAGAATGCCGACCATTCCTACAAGTATTGCAGAAAACATGAGTTTGATTATTGTCATGTCTTTGAGAAGCAAAGCACCTATCTGCTTTTCAAATCGCAGGACCCTTCCCTTTTGCAGAAGAAAGCCAAAAATTATTCCTGTTATCAACCCCAATATCTGCTCTATGCTCATTTGCGCCTCCTTGCATAAATAAGGTTCGCAGCAATCATGCCTGAGCCAAAAAAGAGAGCAAGGGCAACAAGAGAACTCATAGACAGCTGCATCATGCCGCTTAATCCATGTCCGCTCGGACAGCCATCAGCCATGCGCGCCCCTATCATAGCAATTATGCCTCCAATAAAAGCTCCAGCCGCCCTTTTGTATATTGAACTTCCAAACCTGTCTTTCCATATTGGCGGCACAGGCTCCAGCTTAAAGCTCTTGTCCGATTTTGATGATAATAAAGCTCCTATAAAAATTCCTGCAACAAGCATAAACTGCCAGTCTATTCTGACCTTCTCTTTAGTGAAGTAGTCATTTTCAGCAACATGATCAGCTGCAACAGACCGCTCGAGTAATCCGGCAGCTCTAACAAATGTTGTAGATGCTCCGAGATAGCTGGTTTTGCCTAGAAGTGTTGTTGTAGCCAATACAGAGGCTATTGCCAAAAGCCCGATGAGGGCTCCTGCAAAATATGGATTCCATCCACCATCAGCTGTTTTAAGCTTCATAATGCCTCCTCTTAAATTAAAGGGCAGACAGATTGTGATTAACAGTCTGCCTGCCCTATTGTCATAGAATATTAATTGCTGCAGCCTCTATTCTGATGCCATCTCCGGCTTCCATACTTCCCATACCTTGCCTACAAGATCTGGTCCAGGCTTAAGTGTCATCTTCCCGGGCCTCCAACCTGAAGGCGTTGCTTCAGAGCCCTTTTTCTCTCTGACCAGCTGGAACGCCTGTATCTGTCTTATGGTTTCGTTAACATTTCTACCAACAGGAGGTGTAAGCACCTCAAAGCCCTGTATAACTCCATCAGGGTCTATAAGAAATCTTCCCCTGTTTTCTACTCCTGCATCGGGATCATATACGCCAAAAGCTGCGCCTACCTTTCCGCCTCCATCAGAGAGCATATGAAAAGGCACACCGCCCTTTACCATTTTTGATATCTCATTATCATTCCACATTTTATGTACAAATACACTGTCAACACTCATAGATAGAACTTCGACCCCAAGCTTCTGGAACTCAGGATATTTATCAGCGACCGCTGATATCTCGGTCGCTCAGACAAATGTAAAATCACCTGGATAAAAACATAGAACAACCCACTTGCCCAGAAAATCAGAGAGCTTGACTGATGTGAATTCACCTTTGTAGTAAGCTGGCGCAGAAAAATCCGGCGCTGGTTTTCCAACCTGAATCATCCTTTTAACCTCCTGTTCTGAAGATTTTGACTGCTGATCCTTCTTCTGATCGTCCTTTGGCACTCCAACAAGGCCGCCTGTTGGACGAGCGCATCCAGCCTTTGGAGCATCTGCCATAAACACCTCCTATAAAATAGTTTGCAGCAAATAAGATAATTAAAAGTTTGTCTTAAATAACTTACTACTTAATTTATAACAGATATAATTTAGAATGTCCAATGAATACCAGAAACATACTGATATACAACAGAACACATTGGGAGTTAATTTTAAATAACACTATATTAATTAGACATAATATTTAATTCTATTTATTAAAAAAAGCGGGCGACGGGATTCGAACCCGCGACCTTCAGCTTGGGAAGCTGACACTCTACCACTGAGTTACGCCCGCGTTAAAACTTTGCTGGATTGAGGATAATAAATATACATCATGCAGATGCTATTGGCAACACATATACAGAGATTCTCAGTCTTTCATTATAGCGCCTGTGGATGCTGAGGTCACCAATTTAGCATAGCGGGCGAGCCATCCGTGCTTAATCTTAGTCATTGGCTGCTTCCATCTGGAAAGACGATCCTTAATTTCCTGATCAGAAACCAGCAGATCAAGCTTTCTGGCAGATATATCAATTTTAATTTTATCTCCTTCTTTTATAGCAGCTATTGGGCCGCCTTCCATAGCCTCTGGAGAAGCATGCCCTATGCATGGGCCTCGTGTTCCTCCAGAAAATCTGCCGTCTGTTATCAAAGCTACTGATTCGCTAAGCCCCATACCGGCAATTGCAGCAGTCGGAGAGAGCATCTCGCGCATTCCAGGGCCGCCTTTAGGGCCTTCATACCTGATCACAACAACATCGCCAGATTTTATCTGACCGCTGGTTATTGCCTTCATAGCAGCCTCTTCAGAGTTAAAAACACGCGCTATCCCCTCAAACTTCATCATGTTTTTGCTCACTGCGCTCTGTTTTACAACAGCGCCATCTGGAGCTATATTGCCTTTAAGAATGGCTATGCCTCCCTCTTTATGATACGGCTTGCTTATTGGTCTCACTACGTCCTCATCAATAACAACAGCAGATGAAGCTATATCCTTAATCTGCCTGCCTGACACAGTAAGACCATTATTTAGCTTGTCCTTTAGTCTGCTAAGCACTGCAGGTATTCCGCCTGCCCTGTCGAGATCTTCCATATAATACTCTCCGCCTGGGATCATGTTGGCTATATGTGGTGTTGTCCTGCTGAGTTTATCAAACATGTCTAGAGGAAGACTAACTCCCGCGTTATGTGCGATGGCAGGAATATGAAGCACTGTATTGGTTGATCCTCCCAATGCAAGATCTACCATTATCGCATTTTCAAAAGACTTTTTTGTCATGATCTTGCGAGGAGTTATATTCTTTTTCACAAGCTCAATTATTCTGTATCCACTTTCATAAGCAATACGCCTCTTTTCTGCCATAACTGAAGGAACAGTAGCGCAGCCAGGCAGACTCATTCCCAAAGCCTCCGTTATACAAGCCATTGTATTGGCTGTATACATGCCTTGGCATGATCCTCCGCCAGGACATGCACATATCTCGAGACCTTCAAGTTCAGATTTGCTTATAAGTCCTTTTTTGAATTTACCGACAGCTTCAAATGTATCGCTTGTAAGATTTGTCCTTTTACCTTTATAATTGCCTGCGAGCATAGGCCCCGCAGTAACTATAATACTGGGAATATTGAGCCGCGCAGCAGCCATCAGCATTCCAGGGGTTATCTTGTCACAATTGGTGAGCAGCACCAAGCCGTCCAGCTGATGAGCCTCAGCAACTGTCTCAACCATATCAGCGATTAGCTCTCTTGACGGCAACGAATAGTGCATTCCTTTATGACCCATAGCTATGCCATCGCATATGCCGGGTATTCCAAAAAAGAACGGATATCCTCCAGCTGAATGGACTCCTTTTTCAATAAATCTCTCAAGATCACGCATGCCTATATGGCCTGGAATAAGATCAGTAAATCCGGTAGCCACTCCGATAAATGGCTTTGACATGGCGCTTTTTGGAATTCCTGTAGCATAAAGAAGCGCTCTATGAGGAGCGCGCTCAACACCGCACTTAATAGTTTTGCTTTTTAATGACATAGATCACCCTATTCTCTAGTTTTTAGAGAAAAAAATCCTCTTTTTATTTTTCATATGAATAAAATTATTTAAAATAAATATTATTTAACAGCTTACTGCATTGCCAAAATGCTCTCTTTTGTACTGCCTT
>JAFGXL010000019.1 GCA_016936655.1 Nitrospirota bacterium | reverse complement strand
GCTTTTGCCATGTGCATGATAGGATAACTATTGAAGATGTTAAAGAAGCCAGGGATGTTCATCCCGCCGCTCTTTTAATGGCTCATCCAGAGTGCAGGATAGAAGTGCTCGAGGCTGCTGATTATGTAACTAGTACTTCCGGTATGCTCAGATTTGCACAAGAATCTAGCTCAAAAGAGTTTATTGTAGGCACGGAGCTTGGCATTATGTATCGCTTAAAAAAGGATAATCCTGACAAGATTTTTTACCCGCTTAAAAAAGATATGATCTGTCCGAACATGAAGAAAACAACTCTTCAGAGTGTTCTGTCAGCTTTAAAAAATATGAAGAATGTTGTGACAGTGCCTGAAGATATCCGCATAAGAGCGAAGAAGGCGCTGGATGCGATGCTGGAGGTTAAATAACCGTGACCCTTTTGAGCCAGAAGATTATTGAGGGTATAAAATCTGAGGGGCCTATAAACTTCCAGACATTCATGGAGACGGCTCTTTACCATCCTGAACTCGGCTATTATATGAACGAGTCTCTTCGTATCGGCAGGAATGGAGATTTTTATACGAGCTCACATATGCACCCGTTTTTTGGCGCGATGATAGGCAGGCAGCTCGTGGAGATGTGGAATGTTATGGGCAGGCCTGAAGAATTTAATGTTGTTGAGATGGGCGCTGGCATTGGTTATCTTGCCAAGGATATTATAGATTACCTTAAGTGCAAAGATATATTCAGATGCCTGTCGTACAGGATTATTGAACTTAACCCAAAGGCTAAAGAGAAACAGCTGTCTCTGCTGTCTGAGCATCTAAATATCATAACTTGGTATAACAATCTGAAGGAGCTGCCGCCAATTACCGGCTGTTTTTTATCAAACGAGCTCTTGGATTCATTCCCTGTGCGGCTTGTTGAGATAAACAGCGACATCTATGAGATATTCGTCTCTGTAGAGAATCAGAGGCTATCTGAGATAAAGATCCCGTGTTCGCGCGAGATCAGGGAGTATCTGGAGGAGTTTGCACCAGGCCTTGCAGGAGGTTCTTCTGAGGTCTACAAGACAGAGGTTAACCTAAGGATTAAGGACTGGATTAAAGGCGTGGCATCAAAACTTATAAGAGGGTTTGTTCTCACTATTGATTACGGTTATCCAGCATGGGAGTATTACAGAAAGGACAGAAATCTGGGCACTCTGCTCTGCTATCTCAAGCATAAACTTAGCGGTGATCCCTATGTTAACGTAGGCATTCAAGACATAACTGCTCATGTTAATTTCACAGCATTCAATAAATGGTCAGAAAAGTCCGGGCTTACCCCTGTGGGATTCTGTCCGCAGGGAACATACCTGATTTCTCTCGGAATAGACGATATAATAACTGAACTTTGCGGAGATGCGCCTGATGCATTTGATATTAGTAAGATAAAAAATCTTATTCTCCCACAGGGCATGGGAGATACTCACAAGGTGATAATACACGCAAAGGGAATAACAGGCAACTACAGTATGAGGGGATTTATGCTAAGAAACCAGATCGGAGAGTTATAGCTTTGCGAGCAGGGAATCTAGCCTTTGTATGCCTGTTATAACATCTTCAGGTGTATGAGCTTCTATGGTATGAACCGGATTTATTGATCTGATCAGTCCGAAGAATTTTTCAAAATTAAAGTCTCCGTATCCTATGGGTCTGTGCTGATCCGAGCTCTTGTCATTGTCATGAATATGCAGCTCAACGATATGTCTGCCTATCATCTCTATCCAGTGCTCTAAGCTCTCTGTAGAAAAAAGATTGAAGTGGCCGGTATCAAAACATATTCCGAAGTTCCCAGAATTAATCTCCTCTGCGAGCATTTTGAGGTTTGTGGGCTCCTCCTCAAAGATATTCTCTATCGCCACCTTTGTACCTATATCTGATGCTCGGCTATTTATCTCTCTCCATACAGGCAAGCTGTTTGACATCCATGGGTCTATCTGCAGGGAATATTTCCATTTTTCGTACCCTGAATGGAAGACTATTGATATGGGTTTAAGTATCTCAGCAAAGTCGAGCGTCTGATGGAAACGCTGGAGTGTTATACGCTTTATGTCAGGATCAATGGCTCCCGGAGAAAGATCCATAAATGGTGCATGAAAGCTGAGCGTAGGATTGTAGCTTAACAGCTTTTTCAGGTGAGTGATATCGTTTTTTGTTATAGAGGATATATAACTTGATCCAAAGTATATCTCAAGGTTGAATCTGCTTTTTTTGATGAAATCCATATGCTCCATGATTCTGTCGTAGGGTACATGGATATGCGGTTTTATAATCATTCAGCTGATGGTGTTTTGGCTGGTTCAGAGGCAGGCTTTGAGCTTGAATCAGTCGAGTTTTTTTTGTCTTTTGACGCGTAGTCAGTAACATACCATCCTGTGCCTTTCAGCACAAATGATGTTGAGGATATCTTCTTTTTCATTGCGCCTGAACATGAAGGACAGACTGAAAGCGGCTCATCTGTGATCTTCTGCACTATCTCATGTTCCATACCGCAGTCTTCACATATGTATTCATAAATCGGCATTTCCTGATCTCCTTGTTGAATCAAAATCTTTCTAAATATAGCGGAGATCACAGAAGTGAGTCAAGAAAATTGCCAGCTTGTTTATTATAACTGTTTATTTCTGTTCAATTTATTGGTAATTCCATTACTGTCTAATTACCTGTTTATTTGTTGTTTATTATTGACAATTGGTTCTACATTCTGCTTTAATATCAGTTCGGAATTTTATTTGGAGGTGCGTAAATGTACGCAGTAATAGAGGCATTAGGCAAACAGGTAAGGGTGAGTGAAGGCCAAAAGGTATGCATAGACAAGCTGGCAGGTGAAGCCGGCTCTGAAGTTGTTTTTGATAAGGTGCTGATGATAGAGAAGGACGGAAACGCTGTTTACGGCAAGCCATACATATCAGGCGCCAGTGTTAAAGCTGAAGTGACAGGCCACAAAAAGGATGATAAGGTTCTTGTATTGAGGCTAAAGCCAAAGAAGGCTCTCAAGAAGCTCTTCGGCCACAGACAGCAGTACACAACAATCAATATCAAGGAAATAATCGGAGGCTAAACATGGCACATAAAAAAGGCGTAGGTAGTTCCAGAAACGGCCGTGACAGTGAATCCAAAAGACTTGGAGTAAAAAGGTTTGGCGGACAGGCAGTAACAGCAGGCAGCATACTGGTAAGGCAGCGCGGCACAAAATTTCATCCGGGCAGCAATGTAGGCAAGGGTAGTGATGACACTCTCTTTGCTCTCATAGACGGAGTCGTTAAGTTTGAGAGAAAAGACAGAACAAGGATGAAAATCAGCGTTTATCCTGCTGTGCAGACAGCAGCAGCTTAAGTTGCCAATATCAAATTTTATAAGGCAGTCCGCACACGGGCTGCCTTATTTATTTAGAATGCAGATGTCCAATAAATTAAAACAGGGTTAAAATATAAGATGCAGTTCGTTGACTACACAAAAATATTCGTTAAGTCCGGTGATGGCGGCAGGGGATGCGTCAGCTTCAGGAGAGAGAAGTTTGTGCCCAAAGGAGGCCCTGATGGAGGCGATGGCGGAAGAGGCGGCCATGTAACTATCCGCTCTTCAAGAGAGCTTAATACCCTTCTTGACTGTCGATACAACCGTGAGTACAAGGCACAGCGCGGCGAACACGGGAAAGGAAGCAACAAGCATGGAAAGGATGGGGAAGATATCCTTATAAAAGTGCCGGTAGGTACACAGATTAAGGATGACCTTACCGGAGAGGTGCTTGCTGATTTTGAGATTGAGGGGCAGGAGTTTATAGCTGCTGAAGGCGGCAGAGGCGGATTGGGAAATTCCCATTTTGCCACATCAACCAGACAGGCTCCAAAGTTTGCTCAGCCCGGAGAAGAGGGGCAGGAGAGATGGCTTGTTCTGGAGCTTAAACTATTGGCAGATGTCGGGCTTATTGGTCTGCCCAATGCAGGGAAATCAACACTTATATCTGTGATATCAGCAGCCAGACCTAAAATAGCTGACTACCCATTTACAACGCTGGTGCCTAATTTAGGCGTAGTTAAGATAGAGGATCAGAGGAGCTTTGTTGTTGCTGATATTCCGGGTCTTATTGAGGGCGCTCATATAGGAGCAGGACTTGGATTTCAGTTTCTCCGGCATGTTGAGCGAAATGCAGTATTGTTGCATCTTGTGGATGTTTCTGATATACAGCCATCTGATCCTGTAGAGGATTTTGAGAAAATAAATAAAGAGCTGATATTATACAGCGCAGATCTTGCAGCAAAGCCGATGGCTGTAGCTGCCACAAAAATTGATATGGCTGCTGATGGAGAGAGGCTTAAAAAACTGGCTGAGCACTGCAAAAAAAAGAGCATTAAATTTTTCCCTGTGTCATCTGCAACAGGACAGGGGATAAAGGATCTGCTGTTCCACCTTTCGGATATGCTGAACAGAAGGGGTGATTAATGAGTAGGATAGTTGTTAAGATCGGAAGCAACATACTTACAAAGAAGAGCGGAGGACTCGATACAAAAAGAGTTGACCAGCTGGCTGCTGATATAAGCTTGGCTGCTGATATGGACCACGAGATAGTGTTGGTATCGTCAGGTGCAGTAGCAGCAGGAATGAAGAGGCTTGGACTCAAGACAAAGCCTAAAGAGATACAGCTTAAACAAGCTGCAGCAGCAATAGGGCAGTCAGCTCTTATCTGGGCATATGAAAAGAGCTTCTCTGTTCACAAGAGAAAGGTTGCACAGGTACTGCTCACAAGCGATGTATTTTCTGACAGAGCGCGCTATCTAAATTCAAAAAATACACTGTTAACCCTCATGTCCTATAATGTGATACCTGTAATAAATGAAAATGATACAGTTTCCACTAGCGAGATCAAGTTCGGTGACAATGACCAGCTCGCAGCTCTGGTATCCTGCCTTCTGGATGCTGACAGGCTGATTATACTTTCTGATGTTGACGGGCTCTTTACTGCTGATCCCTCAAAGACCAAGGATGCAGAGCTGATTAAAGAGGTTTGCTGCATTGATGCCGGAATCGAGTCTCTTGCCGGATATTCAGCAAGCTCTGTAGGAACAGGGGGTATGTATTCCAAGATCCTTGCTGCTAAAAAGGCTACCAGCTACGGTGTAAGCGTCAATATCATAAACGGCAGAAAAAAAGGAACACTGATCAGACTATTAAAATCATCAAAAATAGGCACAGCTTTTCTGCCTAACAGGTCTAGGATATCATCAAAAAAAGGCTGGATAGCCTATGCCGTAAGGCCCAAGGGTGTCTTGATACTTGATGATGGCGCTGTAAAGGCTCTGATCAAATCAGGGAAAAGCTTGCTGCCTTCTGGTGTGCGTAGTGTTGATGGTAATTTCGAACCAGGCGATGCTGTCTACTGCTCAGATTCTGACGGCAACAGAATAGCCAAGGGTATAGTTAACTACTCTTCTGCTGATGCGCGGAAAATTGCCGGGAAAAAGACTTCAGATATAGAGTCTGTGCTCGGATATAAATATTCTGATGAGATTATACATAGAGACAATCTTGTGCTGACCATGCAATAGTTTTCAGCTAAGCAAGTTTCGAAAAGTCCGCTATCTCCATATAAACCTTCTGTATGCTCTTCAACAGAGCCAGCCTGTTATTCTTAACAGCTTCATCCTTGTCCATCACAAGCACCTTGTCAAAAAAGCTGTTTACAGGCTCTCTTAAAGAAAATAGAGTCTCTATGGCTGCAGAGTAGTTATTGGCTGCAATATGCTGCTCAACAAGAGGAGCTGCTTTTGAGAGCTCTGAATGCAGAGTTTGTTCTTCTGGAAGAGAGAGTAGAGATTTTTTGAGCGCTGAACAGCTCTCTTTATTAACAATATTATTAATGCGCTTTAAAGCCATAAGAAACGATTCGCTTTCACTATTTTGCTTAAAGTCATGAAGTGCTGCAAGACGGTGTCTAAGTGTATGCAGAGGTCTTGATGATGCGAATGATGTTACTGCTGATATCTCATCTATTGTGAAGCCTGCTGATATAAACAGAGGCTCTATTCTCTGCTCAAAAAATGTTATAAGGTCATTTTCTGTTTTAGAAGAAGCCTTTTTGTTTACTGATACTGCAGTTCTGACAATATCCTTTAATGTTATGTTGTATCCTCTTTCTAGCAGTATGCTGATTGTGCCTATAGCCTGTCTTCTTAGAGCAAAAGGATCTTCAGCGCTTGTAGGTATCATGCCTGCAGCGAAGAAAGATATAAGGTTGTCCAGTTTGTCAGCAAGGCTTACGCATGCACCGGTGTCTGTTGAAGGCGAGCTGTCGCCTGAAAATGCAGGCATGTAGTGTTCAGAAATAGCCTTGCAAATATCATTGGAAAAGCCATCTTTTGCTGCATAGTACCCACCCATTATCCCCTGCAGTTCAGGGAATTCGCTTACAACTCCAGAGACCAGGTCAGCTTTGCAGTAGAAGCCTGCTGTTTCTGCATTTTCTGCTGAATCTGCACAGCACATATCCGCTATCAGCTTTGCTGTTTTTGATATCCTTAGGCACTTTTCATACAGAGTGCCAAGCTTTTCGTGGTATATGACATCTTTGAGATTTTCTAGTCTGCCCTTGAGTCCTTCTTTTGCGTCGTCTTCAAAATAGAACCTCGCATCCTCAAACCTTGCTTTTAGAACCCTTTCAGCGCCTTTTTTTACCGTCTCTGAGTTCTCCTTTTTTGTGTTGCTCACAACAATAAAGTGATTTGAAAGAGCCCCTTTAGAGTCTTCTAAAGAAAAATATTTCTGGTGACCTTTCATGACTGTTATCAGCAGCTCTTTAGGAAGAGATAAATACTCAGCAGAAAATGATGCCAGAAGTGGAGAAGGGTATTCAACAAGGTATGTTACATGATTAACAAGGGCATCATCCTTAATCAGTGATGAATTAACTGATGTGGCGAGCTTTTCAGATTCCTGCAGGATTATTCTCTTGCGTTCTTCAGGATCGACATGCACAAAGTTGTTTCTTAGCTGGCTTACATAAGCAGCAGAGTCCTTAACTTCAAACGATGCAGGAGAAAGGAATCTGTGTCCTCTGGTGTTTGAGCTGCTTTTAATACCCTCGATTTCGAGATCTAATCTTTTGTTTCCATAGGTCGAGAGTATCCATTGAATTGGTCTTACAAATCTGAGGCTGCCGCTTCCCCATCTCATAGACTTTGGAAAGGTTAGGGATAGTATAAGTTTTTTGAGAATCTCAGGCAAAATATCTGCTGTCTGTTTTGCCTCTTCTTTTTTTATGACTACAAGGTATTTACCTTTGCCTTTCTCTTTTTGGATAAGGCTGGATACCTGTACTCCATGCGTAGCAGCGAATGCTTCTGCTGCCCTTGTAGGATTTCCTTCAGAGTCAAAGGCTACATTTGAAGGAGGTCCCCAGAACTCTATCTCTGCCTCATTCTGGCTGTCTAACAGCTCGCACTGCAGCGCTATCCTTCTTGGAGTAGCATAGGAATTTATTACTCCGGTCTCTATCCTCTGCTCGGCAAATAATTTTAGAGCAGCATTTTTGAGTTTTTCAGCAGCTTCAGGTATAAATCTTGAAGGTACTTCTTCAGTGCCGATCTCAAGTAGAAGTAGGGGAAAATTATTTTGAGCGCTGTTCATATATTGATAATCCCTTTGTAATTTATTTACCAAGCAGGGGGAAGCCCATAGCTTCTCTCTGTGCAAGGTAGGCCTCAGCGCAGCTCTTTGCCAAAGCCCTTACTCTTGCTATATAGCCTGTTCTCTCATTAACAGAAAGGACTCCGCGGGCATCAAGAAGGTTAAATGTATGCGAACATTTAAGGCAGTATTCGTAAGCCGGCTGGATGAGTGAGTTTTTAAGCATTTCGGCTGACTCTTTTTCGTAGCTGGTGAATTGATGAAGCAGAAGCTCTGTATTGGCATGATCAAAATTGAATTTTGAAAATTCAATTTCCCCCTGTTTGTGGACTTCTCCATATTTAATGCCGTTGCACCACTGCAGGTCGAACACATTATCAACACCCTGCAGATACATGGCTATTCTTTCCAGACCATATGTCAGTTCGACTGATACAGGGGATAGCTCTATACCACCCACCTGCTGGAAGTATGTAAACTGTGTTATCTCCATTCCGTCAAGCCAGACCTCCCATCCCAGACCCCATGCGCCGAGCGTTGGAGATTCCCAGTCATCTTCAACAAAACGGATGTCATGTCTAGTAGGATCTATACCGATAAAAGAAAGGCTCTCAAGATACATCTCCTGACTGTCTTGAGGCGAAGGCTTTACTATCACCTGATACTGGTAGTAGTGCTGAAGCCTGTTTGGGTTTTCTCCGTATCTGCCGTCTGTTGGCCTTCTGCATGGTTCTACATATGCTGTTTTCCATGGCTCGGGTCCTAGCACCCTGAAGAATGTGGCAGGATGAAATGTGCCGGCGCCAACTTCCGTATCATATGGCTGCAGCAGTACGCAGCCCTTTTTAGACCAGTATTCATGAAGTTTGAG
The DNA here is from genome assembly GCA_016936655.1 of Nitrospirota bacterium. Lineage (GTDB taxonomy): Bacteria > Nitrospirota > Thermodesulfovibrionia > Thermodesulfovibrionales > Dissulfurispiraceae > JAFGXL01. The sequence continues at coordinate 13,252 of JAFGXL010000019.1, read as the reverse complement.
AATTAGGCTCTGGAAATCCATATATTGCAGATTACTTCCCTGAATATTTTTTAACTAAGCTTTAAAAAAGCGTTGTCAGAGGTAAAATCTTATCCAAAAATACAGCTCTTTGTCAAACGTGTTTTCTTTTGATTATAATTATATACACTATAAAAGAGGTGTTTATTTGATGCAGATAAAATGTCCGCTTTGCTCAAAGATTACAACATGGGAAGAAAATCCATTCAAGCCGTTCTGCTCAGAAAGGTGCAAGATGATAGATCTTGGCAGATGGGCGGCTGAAGACTACAAAATAGAAGCTAATATGCAGGATGAAGATCAGGATTCCAATTCGCAGGTCATGCATGACCCGCAAAAAGAGGGAGAAGATTCATGATAAAGCTGGCGGTTACCGGTGCAACAGGCAGAATGGGCAGCAGGATAGCTATTTTATCCAGAGAGTATGAAGGCCTTAAACTCTCAGGAGCGCTCGAGAGGGAAGGGCTGGAGTGCATTGGCAGAGACCTGGGCTCTGTAATAGGTATGGGGGAGACAGGAGTTGTGATCAAAAGCTCTGCATACGATGTCATTTCATGTGCAGATGTCACTATAGATTTTACATCGATATCAGCTACGCTCGCAAATGTTGAGATCGCTTCCCAATGCGGTAAGGCAATGGTTATAGGCACTACCGGACTGCAGAAAGAAGATATTGCTAAAATAGAAAAAGCAGCCCATAAGATTCCAATAGTAATGGCTCCCAATATGAGTGTAGGCATTAATTTGCTGCTAAAAGTGCTGGCACAGATATCGCCTATACTTGCTGATGAATATGATATTGAGATTGTTGAAGCACATCATAGACTGAAAAAGGATGCTCCAAGCGGCACAGCATTGAAACTAGCACAGGTAATAGCAGACTCTATTGAGCGCAATCTGGATGATGTGGCGGTCTACTGCAGAAAAGGAATTACAGGGGAGAGAAGCCGCAAAGAGATAGGCATACAGACTGTAAGGGCCGGTGATATTGTAGGCGACCATACTGTCATGTTTGGAGGCCTTGGTGAAAGAATAGAAATTACTCACAAGGCATCCAGCAGGGATACATTCGCAAGAGGCGCACTCAGGGCTGCCTTATGGATTGCTCAAAAAAAACCTGGCATGTACGATATGCAGGATGTGCTAGGACTGAAATAACAAAAAAAGGCTGCTAAAAATAGCAGCCTTTTTTTGTTAGAAATAAGTTTTGTCAGCCTTCGACTATGCTGTGTTCTTCCCACATAAACCAGTTGCCTGTGTCTGTCAAGAAAGAGTATGTGTTGCTGAAAATGCTGTAGTGTTTTTCCTCTTCTTTTGCTAGAGTTTCAAACAGCATCTTCTCTTTATCAAGCACAGCCTCTCGTGCACTCTTATTATAAAAATCTGCTCCTTCTTTTTCCATTTCCATAGCTATTTTAAGAGCTTCCATTTCATCAGATGATGCCTCAACCCTTTGCATCATCTGATCCTTCATCTCAGAGAATATGGTCTTTACACTGCTTACCGGGTTGGATTTGTTTATTTTAAGATCGGTTTTCTGTAGTATGGATCTGATCATTTCGATATGGCGTTTCTCATCCTCAGCAATGGATAGGAACATTTTCTTGCCTGCAGGATACCCGATCTTTGAAGCTGCCTCTGTATAAAACTTGACAGCATCTGTCTCCATCTTTAATGCAAGCTCTGCAGCCTTCATATAGCCTCCAAATAATTTTATACTTTTTCAAACATATCTTTTGAGGCGCCGCAAACAGGGCAGGCCCAGTCATCCGGTATCTGCTCAAATGGTGTGCCTGGAGCTATGCCTGAGTCAGGATCTCCAGCTTCAGGGTCATAAATATATCCGCATACTGTACACTTCCACTTATCCATGTTTGCCTCCGGTAATATTTATTCAGACAGGGGCTCTCTGTCTGTTGATTCTTCAAGGGTTTCTATCTTCTCAAGTTTAACCTTTGCTATCCTCTGACCCACCATCTCTACAATTCTCATCTTCATTTTATCAATTTCTACAGAGTCTCCGGGCTGAGGCATGCGCTGCAGAGAGGTTAGAACAAGACCTCCGAGAGTGTCATATTCGTTTGACTCAGGCAGATCGAGTTTATACTCATCAATAAGGTCGCTTATGCTTGTGGATGCATCAATAATAAGCGCTCCGTTTGGAAGTATGATCACAGGGTTTTCTGTATCGTACTCATCCCTTATCTCTCCGACAATTTCTTCCAGCAGATCTTCAAGAGTTACCAGTCCTGATACCATTCCATACTCATCAATAGCAACAGCCAGATGTATCCGCTTTTTCTGCATCTCTCTGAGCAAAATGCTTACCTTCATGGTCTCCGGCACAAAAAATGGAGTCTTTATTATCTTTCTTATATCCACATTCCCTGATTTAATCAGTGCATTAAAAAAATCTTTTGCATAGAGCACTCCGCGGATATCGTTTATATCCCTGCCTACCACTGGATATCTAGAAAATTTTTCTTCAGAAATAATCTCTTTTATCTGGTCTTGGCTCATTGAAAGATTTATCGCAACTATTTGAGGAGTCCTGAGCATCACCTCTTTTACAGAAGTGTCTGTAAATTCGAAAACACTATGAATAAGCTCTTTCTCCTCAGGCTCAAAAACTCCCTGTTCTCCGCCTTCTTCAAGCAGCAGCTTCACCTCTTCTTCAGATATGTATCCGTTATCAGTTAGTGCATGTTTGCCAAAAGGCCGTAAAAGCATATTTGTGCTGAATGATAGGATTTTTACAAAAACGCCTGCGATTCTGGAGAATTTATGCACAATAGGCGATGCATAAAGGGCAACTCCCTCAGGATTCGATAAAGCAATAGATTTAGGCAGCAGTTCGCCAAATACCAGCGAAAAATATGTTATGACTATGACTACTAAAAATATTGATATAGCTTCGCTTGATGAAGATATAAAATGAACAGGCATATCATTTATTATTGGAGTGAGCAGTTTTACTGCTGCTGCTCCGCCTATTGCAGAGGCTAGAACACCTGCAAGTGTTACTCCGATCTGTATGGTGGCCAGAAAACGGTCTGGATGCTCTTTAAGAGCATCCAGTGTTTTGGCGTTTTTTATGCCATCATCAACCAGCTGTTTGATCCTGCTTTTTCTGATCGATACAACAGCTATCTCTGTTGCGGCAAAGAAACCGTTTATAAGTATAAATAAAGCTATAAGAAGAAGTTCATTCCACATGGTATTAATTTATGTGCGACATAATGAATCCAGAAAAAGGCAGATCTGAATTAATTGTCAATTCAGACTCTGCCTTGTGTCCATTATGTGCCGCGTCAGGTTGGTCAGTAGTCATTAAGCTAATTATATCACTTCTTGAGCTTTTCTATAATTGCATCAGCCATAGCTGATGTGCTTACAGCAGTAGGATCATCAGGTGTAGGCTTAAGGTCATATGTAACACTCTTGCCTTCAGACATAACCTGTGCAACAGCATCTTCCAGCTTCTGGGCTGCTTCAAACTCACTTAGGTGTCTTAGCATCATCACACCTGAGAGTATCATAGCAAGAGGATTTATCTTGTTCATGCCTTTGTATTTTGGAGCGCTGCCATGTGTAGGCTCGAACACTGCCATCTCGTCTCCAAGGTTGGCTCCTGGAGCGACTCCAAGACCTCCGATAAGCCCTGCAGCGAGGTCAGAGATGATGTCTCCGTACAGGTTCGGCAGCACAAGCACATCATACAGCTCAGGCTTCTGAACAAGCTGCATGCACATGTTGTCTATTATCCTGTCTTCAAATTCTATATCTGGGTAGTCTTTTGCAACTTCTCTGGATACCTCAAGGAAAAGACCGTCTGTATGCTTCATTATATTGGCCTTGTGAACTGATGTCACTTTGCGCCTCTTGTTCTTGCGCGCATACTCAAACGCGAACCTCACGATCCTCTCTGTGCCGAAAACAGATATCGGCTTTATGCTTATACCGGAATCCTGCCTTATCTGCTTGCCGGATGCCTTGCTGATATAGTCAATAAGGCCTTTTACCTCTGGGGTGTCCTTCTGAAATTCTATTCCTGCGTAGAGATCTTCTGTATTCTCCCTGACTATCACTAGATCAATATCTTTGTATTTTGTCCTTGCTCCCTTAAAGCTTTTGCAAGGCCTTAGGCAGCTGTATAGGTCAAGCTTCTGTCTTAGCGTAACATTGACGCTTCTGAAGCCTGTGCCAACTGGCGTTGTCACTGGGCCTTTTATCGCGATCCTGTTTTTCTTGATCGATTCTATCACCCTGTCAGGAAGAGGGTTGCTCTCAGCAGCATAGACATCTTCTCCTGCGTTCTGGACATCCCAGTCAAACTTCACGCCTGTAGCTTCGAGAACTTTAACTGTGGCGTCAGATATTTCTGGTCCAACGCCGTCTCCCGGTATAAGTGTTACTTTATACATTTTTTATGTTATCTCCTTGTTATGGGTTTACTGATAGTATCTGCCTTACTATTTCTGGATGACGTGCTATTATCTTCAACTCGTCATCTGTTAGCGGCTTCTGGGTATGCAGGTTTGCATACTGTACCAACTCAAGCACATTTCTAGCCTCATTGTCAGTCTTGAACTCTATTCCGAGCTTGCTGTATACATGTCTAAAACCCTTTATTCCGCCATATTCACCTGTTGTAATTATACGGCCTGTTTCCATAAGCTCAGGCTCGCCCCTTCCTACATCTTCTGGGTCATAAAGCTCGTAATTACGCCTGTCTTTGAGAGCTCCGTCAGCATGTATGCCTGACTCGTGAGCAAATGCATTGGCTCCTACGCCCGGCTGATTTATCGGAATGGGTAGGTTAAATGCGTAGGATGCGTACCGTGCTATTCTCCATGACTTTTTAAGATCTACTCTCTCATCAAGAGGAAGCTTGTTCTTCAGTCCATGAGAGAACTTAAGAGCAAGAATGGTAGATACCATATCGCAGTTTCCAGCGCGCTCCCCGTATCCGTTTAGTGTAGTGTTGATGTAAGCATCAACACCAGCCTCGATAGCGCCCTGAGCTCCTGCTACAGATACAGCTTCAGCCATCCCAAGGTCATTGTGGCAATGCATCTCAACTGGAAACTTTGTTACTGCAGCGAGAGTCTTTATGCGCTCATAAATTGTTATAGGATCGTCAGCTCCAAGTGTGTCGCAGTAGCGGAATCTGTCAGCTCCTGCCTCTTTGCCGGCGTTAACAAACTCTATCAATCTTTCAATTTCTGTACGTGATGCGTCCTCAGCATTGAGCCCTACTGTTTCAGCTCCCATCTCTTTTGCGAGCTTAACAGCATCAACAACGCTCTTGAGTATATCTTTCCATGTCTTGTTGCCCATGAATTTGCCTTGGAGCATAATCTCTGATGTGGACATGGATATGTTCAAATGCTTGATTTTTGGGCAGTTCTGAAAGGTTGTTTTTATGTCTTCAGTAACAGCCCTGCACCAACCTTCGAGATGAAGATTTTTTATGGCTCCAATCTCGGCAAGCTCGAGGTTGGCATTGATGTAATTTACCTCATGTTTGAGCGTTGGGAAACCCACTTCACTCTGATAAACTCCCATATCATCAAGATACATGTTAAGCATGGTCTTTGAGAATTTGGGCAGAAGTATCCTTGATGTCTGAACACCGTCCCTGTTTGTTACGTCAATAAGATAAGCTTTATTCTCCATGTCTCTCCTTTATTACAGCAATGTCCAACTAACCAAGCTGTTATTTCTTTTTTGTATTTTCCCTTGATATGGCAACAGTGCCTGTCCGTACAAATTCCTTTATCCCCATTGGCTTTACAAGCTCAATAAAAGCCTCGATCTTTTTAACATCGCCGGTTATCTCTATAGTATAGGTAGACTGGCTGGAGTCCACAATGCGGCCTCTGAATATCTCCGCTATTCTTAATGCCTCTGCCTTGAACTCTGCCCTTGGAGCAATTTTTACAAGTATCATCTCGCGTTCTACATGTTCAAGCTCTGTAAGATCAACGACTTTTATCACATCTATAAGTTTGTTGAGCTGTTTTGTTATTTGTTCAATTACAGCGTCGTCTCCGGTAGTGACTATGGTCATTGTAGAGACCTGAGGATCTATGGTCTCGCCTACTGACAGGCTTTCTATATTGTAGCCCCTTCCGCTGAAAAGGCCTGATACACGTGAAAGTACTCCAAATTTATTTTCAACAAGCACAGATATTGTGTGGCGCATGTATCCTCCAGAGCTTTTCTATGTCTTTAATTAACTGCCCGCAGCTTCTTTTCAGCTTTCTTCTTCTTTTCCAGCATTAGCATATTATCGAGCGTGGCTCCTGCAGGAACCATAGGATATACCTTCTCCTCCCAGTCGATAAGGAAGTCCATAAATACAGGCTGCTTTACGCTGAAGGCCTCTTTAAGTACAGGCTCCACTTCGCTCGGCTTGGTTGCCCTTAGCCCTACAGCCTTGTAAGCATGAGCCAGCTCAACAAAGTCAGGAACAGCATCAAGATGCGTATGGGAATATCTCTCTTCGAAAAATAGCTCCTGCCACTGCCTCACCATTCCAAGATAGTGGTTGTTCAGAATAGCCACCTTAACAGGCAGCTTGTAGATAACAGCTGTGGCGAGCTCTTGTATGTTCATCTGTATACTTCCATCGCCTGCTATATCGACAACCAGTTTGTCTGGATGAGCCATTTGAGCTCCGATTGCTGCGGGGAACCCGTAGCCCATGGTGCCGAGACCTCCTGATGAGAGCCATCTTCTAGGCTTGTCGTAAGTGAAGAACTGAGCAGCCCACATCTGGTTCTGTCCGACCTCTGTTGTTATAATTGCTTCGCCTTTTGATAGCTCGCATATCTTCTCTACAACAAACTGCGGCTTTATGACATCCTTTTCAAACTCATATGTGAGCGGATAATCTTTTTTCCATGTATCGATCTGCTTGAGCCACGCTCTCCTTATCTCTTTCCACTGCTCCCTTACATCCTCAGAAATAACCTTGTTGAGAGCTGTAAGTACATTTTTTACATCTCCAACTATAGGCACATCCACACGTACAGTCTTTCGTATTGAAGTAGGATCTATATCTATGTGTACTATATGAGCATGAGGTGCAAAGCCCTCGATTTTCCCAGTAACCCTGTCGTCAAACCTCATGCCTATGGCTATCAGAAGGTCTGCGTCCTGAACAGCTTTGTTGGCATAATAGGTGCCATGCATTCCGAGCATGCCAAGCGAGAGTTTGTTGCTGCCTGGGAAGCTGCCAAGCCCCATAAGAGTCATAGCAACAGGGCACTGTGTGGATTCTGCCAGAGTCTTAAGCTCGTCAGATGCGTCTGATGATATACATCCACCACCGGCAATAATTACAGGTTTTCTAGCCTTGGCTATAGCCTGTGCGGCTTTTTCTATCATCCACTTGTTGCCCTCAACAGTAGGATTGTAGCTTCTTAGAGCCACATCTTTTGGCCAGACAAAATCTGTTTTATTGATAGAAACATCTTTTGGTAAATCTATAAGAACAGGACCCGGCCTGCCAGTTGTTGCGATATGAAAAGCCTCTCTTATTGTTGAAGCAAGATCTTTTACGTTTTTAACGAGAAAGTTGTATTTTGTGCATGGTCTTGTTATGCCTACGATGTCTGCCTCCTGAAAGGCATCATTTCCTATGAGAGTTGTAGGCACCTGTCCGGTAAATACCACCAGAGGTATCGAGTCCATTGCAGCAGTAGCTATTCCTGTGACAGTATTAGTGGCTCCGGGGCCTGATGTTACGAGGGCTACTCCCGGCTTTCCAGTAGCTCTTGCATATCCATCAGCAGCATGTACAGCTCCCTGTTCATGTCTTGTAAGAATCAGCTGAAGATCCTTTTCGCTATAAATAGAGTCAAAAATATTAAGCACAACGCCTCCGGGATAACCAAAGATGTGCTTAACCCCTTCTCTTTTAAGGCATTCGATGAATATTCCAGAGCCTGACAGTTTCATTCCACGCACCTCATTTTAAACACGTTTATAAGTTTTTAAAATAACATAATTTTATAGCGTATTTCCATATTAATAACTATTATGAGTGCTTTATTCTGCTTATAAGATAACGGCATAAAACGCCATTAAGCAGACCTGTGGCTGTACCGATAAGCAGCAGTAAAGGGGCAGCGATAATAACAGGCTCTATCCTGTGAATAAATATCGCGTATGCAGTAATTAACTGAGCTGAGTTGTGAAAAAGCGCTCCTATAACGCTTATGCCGAGGGGGCTGAAGAGTTTTGGGATTGTGCTCAATATTAAAGCCATAGATGCTATGCTTGCCAGTCCGCCCGCCATACTCAGAACAAAAGCTGGACCGGGAAAGGTTCCAAGCAGCATGGATCCGGCAGTTACTCGTATTAGAGTTACATAAAGAGCTGTCTTGAATCCAAAAAGGTATAATGCAACAAGCGCTATTATATTAGAAAACCCGGGCTTAATCCATGGAACAGGCGAGGGCAGCATGGTCTCTGCTGCATGCAGTGCAAGAGCAAAAGCTGACAGTACAGCTATCCTGTAGCTATCCTGAGACCGCATCAATTCCGCTGCTGCCGGATTGTATCAGCACAAGCACTCGATTGGGGAGGCATACAACAGACCCTCTCCTAATCCAGCCATGCTGAATACAGATTTTATTGCTGCATGGTGAATCAGACACCCTGACCAGTCCGCTATTGATCTCAACAATCGTATCTCCGATAGGTCCTTTTACATATATATTTCTGTTGATTGTTATGGGGAAGGAATAAGCAAGTTTATTATTTACATAAATTTGCACCTCTGAACCTGCAGGAAACTTTTTTTCAGCATAAGAGAATCCGTATATGCAGAGCATTGTGATAATGCTGATAACAATGATGTCAAACAAGGTTGTCTTATTAGCGGTAGATATACTCAACTTTGTTTTTTATCCCCTCGGTAATATGGATTTTGCCTGTAGAGTCCATAATGATTCCTTCTGAAGAGAGACTATTAAGCAGTTCAATGCCTTTTTCAGGACCTAAAATAAATACAGCTGTTGCAAGGGCGTCTGTTACAGCGCTGTCATCATTAATTACAGTAGCGCAGATCGTCTTGTCAGCAGGGTATCCTGTTTTTGGATCGAGAAGATGGTGGTAGCGCTTGCTGCCCGATATAAAGAATCGTTCGTAGTCGCCAGATGTTGATACAGATCTGTCTGTAAGGCTTACGGCAGCCATTATTTCGCTTGCATTGTCTTGGAGTCTGGGGTTTTTTATACCGACTTTCCACAACATATTATTAGACCTCATGCCGAATGCCCTTATGTCTCCTCCAACAGCGATGATGCCGGACTTTATTCCTGCATCAGCAACTATCTTTTCGAGCTTTGCCGCAGCATATCCTTTGGCGATTCCTCCAAGATCTATCTTCATACCTTTTTTCTTAAGGAATATGGTTGAGTTGTCTTTATCAATCTCTATGTTTTTGTAGTCAACAAGGCGAAGACGCTCTTTGATATTTGATTCAGCAGGCACGATTATTTTATGGAAGTCCCAAAGTTCATTTATAGGCCCGGTAGTTATATCAAATGCGCCTTTTGATTTATGGGAAATCATCAACGCCTTTTCGACAAGGTTCATGGTGTCTTCAGAGACCTTCATCGGACTTATTCCCGAGCGCATGTTCAGTTTTGATATCTCGCTACTATCTGTAAAAAAATCCCACAATATATGGAGCCTGTCGATCTCTTTAAATGCAGCCCTGGATGCTGTTTCTGCCAGATCTTCAGAATCTGTTACTAGTGTTAATGTAACAAGAGTGTCCATAGATATATGGGTCTTTTTTATCTCACGCAGGCCTTGTTTGCTATTGCATGATGCAAATATCAACGAACAGATGCAGAGCAAAAGCATTATGACAAAAAAAATCGATCGTTTAATAAGTTTCAATTGCTAGTCCTTTGCTGATTATTTCCGAGTCTTCTCGACAAAAAAGTTCCTGTATGAGATTCTGCGCATAAAGATAATTTTTCTGGAGTGCCACATGTCACAACTCTGCCTCCATCCTCTCCGCTGCCCGGGCCAAGATCAATAATATGGTCAGCACATTTTATTATATCAAAATCATGTTCTATGACGATTACAGTATTGCCTGTGTTTACAAGCTTGTCGAACACATTTAGAAGCTTTTGAATATCTATAAAATGCAGGCCTGTTGTCGGCTCATCAAATATGTAGAGGGTTTTGCCTGTAGATCGTTTTGAAAGTTCTCTTGAAAGCCTAAGCCTCTGGGCTTCTCCGCCAGAAAGGGTTGTTGCTGACTGACCGATCTTGAGATATCCGAGTCCTGTCTCATCCATAACCTCTAACCTTTTTCTCAGCTGCGGTACAGGAGAGAAAAACTCGAGAGCTTCTGATACTGTCATATCTAGAACCTCTGCTATATTTTTGTCTTTGTATACAATCTGCAATGTCTCATTGTTGTATCTTTTGCCTCTGCATTTGTCGCACTCAACATACACATCAGGCATAAAATGCATCTCTATCTTTCTTAATCCATCACCCTGGCATGATTCGCACCTTCCGCCATGGAGATTGAAGCTGAATCTTGATGCAGTATATCCGCGCACCCTTGATTCTGGGAGACCAGCAAAAAGCTCGCGGATATAGCTAAAGATGCCGGAATAGGTTGCAGGGTTTGATCTAGGAGTCCTGCCTAAAGGCGATTGGTTAACACAGATAACCTTGTCAATATACTCATTTCCTGATAATGACCTGCATCCCACTAAATCCAAAGCAGAACCGTTAATTCTGTTTATAAGTGAATTATAAAGAATATCCATGACAAGGGTGCTCTTGCCGGAGCCTGACAGCCCAGTAACGCAGGTAAGTGTGCCCAGTGGAAAGTCTACATCAATGTTTTTGAGATTATAAAGCGATGCTCCTTTTATTTTGAGCAGTCCGGATCCCTTTCTGCGCTTTGTCGGTGCTGGTATCACGAAACGCCTGCTTAGGTATCCACCGGTAAGTGAAGACTGATTAAGCATAAGCTCATCAGGACTGCCCTGAGCTGTTATCCATCCTCCCTTTGTGCCTGCTCCGGGCCCCATGTCTATTATTTGATCAGCGCGTCTTATGGTCTCTTCATCGTGTTCAACAATTATTACAGTATTTCCAGAGTCTCTTATCTGCTCAAGACTGTCAAGCAGCCTTGCACAATCAGCAGGGTGAAGCCCGATGCTCGGCTCATCCAGCACATAAAGTACTCCTGTAAGTGCAGAGCCGAGCTGCGAGGCTAGTCTGATACGCTGAGCTTCACCGCCTGAAAGTGTGATCGATGATCTACTTAGAGTCAGATATCCCAATCCGACTTTTTCTAGAAACGAGAGCCTGTCGAGCAGCTCTTTGAGAATGCGTTTTGATATAACCTTCTGCCTCTCTGTAAGATTCAGGGTCGATAAAAAATTGTATGACTTTACCACAGGCATGTCAGCAATTTCTGCGATATTTTTATTGTTTATTTTTATGCTGAGCGCTTCTTTTGAGAGTCTTGCACCTGAGCATGCTGAGCATATTGACGCAGGAGAAATATTGTTTTCATCATCCCAGTTTTCATCATCTTCTCCTATTCCCTCATATCCGAGACCTTTGCATTTAGAACAAGCTCCGACTCTGCTGTTAAATGAAAAAAGCCTCGGGTCTATGTCTGGATAACTAATGCCGCATTTAGGGCATGCCATAGCCCTGCTAAAAAGTATGTCCCTGTCTTCATCAACCATATTCACCACAACGGTGTCAGAATACCTGAGCGCTGCGTCAACAGCATCAGCTATCTGACGCTGTATCGAGCTTTTAATAATGAACCTGTCTATTACAATCTCAATAGTGTGGCGCTGCTGCTTGTTGATCTTGAAGTCCTGAGTCAGGTCTACCATCTTGCCGTTGATTCTTGCGCGCACAAATCCGTCAGTCCGCATCTGGAGCAGCTCTTTTTTGTACTCACCCTTTCTGTCGCGTGCCACCTGCGCAAGGATCTGTATCCTTGCTCCTTGGGGCAGAGATGTGACAGAGCCTATAATCTTCTGTATATCCTGGGAAGCGATCTCAGAGCCGCATTTGTAGCATATCGGATTGCCTATTCTCGCAAAGAGCACTCTCATATAGTCATATATTTCTGTAACAGTGCCGACTGTTGAGCGCGGACTTTTTGTGACGGATTTCTGGTCAATGGCTATTGACGGGGAGAGTCCCTCGATAAGATCAACCTCTGGCTTGTGCATCTGCTCAAGAAACTGCCTTGCATATGGAGAAAGGCTCTCAACATACCTGCGCTGACCCTCTGCGTATATCGTGTCCATTGCGAGAGATGATTTGCCCGAGCCAGACGGACCTGTAATTACAGTGATCCTGTCTCTAGGTATGGACAGGCTTATGCCTTTGAGATTATGCTCGCGGGCGTTTTTTATGACTATTTTATCCTGCATGTTCTTTAATCGTATGGTCTATATCCGCTTGCCGGGGATTATGGGTGCAAATTTCATATAGTTTAACTTAAACCATCGATAAAACGCAGTCAGCAGCAGACAAGCCGGTATGCACAGCAAAGCGCCTATGTTAAATCCATATTTTCACTGGACAGCCACATTGTTATTTGATAGGCTTTGAATAGTTAAATCAAGACAAGATAAAATGGCTGTAAATAATAGTGACAGAATTTAAAAAGTTGCAGCGATGAGTTTACAAACGACAAGTTGCATGGAAAATAATACATTGGCAATGAAATCAAACAGTAATTAAGCCAAAGTGAAGGCTGAAAAAGAATGAAAGTAAAATTTAATAGCACCGTTCCATTTAGACATAGCGCTGAAGGCAGGCTAATCTCGCTGATAGATGCAAACGGATTTACAACAGGATACACATATGACGCAAACGGCAACCTTACAACAAAAAAGAACAAAACCACAGCAGAGACCACAACATACACCTGGGACTACGAAGGCAGACTCATCAAAGCTGTAATGCCAAACGGACTAACCAACACATACAAATACGACCCATTTGGCAGAAGAGTGGAAAAGAGCGTAAACGGAACAATAACAAGATATGTCTATGACAACGAAGACATATTGTTTGAGTACAACAATGCAGGAGCGCTTGCAGCAAAGTACACCCATGACCCTGGAGTGGATGAACCATTGAGTGTAGATATGTTAGGAAAGCTTTACTACTACAATGCAGATGCATTGGGATCAGTGACAGGGAT
>JAFGXL010000018.1 GCA_016936655.1 Nitrospirota bacterium | reverse complement strand
TTCAAGATGTTCAGCCTCTTATGGCAGAGATCAGAGAGAAGCACAAAAAAGATCCACAGCGCATGCAGAAAGAGCTGATGGAGCTCTATAAAAAGCATAAGGTAAATCCTATGGGCGGATGTCTGCCTATGCTTGTGCAGGTACCGGTATTCTTCGCGCTCTTCAAGGTGCTTGGAGTCTCGATTGAACTGCGGCATGCTCCGTTTATGCTATGGGTGCAGGATCTGTCCACAAAAGACCCATATTATGTACTGCCAATACTGATGGGTGTCACAATGTTTTTGCAGCAGAAGATGACCCCATCCACCATGGATCCAAAGCAGCAGAAGATAATGCTTTTTATGCCTATTATCTTCACATTTCTATTCTTCACTTTCCCGTCGGGGCTTGTTCTATACTGGCTCGTTTCTAACATACTCAGCATAATTCAGCAATATTTTGTTAATAAGAAGCTGGAAGCGCAAAAGGCCTGATAAGGGCTTTCTGCGCTTCCAAAATCTTGATCAAGCTGGAGTTGTTCTTAAATCTCCGTTCATTCACCAAATGTTTTTGATCATTACGCTCTGGTATAATCTTCTTAAAACATGAACTTTCCTGATGACACAATAGCTGCTATATCGACACCTCTGGGCCATGGGGGCATCAGCATTGTGCGGCTCAGCGGATCTGAAGCTCTCAAAATAGCTGCCAGCTTGTTCCGGTCAAAGAGCGGCAGGCGTCTGCCTGTACCGAGCAGAAAAATATCCCGTGTTGGCTATATTGTTGACCCTGAGACAGACTCCAGGACAGATGAGGTTATACTGCATCTTATGCCCGGGCCAAAGACCTACACGCGCGAGGATATGGCTGAGATAAACTGCCATGGCGGCATGATGCCTGTGAGGGCGGTGCTCCAGCTTCTGCTGAAGCATGGGGCGAGGCTGGCAGATCCCGGAGAGTTTACAAAAAGGGCATTTCTAAATGGGAGAATAGACCTTTTACAGGCAGAGGCTGTCATTGATATTATCAGGTCAAAGACCGAGCTGTCCGAGCATATGGCGATGCAGCAGCTCGAAGGCAGGCTCTCAGAGGAGATCAAAGCCCAAATATCCAGGCTCACAGATGTATGTGCTCATGTTGAGGCATACATAGACTTTCCTGAAGAGGACATAGATCAGCTCACACTGAGCCAGATTTCTGAGAGCATAGGTTTGATCATCAATGCTCTAGATGCTCTATCAAAAGGGTATGATGAGGGCCGGTTTTTAAGGGAAGGCGTCTCTGTTGCGATAGTAGGCAAGCCGAATGTGGGCAAGTCTTCGCTCATGAATAGTCTGCTCAAAAGAGACAGGGCAATTGTGACTGATCTGCCCGGCACTACAAGGGATGTTCTTGAGGAGATGCTGAACATAAAGGGGCTGCCTGTAAGGATAATGGATACAGCAGGAATACGCGAGGCGCATGATCTGGCAGAGGTAGAAGGCGTTCGCAGAAGTTTAAGGGCGCTTGAAGGCGCAGATGCAGTTATAGCCGTTCTCGATTCAGGGCGACCCGCTGATGCTGCTGATATGGAGCTGTTAGAGAAAGTTTCTTTTAAAAAGACAATAGTTGTTTTGAACAAGGCAGATCAGAGGCCTGATGCAGATATCAGAGAGATTGCCGGGGTTGCAATAAGACAGGATGATTCAGGAGCAGAGGTTGTTCAGATGCATGAAAACTCATCAGAGATGCCTCTTTTGCGCATTTCTGCTTTAACAGGTCATGGGCTTGATAAGCTTAAGGATGTTCTATATTCGATCTGTCTCGATCCTTCTACCGCATTATCAGCAGATACAATTCTGATAACAAATGTGAGGCATAAAGACCTTATAGACAGTTCTGTTGCTGCTTTGTCAGAAGCTATGGCTTCAATAAATCGCAGAGATCCATACGAAATAACTGCTATATCTATTAGAGAAGCTCTCGACCGGCTTGGGCAGATAACAGGAGCTGTAACTACTGATGATATACTCAACAAGATATTCAGCGATTTCTGCATAGGGAAGTAAAAACAATAAAGGGGATGACCTGCTTGCAGGTCATCCCCTTTATTGTTTAGAAAAATATAAAATCAGTTTTTTATTTCTTTTCTTCTTTTTTTACCGGCTCAGCAGGCTTATCCTGATTCTTCTTTTCTGATTGAGCAGCAAAATTTATGGATGCTATCTCGTCTCTGTTTATATCTATCTTATAGTTCTTTTTTGTGTCTTCGATAAATTTCTCAAATCCCTGCTTCTGTTTGTCAGAAGTCAACTTCTGTTTTATCGCATCCTTTGCCTTTTCAAAGGGCACTATCTTGCCCTGTCTGTCTGTAACCTTAAGCAGATGGATGCCGTCTTTTCTTTTGAGCGGCATGCTTATGTCGCCTTTTTTGAGCCTAAATGCTATGTTCTCGAGATTTGGATCAAGGTCTCCCAGACTGAAACTGCCCAGGTCTCCACCAGCTTTTGAGCTTTTAGGGTCTATAGACATTTCAGCAGCTACTTTTGCGAAGTCCTCGCCTTTTTTCAATCTCTCGGCTGCCTTTATAGCATCCTGTTCACTATTTACCACTATATGGCTGAGCCTTATCTTTGTCGGCTCTATCATATCAGCCTTGTTTTTGTCATAGTAGGCCTTGATCTCTTCATCAGTTACTTTTGACCATGCGTCCATCTCTTTGCCGAGCATTAGCTGGATGAGAGTAACCTTTTTGAAGTCTTCAAGCTTCTTTTTAAACTCAGGAGTCTTTTCGAAGCCCTTCTTTTTGGCTTCCATATAGAGCATTTCCCTGTTCACAAGCTCGTTGACAAGCCTCTCAGAGCCTTCAGAGCCTTTGTAAAACTCTCTTGCCATCTCAGGCAGACCGCTTATCTCTGTCTGAATTTCTTGTTTTGTAATCTTTGTGCCGTCTATCTTGACCGCATAGCTTCCTTTGCCGTCGGTCTTTGAGCAAGAGAGCACAAAAGCCAGTAAGAATGTAATTGCTAAAAGCCTTTTCATTTTGTCAGCTCCTTAAAAATAAAATTAATACACTCTAACATATTCCGCAAATAAAAAGGAGTATGATTTGTTACAATGAAATTAATTGTTTTAAGGGGCTGAAATATGGAGATTTTGATAAAACTGATACTGGCCGTGGCTTGCGGCGGTATTATAGGATTGGAAAGGCAGAGAAGGGGGCAGTATGCGGGTTTTCGTACCCAGCTTCTAGTATGTTTGGGCGCATGTCTTTTTACGATACTATCCATCGAATTCAACAAACAGTACGGCAGTTTTGCTGATCCTGCAAGGATAGCTGCGCAGGTTGTTGTTGGCAT
Source organism: Nitrospirota bacterium (assembly GCA_016936655.1). Classification (GTDB taxonomy): domain Bacteria; phylum Nitrospirota; class Thermodesulfovibrionia; order Thermodesulfovibrionales; family Dissulfurispiraceae; genus JAFGXL01. Next base: position 16,442 of record JAFGXL010000018.1, on the reverse strand, counting down.
AGGCTTTCTCGGCGCAGGAGCGATATTGCGTCATGAACATTATGTGCGCGGACTCACAACAGCTGCATCGATGTGGGCAGTAAGCGCTATAGGCCTTGCTATAGGTTTTGGCGCATTATGGCCTGCAGGCGTGGCAACATCTCTGGTATTGATAAACCTGATTATCTTTAAGGATATAGAAAGTATTATCACTCAAGACAGATATACTACACTCACATTCAGACTAAAAGGAATGGAACCTCTTGATCTGAGGGAGCTGTATACTGATAAGGCTCTTAAGCTTAGACAGGTGAAACTCTTTTTTCTCAAGGATCAGGATGTTGTTGAGCAGCACTTCACTATTCGTTATAAAGACTATGCCAAGCTGCTTGAGCTTGTGAATATGCTTAAAAACATGGACAGAGTCTCATATCTCCAGATCTCATGATTACTAATTGCCGCCTAAAAGGTTATCAAGAATGAAAAAAGCTGTAGTCGGAATGAGCGGGGGTGTTGACTCATCCTTTGCTGCATATATGCTCAAAGAAGCTGGGTACGATGTAACAGGCGTGAGCTTTGTTCTATATGAACCGGGGTGTATGGATGGATGCGAGCCTTCTACTTGCTGTTCCATAACCAGTGTTAATGATGCTGCATCTGTATCTGCTTTGCTGGGCATTAAGCATAAGACGATAGATCTGAGAGATATATTCAGGGCTGAGGTGATAGAGCCTTTTGTTGCTTCATACTCAAAAGGAATGACTCCAAACCCATGTGTTTTGTGCAATATGAGAATAAAGTTTCCGCATCTTCTCAAATCCGCTCAGGAACTCGGAGCAGATATTATTTCAACAGGGCACTATGCTCAGGTTGAGCAGACAGCTCAAAAGTTAAGGATCTCTGATACAGAAGTGAGCTCAGCGCATCTGCTCAAAAAGGGTGTTGATGAAAAGAAGGATCAATCCTATGTTCTGTATGGTCTCAGTAGTCAGGAGCTGTCAATGCTTAGACTTCCGCTTGGCAGCATGACAAAATCAGATGTTAGAAGGTGCGCTAATATGATTAATCTGCCTTCAGCATCAAGACCCGAAAGCCAGGAGATATGTTTTGTAGAGGGCAGGAGCTATCTTTGCCTGCTTGACGGAACAGCTGCAGAGGTCGAAGGGCCTATGATAAATGTTGCAACAGGCAAAGAGGTTGGCAGGCACAAAGGAATACATAGATACACCATAGGCCAGAGGAAGAGGCTAGGCGTGGCTTCTTTGGAGCCGCTGTTTGTGGTTAAGATAGACCCTGCTGAAAATAGAGTGTATGTTGGATCTCGCGAATCAGCGATGATGAGAGAGTTCAGCGTCAGCAGCATTAACTGGCTTATTGATATTTTATCTGTGCAGGAGAGTGTTAGAGGTTACATAAGAGCAGCCGTAAAGGTGCGTTCTACAATGAAGGAGCAGCCGGCAACAATCGAACTCAAGAGCAATGGGGCAGCTGTGGTGGTTTTTGATGAGCCTCAATGGGCTCCTGCTCCTGGCCAGAGCGCAGTCTTCTATCATAAGGATATTGTACTCGGCGGAGGCGTAATAGATCTCTTCAGGTTTTAAATCCCGTTGTTCTTATGGTATTTTAAAAGATAAAAATCCGGGGTGTGCATATGAACGGAAAGGTAGTATCTATCAATATCAGCACGAAAAAAGGCATGAGAAAAACACCTGTGCAGGAAGTTTTGATAGCAGAAAATATGGGCATAGAGGGCGATGCACACGCATCATCCGAATGGCACAGGCAGGTCAGCCTGCTGGCTATAGAGAGCATACAAAAGATGCAGGATAAGGGGCTTGATGTTAAGTCAGGAGATTTTGCTGAAAATATAACTACAGAGGGAATAGATCTTGTATCTCTACCTGTAGGCACAAACTTGAGAATAGGCAGGGATGTTTCTGCAGAGGTGAGCCAGATAGGCAAGGAGTGCCACAAGCGCTGCGCCATCTACTATCAAGCAGGAGATTGCGTTATGCCCAAAGAGGGTATATTCATAAAAATATTGAAGGGCGGCACAGTAAGGCAGGGCGATGCTATAGTTGTGGAAGGCCTTGGCCTGCAGGCTTAATGAGGATATAAATGATAACTGCTGCTATTATCACTTTGAGTGACAAGGGATCAAAAGGAGAGAGAAAGGACGGGAGCGGACCAGCGATAGCCGAGATTATAAAAAGGATAGATGCTGATGTGCTCCATTATGACATTCTGCCGGATGAACAGTCGCTCATAAAAGAAAAACTTCTCTGCTACTGCGGAAAGGTCGATATTATTTTCACAACCGGCGGCACAGGCCTGTCACCCAGAGATGTAACGCCAGATGCCACTCTTGAGGTTATAGAGAAGCAGATCCCCGGCATTGAAGAGACAATGAGAATGGAAGGTCTCAGCAAGACCCGCAGGTCAATGCTCTCACGCGCGGTTGCGGGTTACAGAGGCAGCACGCTTATAATAAATCTGCCAGGAAGCCCTGCTGCTGTCAGGGAGAATCTTGAGGTCATCCTCGATGTGCTGCCTCATGCTGTGGCAAAGATAAAGGGCTCTCCTGAGGAGTGCGGCAGATGAAGGAGATGTTCGAGGCGTTTCCTTACGCCGGCGCTCTGATGGCAGGCATATTCTCTTTTCTTTCTCCATGCGTGCTGCCGCTTGTGCCTGCGTATGTATCTTACATAACAGGCATGTCGCTTGAAGAGCTTCAGAAGTCCAGGGGCTTCGGAGCAAGAATCGGCAAGACGCTCTCTTTTATTGCCGGTTTTTCGACTGTGTTTATCGCGCTTGGCGCTTCATCATCATTTATTGGCGCTTTTCTGATCCAGTATCTTGATCAGATGCGCATTGTAGGCGGCATAGTTGTAATAATATTGGGGCTTTTTGTCGCAGGGTTTGTGAAACTCGACTTTCTTATGAGAGAGCGCAGAATGAGCGTGAGCGACAGCCCGGCAGGATATATCGGAGCTTTTGTTATTGGGATGAGCTTTGCAGCAGGCTGGACGCCATGCATAGGTCCTATACTCGGCACAATCCTGATATATGCAGGCAGCCAGGCATCAGCGCTCTACGGCCTAAAGCTGCTGGCTGTATATTCTTTAGGGCTTGCTCTGCCGTTTCTTGTTACAGCCTTGGCGCTCAACTTTTTTCTGAAGTACATTAAAGGTCTTACAAAATATATGCGCGGAATAATGATAGCAAGCGGAGTGATGCTTATAATATTCGGCATCCTGCTTCTCACAAACCAGGTGGCGCGGCTGGCAACAATGATCCCTAGCCTGGGCATAGATTTTTAAGGATGGTCAGATGAAAGAAAGGTATGAATCAAAAGAGATTGAGCTGAAGTGGCAGCAGAGGTGGGCAGAGGCAGGAGCCCATAACACAGATACTGATGCGTCAAATCCCTCATTTTATTGCCTTGAGATGTTTCCTTATCCATCAGGGAAGATACATATGGGCCATGTTCGCAATTATGCGATAGGCGATGTTATTGCCCGCTATAAAAAGATGCGCGGCTTCAATGTGCTGCACCCTATGGGCTGGGACTCATTCGGTATGCCTGCTGAAAATGCAGCGATAAAGAACAAGGTGCATCCTGCAAAATGGACATACGAAAACATAGAGTCGATGAAGACCCAGCTAAACAGGATGGGCTTCAGTTATGACTGGCGCAGGGAGGTTGCAACATGCAGTCCTGAATACTATAAATGGAACCAGTGGCTCTTTCTGAAGTTTTTTGAAAAGGGGCTAGCATATAAAAAGAAGTCATATGTAAATTGGTGCGGCTCGTGCGAAACAGTGCTGGCGAATGAGCAGGTTATAGACAACAAATGCTGGAGATGCGACTCTGTTGTTGTGCAGAAGGAGCTGGAGCAGTGGTTCTTCAGAATAACAAAATATGCGCAGGAGCTTCTTGAGGGCTGTGATGAGCTGAAAGGATGGCCTGAGCGTGTTGTTGCTATGCAGAAGAACTGGATAGGCAGAAGCGAAGGCGTTGAAGCTGATTTTGAGATAGAGGGCAGCGACGAAAAGATCAGGATATACACAACCAGACCTGACACCCTTTTTGGAGCGACATTTGTATGCATAGCTGCTGCGCATCCGCTGGCAGCAAAGTTTCTTTCAGAAGAGAAGCTATCAGGGCTCAAGGCTATATATGGTGATGTTGAACAGAAAGAGGGTATTTTTACAGGCAAATATGCGATCAATCCATTAAATGGAGAGAAGATACCGATATACGCAGCCAACTTTGTGCTTATGGAGTATGGCACAGGAGCAATCATGTCAGTGCCGGCACATGACCAGCGCGATTTTGAGTTCGCAAAAAAATATGGTATCCCCATAAGGGTTGTAATTGTCCAGGATAAAAATAGCGAGCCTTCTGAACTGAAAGAGGCTTTTGAAGATGACGGCTATCTTGTTGCCTCAGGGGAGTTCAGCGGACTTTCTAGCAGTGATGCGAGAAAGAAGATCGGCAAGTTCCTTGAGGAAAAGGGGCTCGGCAAAGTTACAGTTAACTACAAACTGAGGGATTGGGGGGTATCAAGGCAGAGGTACTGGGGTACACCGATTCCGATAATATATTGCGAAAAGTGCGGAGCTGTGCCTGTGGCCGAGAAAGACCTGCCTGTTATACTGCCTGAAGATGTTGTGTTTACAGGCAAGGGCGGCTCTCCGCTGCTTGAGGCTTCTGAGTTTCTGAATGTCAAATGCCCTGCATGCGGAGGTAGCGCAAGGCGCGAGATAGACACAATGGATACTTTTGTGGATTCATCATGGTACTTTGTGCGCTACTGCTCAAAAAAGGATGAACACCCGTTCACAAAGGAAAATATAAACGCATGGATGCCTGTTCACCAGTATATAGGCGGCATAGAACATGCTGTGCTTCATCTGCTCTACTCCAGATTTTTCACAAAGGTAATGCGTGATCTTGAACTCTTCAGTTTTGGCGAGCCGTTTGAAAACCTACTCACTCAGGGCATGGTATGCAAAGAGACATATAAATGCCCTGAGCACGAATGGCTATTCCCTGAAGAGGCTAAAGACGGCAGATGCGTTCATTGCAACAAAGAGGTTGAAAAGGGCAGGGTCGAGAAGATGTCCAAATCAAAAAAGAATGTAATTGACCCTGACGCGCTCATAAACAGATACGGGGCTGACACAATAAGGCTTTTTTCACTGTTCGCTGCTCCTCCAGAAAAAGATCTCGAGTGGTCAGACCAGGGAGTTGAGGGAGCTTCGAGGTTTCTGAACAGGATATGGTCTATCATAAACAAAAACAGCAGCAGTAGAGCATCTATATCAGACATCAATATCCAGGCACTCAGTCCGCAGGCAGCAGGCCTGCTAAGGAAAACTCATCAGACCATCAGAAAGGTTACCGCTGACATAGACAGGGAGTACCACTTCAACACAGCCATAGCAGCGCTGATGGAGCTTATTAACGAGATCAATCCGTTTGCTCCGGCATCAGAGGATGATAAAAAGGCGCTTGCATTCAGCCTAAGATCAATGCTCCTTATGTTAGCACCCTTTACTCCGCATATAGCTGAAGAGCTTTGGCAGGCACTGGGAAACATCAGCACCATATTCAATGAGCCATGGCCAAAGTGGGATGATGATCTCGCAAAAGAGAATGAGATCGAACTTGTTGTGCAGATAAACGGCAAAGTGAGGGCAAAGCTTTCTGCTCCAGCCGAACTTTCTGATGATGCTGCATCAAAAATGGCGCTTGATGACGAGAGGGTGAAACCTTTTGTTGAAGGCAAAGAGATAAAGAAGGTGGTTGTGGTAAAAGGCAGGCTGGTTAACATAGTGGCTGTCTAAATTATGAATGGAGATTTGATGAAAAAAATGTTGCTGGGCATGTTAATGCTTTGCGTTCTAATTTTATCTTCCTGCGGGTATACTATGCAAACTCGTGCTGACCTGCCGTTTCAGGATATAGCCATCGGAAAGATAGAGAATAAGACATATGAGCCCAAGTTGCAGGACAGATTCAATACCGCGCTGGCAGATATGTTTGCTGAATATGGATTCAATCTCACAAGTTCGGCAAGGTACAGGCTCGAAGGCGAGATCCTAAAGTTCGAGCTCACTCCAACTGCTGAGCAAAACCTTGTTGCAGCACAGTATGAAGTACGCATAGCATCCAACTTCAGGCTTTATGATACTCAGACAAAAAGTTCTATACAGCTTATGAATGTTTCCAGCCCGTTTCTGCAGTCATTCGGATCAACAGGAAGCATAGGCAATGTTATGGCGAGTAAAGAGACCTCTACAGTAGCTGCTATGCGCGACATAGCGCGCTCCCTGGTTTCCAATATAGTCTATAATGCCCCAAGGGATATAACAACAATACTTATTAAGACAGATGATATAACAGATGCTCAGCTGTTCGCAAAAAGACTTGTTGCGCAGAAGACGGATCTTCTCTCAGCTTATATCTTCAGTAGATTCTCTCCGTCTGGGCAGAAGGCTCTTTTTGACAATTCAAAGATTCAGAATACTGAGCTTGTATTTGTTCTTACCAGAGAGTTAAACAGTCTGATACAGCAGGGGCTGTTGTATGAAAGGGAGCGTTTTGAAGGAGTAAGGATATCTGAAGAAACAAATTCTCTTTTAATGAGCAACCCCGGCGGTTTCCAGCTTATCAGGCTTAACCGTATGCTTTTGCACGATGCTTATCCTGATGCTGTTAAAAAACCTGCTCAGGTGAAGTGGTAATGAGCATTAAGGTATTTCAGAAAGAGCTTGCAGACTCTTTCCCTTCAGCTTGCTATCTGATACACTCTACAGATGCTTTTCTTTTGTATGACGCCGCAGATCAGCTTAAAAAGTGTCTTGAGGATGATAATGGTTTTAATATGGATGTTTTCGATCTAAAGGAGAAGGCATCCGGTGTAGAAGATATAATTGATGTTGCCAATACTCTGCCGTTTTTTAATCCCAGAAGAGTTGTTCTTATACGCAGCCTCCAGAAGCTAAAAAAGGCTGACGCGAAAAAGCTTGAGGAGTATCTTGCTGAGCCAAGCAGCTCATGTCTTATGGTTATGCTGTTTGAAGGGCAGGCTCCAAAGCTCTTTGACCCTTCAGTTATGAAGTCTATAAAGGTGATACCTCTTTCAGTCAGTGAAAAGGATATGGCTGTCTGGGTAAAGACCGAGGCAGAGCGTAAAGGAATAAAACTTACCAATGACGCTGTTGAGCAGCTTCTAGATTCAACAGGGTCTGACCTTGGGATGCTCTATTCAGAAATAGAGAAAATATCATCATTTGTTTCACAGGGATCTACGGTTGATGCAGCCTCTATCAGAGAGACGCTCTACGCTGGAGCGGAATATTCAGCCTTTGACCTGACTGATGCGCTTAACAGTAAAGACAGCAGGGCTGTGTTCCGCATATACGAGCATATGGGCAGACAGCAGGTAGATGAAATACTGCTCGGAGCGCTTAACTATTACTACGCAAAAAATATCAGCTTTTCAGCGCAACAAAAAAGGAGCGCTGAAAACGCTCCTCATAATTTGTTTGGCCTTCTTCATGAAGCTGATATGGGCATCAAGAGTTCACACAGCTTTGTGATCGAAAATCTTCTGTGCAGACTGCTTCAGCAGAGATAAACTAAGCCTTTACAGAATTTGCTTTCTTTGCAAGTCTCGAGATCTTTCTCGATGCTGTGTTTTTATGGATTATGCCCTTTGAAGCTACAGAGCTTATCACCTTTGTTGCCTCTTTAAGAGTGGTTTCTACCTGAGCCTTGTCGTTAGCCTTTATAGCGACCTCGATCTTTTTTGTGTAGGTTTTTATTTTTGTCTTGCCTGCCTGGTTGCGCTCGCTTCTTTTTTCTGCCTGGCGAACCCTCTTAAGAGCTGATAAGTTTTTTTTGGGTGCGGCTTTACCTGCCAATTTATTCTCCTCCTTTTTAACCCTTGCGGGGAAAGCGCAATGGTGCATTGCTGCTTGTTCAAGACATAAAAAATAGCATAAATCTTACAAGAAAATCAATATTTATGCTAAAATTGCGGATATGAAATACTGTCAGATTGATCTTAAGGGGCTAAAGACATATTCTGCAAAAGAGAGGCAGAGCAAGGCATCGATCGCTTCAGCAGCAGATCCATATTCAAAAGGCGCCAATTTCTCTGATTTTATCAAGAGCCTGCCGGGGTTTCTGGCGGCAAATGATTTAAGGGCTGTAGCCTCAGCTGTTGTAAAAGCCAGACAAAAAGGCAGGCCGGTTGTGCTGGGAATGGGAGCTCACCCGATAAAGGTTGGGCTTTCTCCAATACTGATCGATATGATTAACAAGGATATTATTACGGCTTTAGCATGCAATGGTGCATGCATAATACATGATTTCGAGATGGCCTTTATGGGTCAGACATCTGAAGATGTTGCAGCAGAGCTCGGCAACGGTTCTTTTGGTATGGCAAAAGAGACAGGACAGGGTTTAAACAGGGCTATAAATGACGGGGTAGCCTCAGGCGCTGGGATCGGTGCAGCTATAGGCAGGTTTATAGACAGCTCAGATTTTGAGTACCGCCAAAAGAGCATTTTCAGAACAGGATTTCTTAAAGATATCCCCATGTCTGTTCATGTAGCTGTCGGATCAGATATTATTCATATGCATAAAGAGGCTGATGGCGCAGCTATAGGTGAGGGCAGTCTAAGGGACTTCAGGCTCTTTGCTTCGGTTGTTGCAGATCTTCACGAAGGGGTTTATATAAACCTCGGATCAGCTGTTGTAATGCCCGAGGTGTTTTTAAAAGCTCTTTCTGTGGCTAGGAATCTTGGTAATAAGGTGGATGATTTTACCACAGTAAACATGGATTTTATACAGCACTACAGGCCGCGTGAAAATGTACTAAAAAGGCCTACCCAAGGCAATGGTCGGAGCTACGCCATTACAGGTCATCACGAGATAATGTTCCCTTTACTCTGCGCCATGATAATTGAAGAGTCTGCCTAGCCAGACGGTTAACCCGGTTTAAAATTCAATAGCAAGGTGTCTTGTCTGGATGAATATCAGTATTGATCATGAAAGTTGTATAGGCTGCGGCAGATGTGTAGAAATATGTCCTGCTGTTTTTCATCTTAATGAATCCCTGGGCAAATCAGAGGTTATGGATCAGGATGTATGTGATTTTGTTGGCTGCTGCGAGGCTGCTGAGGAGAACTGTCCCGTAGGCGCGATTAAGGTGAAAGACTAAGGTTTATCTTTGTATGCCTTTCAGAAGTATCTCAAATAATGCCTTGTCTGTATCTTCTGAAAAACGCTCATTGCTTATAAAGGATTTGATCATTCCGAGAATCACTTCTGCTGAGAGGTCGATGTCAATATCTTCTCTGAAATATTTTTCGCTCACGCCCTTAATAAGTATCGAGTGGAGTAGGTCTTTTATCGAGCATATCCTTTCATAGCAGTTTTTTGTCTTTTTTGAGAGTAGTCTGCCCTCTTCCCTTTTAAGTACTTCAAAAAAGTTCTGGTTCTGTCTGAAGAATTTTATAAGCCTATTAAATAGCAGCTGAAGATTCTCCATAGGGTCATTGCCGTCAAGTTCGGTCTTAAGGCTTTTAAGGAGTTCGCTAAGCCCGCTATGCATTAGGGCAATAAAGAGGTCTTCTTTTGATTTGTAGTGGTAGTAGAGTGTGCCTTTTGCTACGCCTGCATTTTTCGCTATATCATCCATCAAAACCATATGAAATGGTTTTTTTGAGAACATTTCTGTTGCTGCCCTGAGTATAGCCTCTTCTTTTTTCATTCTTGTTAATTATGCTGACTGGTCAGTATGTGTGTCAAGTGGCTGTTTTGCAAGGTTAAGCATGTTTATTTGTATGTTGAAAAGATGAGGTTGTTCCGGTGTAAAGGCTCTGAATAGGGGAATATGAATTGGTATAAATTTATATTGCATGCTTTCTGTAAATATGACTGCGCTATCCTTTGAGTGGACTAACAAAATGCCTATTGAATATTTGAAAGAAAATGGTTGAATTTGTAGAGGAGCACCCCGTGTTTTATGAAGAAGTGTTTAATGGTGCCGGTGGAGAGATTCGAACTCTCACATGGTTGCCCATAGCGGATTTTGAGTCCGCCGCGTCTGCCATTCCACCACACCGGCTTTGTACGGTAGTAAGGATTTTAAAAGGATGCCTGATATAGTATCACGCCATCTTTTTAGGTGTCAAAAAAAGCTTAAGGCTGGTCAATGGTGAGTGTGCGTCCCCTGAAGTTGAAGCTGAAGGGCTCTTTAAAGTTGAACCAGTCAGGCAGGGGGCCTACTACAGCGGAGCGGGATACTCCGGAGTATATTACAGAGCAGCCTTCCCATCCAGAGTCGGGACTGAATTTTGCGCTTTCGTCTCCCTCTGCTGCGGTTGCAAAGTTTATTGTCCTGCCCTTTTGTGATATGTATAGGTCTCTATAACAGATGTATAAAGATTTGCTCCTTATCTGTATGTCCAGACGAACTTTTTTCTCAGCAGGCATTGTGGAAATATTTATGCCTGTAAGCGCGCCATCATAGTAGAATGTGAATGATTTGGTCACAGGCTTTGCAGGCTCTTCAGCAGGTTTGTCAGAGTCTGCCTGCTTGGCGGCCTTTTCTTTTGCCGGGGCAGAAGCAGACGGCTGTTCTGTCTGAACTGGTCTGAATTTTTTCAGGTCATCATCAGTGAATACTTTAGCCGCATGAGTGAGCGGTGCATATATAAACAGTCCAGACACGAATATTGCTGCTGCAAGAAGTAATAAGATTAATTTGTTCATGCATAAATATTATCACCACAAACTTAATGATGCAACATTTAATCAGTTCACAAGAGTTTTTGTCGGAGCTTGTTATTAGTAGAGCAGCAACAAGATTATACAGACAGATAATTCGATTTCCGTAGCTTGATTCATTACATTAGCTCGGTAGAATGTTAGAGCGGCAGCAACATCAGAACAGCAGCACGACAGAATGGCAACAATACAGCATAAAAATCAAAACGGCAATAGTATTAGTTATAGTTATGTTGTTGCTGTAGTTCTGCCGCGCTAATGTATTGTCTTATTCGTAGGGTTCAATGTGTGTGACAACATCAACAATATCCGGAAGTTGTTCTTTTAGCTGCCTTTCAGTCTCCTCAGCTATTGAGTGGCCTTCTTTTACAGTCATGGATGGATCAACCAGTATATGCAGGTCGATAAATATATGCCCTTTAGATCCGCGAGCACGTATAGCATGGCAGTCTTTTACTCCTCTCACATTACATGCTATCTCTCTTATCTTCTGTATGTCCGCTTTTGATGCATCAACAAGAATTTCTGTTGACTCCTTGATGATGCTGAATCCTGCTTTAGCTACCAGAAGTCCTACTATAGATCCGACAATTGGGTCAGCAAGAGGAATCCCGAGTTTTATCAGCACAAAGCTGACTATTACTCCAGCAGAAACATATATGTCGCTTTTTGTGTGTTTAGAATCCGCGATTAGAAACTCGCTTTTAAGTTCGTGTCCTTTTCTTTTTTCATATGTACTTATGAAGATGTTTACAGCCATGGTTATCGCCATTATTATAAAACTTGTTGTTGTTACTGCAGGCTCATGTGCTGTAAAAAGCGCGTTGTAGGCCTTTTTGAATATCTCAAAGCAGGTGACCATCATTATTGCGCCGATGAATATGGTGAATATGGTCTCGTATTTTCTGTGGCCGTAAGGGTGTGCCCTGTCAGGAGGAGCTGCTGATATTGCTATGCCTATTATTCCTGCGATGTTTGACAGTCCGTCAAAGCTCGAGTGAAAACCGTCTGATATCATTGCTATGGAGTTTGTTATATATCCGTAGATGACTTTGGCTGCTGCAACAGACAGATTTAGAACGAGTGTAATAAGGAGTATGCTTCTAATCTGTCGGGCTCTTTTCATATATGCTTCTCCAGTGGCTGCTGAATTCAGAAAACTTATTATCCAGTATAGCGCTTCTCATCTGCCTGAAGAAGTGCAGGTAAAAGTGCAGATTATGTATAGTGTTGAGCCTCATGGCAAGTATCTCTTTTGCCAAAAAGAGGTGTCTCAGGTATGCCCTTGAGTAGTTCGTGCATGCCGGGCATGAGCAGTCAGGATCCAGAGGCTCTGGATCTTCCTTGTATTCTGTACGCTTTATGCTGATCCTGCCCCTGCTTGTAAAGAGTGTGCCGTTTCTTGCGTTTCTTGTGGGCATCACACAGTCAAACATATCAAATCCGTGCTGTACAGCAAATAGCATATCCATAAGGTCGCCTACACCCATAAGGTAGCGCGGTTTGTCAGCAGGCATTTTATGTGCGATGTGCGAAACTATGTCGTACATCTCCTCTTTCGGTTCACCTACACTAAGGCCTCCTGCAGCATAACCGTCAAAGCCAATTTCTTGCAGTTCAGACAGGCTCTGCAGACGCAGGTCTTTGTACATGCCACCCTGAATTATGCCAAAGAGAGCAGGGGCATTGGATAGATTTAAATAGTAGTCTTTGCATCTTTTAGCCCATCTTGTTGTGAGCTCAAGAGATTTTTTTACATAGTCTCTTTCAGCCGGATACGGAGTGCATTCGTCAAATGCCATGGCTATATCTGAACCTAGGGCTGCCTGTATCTCCATAGCTTTTTCTGGACTGAGGAAGTGAAGAGAGCCGTCAATATGCGACCTGAATTCGACTCCCTCTTCGTTTATATTTCTTAGTGAGGCCAGACTGAATACCTGAAATCCTCCGCTGTCTGTAAGGATAGGGTGTTTCCAGTTCATAAACTTATGCAGTCCGCCGAGTTTGTTTATTGTATTGTGACCCGGCCGCAGATAGAGATGGTAGGTGTTTGAGAGTATGATATCAGCGCCCATTTCTGCAAGTTCTTCAGAACTCACGGCCTTGACTGTGCCTATTGTGCCTACAGGCATAAATGCAGGTGTATGTATGTATCCGCGTTCAGTGCGAACATATCCTGTTCTGGCGCTGGAGTCGTTTTTTTTATGAATATATTCTATTACCACTAAATTATCTCCTTAAAATGCGTTCAAACATTATATCATATGCTCCAAAAGGTGCATTTCTATGACTTAATACTTGATTCTAAAATTATCAACAAATTTTTTACACTCTTTTCACAGAGAAAAACTATAAATCACAGCTATTTACAATTTCTTAATTTTATTCTTGACATCCACTATATCTTGTGGTTAAATCAATGGTGCGATACTAAATATCGATATTGAGTAAGCAAAATAATATATAAAACAACTGCTCACAAGGGGGAATTTCATGAAACAGCAAGCAGTTAGCACTCTTAGCCTATCACCAAACGCGGTAAAGGTGCTCGAAAAGAGATACCTTATGCGTGATGAAACAGGGAATCCGGTCGAGACCCCCGAAGACCTATTCAGGCGCGTTGCAAAACATATAGCATCTGCTGATGCTGCATACGGAAAGTCAGAAAAAGAGATCATAAATATTGAGCAGACATTTTTTGAGATGATGACATCTCTGGATTTTTTACCCAATAGCCCTACACTTATGAATGCTGGCAGACCTCTTGGTCAGCTCTCCGCATGTTTTGTTCTGCCTATCGGAGACTCCATGGAGTCAATTTTTGATGCAGTCAAGTATGCTGCTATCATCCATAAGTCAGGGGGAGGAACAGGCTTTTCATTTTCGAAGCTCAGACCAAAGGGAGATGTTGTAGGTTCCACAAAAGGCATATCATCCGGCCCTATCTCATTTATGACGGTCTTTGATACAGCAACAGAGGCGGTTAAGCAGGGCGGCACACGCAGGGGCGCCAATATGGGCATTTTAAAGGTTGATCATCCGGACATCATGGAGTTCATAACATGCAAGGATAATAACTCAAGGCTTAATAATTTTAATATCTCTATCGGGATTACAGAAAAGTTTATGCAGGCTGTTGAAGATGATGCAGATTATGACCTCATTAATCCAAGAAAAGGCACTGTTGCTGGAAGGCTCAAGGCTAGAGAGGTCTTTGACAAGGTAGTTGCCCAGGCATGGAAGAATGGCGAGCCGGGAATTGTTTTTCTCGACAGGATAAATGCGTCAAACCCTGTTCCTGCCCTAGGTGAGATAGAGTCAACAAACCCATGCGGAGAGCAGCCTCTAATGCCGTATGAGTCATGCAACCTCGGTTCCATAAACCTTTCTAAGATGGTGAAGACAGCATGTGATGCTACAACAGATGTGGACTGGATAAAGCTTAAAAATACAACATGGCAAGCTGTTCACTTTCTGGATAATGTTATTGATGTTAACAGGTACCCGCTTGAGCAGATAGACCAGATGACAAAGTCAAACCGAAAAATAGGACTGGGTATTATGGGATGGGCTGACATGTTAATACAGTTAGGCATACCATACAATTCCGATGCAGCTATAAAACTGGGTGAAGAAATTATGGCATATATACAGACAGAGGGCAGACTGGCATCAGCAGCGCTTGCTGAAGATCGCGGTCCATTCCCAAACTATGAGCAGAGCATCTTTGCCGGAGAGATGATGGTCAGAAACGCAACCATAACAACCATAGCTCCTACAGGCACTCTATCCATACTGGCTGGCTGCTCATCAGGCATTGAGCCTCTTTTTGCAGTATCTTATGTAAGAAACGTTATGGAAGGCACAAAGCTTATAGAGGTGAATTCTCATTTCGAGCAGAAGGCAAGAGAGCTAGGACTTTTAAACAGGGAGCTTATGGGGAATGTTGCAGAGACCGGCTCCATAGCGCATTTTGACCAGTTTCCTCAGGAGCTAAAGGATATATTTATGACAGCTCATGACATAACTCCTATAGACCACATAAATATGCAGGCTGCATTTCAGAAGTATACAGATAATGCTGTTTCAAAGACAGTAAACTTTTCCAACTCAGCTTCTACCAGAGATGTTGAAGATGTTTACATGCTCGCATACAAGATGGGATGCAAGGGAGTGACAGTTTACAGGGATGGATCCAGAGAGGATCAGGTGCTCTCTACCACAGAGCAGAAGCAAGCTGTTCCTGTGTCAACAGAGCAGAAGAGAGTGCCAAAGAAGAGGCCGTCAATGATAAAGGGAGTCACCCGTCTTATGAATACAGGATGCGGCAACCTCTATGTAACTATGAATGAGGATGAAGAGGGCAGGCTGTTCGAGATATTCACAAATATGGGCAAGGCGGGAGGATGCGCATCAAGCCAGGCAGAGGCTATAGGCAGGCTTATATCACTGGCTCTGAGGGCTGACATTGATCCTATAGAGATTGTAAAGCAGCTTAAGGGCATATCTTGCCACCAGCCATCTTGGCAGGAGAGCGGAAGAGTGCTTTCATGTTCTGACGCAATAGCAAAGGCTATAGAAAAGTATCTCTGCTCAGGTAAAAACGGCAATGGCAATGGCAAATCAGACTGCCAGGAAGTTATGCGAATTGGCGCATGTCCTGAATGTGGAGGCACTGTTGAGCATGAGGGCGGCTGCGCTGTCTGCCATAACTGCGGATTCACAAGATGCGCATAGCCAAGCAGGCCAGCAGGCCGGACTGGGACGAGTATTTTATAGAGATAGCAAAGGTTGTATCGAGCAGGTCCACATGCCTTCGCAGAAGGTACGGCGCTGTAATAGTGAAGGATCATGTGATAATAGGTACAGGGTATAACGGAGCTCCGAGGGGGTATTTGAACTGCATAGAGACCGGCAGATGCACTCGCAAAGAGCTTAATATCCCATCCGGCCAGAGATATGAGCTGTGCGAGGCTGTTCATGCTGAGCAGAATGCTATAATAAGCGGCCAGCCCGAGAGGATGAAGGACTCTACCATCTATATAGCTGGGTTTGAAGAAGATGGGGGGTATGCTGATTCAAGGCCATGTCTGCTCTGTTCAAGAATGATCGTGAATGCACAGATTAAAAAAGTGGTATTTATAGACAAGCAGGGCAAGATCAAGAAAATGACAGACATGCTCACTTTTATAAAAAAGCTCTCCAGAGTTTAAGTAGTAGGATAAAAAAAGAGAGAGGGGATGTCCACCAAAGTGGACATCCCCTCTCTCTTTTTGTGTTATTAGCTAAGGTATTTGTTTACAAGCTTTGTCATGTCGAACATAGAGACGCTGTCTTTTCCGCCAAATATTGGTTTAAGGTTGTCGTCAGCTTTGATCATTCTCTTGTTCGTTGGATCCTGGAGGTTGTTCTTCTTTATGTAGTTCCAGAGTCTCTTTGTGACTTCAGTTCTTGGCAGCGGATTGCTTCCTACTACTCTGGCGAGCAGAGGGCTTATCTGCATAGCCTTCATAAACGCTGGATTTGGAACCCTCTTTTTCTTTGGGGCTGCCTTTTTTACAGCTGCTTTTTTAGGAGCCGCTTTCTTTGGGGCTGCCTTTTTTACAGCTGTTTTTTTAGGAGCCGCTTTCTTTGGGGCTGCCTTTTTTACAGC
>JAFGXL010000017.1 GCA_016936655.1 Nitrospirota bacterium | reverse complement strand
GTGCTCTATGTATCGGGTGAGGAGTCGCCTGAGCAGATCAAGCTGCGCGCAGAGAGACTCTCGATAGACTCTGACAGGATAATACTACTTCCAGAGACTGTTATCGAAAACATAATATCAGCTTCAAAAGATATAAAACCATCGGTTATGGTCATTGACTCCATCCAGACCGTATACACAGATGAGCTAACATCAGCTCCCGGATCTGTCGGCCAGATAAGGGAGTCAGCAGCAAAGCTGATGATATTCGGAAAAAAAACAGACGTGCCTGTATTCCTTGTCGGCCATGTAACAAAAGATGGTGCAATAGCAGGCCCCAGAGTGCTGGAACATATTGTTGACACAGTGCTCTACTTTGAGGGTGACAGGGGCCACTCATTCAGGATATTGAGGACAATAAAAAACCGCTTTGGCTCAACAAATGAGATCGGAGTTTTCGAGATGACAGACAGCGGGCTTACAGAGATAACAAACCCTTCAGAGCTATTTCTGTCAGAGAGGCCTACCAATGCATCAGGCTCCACAGTGGTTGCGAGCATGGAGGGCACAAGACCGCTGCTCGTTGAGGCACAGGCGCTTGTGTCTCCGACAACATTCGGTATGCCGCGCCGCACAAGCATGGGCATAGACTTCAACAGGCTGAATCTGCTAATCGCTGTTCTAGAAAAAAAGGCCGGCCTCCATCTCGGAGCAATGGATGTATTCATAAACATTGTTGGCGGACTCAAGATTACAGAGACAGCAACAGACCTCGGGCTTATAGCTGCGATCACATCCTCTTTGCGCGAGATACCTATACCGACAGGCACATTCTTTTTCGGTGAGGTTGGGCTTTCAGGAGAGGTTAGAGCAGTAGCTCACGCTGAAGCGCGGCTAAAAGAGGCATCAAAAATAGGGTTCAAAGATGCTGTAATACCAAAGGGCAATGCAGACAGACTTAAACAGAACTTCAACATAAACATCACAGGAGTAAAGAATGTTGACGAAGCGCTCCAGCACATCAGAAATTGAGATAAGACCAAGACACATACTGCTGCCTTTTTTTATCATCGCAACCATATTGCTAAGTTCATGCGCTGTAAAAAAACCTGCGCTTCCTGATATGTCAGGCGTACCATTCAAAAATCACATCTCAGCGCTCAATGAGATAAAGAGCATAAACGCAGCCATGGGCATGGCATATGAAGCAGGCGAAATAAGCATGTCAGGAGACGCAGCGCTCGAACTTACAAGCAAGAGCCTTGATATGAGAATTTACCACCTCGGGTTTCTGGCAGCAGAGATAAAGGAAGAAGACGGCGCTGTCAACAGCAGACCGAGGCTCAGCAAGGACAGGGCCATGCTGCTCGTTGACGGAATAAAATACGGCTTCTTCTGGTGGAAGCTGAATGGTTTTGATCTTTCTGAAACAGAGACCTCATTCATTCTGAGCAACCCTTCAAGAAAAGTTATTGTGGACAAAAAGACCTACCTGCCAGTTGAGCAGATAATCTTTCTTGATAACGGCGGACAGGCTTTAATCCATTATAAAAATCCGCAAAGGACTGATGATGACGCTGACATTAAATCAGACCTGAGCTGGTACCAGTCTGAAATGACGATAAAATATAAAAAACATACTGTCACCACATACATAAGATCATACGCTGCAACAAGAACAATACAGCAGAAAAAACAAGAATAAAAAAAGGAGGCTGCCCGCAGCATGCGGGCAGCCTCCTGAAAAATCTCTTTTATCCAATCCTGGCTTCTGCTGCCTTCCAGTCAATATTCTTGAAAAATGCTTCTATGTAATCTGCCCTTTTAAGCCCGTAGTCAAGAATAAAAGCATGCTCAAAAACATCCATTATCAACACTGGGCTGCATCCTGCTGGATGGCCAGCGTCATGTTCACCAATCCATGAATTGAATAGCCTGTCGCCTGATTCATCATAATAGAGAGCTGTCCAGCCTATGCCTCTCATTGCGCCTGTTGCCCTGAAATCCTTTTCCCACTTCTCAAAGCTGTTGAAGTCTCTCTTGATAAGTCCTGCAAGCTTGCTGTTTTGGTCAGCCTGTCCATTGCCGCCCAGATTTTCGAAATAGTACTCATGCAGCCTCATGCCGTTCCATTCCCAGCCCAGGCGTCTCTTGAGTTCAGCAAACTCAGGTGACGCGGTATTGCCAGCTTCGAGCATCTGACTCAACGTATCCATAACCTTGTTTGTGTTTGTTACATAGCCCTGGTAAAGCGTGAAGTGATTTTTTAACAGTGCTTCGCTGAAGCCTGCCATTCCGATAAGCTTTGAGTAGTCCTTTGCTGTATAACCCATACCAATCTCCTCCTTTTTTCTGTCTATTTAATAATTATTCCATTAAAGCAGACATTTCACAAGTTTTGATACCAGAGCAGCAGTACGGCAGAACAACAATAAAGTCAGATGGCTCCGATTTCCTAAACTTATTGTTCAGTCATTCAGAAGGGATAGACTGCTCTCGTTCATGCGCCTGGTTTTGACACTACTAAATGCTCGATGCGCTCCAGCCGCAAAACTCATCCGCCTCTGGCAGACTCAGACAGTTGGGGCTGTATTTCGCTACTCTTCGCATAGTAGTGTTACCAAAACCGAGCCCAAATCTCTCAAGCCAGTCCATCCCTTCTTTGGGTTGTTATTACTTCTTGCTTCTTTTGCTTCTATTTTTACTCTTTTCATTTTCATTTTGAATTTAAATAAAGGCAGATTGCTTCGATTTCCGTGGCTTGTCACGGGTAACTGTTACTCAGTCGGGAGTCGAAGCGGGAGACTGAGGCTTTCTGTCTGGATATTGTTTT
>JAFGXL010000016.1 GCA_016936655.1 Nitrospirota bacterium | reverse complement strand
CGACTTGCATGTGTTAAGCACGCCGCCAGCGTTCGTTCTGAGCCAGGATCAAACTCTCAAAAGTTTTCCTGTTAACTCAAATTCTTTAATGGTTGCTCACCACGCACATGTTAACAATTTTCAAAGAGCAATAAAGCGAAGTGATAAGTTTATCCAAAGCATTTGGCCTTTGTCAAGGGGTTTATAAAATATTTTTAGGAATGTAATAAAAACAATGAACAGCTATCAAATACATAACTTTTAATACTAATAAAACACAGATATTTTGACATAAGGGCATAAATCTGATATAAAAAATGCTGCGGGCGATTAGTTCAGTGGGAGAACGCTTCCTTCACACGGAAGAGGTCGTAGGTTCAATCCCTACATCGCCTACCATTTATATAAGAAAATAAAAACTCAGAAGGCAGACGAGCTTGCAGCGATGATAGTCGGCTTGTCCATGAGCCAGACTCTGTTGATTTGTTTTTTACTGCTTTCTATATTCTGATTTCTAAGGAGGATTTTATGCATATAGCGGTTATCGGCACAGGTTATGTAGGGCTTGTTACTGGAGCATGTTTTTCTGAGTTTGGTGTTTTTGTAACATGCATAGACAAAGACGCTTCAAAGGTTGAGTCATTAAAAAACGGCAAGATCCCTTTTTACGAACCTGGCCTTGAAGACATCGTAAAGAGAAATGCGGCACAAGGCAGGTTAAAATTCACAACAGAATTTGCTGAAGCCATAGATGAAGCGCTCGTTGTCTTTATCGCAGTAGGCACACCGCCAAGAGGCGACGGCTCAGCAGACCTTGCTTATGTTGATGAGGTTGCAAAAGAGATTGCGCAAAATCTAAAAAACTATAAAATCATCGTCACAAAAAGCACTGTTCCGGTTGGCACAGGTAAACGGGTGAGAAAGATAATTTCTGAAAATCTGACCGAGCCGGTTGATTTTGATGTTGTCTCAAACCCTGAGTTTTTAAGAGAAGGTTCTGCGCTTGAAGATTTCATGCGGCCAAACAGGGTAGTACTCGGCACAGACAGCCAGCAGGCAGTTGCGATAATGAAAGATCTTTACAGGCCTCTCTATTTGATTGAGACTCCTTTTGTAATTACCAACATAGAGACAGCTGAGCTTATCAAATATGCAGCAAACTCTTTCCTTGCTGTAAAGATATCCTTTATCAATGAACTCTCAAGGCTATGCGAGAACGCAGGCGCTGATGTTAATGTTGTTGCAAAAGGCATGGGACTGGACAAACGAATCGGCCCAAAATTCCTCCATGCTGGCCCAGGATATGGCGGCTCATGTTTTCCAAAAGATACTCGCGCGCTTATCAAGATCGCTTCTGACCATGGAGTTGATCTCGAGATAGTTAATGCTGCTGTCAGCGCAAACACAAAACAGTTAGGCATCATGACAGAGAAGGTAAAAACCGCTCTCGGCGATCTAAAAGGCAAGAAGGTTGCTGTGCTCGGACTCTCTTTCAAGCCAAATACAGATGACATCAGGGAAGCGCCCGCTATCGACATTATTGAAGCGCTTCAGAAAGATGGATGCGCAGTTCGTGCCTATGATCCTGTTGCAATGGACAATGCAAAGGCTGTTTTGAAAAATGTGGATTTCTGTGAAGATGCATACGATGCGTGTTCAGGTGCTGATGCGGTGCTCATCATTACAGAGTGGAACCAGTTCAGAAATCTTGACCTGGGCAGGATGAAAGGATTGCTTAACACTCCTGTATTTTTTGATCTCAGAAATATTTATGATCCGCTGAAAGTGAAGGATCAGGGATTCAAATATATAGCAGTAGGACGGTAGCTTAACAGAGCGACAGTGCGGCAGAGCGACAGTGCGGCAGGAAAAGAAGCACTACAGAACTACGGCACCATGTACGAATGTTATGACAAAACAGCAGCACAACAATAAAAATGACAAAACATAAAGATCTAATAGTGTGGCAAAAAGCTGACCAGCTTGCGCTTGATATTTATGTGCTTACTGAGCACTTTCCCAAAAAAGAGCTTTTTGGAATCACCAGTCAAATAAGACGAGCAGCACTTTCTGTGCCTACAAATATTGTAGAAGGTTATGGACGCAAATCCAAACCTGAGCTTTCAAGATTCATGGACATAGCCCTCGGCAGTCTTGCTGAGACAGAGTATCTCCTCGAATTTTCAAAAAAAATTGGCTACATAAAAACAGATACCCTAAAAATAGACTCTCTTATTGAGGAAGTAAGTAAACTCATCTGGAGTTTCAAGAAAAAATTATAGTTGTTTTATAAGTTATTGCTGTATTGCTACCGGACCCTCGCTCTGCTGTGCTGTTGTTACTGCCGCTCTACCGTTCTACCGCTCTATAGTTTCTACTGCTCTGCCTTGAGTATCTTCTTAAACTCTCCACTGTCTCTTATTTTGTCATAGGTGCAGGATATCTTGAGGTATCCCCAGTTGTTGTAACCTTTTGCTATCGCTTTTTTTAGCCAATCGCACGCCTTGTCAGCATCACCCTGCACTGCAAAAAGCTCTGCCATGCTGTTGAGAGCATATATATTAGAAGGATTAAGATCAATCGCCCTGTTTATATCAGCCTCAGCCCTTTTGTAATCTCCGGTCAGTATAAATGTAAAACCCCTGTTGTTGTATGCAAGACCGTTTTCAGGAGCCAGATGTATTGCCATATCAAAATCCAGGAGAGCCTGCTGAAGGTGACCCATTATCTGATATGTGTTGCCGCGGTTAATATAAGCGAGCACAAAGTCCGGATTAAGCTCAAGACTTTTTTTAAAGTCAGCAAGAGCGAGATCATATCTGCCTTTTTT
The DNA here is from genome assembly GCA_016936655.1 of Nitrospirota bacterium. Classification (GTDB taxonomy): domain Bacteria; phylum Nitrospirota; class Thermodesulfovibrionia; order Thermodesulfovibrionales; family Dissulfurispiraceae; genus JAFGXL01. Next base: position 131,939 of record JAFGXL010000016.1, on the reverse strand, counting down.
AAAGTAGGCAATGCCGCGGTTGTTGTATAAGCGCGGGTTTAGAGGGTCTTTGGCAATAAGACCTGCATATTTTTGAATAGCCTGTTCATATTTCAGCTTTTTTTCCATATTATTATAGTTCTTATTATACTTATGTTGATCCTATAGTCAACATATTGTATATGAGCTGTTTTCGCCACACAAATGGCCTTATCACCACACCCACCACACCTGACATACAAAACCAACCCATTGTTTTACTGACATTTTCAAGATGGCACGCGAGTTGCTTATATTACATCTGTATATATCACAATATATATTGACATTGGCTTTTATTTAATGATATAAACAAGACAGTTTGCTTTTGCAGCAAGTCCGCCTTTGGCGGGCCAATTACTGAACTAACCTTAAGGAGGTTAGGAAGTGAGAAAACTTACAGTAGTAGCAATGGCAGTACTCGCAGTGCTCGCATTTGCTGCAAGCGTATTTGCTGTGCAGGCTGAAATACCTGCCAACACAAGCGCTGTTGTAGCAAAGGCAAAGACCCAGATAACACTGGGCGGCGAGCTGGCTATCAGAGGCAGACTCTACAAGAATCTCGACCTCGAAAGTAGCAACTCAATGGGTGATGATGCACTCTATCAGTACCAGTACATCCTCAACCTGACAGCAGTAACAGGCAAAACAAAGGGCGTAATGGAGCTTTATTCAGGCCAGTCAGGCTGGGTCGGCTTTAGCTCAAATAGCGACGGCACATCTTCTTTCAGAGGCCCTGTAAATGGCGGAGATATTATGTTCCGTCAGCTCTATCTCGCATTCCCTGTAATGGGTCTTAATGTGAGCGTTGGCCACCAGCTTGGTCAGCTTGGCGTTGCATCATTCCTCGACTTCTCAAAAGAGGGCGCGGACATGATACTCGTAAGCTACCCAATCGACAAAAAGAGCTCAGTAGCTCTCGGTACAATTAAGCTAGATGAGAATGGTGCTTTAGGAAATGACAATATCGACCAGGACGCAAATATCTATTTTGCAACTGCTGATATTGACCTCGGCGGACATATGCTGGGAGTTAACATTTCCAGGACAGCTGACCAGTCAACAGCATTATCAGGCAATGAACTCTGGAACTGGGGCGTAACCCTCAAGGGCAAGCTCATGTCAAACCTCAGCTATGTATTTGCCGGTGACCTCCAGAGAGGCGAAACCTCAGATAACGGAAACAAGTACAGAGGCTACCACCTCCGCGGTGTGCTTAACTACCAGGCTACTTCAGCCCTCGGCCTTAAGCTCGCAAGCATATACTACAGCGGCGAGAAAGGCACAGCAACAGACGGTAAGGTTGAAGGCTTCCAGACCTATCTTGAAGACAAGGCTTATGCCACATTCATCTACGGCTACATGATAAGGGGCACAGTAGCAGCCAACAATCCAATTGCTGCCTCTACAATAGGCGCTGGTTATGGAACTGGCATACCTGTACCTGCTGGCACATGGTTTAATGTGCTCGGCGCTAACTACAAGATCTCAAAAGACCTCAAAGCTGGTCTCGACTTCATCTTGCTCAGAGGCACATACAAAAACAACGCAAACACTAACAGCAAGAAGATCGGATGGGAACTTGATGCTAACATCGCTTACAACCTCGGCGACAACCTGGTATATTCAGTTACAGCAGGTATGTTTGACCCAGGAAGCGCATGGGCTAGAACAAACTTTCCAAATGACAAGAATGCATATGCATTCGAGCACAAGATCACTTACAAATTCTAATAAGGCGTAAAAACCTTTTTAGTCCAAAAGAGGCCCGCTTCAGCGGGCCTCTTTTTTTATTGTTTTGATTTGTTGTCGTGTTGCTGCTCTACCGTTCAGACGGGCTACCGTACTACTGCTCTGTCGTGCTGATTGCATTTTCAAACTAATGAGTGTACCCTATAAATATGAAAAGCGAATTTGTTTTTACAGGCATTATTTACAAGGATAGCAAAAGCTTTTCCTCGCTCTGTCCAGAGCTGAATGTTGCCTCGCAGGCTAGCGCTCCTGACCAGGCTAAACAAAATCTGTTTGAGGCAGTAGCCCTGTATCTTGAAACTGCGCTCGAGTCAAACCTGCCCTATTTGCGGCCTGTCATGCCACAAGATGATCCGAGAAATGAATGCCCTGATTCGATAGTTGAAATATTCAATCTGAAGGTTGATCTCCAGATTAAGGCTTATGCCTAAACTCCCTGCATTAAAAGCATCAGAACTAATCAGGATTCTCGAATCAACAGGATTTTATAAAGCACACCAGAGCGGCAGCCACCTTCAGATGAAAAGGGGAATCTTCTTATCACGATACCGATTCATCCCGGAGATATAAACCCCGGTACATTGCGTTCAATACTCAGGCAGGCTAAACTCGATTGTGACAGTCTTCTAAAACTGCTCTAAGCTCTGCCCTTTCTGCTGAGCTATTTCTTTTTTAACTGACAGACTGCATTTACAGCCACTCCCTCTCCTCTGCCTATAAATCCCATACACTCATTCGTCTTTGCCTTTATGCTTATAGAGCCGGCATCTATACCTGCTGCTGCAAGAGCATGTTTCATAGCTTCAATATGAGGAGCGATCTTTGGCTTTTCCATAATTATTACTGAATCAATATTTACAATCTCAAAGCCTTTTTTTGAGCATAAAGATACAACCTTTTTAAGCAGCTCTATGCTGTCTGCATCCTTCCATTCTGCTGATGTATCAGGAAAGAGCCTGCCTATATCTCCAAGCCCTGCTGCGCCGAGCATGGCATCAATTATTGCATGGCATAGTGCATCGCCGTCTGAATGGCCGAGCAGCCCCTTTTCAAAAGGTATTTCTACACCGCCAAGTTTAAGCCTGCGACCTTCAACAAGTCTGTGAGAGTCATATCCAACTCCTACTCTGTAGCTCAAAATTCCAGCCCTCTGGATAAAAGAAATTCTGCGATATTTATGTCTTCAGGTGTTGTTACCTTTATGTTTGTATATAAACCATCTACGACCTTAACTTTACATCCGATATGCTCAACTAGCGCTGCGTCATCTGTTGCATAAAAGTTTTTTTCTGCAGCTGCTTCGTATGCCTTAATGATAACATCAGCTCTGAAAACCTGTGGAGTCTGTACTGCCCTGAGCAGGCTGCGGTCGAGCGTGCTGCTGACTAAAGAGTTTTTTTGATCTATAATTTTGATTGTGTCTTTAGGCATAACAGTGGGAACTACCCCATCAACACCGTCCAGCGCTGCTATGCACTTTGATATAAGCTCTGCACCTGCAAAAGGCCGCACTCCATCATGGACAACAACAACATCTGCATCAGAATTAATAGACTTAAGCGCATTATATACAGAGTCTTGCCTCTCTCTGCCGCCTGGCACTATCATTCTTGCCTTTGTTATCTTGTATTCATCTACCATTTCAGCGCATGAAAGCAGCTCTTCTTCTCGCACTACAGGGATAATCTCATCTATTTCAGATGCGTTCTGAAGGGCATCTAGAGCCCAGATCAAAAGCGGCCTGCCTCCAAGATAGATAAAAGGCTTGCGGTCATTTCCAAACCGCCTGCCCAGTCCTGCTGCAGGCACTATAGCTACAATCCTCATGAGCCAGCCTCCTAAAACAAATATCAAACATATAAAAAATATCAGCGCTGTTGGCATCGCTATTGGAATAAGGACTCTGCTTTAGTGATATTTATTCACTATCTTTTCGGCCTGTTACTACTCGTCATCTTTTAGCTTGGCGAATATCATCCTGCCGGCTGTTGTCTGCAGAACGCTTGTGACAACAACCTCGGCATTTTTGCCTATTATCCTTCTTGCGTTCTCTATAACCACCATTGTGCCGTCATCAAGATATGCAACACCCTGATTCTGCTCTTTGCCCTCTTTAACAACAAAAAGGTTCATAGCCTCTCCGGGCAGCACAACCGGCTTTAGCACGTTGGCGAGTTCGTTTATGTTAAGCACAGATACTCCTTGCAGCTGGGCAACCTTGTTAAGGTTAAAATCATTTGTTATGATCTTGCCGCCTATCATCTTTGCCAGGGCCACAAGCTTTGAGTCAACTTCTTTAATCTTTGGAAAGTCCTCTTCGATTATGTTAACTTTTATGCTCGACATCTTCTGTATTCGCTGGAGCACATCGAGTCCGCGCCTTCCCCTTGCCCTGCGCATGGGGTCTGGAGAGTCAGCAACATACTGAAGCTCATGCAGTATGAACTGCGGGATAATGAATGTGCCTTCTATAAATCCTGCCTCAATTATATCTGCTATCCTGCCGTCAATTATCACGCTCGTGTCGAGCAGTTTGTTGTCCTGTTCTGCATCCTGCCCCTTGAACATACGCAGTATTACAGGTATGGTCAAGTTGCGTCCCCTAATCAGTCCGGCGATAAGGCCTGCATATCCAAAAAGAGCTGTCAGCACAAATACTGATACACTCCATGTTGCAGCATCAGATACATGACGAAATGGCACAAGCAGAAAAGTTCCAAAAAGAAGCCCCAGACCCAATCCTGACATGCCGCCGAGTATAGAACCTATCGATATGCTTGAAAGCCTTAAAGCTAAAAACAGAAAAACCAGTCCTGTGAGCAGTCCTGTGGCAAGACCCTCTATTGGTCGAGCGATATAATCGCCTATAAAAAAACCTGCTGAGCTAAAAACAATAATGATTGCTATTCTGAAAAAAAGGCTAGACAATTCACACCCCCAGCGTATTTATTAACGAGGCTCAAGAGCTAGATAAAACTTTCTTCCGCTCCTGTTCACAAATAAAAGTGCGGAGTCATTCGGCTTGATTCTGGATATAACTTTGTTGAAATCATTAATATTATCTATCTTTTGTTTATCTATCTCTTGTATAACATCGCCTTTTCTCAGACCGGTCTCTTCTGAAAGCGCAGGATCTATACGCAGTATTACAACACCCTTTTCATCCTTGTCCAAACCAAGCTGCTTTCGTACTGCCGGATTAAGATCCATAACTGCCATGCCTGCGAATATATTTTCAAAAGAGTTTATAGACGGCGGCGAAGAAGGAACAGCATCTTCAGCATCAGCCGGCAGCTCCATAATTGATACTGTCAGATTCATCTCTCTGTCAGCCCTTAGTATGGTCATATTTACTGATGAGCCTATTCTGGTTTGAGAAACAGCGTTTCTAAGTGTAGCGACATCCTTTATCTTTTTGCCGTTAAGGTTTATGATTATATCCCCGCGCATAAGTCCTGCTTTATGTGCCGGGCCTCCCTTTACTACATCGCTTACCAAAGCTCCTCCGCCGTTTTTGAGTCCGAATTTCTGACCAAGTTCAGGCGTCAGCTCCTGAATCGCGACTCCTATCCAGCCTCGGGTAACCTTACCCTCTTTAAGAAGCTGCTCCATTACAAGCTTTACCATGTTGCTTGGCACAGAAAAGCCTATTCCCTGATATCCGCCGGTCTTGGAGAATATGGCTGTATTTATTCCTATTAGCTCGCCTTTTACATTGACGAGAGGACCTCCTGAGTTGCCCGGGTTGATGGCAGCGTCTGTCTGTATAAAATCTTCATAATCCGCAATACCAACATCAGCCCTGCCTACTGCGCTTATTATGCCCATTGTTACTGTATGGTTAAGTCCGAACGGATTGCCTATCGCCAGCACAAACTCGCCAACCTGAAGCCTGTCTGAATCGCCAACAGGTATTACAGGAAGATCCTTTGCGTTAATCTTAACAACTGCTATGTCAGTTTTGGGATCAGAGCCTATAACCTTTGCCCTGAAGCTCCTCTTGTCAAAAAGCGTCACTTTTATATCGTCAGATTTTTCTACAACATGGTTATTTGTGACTATATATCCGTCAGCGGAGACTATCACCCCTGATCCCAGGCTCTGCTCCCTTCTCTTTGATCTGCTGTCTGGGAATGGAGCCAGGAAATCGAAAAAGTCGTCAAATGGATTCATCTGCTTTCTTATAGTTTTTGTGCTGGATATATTCACAACTGCTGGAGATACAGCCCTTACTGTCTCTGAAAATGCCCTGGAGCTGTCTGTTATATATCCCGGGGCTTTCGGAGAAAATACCTGATATGGTGTCATGCGGCTTGATCCAAAATAGCTGAACAGGAGCCATCCTATTAATATGCCTGCTGCCACAAACAAAAATGACTTTAATATTTTGTTATTCATAGGTTTATTTTAGCATGAATTTTCTTGCATCCCCAACACGCAGGGTTATTTTATTCGAATCCAGATACTCCAGAAACGGCATCGCAAACTTTCTGCTCGTAGCCAACAGATCCCTGAACTCAGCTACAGTCATATCCTGCTTTTTTGAGAAATGCTGTCTTAGCCTGTTTATCATTATATCGTAATTTTCTTTTGTAAGATATACTGCATCTGTTATTCTGACCAAAAGACCTTCTTTGGATAAAAGCTTGAGCAGATCTGTAACATTCTTTTCAGGAACTGAAAACTTCTGTGCTATCTCAGCCCTTGATAAAGGCTGAAATTCCTCTTTTGAAAGTATATCAAGCACCTTCTTCTTTAACCCCTCATCAGCAGAACCAACAGCAGGGTTAAATGCCCTAAGCCTCAATGTATCTTTATCAGAAACTATATCGCCAATAACTGATAAAAGAGCGATGTACGGCTTCTGCCCAGCCTTAATTTTAAGCCTCAGATCCTCTTTGGGCATGCCGGATTTTAAAGGATTGGCTTTATGAAATCTGTCAAGCTGATCTTTTGCTGATCTTTTGAAGAGTTCAAAAGCCTCTTTATGAAAAAACATACCCTGCACAGATATGATGGAGCCTTTTTTCTCGAGAACAGACAATGCTTCGTATATCTCGGGCAGATCGCAGCTTATCCAGCCCTCTATCTCAGATTTCGTAACAGCTGCAAGTCCAGCCCGTCTTATTCTGGTCTCAATCTTTGCCTCTATGCTTCCGCTGCTTATTGCTGCAAGGTCTTCAGTACCCTGACTCCTCTTGCGTTTCAGAGGATGAGGGTCGAGAATCTCTCCTCCACCTATTGTTTCAAGAGGAGAGAGCCGCCTGACAATAAACCTGTCTCCAGAAAGCGCGACTATGGTATCTTTAAGCCTGAACTGGCAAAAGCACTTTTCACCGGGCTTCAGCTCGTCTCTATCATAAAGAATAACCCTCGCTATTGTCTCTGATGTGCCGGAATAGAAATGCAGAAGAGATCTGCTTTTTACTAATGGGGATTCAGCTAACAGCTCAATCTCTGCATCAATCACTGCTGTGGATAAAAACCTGCCCGGGACAACAACAACATCCCCTCTTTTTAAAGATTCTTTATCTATGCCCTGAAGATTTACTCCGGCTCTCTGCCCTGCATAAACCTTGTCTGCGCTTTTGCCGTGGCTCTGGAGCCCTCTAACCTTTGTTGATATGCCTGATGGAAGTATCTCTACAGGACTGTCGAGGCCAATCGTACCAGACAGGACAGTGCCTGTCACCACTGTCCCAAATCCTTTAAGTGTGAATATCCTGTCCACAGGCAGCCTGAATATACCGTTTATCAATTTAGGAGCTGTAATTTTTGCTAATTCATATATCCTGTTTTTAAGATCGTCGAGACCGTCACCTGTCTTTGACGATACTGGTATGATGTCTGCGCTCTCCAGAAATGTGCCCTTAACAAATTTTTTTGCCTCTTCTTTAACAAGCTCAAGCCATTCAGGATCAACAAGGTCAGACTTTGTCAACACGATTATGCCGTTTTTTATCCTTAGCATATTACATATGGCAAGATGCTCTCTGCTCTGGGGCATTATGCCCTCATCAGCTGCTATTGTCATCAGCAATATATCTATGCCGCCTGCTCCTGCGAGCATATTTTTAATAAGCCTCTCATGACCCGGAACATCTACTATGCCTACTGTTATGCCATCGGGAAATGGGAGATTGGCAAAACCGAGATCAATTGTTATGCCGCGGGCCTTCTCTTCTTTTAGCCTATCAGGATCTGTGCCTGTAAGCGCCTTTACAAGAGAGCTCTTGCCGTGGTCAATATGTCCTGCTGTGCCGAGTATCACATTTTTCATAGTGATTTAAATAGCAGCTCCCTTATGCTTATTTATAATGCTGCGTAGCTGTTGATCATAAGCACTGCAGCACTTATATCCAGTCAAGCGGTTTTGGCAAAATCACTGAACCCTTTAAGTATGCTCAGCCCCGCTGTCTGACTCTTTTCAGGATGAAACTGCATTGCCAGCACATTGTCCTTCCAGACAACAGAGGTAAAGTCTGTTCCATAGTTTGTGATGCCTGCTGTTACTGAAGTATCATCAGGCACAACATAGTACGAATGCACAAAATAGAAGTGTGCATTGTCAGCCACTTCTGAAAACGCAGGATGTCTGCGGCTAAAACTGACAGTGTTCCATCCCATATGAGGAATTTTTAACTGTTCTGCTGCACTGTCTGTCTGCTGCTCAGCATCGAAATTAAATTTAACAACCTTGCCCTGTATCACATCGAGCCCCTTGCAGAGCCCAAACTCTTCTGACATTGAAAAGAGTATCTGCAAACCAAGGCAGATACCCAGATACGGCTTGCCCTCTTTTATTGCACGCACGATTACGCTCAGCAGCTCAAGCCTTTCCAGATTCTCCATGCAGTCTCTGAATGCTCCCACACCCGGCAGAACAACAGCAGAGGCATTGGCTATGTCAACTGGACTGGCAGTTATCCTCGCATCAGCTCCGATCTTCGCAAAGCCCTTTTCAACGCTCCTTATGTTGCCCATCCCATAATCAACTATCGCTATCATTTCAGAGTAACCGCCTTTTGGATGAATAAATAAGAATGAAAAATCCCTGACCCCAATTATAACAATTATCAAAACCATGCTGCCACTTCATCAGCGCTATAAAACAACCAGAGCAGAGAAGGCAGAAGACAGAATATTAGAACTCTACGTTTCTGAACTCCTCAACTCCTGAACTCCATAACTTCCTAATTTAAAGGCAGATGGCCTCAATTTCCTAATCCTGTGAACTACCTTAGCACATGGGTTAAGGTTTGATGGACATTAAGACAGTATCCAGATATATAGCCTCAGTCTCCCGCTTCGACTCCCGACTGAGTAGCAGTTACCCGTACAAGCCACGGAAATCGAACCACCTGCCTTTATTAAAACTAAAACTAAAACTAAAACTAAAAAAGAAAAAAAATTAAAAGTAAAAGAAGTAATAAGTAATAAAAAAACAAAGAAGGGATGGACTGTCTTGAGAGATTTAGGCTGAGTTTTGGTAACACTACTATGCGAAGAGGAGCGGAATACAGCCGCAACTGTCTGAGTCCGCCAGAGGCTGATAAGTTTTGCGGCTGGAGCGCATCGAGCATTTAGTAGTGTCAAAACCAGGCGCATGAACGAAAGCAGTCCATTCCTTCTTGAAAACTTGTTCAAAAAATTGAAGCATCTGCCTTTGTTGATTAGTTGTTTTTGTTTATTTCTGCAGTACTACCGCTCTAATTTTGCTGTCGGGCTACCGCGCTGCGGGACTGCCGCGCTGTCGTACTTTCACCAGACAGCAAAGAGCCTTTTTATGTTGGCGAGTTCTGATGATATGCCATCAGCTGGGTTAAGGATATGCTCTCTCCATGACCTGACCTCAAGCCTGCCGCCTGAATATTCCTTCACCTGAATCGCACCGTCAACATCTGTCCTATAAACTAACGCGCTCTGGAGCTGCGCTATGGTCTCTTCATGGGGATGACCATACTGATTATTGCGTCCTGCGCTTATCACAGCAATACGCGGCGATACGTAAAAATAGAAGATCTCATCAGCGGCTGTCCTACTGCCATGATGAGGAACTTTTATAACATCTGAGCTTAACGCATCCTGCAGCTCTACAAGATCATCAACCGCTTCCTGTGCTATGTCTCCGCTGAACATGAATCTGTTTTTGCCTGTATCGAGCAATAGAACAAGCGAGTCATTATTCTCGCCAGACTCATCAGAAGCAAAAGTATAAAATGAATCGTGCGGATGCAGTGCTGTTATCCTATATCTGCCAGCCTCTGCAAAATCTCCCCTCAGCATACTGCGTTTATTAATATCTGCAAGAGATCCTGAATATTCGATCATTCCGTTGTCCCAGATCTCGCTGATTTCAAATCTTGATGCCAGATAGCCCGCGCCTCCTGCATGATCTGCCTCTGCATGAGAGATAACAAGAGCATCTATCCTGCTGATGCCCCTGTAATGCAGATATGATGCTGCCTGGAATCCGTTTCTTGCTGTATCTATTACAATCACCCTGTTGTCCGGCAGTTCAATAACCGCTGAATCTGCCTGTCCTGCATCTAAAAAAGTTACTTTTACACCATTTTCAGAAAAACTGCCTGATGCTGACCAGATTATAAACGGCAGCAATCCCACAGCAGTTAAAATTGCATAATTCCTTAATTTAAGTTCTCTCTGGCATCTTAATCCCGCTGCATACATAAACAGCAATCCCGCAAAAGAGGCGTAAAAAATCAGAAGCAATGCCATAGGATATGCTGAGATCTTCAGTTCAGCAAAACTGAATCCTGCCATCACCCTTATCAGCCAAATACAGAACGAGGTTATTGACTCTATAACCTGCACTAGCGGGAACGCGCCTGAAATCAAAAAAGTGAATGATGAAAACAGCGCCAGAGGAAGAACTATAAATCCTGCAATTGGAGTAATAATCAGGTTCGCAAGCGGAGATATTATCGAAGTATAGTGAAAGTAGTATGCAACCAAAGGAGCGGTGCCTGCTGATGCTGCCAGAGATATAATGGATGTTGAGAATATGAATTTTTTGCTGCTCTCCTTAATGCGCGCTGGCCATGCTTTTTGTTCGCTGCTCGCTGGACTATTTCTCTGCGCCTCGTGCCTTCTTCTTATTGCATCAGCAGCAAGTCCTATGCATAACACTGCCGTAAATGACAACTGGAATGAAAGATCCAGTAGTGAGTCTGGCCTGAATAAGAGTATTAACGCAGCTGCAAGAAGCACTGTATTTAGCCATAACCCTCTGCGTTGCAAAAGCAGACCAAACAGAAAAAATGAGATCATTATAAATGAGCGCACAGCAGGAAAGCTCATATCAGAAAGCCCAAGATAAAAGACCATCACAGGCATAGACATAAGCGCAGAGATCTGCGAAGGAGTTGCATAAAGGGTAATCAATGCGAGCATCTTGTAGGGCAGCAGGCTTAATATTCTTTTAAAGAGTTGAAAGACCACAAAAAAGAGCAGGCCAAAGTGAGTGCCTGATATGCTTATAAGGTGCGCCAGACCTGTTGAGCTGAATGCATCGCGGAGATCAGGGCTGAAACCGCCTCTGTATCCTGTTGTAACTGACATGAGAAATGCTGCGGTGTCTGGAGAAAAGATCTCCTGCATTCTGATGTTTAAATCTTGTTTCATTCTGCTGAAAACACACTTTAGTGAAGCAGCAAAAATCTCAGAACCGCTCTTTAGCAGATTGATTCCCAGCAGTCTTGCCTGTACCTGTTGAGCTGAATTTCCTGGATTTAGAAATATATCATTTGCGATTTTAACTCGCATTCTGTATGAACTGCATAGCTCCAGTTCAGGCATCCCGGCAACCCTCACCTGCCTTAGGCCTTTTATCTCCGTGCCGTTAACATCATAAGCTCTGTAAGGATAAACTGAGTATGAATTCTGTGTAGAACTAAACGCCGTTGTTTCAATAACCACCTCACTGCCTGCCAAAGAGGCAGGATCAGTAGCCTGTGATAAGCTGATTTTTGCGATGCTAAATCCGAACACCGCTGCAGCAAGAAACAGGAGAGAAAAAATTAGGCTGCGGCCTATTGAAGGCCGCAGCCTATGATTAAACAAAAATACAGAAACCACAATAGATAAAATCAGAATTGATGTTGTATATGGGAAATACCCAGATGAGAGCCCGGCAGTTATTCCAGCAATAAACCCAGCCAGCCAGAGCACAATCTACATACTATGAGGCTTCCTGCCCCATATTTTTTCTGATCGCATCTGCAACGCTCTCAGCAGTTTTTTTAGCTAGGTCATCATTTTCAGCTTCAACCATAACCCTGACTTTTGGCTCTGTGCCCGAAGGCCGCACCAGAAGCCTGCCCTTGTCTTTAAGCTTCTTCTCAGCAGCTTCAACAGCAGCAACAACATCAGGGAACTTTTTGAAATCTTTTTTCCCTGCAACCGGCACATTTATAAGCACTTGAGGGAAAAGCTCTATGCCTGATGTCAGTTCAGACAGCAGTCTTTCCTTAAGCCGCATCAGATAGAGCAGCTGAAGAGCTGTTATAGGTCCATCGCCTGTTGTGTTGTATTCAAAAAATATTATATGTCCAGACTGTTCTCCGCCGAGTGTGTAGCCGCCTTTTATCATCTCTTCCATCACATACCTATCGCCCACTTTGGCTCTTATCAGTTTTATACCAAAACATTCAAGATACTTCTCAAGCCCCAGATTGCTCATCACAGTAGCAACAACCGCGTTGCCTCCGAGCCTGTTTTCGCTTTTTAGCTGCGGAGCCCACATACCCATTATCAGATCCCCGTCAACAAGTCTGCCTTTTTCATCAACCACAAGCGTCCTGTCCGCATCGCCATCATGAGCAATGCCAACATGAGCGCCGGCATCTTTAACAGCCTTTCCAAGGCTTTCAAGATATAACGAGCCGCAGTTGTCATTTATATTTCTGCCGTCAGGCTTGTCATTTATTGATATAACTTCAGCGCCCAGCTCTCTAAGAAGCACAGGAGTAACTTTATACGCTGCACCGTTTGCTGAGTCTACCACCACCTTAATGCCGTCAAGATCTGCCTTTCTAGGTATAGTAGATTTTATATACTCCACATATCTGCCTGTAGCATCATCCAGCCTGAATGCCCTGCCTATTTTGTCTCCGGCCGCGCGTTTTGCTGGGAACTTCTCATCTGCACAACGTTCTTCTATCTCTTTCTCTATTTCATCAGACAGCTTGAAGCCTGATGATGAGAATATCTTTATTCCATTATCCTCATAAGGGTTGTGGGATGCTGATATCACTATGCCAGCATCCAGCCTTAGCGCCCTTGTTAGAAATGCTATGCCCGGAGTAGGCAGAGGCCCTACAAGAGTCACATCCATGCCCATTGAACATATGCCTGATGTGAGAGCGCTCTCGAGCATATACCCAGAAAGCCTTGTATCCTTTCCTATAAGCACCATGCGCCTGCCATGGTCTGTCTTTATAGTAGACGCCATTGCCATACCGACCCTTAGAGCTGTCTCAGGGGTTATAACTGACCTGTTTACCTTGCCCCTTATTCCATCTGTTCCGAAGAGCTTCATTAATTTATCCTCTCAATATCTATCGTTACGGCAGCTTCAGGGATAGAGAGCCTTATATTTCTGCCGTTTGTATTTATCTTTATGTTCTGGCTTATTTTTGCGTCAAGCCCAGTCAGATCGAGCGGCTCTGTCCTGAGTATGCTTATCTTTGAGACTTCAACTCTCGGTCCCTCTATATCTACAGTTGTTGGTTTTATCTGTACTGACTTAACCTTAAAACCGGGTTCAGGCACACCGGTAATATAAGGCTTCACAGGCACAATCTTCCTTATGGATTCGTCGAGAGTCACCTTTACTGAAGTTGGATCAATCCTCAGCACCTCTACACCCCTTGGCGCGGCTACGCTGTTTTTATTGAAGTATAGGGTATTTTCTCCCTTAACAGCGTTTGACAAATCAATTATTACTCTTATATCCATAGGCCTGATATCTTTGAGCACATTTTCCTGCGCCCTTATATTAAGTCTGACATCCTTAAGGTTCTGCTTCAGGATCTCGACTTCTTTGGGAACATTCTTGAATTCTATTGGAGCCTCCACTATCATCTCTGACTGGCCGCGGTATGTAACAAAAAACCAGAGAGATATGGCAATGAAAATAGAAACTATTTTCAATCCAATATGATCTGTAAAAATCGCCCTCATTTTTTCACCTTGTCAGACCTGCGCGATCTCTTCTTTTTTGAACTGCGCTGATCTTTCTTGCGTGTAAACATTTCAGCAAGCATCTCCCTTAGCTTGCCCATCTCTACAGGGCCTTTAAGCTTGCCGTCTATGCCTACAGCAATTGTGCTGTTCTCTTCAGAAACTATTATTGCCACAGCATCAGTCTCTTCGGTAATGCCGACACCTGCTCTATGTCTTGTGCCCAAAGCCTTGCTCATATCACTTCCGAGCGCTATGGGAAGGAAGCATCCTGCTGCCACTATCCTGTTGCCTCTCAGTATCACGGCTCCGTCATGAATTGGAGATGTCGGATGGAATATGCTTATCAGTAGTTCTTTGGAAACCTTGGCATCCAGAGGAGTGCCCACCTCTATATAATCAGCAAGAGTCATATCTTTTTCAATAACTATAAGCGCTCCAATTTTTCTGTTTGCTAGAGATACGGATGCCCTGACAATCTCTTCTATAGACTTCAGTTCCTCAGCTGTTGTCACCCCTTTAAAGAGAGAGGACTCGCCAACCTTTGCGAGCGCCCTTCTGAGTTCAGGCTGAAAAAGGATTATCATGCCGAGAACCAACTGAGACAGAAAACTCTGAACCAGCCAGTCCATTGTATGAAACTGAAAATATTTGGATACAAATGACGCTAGCAGCAGCACACCGATTCCTGCGAGCATTTGCGCTGCTTTTGTGCCTTTTATAAGAAGCAAAACGCGGTAGAGTATAACCGAGACAATGGCAATATCTAGCACATCCTGCCATCTTATCTGTCTCAGTATCTCCAATTGTCGAACTCCTCAAGCCGGGATTAAAAGCTGAACAGTCAATTATATCACAACATTAGCACTCTGCTGTTCAGTGCATAAATTCGTGCGAAAACATATTTTCAGCCCTCTCGTCACCAATTGTTGTAGATGGTCCGTGGCCGGAAAGCACAACAGTGTTATCCGGCAGATCCATGAGCCTTCTGAATGAAGCCTTCAGTTTGTGAATGCTGCCTCCGGGAAAGTCTGTCCTGCCGACAGAGCCTGCAAAAAGCGTATCACCTGTAATAACTATCCCCTCGCCATAGAGACAGATTCCGCCCGGGCTGTGGCCGGGTGTATGCATAATCTTAAAAGTTAGCTGTCCGATGCTTATCTCATCTTCCTCAGAAATAAAGGAGTCAGGGTCAACAATCCCTCCCACCTTATATCCCCAAAAAGCTGCCATATCTGCTGCTGTTTTGTATATTTCCACATCTGCCTCATGCAGCATAAGCATGCCTCCAAGAACGCTTTTCAACTCGCCTGCTGCGCCCACATGATCAAAATGGCCATGCGTGCATACTATCTTTTCAACCTTGAGGCCATGCTTGTTAAGAGCATTAATTATCCTAGATGGCTCATCTCCTGGATCAACAACCAGCGCTTTTTTTGTAGTCTCATCCCCTATTATGTGACAGTTTGCCTGTAATGGACCTACTGCTACTGTCTCTATTATCATCTGCTGCCTCCCTGCCAGATTTTTTGGCTCACCTTGCCAGCCAAATAGAGCATCTCTTCGCTCTTGAGAAGATACGAAACCGTAAGATATATGGCAAAGCACAATATTATGCCTATACCCAAAAACAGCCAGTTGCCTATCACAGAGCTGCCATGCACCCATAGCCCACTGCTCAGCATAAGCCAACCGGCAGCAGCCATCACAACAGAAGCGCATAGGGTCTTGAGAAACGAGAGCGCTATCTGGGAAGAGCCGAAGCTGCCGATCTTTTTTCTGAGCAGCCAGTAGAGCAGTCCGAAGTTTGCTGTTGACGCTGCTGCATTAGCCAGAGCAAGACCGTTGTGCTTCATCGACCCCATTAATAACAGGCTGAGCATAATATTCAGAAGCGTTGTCACAGCCACAATTTTTACAGGCGTCTTTGTGTCCTGCATTGAGTAGAATGTGGATGTTATGACCCTCACTCCCACAATCGCCCATATGCCGAGCGAGTAGTACATCAGCGCATCAGCAGTACCGATTGTTGCTGCGTAGTCGAACTGGCCTCTCTGAAAGAGTGTGCTGACTATCGGTGTCTTTAGCGCTATCAATCCAGCCATCGCTGGCACTGTTAAAAAGAAGAGCAGCCGAAGTGCAAATGAAAAGTCCTCTTTAACGCTCTTAATGTCTCCCCTCACAGCATGCTCTGAAAGCGCAGGCAGCACAGCCATGCCCACAGCAACGCCAAAGATACCGACAGGAAACTGAACAAGCCGCATCGAGTAGTAGAGATATGTGATGCTGCCTTCAGCAAGGAATGATGCGAGTATTGTGCTCACAAAAATATTTATCTGATTTACTGCCATGCCCGCTGTTGCTGGCAGAACAAGGCGGCCGATTTTTTTCAGCGCAGGATTTGATAAGTCTTTAAAAGAAAATCCTCTACCTATAAATGAAAAACCCTCTTTTTTAAAAGCCGGCACCTGAAACAGAAACTGCACAAAACCGCCTGCGCATACTCCAAGTGCAACAGACACAATCGGCTGGGTGAAGAAAGATGAAAATCCGACCACGCTGATCATGGTCACAATATTCAGCAGGGCAGGTGCGAGTGCTGGGATAAAGAATACCCCCCTTGTATTGAGCGCGCCCATTGTGAGAGATGCAAGGCTTATAAAGAGCAGAAACGGAAACATTATCCTTGTGAGCAGAACAGTTGTATCGAACTTGGCCTGATCTTCGAGAAAACCCGGGGCTATCGCGCTCACAATAGCAGGTGCAAAGATGATGCCGAGCATGCATATAAGCCCTACAAAAACTATGATAAACAGAAATACAGACCTTACAACCTTTTTTGCAGCCTCATCTCCGCGCCTCGCCTCCTCTTCCTTCAGCACCGGAATAAATGCTGATGACATTGAGCCCTCTGCAAAGAGCTCTCTCAACAGGTTGGGTATGCGAAATGCGGCAAAAAAGACATCAGCAGAAGCAGAAGCGCCAAAAAAGCCTGCCAGTATCATATCCTTGATATAGCCGAGTATGCGACTTATCAGCGTGGCAACAGACATCTTGCCAGCAGCCTTTGCTATTTTAGATCTGGCGCTCATACGAGACTATTATATCAGACAGCAGAAGTGGATTTTAGGACTGTCTGGAATTGAGCTTGTGCCTGATATACTCAATAACCCCGGGCATTACGGATATAAGTATTATCGCCATGATGACCAGCGAGAAGTTGCTGCGCACAAACGGTATGTTGCCGAAGTAGTAGCCTGCCATAACAAGTATGCTTATCCAAGCTATGCTGCCTGATATGCTGAATGCGAGGAAGCGGGCATACTTCATCTTCCCAATGCCTGCTACAAAAGGAGCGAATGTCCTGAATATGGGCATGAATCTGGCAATAAATATAGTCTTTGCTCCATATTTTTCGTAAAACTGCTCAGTGCGCTCAAGATGTTTTCTGTTTAAAAAACGCACATTCTCCTGCCTGAATACCTTTGGTCCTATGTATCTGCCTATCCAGTAGTTTGTAGAGTCCCCGAGTATGGATGCTGCACAGAGAACAGCAGATAGTCCTAATGGATCAAGCTCGCCGAGCGCAGCGAATGCGCCTGCTGCAAAGAGGAGCGAATCTCCAGGTAAAAACGGGGTTACAACAAGGCCTGTCTCGCAGAATATGATCAGAAAGAAAATCAGATATGTCCATACGCCGTATGTCTGAATAACAGCGCCGAGGTGCTTGTCCAGATGAAGTATGATATCTATAAACTGCGCTGCTATTTCCATAATATGTTTTATTTTGGCAAAGGACTAATCCTTATCCTCCCTGGAGAAATAACCATAACATTATTCTTAATTTTTTTCGTATCAATACCGGCAAATGCTTCTTTGAAAAGCTTGGTAATTTGTGCAGCTGTATATTCAGAAGGAACTCTTACTAATATAAGCGCATACGGAGTTTTGCTCATACCCAGTATCGGATAGTCGAGATCACGAGTAACCAAAATCCTCTTCTCAGTCGCAGCCTTGTTCCACAAAAACTTGTCAGATGCACCTCTTAAATCCGAACCGGCAACATCAAAAACATCATAATTTAGAGACTGAAGATAAGAGGTGATGCTTAAAGGAAGGTTTTCGTCAATCAGAAACAGCAATCAGGTGTTCCTCAGAAAGGGTTTCAGCAGCATAAGCGAGAGCAGCCCTTACATCAAGATCTACGATCCTGTATTCAGCGCAGACCTCAGCAACAGTCATTCCGCCAGCCAGCCCCCCGATTATCACCTCAACAGGCAGACGAGTACCTTTAATAACCGGCTTGCCGCCCATGATTTCAGGATCAACTGCTATGCGCTTTCCATGATCTTTTTTCATAATTTAAGAGTAGCACAGGAAATGCCATTTTTCAAACATATCAGATTATTGACTTTCCATCTTTAGCACAGCAATCCTCTCTATACCAGAGTAGTCTTTTATGAACCTGATATTGCCAAAGCCTGCATCTTCTGCCAGATGTTTTATATCCTTAGCCTGATTAATGCCAATCTCAAGTACAACCAAGCCTCCGGCATTCAGATATTGAGGAGCCTCAGCCAATATCCTCCGATAAAAATTAAGCCCATCAATACCGCCATCAAGCGCTGACATTGGCTCATAATCTCTTATCTCTATCTGTAAATCCTTTATATCATCTTTAGGTATATATGGGGGATTTGAAACTATAAGATCGAACCTCATACCTTTAACAGGAGCGTAAAGGTCGCCGCAAAAAAATCTGATACTATTAATGCTGTTTGCTGCTGCATTTTTTACAGCGTACTTGAGCGCTGCGTCTGACATGTCAACTCCATACACCTGTGCCTGCGGAAAGTTCTTTGCAAGCGCAAGCGCGATGCAGCCGCTGCCTGTGCAGAGATCGAGAATCATCCGAGGCATGCCGCACATTTTAATCACCTGCTCGACCAGCAGCTCTGTCTCTGGTCTTGGTATGAGCACACCAGGACCGACATTAATTCTAAGCCCATAAAACTCAACCCTGCCGATGATATACTGCATCGGCTCGCCGGACATCCGGCGTCTCGCAAGAACATCAAGCTCATCAGATTGCAGCTTAGACAGCTCGATATTTTTCAAGAGCAGATCAACCTTTGATATGCAGAGCAGCTCTGTAACAAGCAGCTCTGCCTCTTTTGAGGCATCAGCAATGCGTGCTGACTCAAAAAGTGCGGAGAGTTTTTTTAGTGTATCAATAGCAGTCATCATTTACCTTTTGTCTTGCAGTCCATAATATCATAAATACAGAACATGGCTATCAATGCTTGCTTTGGAGTGCTTATAATGCTAATATGTTTTCATCTTTAACCTGGAGGTTAGAAAGTATGAAAAGACTATGTTTAACACTAATGTCATGTGCGTTTTTATTCGCTTTTTTTGTTATTAATGTTGAGGCTAATGATATATTAAAACCAAAAGATACATCAGTTAAAAACCCTTCGGCAACAAAACCTTTAAAGGCAAAACCTGTTGAAAAACCAAAATCAACAAGCAAGCGCGACCAGGTCTCAGCCACAGGCTACCATGATAAAGAAGAGGGTGAAGAAACCCAGGAATTAAAACCTAATGTGCTCGATAAAAAGGCAACCGGTGCAATTAATCCAAGACATGATCCTATTAAAAATACAAGGTGATGCCTGATTAAAAAACAGCGAAGCGCTTCAGTTTTTTCTACCGTGCGCATTCACCCAGGATATGATGCATAAATGCAAGAGCAGTATATCTTGATTTGCAGCTTGACTGCATATATGCTTAACCTTATAATCATTTGCAGGCTTTAACATAATTAATTTGACCAAAGGTCAGGGATTTTGAAACATCAAATTCAGATATCAAACAATGATGAGCCTCTAATAGAAGTTGTCAATCTAACTAAAAGATTTGATAATTTAACAGCAGTTGACAACATATCATTCACTCTTAATAACGGAGAAATCTTCGGATTCCTTGGTCCTAACGGAGCAGGAAAAACAACTACCATCAGAATGCTTATAGGCCTGTCAAGGCCTGATTCAGGCACAATAAAAGTTGCCGGCAAAGACTGCACAGGCAATCCAAAGGCAGCACAGCATCTTATTGGCGTTGTGCCTGATGAGAGCAACCTATACCCGGAGCTTACAGGCTTTGACAACCTCTGTTTCTGCGGCGCGCTTTATGGAATGAGCAAGACTGAGCGCATTGAGCGTGCAAACAAATTACTAAAGACATTCGGACTTACAGAGGCGGCAAACAGAAAGTTCGGAGGATACTCAAAAGGCATGAAGCGCAAACTGACTATCGCGGCAGGAATTATACACAGACCGCAGATACTCTTTCTTGATGAACCGACAACAGGCATCGATGTGGCAAGCGCAAGACAGGTCCGACAACTTATTTCAAGCCTGAACAATTCGGGGACAACAATATTTCTTACCACTCATTACATTGAAGATGCAGAAAGACTTTGTCATCGAATATCATTTATTGTAAAAGGCAAAATAGCTAAAACAGATTCAGTAAAAAACCTTCTCCAGCCTCTTCTAGGCAGATATGTCATGCTTGTATCCGCATCCGGCAATATTATGGATATATCGCGGCAGCTCTCATCAAGCTTTTCTGATTATACCTTTAACATAACCTCACCGGAGCACATGCGCGTAGAGGCTAATCATCAGATAAATCTTGTTCATATTGTTAAATTTCTGCAAGAACATGGAATAGATGTTACAGAAGCAAAAAAATCCATTCCATCGATGGAGGATGTTTTTGTTAGTATCACCGGTATAGAAGCAAATATCCTGAAAAAAGAAGCTGACAAAAAAAGGAAATCAGAATGAGAAAGGGACTTATAGCCCTCTGGAACATAATACTTAAGGATATGAGAGCCTATTATCTCAAGCCGCCGAATATCAGCTGGGGACTCATATTTCCTATAGCATGGACAGGAATGTTCTTTATAAAATCCGGAACAGGGTTTGAGACAATACCCACCCTGTTGCCGGGAGTGATAGCCATTTCTGTGCTTTTTGGAACAACATCAATGCTGGCTGTTACTGTTACATTCGAGAAGAAAAATCACTCATTTGAAAGGTTGCTGCTTGCACCTATAACGCTTAATACGCTTATGCTAGCAAAGACATCAGGTGCGATATTCTTTGGTTCAATCAATGCCATAGTCCCGGTAATTTTAGCAATGTTGCTTACAGACATATCAACAATATCATGGCTTATTGTACTGCCAGCTATATTTCTTATAGCTGTTGCATCCACATTTCTTGGGCTTTTTATCGCTGTATCTGTGAGCGAGGTATTTGAAGCTCAGACATTTTCAAACTTCTTCCGCTTCCCTATGATATTCCTCTGCGGACTCTTCTTTCCTATTGATGCGCTTCCTGTATTCCTTAGACCTTTATCCTATATGCTCCCATTGACATATGGAGTTGATATACTCAGAGGGGCTGTAACCGGTACAAATACAATGCATCTTGGACTAGACTTTTTTGCTATTATATTTTTCTGCACAGCGCTTTTTTATATAAGCCTCAGAAACATAAACCGCAAATGGATAAATTAAGCGTTAATTAGAGCTTTTAGCAATAACAAATCCTTTTGATTCCAGATAAATTATATTTCTTGACTGTTCTTTTGACTCATACTACAATTAAACTATAAGAATAGATAAAACATTATATCCTTACAAATAAAATATTTTAACTTCCAACACTATAAACATTATATGCAAATATAGTTTTAATATCATTCAGTTAAAAATACTTGATCTTAATCAAAAGACTCCATAATTAAGGAGATACTCCTTATTGATGAAGAAATGCTCTTCTGTTTTATGCTCTCGTTGGTATCATTATCTATTGGCATTTGCTCTTGTTGTAGGTATGTTGATTGTTCGCTTTAACCTGCCTGTTGGTTTTGGCGAAAGACCCATCTTAATACTATTTATCCTGCCGGTTATAATCTCTGCTCTTATTGGCGGTCTAGGCCCTGGCATTGTTGCAACAATCCTGGCAGCAGCGCTTACAGGATACAATATGCCGCCAGCCGGTAAGCTTGAAATAAGATCAGGTTATGATCTTTTTCAATGGATTATGCTGATTATAGACGGTTTAATTGTGAGCATAATCTCTGAGTGGCTGCACAGCATGAGGCACAAGGAGAGCAGCCGCAGACTCCAGATAGAGACTGCTAATGCAGCTCTGCAGGTGAGCGAAGAAAAGTATAGAAATCTTATAGACAACATCCCCGAAAGAATATTTGTTAAAGATAAAGACCTTGCATATTTATCGTGCAATGAACACTATGCAGCAGACCTGGGGATACAGACAACTGATATTTGCGGCAAGACTGATCACGATTTTTATCCTGCTGATCTTGCTGAAAAATACAGGGCTGATGATGTCAGGGTTATGGAATCCGGCCATACCATGTCATTTGAAGAAAACTATAAGCTGCTTGGCAGAGACACCTGGATTTATACTATTAAAACTCCTATCATCGACAAAAACGGGAACATAGCAGGCATACTCGGAATATTCAGCGATATAACGGAGAAAAAACAGGCTGACGAAATCATAAGAGCTCGAGAAAAATATCTTCAGGCTATTCTGCATACAACAGCAGAAGGATTCTGGGTAATAAACAGCCAAGGGTTAGTAACAGAGGTAAATGATGCATACTGCTTTATGTCCGGCTATACAAAAGACGAGATCATAGGCATGCGCATAAAAGATCTGGATGCTGATGAAGATCCTGCTGATACTGCTGCACGCATAAAACGCGTAATAACTAACAGCTCAGAACTCTTTGAGGTTCGCCACAAACGCAAAGACGGCAGCATATGGCCTCTGGAGGTTTCAGCAACATGGCTTAATGAGTACGGAGGTCAGATAATCTGCTTCTGCCACGACCTGACTGAACAAAAAAAGGCACAGCAAGAGCTGACACATTCACACAATTTAATGCGCTATATAATTGACCACACAAACAGCTCTGTTGCTGTGCATGACAAAGAACTCAAATACATATATGCGAGCCAGCGGTATCTAAATGCATACAAAATCAATGGAATAAATGTTATAGGCAAACATCATTATGAAATTTTCCCTGACCTGCCGCAGAAATGGCGCGATGTACACCAGAGAGCCTTGGCAGGAGAAGTGCTTAAGTCAGACAGGGACTCCTATGTACGGGACGACGGCTCAGTAGAATGGACGCGCTGGGAATGCAGGCCATGGTATGAGGCTGACAACTCAGTCGGCGGCATTATTGTTTATACAGAAGTTATAACTGACTGGGTGCTGGCTGAAGAAGCTCTAAGAAAAAGCGAAAAGCATCTGACAGCACTTATAGCAGCCTCTCCTTTAGCCATAATAAGCGTTGATCTTGAAGGCAATGTAAAGAGCTGGAACTCGGCAGCAGAGCGGATATTTGGCTGGACACAAAATGAAGTGATCGGCAAAATGCTGCCAATAGTGCCTAAAGACAAGGCATACGAATTTGATAAATTCAGAAACAGGATTATAAACGGGGCTGTATATACAGATCTTGAGCTTAAGAGGCAGAGCAAAGATGGCAGGCTTATAGATATAAGCATTTCAACAGCTCCTATTCATGACAAAAACGGGGAAATAGCAGAAATAATTGCTCTGGTCACAGATATTACAGATCGTAAGAAAATCGAAGCAGAACGGATTAAACTTCAGGATCAGCTGATGCAGGCGCAAAAGATGGAGTCTGTCGGGAGGCTTGCAGGAGGAGTAGCCCACGATTTCAACAATAAACTAGGGGTTATACTCGGATATACTGAACTTGCTTTAAGCAAAATTGAACATGACAACACTATAACAGACTACCTAAAACAGATATCGACAGCTGCACAGAGATCTGCAGAAATAACACGCCAGCTGCTCGCATTCGCACGCAAACAGACAATCTCTCCAAGAGCCCTTATTCTGAACGATACAATTGACGGGATGATAAATATGCTGCAGAGGCTTATAGGAGAAAATATTGATCTTTCATGGCTGCCCGGCAAAGACACATGGTATGTGATGATGGATCCTGCACAGCTCGACCAGATACTTGTCAATCTATGTGTAAATGCCAGAGATGCGATATCAGGCACAGGAAAGATAACCATAGAAACAGCAAACTCAGTTATTGATAAAGAGTTCTGTTCAGACAAGCCAGAATTCATACCCGGCGATTTTGTCACTCTTACAGTAAGCGACAACGGATGCGGAATGGACAAAGATACCATAACAAACCTTTTTGAGCCGTTCTTCACAACAAAAGATGTTGGCAAGGGCACTGGACTGGGGCTTGCTACTGTTTACGGCATTATCAAGCAGAACAATGGATTTATAAATGTATACAGTGAACCCGGGCAGGGATCTATGTTCAGAATATACCTGCCTGCTTATAAGACAGCCGCAGAAAATACTGATGATGAATGTTCAAAAAATACTAAGCCTGCTGCCGGGCATGAAAAGATACTCCTTGTTGAGGATGAACCATCAATCCTCGAGATGACAAAAACAATGCTCGAGATGCTCGGGTATACTGTTCTTGCTGCAGACAGCCCTGCCAAAGCCCTAAATCTGGCAGAAACCCATGACGGAAATATTGACCTGCTTATGACAGATGTGATAATGCCGGAGATGAACGGGGATGCCCTAGCCAAACAGATAAAAGCAATACATCCAAAACTTAAACTGTTATTTATGTCTGGCTATACAGCTGATGTGATAGGTCATCATGGAGTGCTGGATGTGGAAGTCTACTTTATACAAAAACCATTCTCTATAAAAGATCTTGCGCTAAAAATAAGACAGGCTATTGAAGATTAATGCCGCGCATATGCCGGCTACTACTCCAGGCCGCAGCTGCTGTCTTCTGAATCGGACATAGGAGCAAGTCTTACGCAATTTTTCCCGCTACGTTTAGCTTGATACATCGCAGAATCAGCCCTGTCAATAAAATCCTCAAGCGTCTCTGCGCCCTTATAAGTAGCAACGCCAAAACTTGCTGTAACCTCGCTGACCAGACTTATTTTTGCATTTCTTATAGCAGAGCAGACCTTTTCTGCCACTGCTATCGCTGCTGCAGAATCTGTGTGCGGCAGCATAAATACAAATTCTTCTCCTCCCCATCTTCCAAATAGATCAGAAGATCTTATAGCCCTTAAAACAACTCTTGCTACATTGCGCAGCACTCTGTCGCCCTCATTATGTCCGAATCTATCATTCAGCGATTTAAAATCATCTATATCAAAAAGCACAACAGAAAGCGGCAGTCCATACCTGTCTGAACGCGCCATCTCTGTCTCAGCACGCTCTATGAAACTGCGTCTGTTCGCTACCTTGGTGAGCATGTCAGTGCTGGAGAGCTGTTTAAGCCTCTGCCTCTCATCAACAAACAAAATAAGCAGCACAGCGATAACAATAAACAAAACAGCGGATATAATAACAATACGGATAAAATCCCTGTTTATCTGCTCATACCCCTTGTCCTGCCCAATAGATATCAGATAAGCAACATCCTGCCCCTGAAAATTACTTACAGTTTTAAAAAGCACCAAGTATGGTCTGCTGTTTTGTTTATGAATGAATCCAAAATCCCTGCCTTTAAGCAGGTGAGGCATAAGCATGTCTGAAATAGACTTAAGAAAAGCATCGCTGCGTGAGCTGCTGTATATGTCTTTGTCAAACATATACTCCGGAGAAAAAGCGCTCTGCGCATAGTTGTGCTTTTTATGCTCAAAAACCGCTCCTTCCACTACAGAGCGTTTAATAGCAAATGCAAAATCATTTGTCGAAAGCCTCGATAACACATTCAAAAAAGATCCCATCGAAAAAGAGACTTCTACAGATCCGCAGTGTTCATTATTTTTCATCAACGGATATACAAATCTGTATCCATTAAATATACGCCCCTCTTCAAAGCCGGCAATAAATTTATGATTCTCATTAACTGCCTTTACTGAGTAACGCACGCTAGGTTATCACCAAAATCTGCCTTGCTATGCATTCTGAGAAAGCTGTCGCTGTTAGGAAAGTGAAAGTGGAGCTGTCTGAAATTATACTCAAGAAGCCTGTTGTAAATAGGCAGCATCTGTTCATAAAGATCTTCTCTGTAAACTGATCTGCCGTTTTTATCAGCCTTCCATGCACTGCATACATTGGAAAGCACAACCGGAGTATTCACACTGCCCTCGAATACATACATCGAAAAACGCTTCAGATTCTCGACTGTTGCGTTAACCTTTGCTGAAAGCAGATCTATATTTTCATTTATGTAATTTACCTTGCGCTTGTCAAACTCGATTATAAGAGAGCCGATGAAAACAGCATACAAGAGCAGGCATATAAGAATCACCGCGATCTTTTGTTTCATTAGAAATATTATGAATTATGAAAAACCGGTTTGCAACAAAAAAAGGGAAGACCGCTATGCAGAAACCGCCATGCTTTAGAGGTCTTTAAGTCTCTCAGCCTGATAATGCGTGCTAAGGGCATCAATAATTTCATCAAGACTGCCCTCTACAACCTGCTCAAGCTTATGCAGTGTAAGACCGATTCTATGGTCAGTAACCCTGTTTTGAGGATAATTGTATGTGCGTATGCGCTCGCTCCTGTCTCCGGAACCGACCTGAGTCTTTCTCTCCTGAGCGCGTTCTTTATCTTTTCTCTCTGTCTCTATCTCAAAGAGTCTGGCACGGAGCACCTTCATAGCCTTTTCCCTGTTCTTTATCTGCGAGCGCTCATCCTGACACTGCACAACAACGCCGGTCGGTATGTGGGTTATGCGCACTGCTGAATATGTCGTGTTAACGCCCTGTCCGCCCGGGCCCGAGGCGCAGAAGGTATCTACACGAAGATCTTTTTCTTCAACCTTTATATCAACATCTTCCGCCTCTGGCAGCACCGCAACAGTTGCTGCTGATGTATGTATCCTTCCTGATGCCTCTGTTGAAGGCACGCGCTGCACCCTGTGTACTCCGCTTTCATACTTAAGCCTGCTGTATGCGCCCTTGCCCTGTATAGAAGCTATAACTTCTTTAAGGCCTCCAATGCCTGTTGTGCTGGAGTCTATAATCTCGATCTTCCATCTTCTGGATTCTGCATATTTGGAATACATACGGAATAAAACCGCTCCAAAAAGAGCAGCCTCATCTCCGCCAGTACCTGCCCTAATTTCGAGAAATACGCTTCGCTCATCACGCAGATCTTTGGGCAGCAGCATAATCTTGATCTCATCTTCAAGCTGCGGCCTCTTTGCCTTGAGATCATCAAGTTCAACAAGCGCAAGGTCTTTAAGCTCAGAATCACCGCTTTTGAGCAGCTCATCAGCACCTTCTATGTCTGAGAGAAGTTTTTTATACTCCTGTATCTTCTCATACACAGGCTGAAGGTCGGACTGCTCCCGCGATAGTTTCTGAAACTCCTGCATATCTGAATGCACATCGGGCTTGCTTAATGACTCTGTGACATCATTATATTTCTGTTCTATTATCAGCAGTTTTTCAAGCATTATTGGAAGCCTCTTTTCCTTTTTCCAGAGCCAGCACCTCTTTAAGCGCTGCTATTGCCACCTCTATCTGCGAATCATCAGGCTCCCTTGCTGTAAGTCTCTGCAGAAACATGCCGGGCACAGATATCATCTTCATAAGAAAATTGTCGCCCTTTTTTGCAGATAGCTTGAGAGCCTCATAAGAGACCCCTGCTATCAGAGGAATAAGCACTAACCGCGCGCCAAACTTCAGCACAAACGACCATGACTGCGGAATAAATGAAAAGACCAGAATGCTTATTACCATTACAATAAGCAGAAAGCTGGTGCCGCATCTGGGGTGGTATGGCTTGTACTTTCTTGCTGCCTCAACTGTCAATTCTTCGCCAGCCTCGTAAGCATAAATAGTCTTGTGTTCTGCTCCATGATACTGATACAGCCGGCGCATCTCTTTCCAGAGGCCTATGGCTGTCACATATCCAAGGAATACCGCGACTCTCAATATGCCGTCAACAAGGTTGAATAGGATAGAGCTTTCAGCAACAGAACCGTAAATATCTCCTAGAAGTTTTGTGGCATAAAGAGGAAGCACTATAAAAAGCCCTACAGCTAGCAGCAGCGCAGTAAGTATCGAAAATGTGATGCTCCAGCCGCTCATCGGTTTTTCATCTTCTGCAAGCGCTATATTGCCGGAAAACTCTATGGCTTTTATGCCTATTATAAGAGCATGCAGCAAAGCTATGAATCCGCGTATTACAGGAAGCTTGAAAAATTTGTGCAGAGGCTTCAGCTCAACAGTCTTGTGATGAATAGCGCCCTTGGGGTCTCTTACTGCCACGCTCCATCCCTTTGAGGACTTCATCATGACCCCTTCGATTACAGCCTGTCCGCCTATGTTCTTCATCAATTCACCCTGTTGGAGCTGGAATTATAAGGCTTAACCGGATAAAAACTATGCTGCAGCCCAATAAAAAAGGGCTGGTCGCGTATAAATAGAGACGCTGCCAACCCCTGAGCTTAGCTTAGCTACTTTTTTGCTGCGTACTTCTTCTTGAACTTCTCGACTCTGCCTTCAGCATCTATCATCTTCTGCTTGCCTGTGTAGAATGGATGACACTTTGAGCATATATCAACATGAAGCTCCGGTTTTGTGGATTTGGTCATAAAAGTCTCTCCGCATGCGCAGAGCACCTTGGATTCTTTGTAGTTAGAATGTATATTCTCTTTCAACGCACTGCCCTCCTGATTGTATTAGGATAATAATATACACCAAACCCGTTTGAATTGGCAAGCGGAACTATTGGCTAATGCAGCCAAATGTATGGGATAATCTTCTATTGAATATGGCAAACTGACAGACGAGGTTTTTTATATAGATCTGATCCGTACTTTTGTATCCTCCACAACAACAATGGAGCAGGAAGTAATTTCCTTATCAAATCTAAGCAGTTTATCCAGCAAGTTGAGGATATTTTCTGTTTTTAGGTTTTTAATTCTTATATAAATAACCCCATAACATGGCATGCCTGCATTAATAGCCAGCATGCCAAAATCAGAATCATGAGTAAGGACGAACCTGTTATCTTCAAGCGCTTTCCTCAAAATGAACTCATCCTCGCTTCCCTGCCATCCCTGCTCTTTTACATCAATAATATCAATCGCTTTTTCTCGTAAAAATGAGACAACACGGGGAGATATGTTTTCGTCAGCGAGGAGTTTACGGTCAGGAAATCTCATGCAACAGCGGTTTCCAGATCAACGATTATCTCATTCTTCAATGCGTGTGCAGCATACTCAAGACAGGCCTTTATGTCTTCTCTTGATAAATGCCGGTAATCGCTTAGGATTTCATCTTCAGAAACACCGGAGGCAAGAAGCTCCAAAACAAACTCGACTGATATCCGAGTACCCTTAATTACAGGCTTTCCTCCGAGTATGGCTGGGTTAACCACAAGTCTGTCTATCATGTACACCTCCTGTACAGCACATATGTACTTCAATTATAGCATTAAATATTTTTTATGGAATCCTGCAAATTGAGGCTTTATGAAAACAGACCAGAGATAAATAAAAAGGCCGGCTCGCATCAGCGAGCCGGCCTTTGAAAAATATCAGATCTACTTTATAAGCGGCACTATCAGGAGCGCGACGATATTGATAACCTTTATCATCGGGTTGATAGCAGGACCTGCTGTATCCTTGTAAGGATCGCCGACCGTGTCGCCTGTTACAGCAGCCTTGTGGGCATCAGAGCCCTTGCCGCCAAACGCGCCGTCTTCAATATACTTCTTTGCATTATCCCATGCGCCGCCGCCGCTTGTCATGGCGATGGCCTGGAAAAGACCTGTTATTATGCTGCCGATAAGAACGCCGCCGAGGGCCTCTTTACCTATAAACACTCCAACAAGAATAGGAACAGCAACAGGTATAAGCGCTGGAAGCATCATCTGCCTGATAGCGCCCTTTGTTACTATGTCAACACATGTGCCGTACTGAGGCTTTGCTGTGCCTTCCATAATGCCGGGGATCTCCCTAAACTGCCTTCTCACCTCTTCAACGACTCCGCCTGCAGCCTTTCCGACTGCTTCCATAAGAAGCGCGCCGAAGTAGTATGGAAGGAGTCCGCCGATGAATAGACCAACAATAACATAAGGGTTTGAGAGGTCAAATGCGAGTGACTGGCCGAATGACCTTGAGTATTCTGCAAAGAGAACAAGAGCTGCGAGAGCTGCTGAACCGATTGCATAACCTTTTGTTACAGCCTTTGTTGTATTTCCGACTGCGTCAAGAGGATCTGTAACAGCTCTTACGCTTTCAGGAAGCTCTGCCATTTCTGCTATGCCGCCAGCGTTGTCTGTTATCGGACCGTATGAATCAATCGCAACAACTATGCCTGTCATAGAGAGCATAGCCACTGCTGAAAGGGCTATTGCGAAGAGTCCGCTGCCCATATTGCCTGCAAATCCTCCGCCAAGGTAGTATGCCCAGAGGATGGCGCCTGATATTACTATCGCAGGAAGAGCTGTTGATTTCATGCTCACAGCAAGACCTGAAATTATGTTTGTAGCGTGGCCTGTCTGGCTGGCTGCTGCTATGCTCTTGACAGGACCGTAGTTCTGTGATGTGAAGTACTCGGTTATCATAACTATAAGTCCGGTAAGCACAAGACCTATAACCGCAGTTGTAAATACGCCTGCTGCTGTGAATGCCTGCTCAACACCCGGCATTGCCAGAAACTTCTGTGATACAAAATAGAATGCAACCGCAGCCAGTATTCCTGATACTGCAAGACCTTTGTAAAGAGCGCCCATTATGTACTGTTTTTTGCCGAGTTTTACAAAGAATGCGCCAACGATTGATGCCAGTATTGATATGCCGCCGATAAGGAGCGGAAACTCCACCCAGTAGCTTGTTGCGCCAAAAACAGTCTTAGCAAGCAGCATGGCTGCAACGAGCGTGACTGTGTATGTTTCATAAAGATCCGCTGCCATGCCTGCGCAGTCGCCCACATTATCGCCGACGTTGTCAGCTATAACAGCGGGGTTTCTTGGATCGTCCTCAGGGATTCCTGCCTCAACCTTTCCTACGAGGTCTGCTCCTACATCAGCAGCCTTTGTGTAGATACCGCCTGCTATTCTGGCAAATACGCTCATTAATGAACAGCCAAAGCCTAATCCGATAAGCGCGTGAAAGACTGTGTCTATCTCAGCTTCAGGAATCATAGATTTTGCCACCAGATAGTATCCTGTGATGCCGAGAAGTCCAAGTCCGACAACCATCATGCCTGTAACTGAACCGCCCTTAAAAGCAACATTCAGTGCAGCCTGAAGCCCCTTCTTTGCAGCCTCTGTTGTTCTTACATTTGAACGCACGGTAACCATCATGCCGATGTAGCCTGCGAGCGCTGAACCTAAAGCGCCAATTGCAAACCCTATAGCTGTCCATGCGCCGAGAAAAAAGAGCAGCGCGAATATCACAACGCCTACCATCGCGACCGCCTTGTACTCACGGGAAAGAAATGCAGCAGCTCCTTCCTTTACAGCGTCAGAAATCTCTCTCATCCTTTCTGTGCCTGCGTCCTGGCGCATGATCCACGCTGATATATATAGCGCGTATGCAACACCAAGAGCACCGGCGATCAGAGCAAACAATACTATTCCGCTCATCTGTCTTTTTTACCTCCTGTTATTTTTTCTTTTTGAAACAAAGATATGCGTAAATATGCAGTGCGTCTGCTTAATGTCTCTCAATATTAAGATCCCCCGCCTGCTATTTCAAGTAGATAGGATTATATACGGATGCAGCTCCTGAATTCAACCTCCTGATCAAAGAAACAGAGCTGCTGTCCATATGCCAGCCAGTCTAAAAACCTATATTAAATAGTTATAACCTATTGTTTTAAAAAATAAATCTTATCCTGCAAATAAATGACTGACAAGATTTATTGCAGAAATAATCTGCCATTAATACAGATTTATGCGCTTTTATGGTGCCTGTTTGCATCCAGCCCCTGATAATACTCCCTAAGCACATCAAGCACCTCAGGCCGGCTGAACTGGGAAGGGACATCGTCTCCTTCAGACAGCATCTTCCTCAATTTTGTGCCGCTCAGCAGTATCCTGTCATCCTTGCCATGAGGGCATGTCTTCATTGAAGCCATGCCGTCGCACTTTCTGCAATAGAATGTCCAGTCTATATTCAGAGGCTTTGTCTCCAAAGCATTTTGAGGGATTTCATCAAATATCTTCTGTGCATCAAATGGGCCATAGTAATCTCCTACTCCGGCATGGTCTCTGCCTACTATAAGGTGGCTGCATCCATAGTTCTGCCTAAAGAGCGCATGCAGAAGAGCCTCGCGAGGTCCCGCATATCTCATATCCAGAGGATAGCCGCCCAACATGATTGTATCTTTAAGATAGTAATTTTTTATCAGCACATCTATCGCCTTTTCTCTTACATCAGCCGGGATGTCTCCGGGTTTAAGCTTGCCAAGGAGCATATGGATAAATACTCCGTCGAAGACCTCTATAGCTATTTTTGTGAGGTATTCATGAGAACGGTGCATCGGATTTCTGGTCTGAAATGCTGCTATCTTGCTCCAGCCCTTTTCCTCAAATATCATCCTTGTCTCAGCAGGCCTCAGATATATCTCCTGATGATTCTTTGGAAAGTCGCCCTCGCTCAGCACACTGAGAACTCCGGCGATGTTAACCTCTGGCTGACTCATCACCATAGCCACGCCAGGATGCTCATGGTCAGTTGTCCTAAAGATTTCTTTGCACTCAAACTCTTTGTCAATCGTGTATTTTTCAGAAACCTGCAACACAGCCATCACCTCTTCAGAATCTTCAGAGATTAGAGCAACCTCCTGATTCTTTTTTATGCGGCTGGCTGTCTCTTTTGTTGTTGAGAGTGTTATAGGGATGGGCCAGAATGTGCCGTCAGATGTTTTGCACTCACTGCATACACCCTTCCAGTCATCATGCCCCATAAATCCTGCAAGAGGCGAGAAGCCGCCGATTCCCATCATTATGAGATCACCGGCTTCCCTAGATGTTATGTTAACCTTAAGAAGTTTTGATGCCTTTAGTCTCTCTTCCTTCAGCTCCTGGCCTTTGAGCAGTCTTGTCACAAGCTTTTTTTCTCTGCCGTGCGGATTGACCAAAGCCATATAGCCTCCAGTTGTTCGACTGTATTAAAGAAGTATCAGGCTGCCTTAAGAGCACTGCAGATGCTGCTGTAAATCTCGTCAATGCTTCCGTTGCCGTTTATGCATTTATACAGCCCTTTGTTTTTATAGTAGCCTATCAGCGGAGCTGTCTGTGATGTATACACATCAAGGCGCTTTTTTATAGTATCTTCTTTATCGTCATCTCTCTGAAAAAGGCTACCTCCGCATTTGTCGCATACTCCTTCAGATTTTGGCTTATTAAAATAGATGTTATACATCTGTCCGCAGGAACTGCATGTCCTTCTGCCTGTAAGCCTCTTCATCAGATCATCAAGCGGCACATCAATATCAACAGCAGCATTAAGCGGCATATTCATAGAGCTGAGCATATTATCCAGAGCCTCAGCCTGGGATGTGTTTCTCGGAAATCCATCAAGTATAAAACCCTTCTGGCAGTCAGGCTGCCCAAGTCTCTGCTGCACCATGCCCAGAACAACACTGTCAGGCACAAGCTCTCCTCTATCCATAAAAGACTTTGCCTGAACTCCAAGATCTGACTTGCTAGCTACAGCTGCCCTAAGAAGATCCCCAGTAGAAATCTGTGGAATTCCAAACTCCTCTATAAGCTTTTTTGCCTGTGTGCCCTTTCCAGCTCCGGGGGCTCCAAGAAGAACAACTCTCATAAGCAGACTCCTCCCAATTTGATGGTATAAGTTAATTTATAAGCAAAAACAAAGCAATTTTAAAATTATAATCTACACATTAAAATTACTTATATTTTTTATTTATAAAGACTCTTCTGCAGCCACATCTTCAGCTTCTCAAGAGCTGCTCTGCGGTGGCTCATAGAGTCTTTAAGCTCTGGAGCCATCTGTGCAAAGGTTATGTCATGGCCTTCAGGATAAAATACAGGGTCATAACCAAAACCAGAATCGCCCTTTGGAGTGATAGCTATCTTGCCCCTCGCCTCAGCCTCAAATGTCTTTATGCTGCCATCAGCTAGAACAAGCGCGATACAGCATACAAATCTTGCTCCACGCTCTTCATAAGGCAGTTTGTCCATTGCTGCAAGAAGCTTTTTTATATTTTTTTCATCCGAAGAATTATCACCTGCATATCGTGCTGAATAGATGCCGGGCAGACCGCCAAGAGCTCTGACTTCAAGGCCTGAGTCATCAGACACTGCTGCAAGGCCTGTACATTCTGATACAGCAGCAGCCTTCTTTATTGCATTGCCTTCAAAGGTATCCTCATCCTCCATCACCTCGGGGCA
This sequence comes from Nitrospirota bacterium, assembly GCA_016936655.1. Lineage (GTDB taxonomy): Bacteria > Nitrospirota > Thermodesulfovibrionia > Thermodesulfovibrionales > Dissulfurispiraceae > JAFGXL01. The sequence goes on along the minus strand of JAFGXL010000016.1, from coordinate 97,479 downwards.
GTCAAAATCATCGAGAGTTAGTATATCCAGACTCAGATCTGACATCATCCTTCTGAGCTCCTCGATCTTTTTTCTGTTTCTCGTTGCGAGTACTATTTTCATAAAATCCCTCTAAAACTTAATAGGTATGAAAAACATAATAGCATACCCTGTTGCAATCTTTACATTCACAGAACAGCAAACCTGCTCTTAAAAAATCAATGCAGAATTTTCCGGCAGAACGCAATTTTTACATCATTCATATCACTATAGGCATACTATTATGCTTTTATTTCATAACAAATTCTGATGGCATTTAATTTGCTTAACTGCAAGCATTGGCAAAAGCGATACATAAACCATACAAAGGGGAATTGAAAGATGAATAACAAAATTATGAACCGCGCATTGATAAGTCCGTTCGCATCAATAACATTTATCTCGGTAGCTGTTACAGGTCTGCTTCTGACATTTCACATTAAAACTGGCGGCATCAAGATTCTTCACGAATGGATAGGTTACGCTTTTGTTCTCGCAGGTCTTATACATCTGGCTATAAACTGGAAGCCATTTCTCGCCTATCTTGGCAAGAGGATCGGCATTATAGCGATAGCATTAGGAGTTACGCTCTCTTTTACACTTTTTTATGCAGGAGGCGTGAGCGGCAGCGCGCAAAAGCCGAATCCGATGATGAGCCTTCTGGATACAAACAAAAACGGAGCAATTGATGCTCACGAAATTTCATCGGCTGATGCTGCATTAAAAAAGCTAGATAAAAATCTTGACGGAGTGATTACTGCTGACGAGCTCATGTCAAAACAGGCAAAGCCCTCCAGGCCTGCAAGGTAAGCAGGGCACAAGCACCCCCGCTTTGTTGACAAGATACGATATAGTACGATATCATAATCGTTCTTAGCGGGGTGGAGCAGCTTGGTAGCTCGTCGGGCTCATAACCCGAAGGTCAGAGGTTCAAATCCTCTCCCCGCCACCAAATGAATATTTTACGAGGGGATTGCGGCATCTGCCGCAATCCCCTCTCTTTATTTTTAAATCCAATTAAACTACACAGCCTTAAGCAGTCTCCCTATCTCTTCCAGATACTCCAGATCTTTGCGCACAAACCCATAAGTGATGCTCATCAGGTCTGCATAAAATCCGGATGCAGATGACTTGTGAATATCCTGATGTAGCAGAGGCAGCCACTTAATGAGATGCTGCCGGATAAACTCTGCCTGACCGCTTACAAAATGTTCAGCAGGCTCATCTCCGCTGGATCGCATAGCGGATAATGCGCGCATCGAGAGCCCGCTCATAAATGAGAGCTGGGCTCCGATATGATCTTCAGGCTCTTTAAAATCTTCGCTTACGCCCATGCCGAAGCGAGCGTAGAACTCCAGCGACTCGTCCCTCTGCTCCTGCATCACAAGACGCTCTGCAGACAGATATACTGATTCGCACGGATTTACAGACATGCCGCGCACGCCTGTAAGAAATATAGAGGCATACTGTCTCTGAAGATCCTGTATTAGTTTGTCTCTGTCTGGCAGGGAGAGTATATCCTTGAGGCCTTTAACTCCTGCAGACAGGTGCTCATCCTCAAAGGCTTCAGACACCTGTTGAAGCCATGGCAGAACTCTTGCGAGATCATCCAGATATTCAGAGTCAGCTTCCAGAGAAAATCCCCTGGCGAGCACAGCATAAATATCAAAATGCGCCTGTACTACAGCATCAAGATCAATCTGTATCTCTTCGTACTCAGCGCCCTTTTCTGCCATATGCATCTCCGTTAATAATATTTTTATACCGCAATGTACAGCTCGATCAGACCTTGAGCTTCTTCTTTTTGAATATTATATTCGGACCAGCATCTTTGTCCTGTTTGAAATTATCAACATTATCTGTCCAGTCCTTATACTTTGCCTTGAGCTCATCAATCGGTCCAGCATCAAGCGCCCTGTTCTGGCATGCTGCAACACAAGCAGGTTTGAGACCCTGTTTTATTCTGTCTATGCAGAGCGTGCATTTTGTCATCTTGGGCCTTAAAGGATCTGACATCTCAAATCCTGTGATTTTGGACAGATAGAACTGCGGCGCTCCCCAAGGACATGCCCTTAGGCAGGCTCCGCATGTTACACACTTTGGTGTATCCACCAGCACAATTCCTGTATCAGGATCTTTGGTTATTATTCTGACAGGACATACTTTTGCACATGGAGGGTTTGTGCAGTGGTTGCATGAGAGAGAGAGATTCAGCACATCAACTACTGGCGGCAGCTCGCCATACTCTGTTGTGGTAACTCGCCTCCAGTTTTCCTTCATGTCATACTTTCTGAGTTCAGCATAATTCTGCGCGCCTGTGCTGCCGGGCAGGTTGTCATATTCAGCAGGCTCGGCGTATTTGCCTGATTTCAGCCAGCTGAGCTCAGGATTAAGTCCGGCATCACCCCTATGTTCTTCATTCCATATCTTGCAAGCAATTACACAGGCATTGCAGGCCAGGCATCTTGATTGATCGAAATAAAATCCCCACTGTTTCATATTAGATCCCCCTGTTATTGTGGTTTGTTGACGCTTACTTCACAGAGATTGCCGTTGCCTGCAAATCCGCCGGTCTTTTTGTTGATCAGATGCGTAAAAGGATCACCTGCTCCGGACTCGATATCATATGCAAGCGTGCTTGTGCAGCCCCCAACATCAACAGGCACAGTATGTTTTTCCATCTTGCCGTTTCCATCAGAGTCATACCATGCCTTGTATGTCTCTGTAAGGCTCGGCCTATACCAAACGCCATGGCCAATACATACAACTCCGGGAATGATCCTCTTTGTAATCCTTGCCGGCAGTTTTATGCATCCCATATCATTATAAACATATACAATCTGACCATCTTTTATGCCCCGCTTCTGAGCGTCAAGCGGATGCATCTCCACTGCATGCGGCATCAGGTCTTTCAGTATGGGCACATTGTCAAAACTTGAGTGCGCCCTCGGCAGCAGATGCGGAGTTACAAACTGCAGGCCGTATTTTACGCCCTTAACTCCTTTCTTGCCTTCGAGTATATCCTCGTATCCTTCAAAAGGTCTTATGTACTGCGGCCTGTAGACCTTTGCCGTAACTCTCTGTCTCCTTGCGTAGTAAGGCGAATAGAAGTTGATCTTGCCTGTGTCTGTCTGGAATTTACCTGGAGCGAATGTGGCAGCATGCACAAATGTCTTGTCCACCGGCGTAGGGAGAAGAAGCTGGGCATTCTGAATAATCTCATCAAATGAAGGCAGCTTTGCAGCAGGATCAATAGCCTTGTATGCCTCAGGCATCGTAGCCTTTTCCCACTGCTTCTTCATAATGTCGATATCAGAAAGTCCATTGCGGCCGTATTCGATACCGAGACGCTTTGCGAGCATCTCATTAATCTGCCAGTCCGGCTTGCTCTCGTACATTGGCTCTATAACCTTATTAACAACATCGAGATTTGCGCCTATCTGCCCGAATGTGAAAAAGCTCTGCTCCAGATTCATAGCAGCAGGCAGTATGATGTCAGACCATGCGGCAGTGGAACTCATGACCCACTCATAAGAAACAACATATTTGGGCTTCTTCCAGGCGAGCCTCTTTTTGTTTATGCTCGACCTCTGGTTAAACTCGTCAACCGAGCCTCCGCCTCTGAATATCATGTCTATCTGGATACGCGGATCAGCCCCAAGATCTATTTTGTTCATTGTCAGCACATCAGCACGCAGCTGTTCAGCAGTGCGTGTATCCCTGCCTGTAAGCAGCACCTCTGATGTGTTATATCTTGATACCAATATTGGCCTTGCAGCCTTGGTTTTTGACACCGCAGGCTGTGGTCCAAGTTTTGGTTTGTATCCGTCGCTCGGGCTGACCATGCCGATACCGCCGCCCCTCCTTGTTATATTGCCGGTCATCGCGCTTATTGCGATAATAAGCCATGAGTAGAACATGCCAGCGTTATTTCTCTGGGCTCCGCCGGATGTCCATCCGCCCCATACTGCTGCAGGCTTAACTGTGGCATACTGCACAGCAAAAGACTCTATAACCTTTGCAGGCGCTCCTGTAAGTTTTGAAGCCCACTTAAGCACGCCGTCATAACCGCCATGCTCTTTTTCTAGAGAATCAAGATACTCCACAAAAGACTGACCTTCTGGAACGTTGAACTTCTGTCCCTTAAATGGAGCACCGGTTACAGGGTCTTTCATTGGAGAGTCGCTCACCACCTCGTCTCCGGGATAAAAGCCGAAACAATACTTTTTAATAAAATCTTCATCATGCAGCTTTTTGCGGTATATTACATTAGCCATAGCTGATAGCATTGCTGTATCTGTAGCTGGCCTTATCGCTATCCAGCCCGGCACATCCTTTATGCCTGTAGCCATGGTTGCAGCGCTGTCTGTATATCTTGGATCAACAACAACTATCGCAGCTCCGTTCTCCTTCGCCTTTGTGAGTCTGAACGAGAGATGCGCCTGGCTCGACTTGGGATCATTTGACCAGAGGATAATCAGCTTTGAGTTATGGGCATCTATTGATGTATTGCCCTGTACTGATGATCCGATTGCAGCTACCATCGCATCCATCTGGTTGCCCGCTGAGTGGTGGCCGTAAACATCTACGCATGGCCCGAGCAGAGGAAGTGGACTCTGCCCCACATTCCATATAGGCAGATACCCGAGGTCCTTCTTCTTTGCTGCAACCTCTTTTACCCAGCCGGCCACTGTATCAAGTGCCTCATCCCATGATATCCTTTTAAATCCGCGAACATTGCCCCTTTCGAGTGTCTGTTTCAGTGGATATTTAAGTCTGTCCGGCGCGTAAAGCCTCTTCTTCTCTGAGAGGCCTCTTATACATGCGCGCCTCTGTTAGGTGACAACATCTTCGTCAAACTTCTGAGACCCTTCTCTTGGGATATCTCCCACTGATGTCAGCTTCAGCAGTCTGCCGTTCTTCACATAGGCCTTTAGCATGCAAGAGCCGTGGCAATGAATACGGTGGTGGGTCATTATGGTCTTCATTTCGTTATCAAAGACAAAACGATCCTGCACCCTTACTGTAGCAGCAGAAGCAGAACTTAGAGGTGAGCTGCCGAGCCCAAAAGCAGCACCTGCTGCCAATATGCTCAACCCTCTTAAAAACCCTCTCCTGTCAATAGACAGCCTGTCGAAATCAACTTCCAGAAGCTTTTCCTGTAGGTTACTGCCCATGGTGTCCCTCCTTAAGCATCCATCAAGATGCTTTTGTGATGAAACTGAAGCAGAAGACGTTTATAGAGCGGATAGATTTGAAACTATTTTTTATAGACTTATAATTAAATTTTATCATATTATAAATTAATTGCAACTAATATTAATTCTAATCTAATTATCAAGACCTTAGCCTTGATACATAAAAATCATGACAGAAATTTTGGGAAGAACTTGAAAAAATCAGGAGAAGGGCTAACAAGAAGATTCACGATAATATATAGGGAGCATGCCGGATACTCCTACATGCTCCCTATATACTGCATTTAAGTATTTATGAAGCAGAAACTCCTACTTAGCTGTGCCTGAAGAAAAGTATATAACCTTGAAAGTACGGTTAAGAGTATTACTGCGAAAATCCTCCATCTTTGCCCCGGGCTGCAGTTTAATGGTCTGTCCAACAGCCACCTTCATTGTAGGCACTGCTGCCCATGCCTTCTGGCCCTTGTCTTCAAGAAGCACATAAGTGTAGCCGCCGCTGTTCATGGTCTCTACAACCTTTCCTGCAAGCGGAGAGCCGTCCTTGAGGCCTGCATGCGCTGCAATGCCTGCTGTAAGTACAAACATCAAACACAGTACTGCTGTCAATAAACCTCTCATCAAATCCTCCTTTATATTTACTGTTATGATCTGCATAAACAGATACTGTTTGTGAACAATGCCCAGCAAAACATCAGATATTTTAAACTGCTGGATCAGGATATCTCAAATCATATTTTCTGCTTTTCCAGATATAAAACCCCTCACCTCTTTTGCAAAGAGCAGCTTTAGATGGTTGCAATGAAAATCCATATGTTCGTCAGCGTAAGGCAGCACAGCGCTTCTGCATGTTACAAGGCCGTCCCCAGCGCCGGACTTCATCTCATCAGGCACAACAATACCCGGCAGATACCTGCAGAGCATATCTGCAAGAGGCTGGCCTTTGATCTTCACAAGATCTGGATTTGTGCCACCAATAGATAAATACATTGCTCCCCTAATCGGATCATCCTTTAGCGTAGATAAAAAGTATGAATCTGTATACAGCTCCTTAAATCCCCTGCTCTGAAGGAATCTTGCTGCCTTAACAAGCCCCGAAACATCCTCTCTGCCAGACTGCATCTTAGAAACGGTCGAAGAAAGAAACGATAATTTTCTTGCAAAATCACATAATCCGCTGCCATGGTGCGGTGTGCCTAATGTTATAAGCATGCGGAGCTGATATGGAGAGCCTTCGAGAAATTTTCTGGCTATCAGGCCTCCCCTGCTATGGCCGAATATTATCAACCCTTTGTCAGCATATTGCCTGTGCTGTATAAGCAGATCTGTCAGTTCATCTACGGCTATACTCACAGGTCCTGAAGGCCTTCTCTGGGTCCATGCTAACAGTGTGCAGCCCATATCTTTGAGATCATGGAATGAGGTCTTAAGGTCTGAAGATCTGAAATGCTCTGCAAGACTTTTTGTACCAACAAAAATCTTCTGGTTAGCCGGATCTGTCCATGACTCCATGGCAAGCCCCAATCCATGTATGAACAGTGCAAGAGGGGCTCTGCTGCTTCCCTTATGAAAAAAATAGTCAGCCATATATTCACCTCGCATTAAAAAGTATACACTCGACTGATACTTTTGTTTACCCTTCTTGGTATCTTTTTGTTATAAAATGTATCATCTGGTGCTCAGAAGCAGCTCCATGAGCATACAATGCAGAGGAGATACTAATGAAGTTGTGTGTTTTTATGAGCGAGTGCAGATCTGGATCTGATCTGATTGACAGGCTGGAAGCTGAAAAGCTCGGGATTATACTAGTATGCAACGGAGTCTATCATGCAGCTGCTGATTACGAAATTAGAAGCTGGTTATTTCCAAAGAATGCTCATTTATATGTGCTGGCAGAAGATCTCGAATCCAGAGCCATCGAGACATCCAGAGTAGCGCCAGAATTCAGAGTGATTACATATTCTGATATAGTAGATCTGATTTTTAACGAATATGAAAAAACTATATGGATATAAGGAGATGACATGGGAAGGTTGACTATAGGCAGTTTTTCTTCACCCGCAGGGACAATGTCTCTCGACTTCGCAATAAAGCTTGCAGAGGCAGCTATTAATAAAGGACATGCTGTAGACCTCTGGCTGTCAGGCAATGCTACAGTTCTCGGCAACAAAGACCAAAAACATTATAAAGACTACTCACATCTGCAAAAAACAGTAAAGCTCATGTTTAATTCAGGCAGATTCAGGATGGCTATCTGCGAGGCATGTGCAGAGACAAGGGGCTGTCATAAAGATATCACTATGGATGAATGCATAAGAGCGAGCATGGACTGGCATCTGGCGAGCTGCTTTAGCGCAGACAGAGTTATTATGATTGGTGACAATTGATATGAGCAAAAAGAGGCTGGGGTTTATAATAAAATCTCTTCCGTACAAAACAGAGGCCTCAAAACTCGCTGTTACTCATGCCATATCAAGCCAGACTGCTGAAATATATCTTGAAGACGGAGATTCTGTAGAGCCGGTAATATGCTTTATCGGAGATGGAGTATTTAACTGCATAAAAGGTCAGCAGTCAATGAAGCACTACGGCATTACCAGTATTGAGCAGCATATAAAAAACGCTCTGCTGCTTGATCTGAAGGTTATGATATGCAGTGAAGATCTAGAAAAATTCAGGATTAAAAAAGAATCTGTTATTATGGATGCATCAGAAATGGGCGGAGAAACACTTGCGATTATTGCATCTTATACAGAAATACAGAAAGAGATGAATGCTGTTGACCATCTGCTGTTTTTTTGATAAATAAATAAAATTTAAAAAGGAGGCTGCAATGGCAGATCTCAGATCGGAAACAACTTCTGACACACTCGATGTTATAGGAAGAGTCTGTCCATATCCATTAGTGCTGGCAAAAAAAAAGCTCGAATCCATGGAGAGCGGTTCTCTGCTCAAAATACTCTGCGATTCTGCGTCATCTGCTGAAGACTCTATCCCCAGGTTCTGCGAACGGATGGGTTTTCAGTATGATATTGCAAAAATAGAAGACAAAGGCTACTGGGAGGTCTTTGTTAAAAAAAGCTGAAATTACAATTAAACTAAAAATCAATAAGAGGGGGAACGCAATTGCGTTCCCCCTCTTATTTTAAAAAACTACATCTCTTTTATAGTGATAGCTGCTGTCGGGCATACGCCGAGGCAGCTCTCGCAGAATACGCACTCTGATGTCTGGTAAGGATCAGACTTGCCATCAACAATTCTGAATACTTCCTGTGGACATACATTCACGCACTCTTCACATCCTGTGCACTTTTCCTTGTCAACTGTTACGAGATACAATACATTCACCTCCTTGATTATTTTACCCTTATGTCAAAAACAGACAGGATATTTTAACTATAAGACCGCCTTTTGGACAATAATTTTTTTTGCGCCTATGTATAAATGGCACTTATTGCAGAAATTGTCAGGCTCCGAATGACAGCCCAGACACTCCTGCTGCTTCATTCTGCCTGAATTAAGCTGATCCATATGCGCAGCCATCCATATGTCAGCAGGTTTGTGGTAGTTAGGTGAAGCCAGTCCTTCAGCAACCTGGAGAGATAGAGGGCCTTTGCCGCCTACGGCAGGCTTCTCTACCCTGCTGCATGCAGCTGCTGTTATAAGCATGAAAAAGATTATAGCAGCGCAGAGCGATGATCTGCTGATCATACCCCCTCCTTATTACGCAGTACTATAGACCTGCTCACAAGCTGAAGTATTCCTCCCACCTCTTCCATCGGGTATCCGTACAATGGGAATATCTTGCTCATCTGCGCCTTGCATATAGCGCATATAAGCGCCAGAAAGTTTACATCATGGCTATCTTTAACTCTTTTAAGAGCCTGCATTCTGGGCATAGCGCCTTTAACTCTCAAAGGCAGCATATCATCCCCAAGCAGCCCCTGCCCGGCTCCGCAGCAATATGTCTTTTCCCTTATTGTATCTTCATGCATATCAACAAACCTGTTGACACACTCTCTTATCAATGCGCGGGGTATTTCGAACTGTCCATCGATTTTGCCGCCAAGCTCAGAGCCTCTTGCAACCTGGCATGAGTCATGGAACGTAACTGTCAGATCGTCGTTGGCTGTCTTATCGAGTTTTATAGCCCCACTGTTTATTAGGTCTAGCGTGAATTCGCAAATGTGCTGCGGAGCTGGATAGCGCTGATCCAGCCAGTCGAAAGGCCCCCACATTGTGTTGCTGAATGAAGATAGTACCCGCCACATATGTCCGCACTCTCCGCATACTACACGTTTTACCTTCAGCTCTTTTGCTGCATCCCATATTCTTTTATTAATGATTTTCATCTGGTTGTAGTTGTGAGAAAAGAGACCAAAGTTGCCGCCTTCTGAAGCATATGTACTCATTGTCCAGCTTATGCCTGCCTGATGAAAAACCTTGGCATAGCCGTATAAAGACTCAATATGAGGGGATGCAAAAAAATCTGCAGACGGCGTGACAAACAAGACCTCCGCTCCTACCTCATCAATAGGTATTTTTATATCAATTCCGGTCTGTTCCTTGAGATCATCCTGTACAAACTCGATAGAGTTTACTATGGCATCCGGAACCATACCTAGGTTGTTCCCTATATTTTGAGCCTTATCCACTATCTCGTATGTATATTTCTGGACAAGGCCCACACTGTTCAGTATCTCCCTTGCTGCCATTGTAATTTCTGCTGTATCTATTCCGTACGGACAGAATACAGAGCATCTCCTGCATTCCGAGCATTGATAAAAATATGTATACCATAATGCGAGCATCTCTTCGTCAAGCTCATCCGCTGATCCGAGCCTTGACCCAAAGAGCCTGCCCGAAATAGTAAAATATCTCCTGTATACCCTTCTCATCAGCTCCTGCCTAGCAACAGGCATATTCAGCGGGTCTTTAGTTCCGAGAAAGTAGTGGCACTTGTCCGCGCATGCTCCGCAGCGCACGCATATATCCATAAAAAGCCTTACAGATCTATACTTTTTCAGCATCTCGCCCATCTTTGCCAAAAACTTGTTCTTCCAGTCCGGAACAAGCCCGTCTGAAGGCAGTCCAAGCCTTTTTAACGCATCTTTCTGTTTAAGGAGCTGGGACTTGTAATCAAGGGATGCCCAGAGTTTAATCTCCGGCACGCTTATGTTTCCTGTAAGCTCCGGAACCTCAGGCTTTATCTTTTTCCATTTGAGCAGATCATTAATATCTTTTTTATCTACCTCTTCCATCTATCCCTCCACTGCTCAGGAGACCATGGCATATATGCGCCGGTCTCTTTGTCTGCCTCAGAGAGCATGGTGTCCCACTCCTTTTCAGCCCATGGGTTTATATGTCTGGATCTCCTTGCATTATTAACCATTGCTCTTGTAGGAGAAATCAATACTCCGCCTGCATGCATAAGTTTGCCAAAAGGAAAGAGTGCAGCAAGCAGCATCACCATGGACAGATGAACGAGAAAGAAAATGCTCATGCCAGCAGACATGGCTATCGGATCAAGCGCAGCAGCATGCAGCATAAGGTCTTTTATCTCAATAAGGTTTGGCCTGAAGAAAAACTTCATAAGAAGGCCTGTCATGCTTATCAAGATGATAAGCAGCAGATAAAAATAATCCATCACATTTGATATATACGCCACCCTGTCTATAATCAAACGCCTTGCCAGCAGATACAGAAGAGATGCTGCCAGCGTAAAACCGGCGTAAATTCCTATATCCGAAAACCGCAAGATAGATTCAGGCACAGGATAGAGAAAATATCTGAGGTGTCTCAATACCACCAGAAGAAGCGAGAGGTGAAAAATATATCCTACTGCCCATAACAGCTTGTCAGCCTTCCAGAGGCTGCGAAAAAAGAGCAGCTCTCCAAGCATCCGCGCAACAGTGCCAGCAGGAGTTAGAGGGGCAGGAGTTGTAGGTATCTTCAAAGGATTCGGAACTGACAGCCATCCCGCAATTCTGAATGATATGCCCGCGAAAAATAGCAGGGCAGAAAAATAGATCGCCATGTTCAGAGCATGCCCTGATATATTCATATTGATCCCCTCTGTTTTTTAGACAAGAACATATGCTGAATCAGAAATCAAAGCAGCAGCCTGCGCGGAGCAGTACTTAACAATTAAATCCTGTACCGCACAGGATATTAAAACTAGACGCAGCCAGTCGGCTTTGGCAGGCCTGCATATCTGCATGCCTGTCTTGCAGGTCCGTCAGGAAAGAGTTCGTAAAGATATTTTGTGTTACCTTTTTCAGAGCCCATCACCTTTGCTATCTCTTTTACGAGTATCTTGATCATCGGAGCTATCTGGTACTTCTCATAATACTGCCTGAGAAAATTTATAACCTCCCAGTGAGCATCTGTGAGCACCATCTCATCCTGTCTGGCCATGATCTCGCCAATCTCTTTGCTCCAGTCGTCAAGATTAAGGAGATACCCGTCCTCATCAATCTCAATCTGTTTGCCGTTAAACTCGATTGTCGGCATTATAAAATCCCCCCTTTATATCTAAGGATACTAATCAAACGGATAAAACAGTTTCGCTATAAACTTAAACCAACAAGGCACTGTGCGTCAAATACCGCCTTAACCATATCTTTACTATAACAACCTTTTTGATTTCCTAAATTCTGATGCTGCCCTCACAATGCCTTCTGCCCATTGAGGCGCTGCAAATGCATGTACATGCTGATATGTAGCCAGCACATTTTTGTACACAATCCCGTCCCTACCCTTGATAATTCCTCTGCCCAGATCCATGCTTAAAGAAAACACAAGATCATCTTCACCTTTGTGCAGCAGTTCTGAGTAGTGGAATTCATGCCCGCGGATAATAGTACCCAGCGGATAAAATGGATTTTCACAAGATACTGCTGCAATAGTATATCCATGAGCCTGCGGCTTTTTATGCATTCTGAAACTTACAGGCAGCACACCTGCCATAGGATGATCAACACCATCAACATCAATGGATCTGCCAAGAAACATCAGCCCTCCGCACTCAGCATATATAGGCATGCCCTGCTCTGCAGCGTCTCTGACTGAATTGCGAAACGATTCATTTTTGGCAAGCTTTATCGCATGAAGCTCAGGGAATCCTCCGCCTATGTAGAGGCAATCAATTTCAGGCAGAGCTGCGGTTTTTATAGAGTCTATATCTACGATTTCTGCGCCGCGGCTCGAAAGCTCCTGAAGATTTTCAGGATAATAAAACTGAAATGAATTGTCTTTTACTACGCCTACTCTAACTGTTTGGGCTTTAATAAAATCAGCAGGCCTGCTCACTGTGCTGCAATCCTCCAGAGCTGCTGCATTATTAGCTAGATCAATTATTCTGTCCAGATCCAGATGCTCTTTTGCTATTGTCAAAAGAATATTATGCCTGCACTGGAGATAATCTGTCTCAAAGGATGTTACGAGTCCCAAATGCCTTTCAGCTAGTTCTATATCTTTTAGCCTTGGGATAGAGCCCACAACAGGCAGACCACAGCAGCTTTCTATAGCAGTCCTTGCTGATGTTTCATGCCTGCTGCCTGATACTTTGTTAAGCACAACAGCTTTTATATTAAGCTCAGGATCAAACTTCATGCACCCGAGCAATACTGCGGCAGCCGTCCTTGTCATTTTTGAGCAATCGAGAACCAGCACCACAGGAGAGGATATGAGCTTTGCAAGTTCAGCTGTGCTATGAGTACCCTCTGAATCGAATCCGTCATAAAGCCCCCGATTGCCCTCAATTAAAGCGATGTCTCCGCTGAAACGGCAGACAAATGAGTTGAGAACCCTATCCTGCTGCATCATAAATGTATCGAGATTAAAACATGGGCTGGCTGATGCTGATGACATCCATGCTGAATCAATATAATCAGGCCCTTTTTTGTATGGAGCCACACTCAGACCCTTTAGATGCCTCAGCCCGGTTATAAGGCTGAGCGAGAGCATGGTCTTGCCGCTGCTGCCGCTCACGGATGCGATAACCACTCTTGGAATGCTCTTCATGAATATTTATTATACATGCAACAAAGAGGGATACATAAAACAACAGCAGGCCGTCTTAAATAATTACCTTAAATACAATAATTCATAAACTACTACTCTTTGGAAGGGATCTCTACAAAGCTGCCGCCAAAATATGTGTATATAAGAGTGCCGTCATCAACAAGATTCCTAAGAGCTGACTTCACATAATCTCTGGCAACGCCTGTATCTGCTGATATAATTTTCTGTATGTCGCTGGACTTGAGCTTCTTCTTTCCAACGGACTTTTCTACCAGCTCAAATATTCTCTTTTTCAGTTCTTCCTTATCCATAACAGTCCTACCACTTAAATGCAGCTGATGTCCTGAACGTCTCTCTAGCTATAGTAAAATCATCAATATGCTGATACGTAAACTTCAGACCTGTTATCCTGAAAAACTTTTCCCATCCTATCCTCTCTATCCACTCTCCGACCCGCTCGTGTTTTTTTGCTCCTGCTGCATAAGCATCCAGTATATTGGAGACAGCCTCAACAACCTCAGGCCACCTTGGAGGATTATTCTTTATAAAAGGCACAACAAGCCTCGAAAATTTCGGATCAGACCTGAGACTGCCAACCTTGCCGCCGGCAACTATTGCGACTCCGTCAAAATCCGGATTATTTATCTCCAGGCAGGAACATACAGTAAAACAGTTGCCGCAGTACATACATTTGTCGTCATTAATCTTTACGCTCTTTTTAGAGCTGTCCGGACTTATTGCTCCTGTAGGACAGGCCGCAATTGTTGACGGGAGTTCGCATGTATTTTTAACACTGTCATGGTTAACCTTTGGAGCCTTTCTATGTATGGCTACCAAGGCTATATCAGAGCAGTGCACAGCCCCGCACATGTTTGTGCAGCACGCAACAGCCAGCCTCACCTTGTTTGGCAATTCCTTAGTGGTAAAGTAGTCAGCAAATTCGTCCATCAGCGCCTTTACAAGTCCTGAGGCATCAGTTGCTGCAGAATGGCAATGCACCCAGCCCTGAGTATGAACTATATTGCTTATCCTCGGACCTATACCGCCGATCATATATTTTTTGTCATTCAGCTCCAGCTGAAGAGGACAGAGCATTGCTTCATCTGAAACCAGAAACTCCACATTGTTTCTGGTTGTGAACCTAAGGTATCCTCCGCAATATTTATCAGCTATATCTGCCAGCTCTCTAACCGTATCTGTGCTGAGCAGCCTTGGGGATGCGACCCTGACTGTCCAGATCTTCTCTCCACTGCCTGCGTGATGCACCATAACACCCGGGCTTAGAACCTCATGATATTTCCAGTCGCCGTAATTTTTGCTGATTACAGGCGGGAGAAAATCCCTGTAGTTGGGCGGGCCGATATCAGTCTTCCTCTTTGGCAGATCCATTGAATCTCCTCCTGACATTTTTACTGTCTCCTGAAGTCCTCATCCTTCCAGTAGAAGAATGGATCTCGTCTTGGCTCCTTTACCTGTTGAGGCGAAGGCTTCACACCAACAAATTCAAGAAACTCTCTCATTCCTCGTCTTATAACAAGCTCGCCCAGCCTCTCTCTGTTTTTCCCATGCTCATCCCAATACTCCCATATCTTTTTCAAAAGCGCCTTGAACTCATCATACGGAGGCTCAAGCTTCATAAAGGGCACAAGCACCCAAGAGAGCGTAGCTCCTATTACAAAAGGAGCTTTGCTCCCTATAAGAATTGTTGCGCCCTTTTCACCTGCAGGTCTAAGAGCCTTTGTCATCCTTGATATGCAGTGCATGCATCTTGAGCAGTCTTCATCATTTATATAAAGCTCTCTGCCGTCATACACCATACATCCTGTTGGGCAGAGGTTAACAATCTCTGCCTGTATATCCATCCCCTGTTTTGCATATTCAGCCACAGCAGACTGATCAACAACTATATGCCCTCTCCATGTTCCTATAATCGAGCAGTCTGCCCTGGCTATAGCGCCGATACAGTCTACAGCACATCCCGCAGCCTTTATCTTGAACTTATAAGGGAATGCGGGCCTATGCATCTCATCCTGGAACTCCTGCGTCAGATTATATATTATGTCCAGAGTGTCTATGTTTGCCCATTCACATCTTGCGGGACCTATGCAGCAGCTCGGAGTCCTCAGAGACGAACCTGAGCCTCCAAGATCCCATCCCCTTGAGGAAAACTCTGCAAACACAGGTTCGAGTTTTTCTGTTGATGTTCCCAGCAGTATTATATCTCCGGTAGAACCATGCATATTCAGCAGACCGCTGCCATGTCTGTCCCAGATATCGCATATCTGGCGGAGCGAGTCTGATGTATAGAAAAATCCGGATACAGAGTTGACTCTGACAGTATGAAAATCCGCCACACCCGGGAACTCCTGCGGCAATGATGAATGCCTGCCTATAATGCCTGAGCCATATCCGCGGATACCCACTATACCGCCATGCTTCCAGTATCCGCGCTTGTCTCTGTATGACTTCTCGAGCTGCTTTAGTTCATCAAGCGCCATTTTATTTTTTGCTGCAGCCTTCTTTATCTCTGAAACAAAACTCGGGAAAGGTCCTTTTTCGAGTTCATCAAGAAGAGGGGTATCAGATTCCGTGCTCATATTAACCTCCATAAAAATCCCGGGTCAGTGCTGATACAGCCTCAAATAAAAAAACAGATCCGGACAACCATATAATAATACCCTTATATTCTTAAAAAAATCTGTCTATTACTGCTAACCCATCCATATAAAACAGTATACTTTTAATACATACAGCACGCCAAACAGAACAACTCACATATTGCCAACAAGTTACTAACATATTGAATATTAATAATTTAACATTTCTGTTTAATTTAACTTGACCCCCCATCAGGCTGTCACTTAAAATGTCTGGATGAAAATTCGGCGCATTGAGCTAAACGGTTTCAAATCCTTTGCTGACAAAACAACCCTCCCGCTCCATACTGGCATAACATGCATAGTAGGGCCTAACGGCTGCGGCAAGAGCAATGTTGTTGATGCCTTCAGATGGGTGCTTGGAGAACAGAGCGCAAAGAGCCTTCGCGGTGAGAAGATGGAAGAAGTTATATTCCAGGGCTCTCATACTAAAAAACCTAAAGGTTTGTCTGAGGTTACCCTAACATTTACCCACTTCAGCTCATCGCAAAATAAACAGCCAGATGGCAATGGATCTGGTTCTGAAAGCTCAGGAGATGAAACAGTTGTTGCCAGAAGGCTATACAGATCCGGAGACAGCGAATATCTGCTGAACAAGAGACAGTGCAGACTCAGGGATATAAAAGACATATTTCTGGATACAGGTCTTGATGTAAAGAGCTACTCGATACTCGACCAGGGCAGAATTTCTGAGATAATGAACGCAAAACCCATTGACCGCAGGTTCCTTATTGAAGAGGTTGCCGGAGTAATGAAATACAAGGTCAGAAGGGCAGAAGCTCTCTCAAAGCTTGAGTCTTCAAAGCAAAACCTTCAGCGCATAAATGATATAGTCTATGAAGTTAAGCGTCAGATAAACAGCCTCGACAGACAGGTTAAAAAAGCTGAGCGCTACAAAAAATTGATAGCAGAGCTGAAAGGGCTGGAGCTCAGAATAGCAAAGCGTGAATATTCTGGACTCAGCGAAATACTTTCGAGCCTCACATCAGAGCTTCAGCAGATAAAAGAGAACGACTCCTCAAAAAGAAGCCAGCTCTCAAGCATAGAGAATGCTATAGAGACAAAAAGGCTGGCAGTAGCTGAAAAAGAGAAGGCTCTGGCTGAGCTGGAAGACAGGATTCATGAAAAAGAGAAGGCTATTGCAGACACAGAAAAAGAAATAGGCATACTCAAAGCCAATATTGAAAATACAAAAAACGACTCCTTGCGCCTTGCCGGACAGGGAGAAGAGATAGACCTCAAAAAAGAGGCGCTAAAAAAGAGCATAGTTGAGATAGAGTCCGCAGAGGCATCTCTAAACTCTGAACTCCAGGATCTGACTCTTGACCTTGATGCAAAAAAAGAAAAGGCAGCAGAAATTGAGACAGCAATAAACAGCAAGGAAACTGAGATAAATGCAAAAACCAGAGAGCTGTTCAGCGTTTCTGAAAGGCATAGCAGCGAGACAAATGCCCTGAGCAAGCTGGAGTCTGGACACGAAAATCTTATATATAGAGAATCTGTAGCAGTAAAAGATACAGAAACGATAACAGCAGAGATGAAGGCAGCAGAGGCTGCTATATCCGAAGCAGGGCTCGACCTGGAGGCCAAGCAGGCAGAACAGCAGCAGCTCAAGACAGATAAAGAGCGGATACAGGGTGAGATAGAGTCTATTAATAATGAAATAGAGCAGAAGAGAACTGAAATATCAAAGGCCAGAGAAGATCTCGCATCTGATGCTTCCAGGCTCAACTCCCTTCAGGAGCTCGTTGTTGACAGATCGCTCATGGACTTTCTGAAAGAGTCGCAGGAGCATCAGGACTTTGCAGCGAATCTGCTCTCAGATATGCTCTCTGCAGACAAAAGCTATGAAGCTGCCATAGAGGCAGCTCTATCAACAAAGATAAACTCGCTGGTTGTAAGCAGAGCTGAAGATCTGCTGGCTGCAGTGCGCCTTATAAAAGAAAAAAATCTCGACAGGACTTCGCTTTTTTATACCGGAATAAATTCTTCGCCAACAGAGATCAGCTCTGAGTTTAACAGCCAGGATGTTGTTGGCAAAGCATCTGGATATATATCATTCGAAAGGGACGAGGCAAAAGAGATAGCTGCCAGCCTGCTTAATAACACGTACATTGTAAAAGACCTGAATGCAGCTATAGAGATAAGGAAGAAGAGCTGCCAGAATCCTCCAGCTCTGGTCACACTCGAAGGCGACCTTATAGAAAAGGACGGCACAATATTCTCTGGCCGCGGCAAAGGCATATTAAAGAGAAAGAGAGAGATAAAAGAGCTGCAGGAATCCACAGACAGACTCAAAACCGGGATATCGACACTGGAAGAGAATATCGCCTCGCTGAATGCTTCGCTCGAAAACAAAAAAGCTGAATATAGAAAAGCTGAACTCGCACTGGTTGAGGTCGAAAAAAGGATATCACTATCTTCGCACTCACTCGAGACCCAGCGCGAAGAGCTCGAAAGAAAAAGCAGAAAGCTAGATCTGCTTTCTACGGAAATCACTGCAATAGCAGCAGAAAAAGAGTCAGCACAGATACAGCTATCAGAGAAAAAAGGCGTGATCAGCCAAATAGAGAACGAGCGTGAAAATATAAACAACGCAATAAGCATTCTTAATCAGGAGCTGACTAATAAGAAATCTGTATTTGAGGAGATGCGTTCGCAGCTTACAGATCTGCGAATGGCAGCAGCATCTCTCAGGGAAAAAACAGACTCGATGCAGAGAGAAAAAGAGTCTCTTGCAGCAAGAATAAATGAGCTTGAACAGAGAAAGATTAATGCTGAAGCCGAGGCCCAAAACGCACAGCAGAGGCTCCAGCAGTACAGCTCCAGGCTCGATCAGCTCGAAGAGAGCATAAAGGCACTTATAACAGACACAGACAAGCTGCTTCACGAAAGAAGAAGCCAGAAAGAGATGATTGATGCAGAGAATCTTTCGCTTGCTGACGAAAACTCTTCGCTAAAGTCGCTGCGCTCTGATATTGACCAAATATCTCAGGCAGCGTCAGACCTTAACTCAAGGGCTGTAGAGGCAAGGCTTAAGCTGGAGAATATAGTAACTGGAATACATAACAAATACGGCATAGAGATTGGACAGGAAGAGATCGAGCTTCAGGAGTTTAATTCTGAAGAGGACATGCAAAATGCCGAACAGCTAAACTCAAAGATACGAGATCTCGGACCCGTAAACCTCGGCACCCTCGAAGAGTACGAAGAGCTGCGCACACGATACGAATTTTTGACAAAACAGCAGCAGGATCTCAACATGTCTATTGCTGAGCTTGAAGAAGCCATATCACGAATCAACTCCACTACGAGACAGAGGCTGAGGGATGCATTTAACCTGCTCAAAGATAAATTCACGGAAGTCTTTACAACACTTTTTGGCGGAGGCAAGGCCACTCTTATGCTTACTGACGAAGAGAACATTCTCGAGTCAGGTATAGACATAATAGCCCAGCCGCCCGGCAAAAAACTCCAGAATATAAACCTCATGTCAGGCGGAGAAAAAGCGCTCACATCACTAGCTCTGCTGTTTGCCGGATTTCTGATCAAACCAAGCCCGCTCTGCATACTGGACGAAGCTGATGCTCCGCTTGATGAATCCAACACTGTGCGTTTTGCGCAGATGATAAAAAGCCTTTCAGGCGAGACCCAGTTTATAGTAATCACACACAACAGGACAACCATGGAGGTTGCAGATTATCTTTATGGCATAACAATGGAAGAGCCAGGTGCATCAAAAGCGATCTCTCTGCAGTTTTCTGAAGTATCATAGAACTTAAACAACAGAACCAGCTTAAGGACATACCTGTCCAACGTTTCTGCTGTATCTTTTAAAATTCATAACATAAGGGCTGTTAATATATTTGATTATGATTCGTGAATATATACTTAAAGAATACGGCGCATGGAGCATACTAGTTATATCATATGCTGCAGGACTACTGGCTGCAGGCAGAGTCACTGCCGCATCAGTGATTGTGCTTGCTACACTCTGTTTTGTGATCAACTCGAAGCAGGCTTACACTCTATGGTCAAGGGAAACAAGACCCGGACTATCCATAGCTATATTCTGCATACAGATTATACCTGCAGCTTCTCTGCTGGCATGGATTTTCCAGTCTCTGCTACCCCAGCTTCTGCCTTATGCTGCCATACCGGTTACATATCTGGTGTTGATACTGACTGCCGGAGAACATAAGACTATCACAGAGCTTGTCGGCTTCTGGACGCTCACTCTGGCTTCTGTGGCAGCATGCGCTTCAGTAGGCATAATTGATCCAAAGATTTATGTAGCAACAGCCCTATTCTTCTCAGCAGGAGTATTTAAAATTAAGCTGCAGCTGAGGAAAACAATTTTTGAAAAAATTAGGATGGCGCTCTACGCGCTGATTTGCGTTGCAGTATATATATTTATGGAACTGCCTGTTGCAGCTCTGCTGCCGCTTTCTGAAAATCTTTTCTTCAGCACAACACTTTATAATGTGAAGCTGAAGACTACAGGATGGATAGAGGTTATAAAAGGAATAGCCTTTGCGCTGCTATTTAGCCTCTTATACTGATCTTGCTGACTGGAGTATAATATCCCATGGAGACCACTGACCAGCTCGCTGGCATAGAAATATCCACAGAAAAAGAAGAACTCATATGCTACAGCTACGACTCATCCATAGCAGAACCTGAACTTCCAAGGGCTGTTGCCTGGCCCCGCAACACAGAACAGGTTATCAGGCTCGCCAAATATGCATCTGACCACAACATTTCGCTTATACCAAGAGGCGCTGGCACAGGAATGGCTGGATCTTCAGTTCCTGTAGCTACTGAGTGCATGGTTATAAGCTTCGAGAAGATGCGCAAGATTATAGACATAAACACAAAAAACATGACAGTGGTAGTAGAGCCCGGAATACTGAACTCTACACTCCAGCAAGAGCTTAAATATCTCGGCTTCTTTTATCCGCCTGATCCAGCAAGCCTTAACATAAGCACAATAGGCGGCAATGTAGCTACCAATGCCGGAGGCCCGAGGGCTGTAAAATACGGAGTAACGCGCGACTATGTAATGGAGATAGAGGCTGTAACTGCTGACGGCACCCTTATAAACGCCGGCGGCAGAACATACAAAAGAGCTGTAGGATATGATCTGAAAAATCTGCTTGTGGGTTCTGAAGGCACACTCGCCTTATCCACAAGGATAAGGCTTAAAATACTGCCGCTGCCTCAGGATGTGCTGACTCTGCTTGCAATCTTTAAAGATCTGGAAACAGCAGGACAGGCTGTTACAAAAATACTCTCTTCAAATATTGCTCCACGCACAATGGAGCTTATGGACAGGCTCTCAATAGAGGCGGTGGAAAATTACAAATCAACCGGTCTGCCGCCAGAGGCAGAAGCCTTGCTCCTGATAGAATTTGACGGCATATCATCAGCAGTGCAGCAAGAGGCAGAGACCGTAATAGAGCTATGCAGGCCTTTTGGTGGAGATATTATTGTTGCTGAAGATGATGCTGCAAGAGACCGACTATGGGAAGCCCGTAGATCCATATCCCCTGCTCTTTACCATATAAAGCCTTCCAAGATTAACGAAGATATCGTAGTGCCAAGAGATAAAATCGCAGCTATACTAAAAGATATAAAAAAGCTGTCCGAAGAAAGCGGAATAAAGATAATAAGCTTTGGGCATGCCGGAGACGGCAATCTTCATGTAAACATAATGACAGACAAGAACGACCCTGAAGAATATAGGCAGGGATTGGCTATTGTAAAGAAGCTATTCGAGATAACCCTTAACTACAAAGGATCTATCTCTGGCGAGCACGGGATAGGAATAACAAAGGCGCCTTATCTTGAAATGGAGATAAAAAAGAGGGAACTGGAACTTATGAAAGGGATCAAAAAGATTTTTGATCCGAAAGGAATGCTTAATCCTGGTAAAATATTCTGTTAAATCTCTTAAACCTGCTTATCCTGAAGCAGTCCGTGCCTTTTCATAATGTCATAAAGCGTTGTCCTGCTTATGCCAAGCTCATCTGATATGCGGGTCATATTCCCATCATTGCGCTTCTGAGCCTCCAGCAGCATCTGTCGCTCGAGCCTGTCTCTAGCCTCTTTCAGTGTGAGATTGCACCTTGGCAAATCTAAAGCAGAGCTCATACTTAACCCAAGGTCTTCAACACCTATATTTTTGCTGTCTGTAAGAAGAACAGCTCTCTGCACCTTGTTCTCAAGTTCGCGCACATTTCCTGGCCAGTCATAATTTTTTATGCAGCTTGCAGCATTAGAATCAAAGCCCTTGATCTTTTTGCCGGCATCATGGCTGTATTTGTTGAGAAAGAAGTTGGCGAGTATCATAACATCATCGCTCCGTTCGCGCAGAGGCGGCAATGATATGGTGATTACACCGAGCCTGTAGTAAAGATCTTCCCTGAATTTGTTTTCAGATATGCTCTTTTTTATATCAGCATTTGTTGCAGCTATTATTCTGGCGTTCACCTCTATATCTTTTCTGCCGCCCACCCTCTGGATAGTCTTTTCTTGCAGAAACCTGAGCAGCTTCACCTGAAGAGGCATGGTCAGCTCTGCAATCTCATCGAGAAATAAAGTGCCGTCATGCGCATACTCCACTTTCCCCTGAGTCTGTGCTGATGCTCCTGTATAGGCGCCCTTTTCATAGCCAAAAAGCTCAGCTTCCAGCAGAGTATCTGGTATGGCTCCGCAGTTTATAGCGACAAAAGACTTCGGATGTCTCGGGCTGTTTTCGTGTATTGCCCGTGCAACCAGCTCCTTGCCAGTTCCACTCTCTCCTATAATAAGCACAGGAACATAAGAAGAAGATATCTTTCTTATCGTCTCAAATATGCTTATCATTGCCGGACAGGAGCCTATCATGCCTGCCATTCCGTCTCTTCTTTCGGATGCAGCAATCATAAGCTGTCTGTTTTCTGCCTCCAGCCTGTTCAGATGAGCTGCCCTGCTGATTATTATTTTGAGCTCCTTCAGATCTATAGGCTTCTGATAAAAATCGTATGCACCCAGCTGTATAGCCCTGAGCGCATGTTCTCTCTCATTGCGGCCTGTAACAACAATAACCTTTGTTGATGGAGAATGAGATATCATATTTTCAAGACACCTGAACCCCTCATCAACTCCATCCGGATCAGGCGGCAGCCCCAGATCAAGCAGCACTATGCCTGCATGCGACTGAGAAAAAGAGGCTAACGCCTCACCTGCATCGCTCGCCATGCGGACAGAATATTCATTTCCAAGCCCCCATTTAAGCTGTGTCCTTATATCTTCGTTGTCATCAACTATCAATAGATCTTCCATATCCTCCCACTCCTCACTCTTTTATTACTCTAGGAAGTATTACAGAAAAGACCGTGCCTCTGCCCGGTTCGCTCCAGACCTCAATTCTTCCTCCATGCGCCTCAATAATCTGCTTGCATTGATAAAGACCTATACCCAAGCCTGTCTTTTTTGTTGTCCTGAAGGGCTTAAAAAGAAACCTTGCTGCAAACTCCTCTGTAATTCCCACGCCATTATCCGCAACAGATATACAGCATTCAGAATTATCAGATGAAGTTTTAACCTCTATGCTCCCGGTGTCAGATAGCGCATCAGAAGCATTGATCAGCAGATTAAGAAGCACCTTTCTGATCTCTTCCCTGTCCAGATTAGCTTCAGCTGATACTCCGCTGCAGCTAATCTGGATATTTTTTCTGGATGACTTCAGCATATTTGCAGATTCTGCTGCAAGCTCTTTTATATCAAAAATCTCCTTGTTAAGCAGCTCTTTTTCCGGAACATTTTTCAGCTTCTGTATCAAGGCCTGCATCCTGCTTACTGTATTGCCGAGCGTACTGAGCATATCTTTCTGGAATTCCTGATTCCCTATATGGTCAGCAGCATTTTCGAGCACTAGTGAAAGAGTATATGAGAGATTTTTCAGATCATGAATTATGAATGATGATATCCTGGCAACAGCAGCTATCTCTCTAGCCTCTGCCAGCTCCTCTGAGAGCCTAAAGTTCCTTATCGACAGGGCTGCCTGGCGCGCCATTGTCTTCATAAGGTCAAAGTCCTCATATATAAACTCCTCTTGTGCCAGCTGTTTGCCAAAGGCAATAAACCCCTCTAACCCGTCGCTGCTGTTTAAGGGAACAATAAGTCTTGCTCTGGAAGAATCAATAAAGGCCTGCTCGTGGCCGCTAAGTCTGTACTCTCCATCAGATGGATCGAGTATCCTGTCTCCATTTTGAAGGTAGGCAATAAGGTCGTCAGAAAACTGAACAGACTTTACAGGATTGTACATTTCATAATCAGCGCTAAGTATGAATTTATTTTTTTCGCGAGCCTTTAAAAACATCTGCAACCCCTGCAGCCCGAAAACCTCTCTATAAAGATCGAGTATTTTATTCTGAGCATCATCAAGAGACCTTGCAGAAGACAAATTTCCTGTAAACTTGAGCCACACCTCTCTGTAGTCATACTTCTGCTTATAAAAATGCTTGTTTATAAATACCTTGGACTTTCTTCTAAATCCTTCGGAAAACAGAAGCGCAGCCACAAAAATGCCTGTGCCGAATAATATGATAAGGACAATATTCTTGCTGAATGTCTCGCCAAAATATTTCATTCCCTCGCCTATAAGGCCAAGGGACAAAAGATAAGCTCCAACGAGTATAAGGGTGAGAGATCTATAGACTATAAAGCGTGATACAGCTACCTTCTCTTCGCTGCTTCTCATCAACTTGGAGTAGCTTATGAACAATGCACTCAGTATTAATACGCCTGACCTTACAGGTATAAGATTTATATTGATTGTCCTGTATAAAAGCCCCTGACTGTAATAAAATACGAGCACAGCCGCTATGCTTGCTATGCCCAGATACTCAAATTTGAGTCTCCATCTTGCTGCTCCGGTAGTGGACGAAAATACAAACTCAAAAATTATCATCACAGCAACCATACTCAACAGCAGAGCAACATAGAACCAGAATCCCGCAACATCAAGAAAGAGCATCCTGTCAGCCGCAAGATCAGGAGCGTAAAAGAGACTGCCCAAAGGAACCAGCAACGCCCCTGCCAGACAGACAGCAGAAACAGCAGCAAGCAGCAGCTTTGGAGCAGATATCCTGATAAATGAACCGCTAGCGATGTAGGTCTGTGAAAGTATCAGGAATAAAAGCGGCAGCAACGCCTGGAGAATAAAGCTGAGTCTTGCTGACAGCTCAAAAGAGAGAGCTCCGCTGATAAACAGCCTGTCAGACACCTCTATTGCAGCAAGGAGCATAAACAGGGCAGAGATCAATATATTCTGCCTGGACCTGTTTTTAAGCAGTATGATAACCGCTGATGCAACAAGGCAGAAGACAGAGACCATTGCTATCGAATATTTAAGCAGTTCAAGCATGTATTAATTCCGTTTTAATCAGGAAGAAACTCCATTATCATCGGGTGAAAATCAGAAGCAAACTTTTTTGCTAGCACCATAGCCTTTTCCGGGTTTTCTGAAAATGGTACAGAGATCCTTATAAATGCCGATTCCTTTCTGGCATAAAGCATCGAGTTGATAAGCTCGTATATTTTGAGTGAATAGTCGCTATTTATAGCCCTTCCCTTCACCTGATACCAATACAAAAAAAGCTCCCTTGAGTGTCCCTTCTGATAGATTGTAATAACAGCCGGAACATTCACACCGTTCAGTCTCAGTTCGGTCTTCTGCTCCATAGCCATATACCATCCGCCTCCTGGCATACAGTGCTTGGGAGAGTGTATGCCTCCGCCGTCACCGCCATGATAGCCAATATAAAGAAACACGGGCCCCTCTCCATCCTTCGTATAGCTGCGAAGCATATAGTCAGTAGGATCCAGCACTTTGAGGATATTTTCACTGAATGTTGATTCAGATAACATCTGCCAGCCATTATGCACTCCAGGGAAAAGGGAAAAGGGCTTGTCAAGAACCACTCCCTTGGGTTTATGCAGATTAACAAGCAGAGCGGCGGCGATGATAACAACAAACGCAAATATAAATCTTTGTGCCATTTTTGTCATTTTATTCTCCTCAGAAGCGCAGCAAGTCCTATGAGCATTACCATAGCGACGCCAAAAACCGCCATGCCTGCGAATTCGTGGAAAAAACCTTCAGCTGCCCGAGCTCCCCAAAACTGAGACAGCAGGCCGGTTGCTATTACTCTGCCGGCATTAGTTGCTATCGCGATCGGTATAGCAGAGAGTATTAATATCCATCTCTTTGCAGCAGAGAAATTTCCGACAAATGCCACAGCCACGCTCAGAGCAAGCAGAGACATGATCGACCTCATTCCGCTGCATGCATCAGCCACCTCAAGTATAATATTCGGGAACATTATTACATTGCCCTCTCTGAGCACCACTATGCCCATAAGCTTTAGAGCAAAGACAGAGACTTTTGTGACGAATAACTTAAGGGGAAATGCAAAAGAGTCATAAATAATATAAGGTATAGGCACCATCAGAAAAAGATAGCCTATAGGAAGCGCCATTAGCTTTAATGCCTCCATCCCAAAATAAATCAGAACGAGAGCAGCTATAAGAACCACAATAGATGAACGCATAGTAAAATACTCTGATGCGTAGCTGCCGATAATATACATGGCAGCCCAAAAAATAAGCGCATATATTCCAACATTTGACGGCTTTGAATCGAGCTTGAATATCTCCTGCCGTCTCTGCCAGAAAAAATAACCTGCCACAAGAGGAACGAGAAAACCGTGTGAATAGTTCTCGTCGCTATACCACTGAGAGACCATGGAAGGGATAATGTTGTAATATGCAGCAGCGATCAACACAAGCAGAGCAATAAACCATGCCTTGCTAGATTTGATGGCCTCCAGGAAATTAAGCCTCGACTCTTCTGTCATGCCTCCCCCATATTTTGTTGTTTTTTATTATTCATGTGAAGTGCTGCAGATGTGCAGTTCATATTTTTATTGTTTTACAGTTTCTGCTGCTATGCCGTTCTGCCGCTCTATTTTTCTTTGTTTTGCTTATCTCTATTGTCTTGCAGTTTCTGCCGGACTGCCGCGCTGCGACTCTGATCTTTACCAGAACTTCCAGTTGCCGCTATACAACACATATATTCCGAGTGCAAGATTTGTAACTGCATGCGACAGCACGCATTGGGCTATGCTCTTTGAGCGGTAGAGTATAAAGTTATAAGCAGCGCCTGCCATCATGCCTGCCAGAAAGTAGTTATGCTCCAGACCAAAGAGCAACATGCTTATTACAAAAGCTGCTGGTGTAAAAACGCCGACAGCCACTTTCTGAAAATCCGGATTGATGATATACCTCACAACAAATGAGCGCCAGAATATCTCCTCCATTATCGGCACAACCAGCGCAGCGCCTATCAGCCTTGTGCTTATCATGAAAAAACGGGCTTTGCTGTCTGCTATAGCCATTGGGTCATATCCCTTTGGATCACCAAATGTAGCGAATCCCCAGTCCATATTTATCCAGAGCACAAAAACAACAATTCCTATGATGATGCTGAGCAGACTTGCAGAGCCTTTTTTCAGATCAGATATATCGAGTTCTGTATAACGCTTTCTGAACCATACCAGAGACAGAATCACGAGGCTGATCTTTACCGGATACAGATAGAGCATCTGGTCAGAAGTTACAGCCAGAAGACCTCTCTCTATCAGAAGGTGAAGCAGCTCCTCAACCCCGACAAAAGACATGTAGATTATGAATGGCAATATTCTTGGCAGCATGCTCCTCTCCTGTTAAACCTTGTAGTATCCCCTGTACCACTCGACAAAATTCTTTATGCCCTTCTCAATAGGTGTAGCGGGTTTAAAACCAACATCACGGGTAAGGTCATCCAGATCAGCATATGTTGCAGGCACATCACCCGGCTGCATTGGCAGCATATTTTTTTGAGCCTTTTTGCCGAGGCACTCTTCGAGCACCTCTATATAACGCATCAGTTCAACAGGACTGTTGTTGCCTATGTTGTACAGCCTGTATGGAGCGCGGCTCGTTGCTGAATCAGGCGAATCTCCGCTCCACTCAGGGTTCGGCTCTGCTATGTTGTCTATCACACGGATAACGCCTTCGACAATATCATCTATATAGGTAAAGTCACGCTGCATCTTTCCGTTGTTAAATACATCTATCGGTCTGTCTTCGAGTATCGCTTTGGTAAAAAGAAACAGCGCCATATCAGGCCTTCCCCACGGCCCATACACAGTGAAAAAACGAAGCCCTGTTGTTGGAAGATTGAATAGATGAGAATATGTGTGAGCCATCAGCTCATTAGCCTTTTTTGATGCTGCATACAGCGAAACAGGATGGTCAACATTGTGATGCACTGAAAAGGGCATCTCTGTGTTTGCGCCATATACAGAACTTGATGATGCATAGACCAGATGCTTGACCTTTGTGTGGCGGCAGCCTTCAAGAATATTGGTAAATCCCATTATGTTGCTCTCTATGTATGAATATGGATTGATGAGTGAATACCTAACGCCTGCCTGTGCTGCAAGGTTCATTACAGCATCGAAACTATGTTCAGCAAAGAGCCTCTCCATACCGCTGCGGTCAGCTATATCAACTTTTACAAAAGAGAAGCCCTGCCTGCCTGTAAGCCTGGCAAGCCGCGCTTCCTTTAGCGTTACATCATAGTAATCGTTCATGTTGTCTATACCGACAACTATATCACCGCGATCCAGCAACCGAACACAAAGTGCAGAACCTATAAAACCTGCTGCACCTGTAACAAGTATTTTTTTAGACATATCTAATCTCCATATTTTTTGCCACCAACATTTTTAAACGGCATATAAAGAGGATCGCCTATCAGCACCATCTGCCATGACCAGTAAGGAACAGAGAGAGCATACGCCTCTGCAAGCGAAACCCTGCCATCCAGAATAATGCCAAAAAAGAGTTCAGGGTACGGAAAGGCATTAACATAAGGCTCTGCAACAGGGCCTATTGTTGCAGCTGCGCCATGCAGCAGCATCATCCTGCACCAGCCATTGTTATTGCTGCTCTTCAAGGTGACGCACTCTGAACTCGCTATATGATATCCAACAGCCCCTTTAGACCACTTAAATGCATCAACATAGTTGCCAAGGCTGTACCATCCGCAGTAGAGAGCTGCATCAGGAGCAGAATCAGGTGCAAAAACCTTCTCCTCTTTATCAAGCAGAGCATCCATCCTTCCGCTCTCCTGCACCATCTTTGCTGTTTTATGAATGGAGCGGTCATAAATCCTGTAATAATCCCTGCTCTTTTCTTCAGAATACGGCCACCGTGCATCAAAATAAGCCTTGCCTCTCAGACCATTCTTCTCAGCCTCTAAACTGTCATTTATAATTCTCGCGACAATAACCTTGTTAGGCCCGTCAAGACGGCTCACAAGCATGGGGCTCTGCGGCATATTTGTCATGTTTTTATCTTTAAAACCCGCAAACATCTTGTTAAGCACCCACCCCTCAAGACGGTATTTGACTTCACGCACAAGCGCGAGCTCCGAGTCGAGTGATGCGCCGTAACTTGATTTAAGCAGAACAGCTATCCTTTTTTTCAGAGATGGTATCTGCTGTCTGATTTTTGCGAGCTCTTCAGGCTGTGGATCCTTCAGATTTTCAGCCCTGGCACTAACTTCGTTGAGCTCATTCACAGCCTTCTTCACCTCAGCAAGTTCAGCTTCTGATGGCTTTGGAGGCTCAACCCTCAGAGGCAGGCCGTACATTATGAGCAGACACTTAAACCGTTTGAACTCCGGGTCATTCTTCAGAATAAATTCTTTCACAGGAGCTGCTATGTTCTTTTCAAAATCCTCTCTTGAGATCACCTCCTGAAAAGAGGTCTCAAGAGTGATTACATTCTGATCAGGAACAGAGCGAGCCTTCATATAGTGCTGAGCAAGCTCCATGCCCCCAGGAGCATTTTTGTTGACAATGATGACAACCTCTTGCGGAGCAAGCGCATACGAAAACGAGAAAAAAGACATAACAATAAAAGAGACAAAAGAGACCTTAAGAATAATATTTCGAACTGCAATTATTTTCTTTTTCTTAAAACTCATTTTTGAGAAATAGCTCCAGACCCTTTTTCAATTTATACGGTGGAACAAAACCTGTTGACTCTATTCTCTTTACACCAACAACTGTATTTGCGCAGAACTTTCTGATTCTCACAGAGCTTACTGCATATTTCTTCCCTGTTATAGTTGCAAGAATATCAAATACAAGCCCGCCAATTATTCCTATGCAATATGGAATTTTCCGCAAACGGCTTGCCTGTCTGCCGAAATGGTTAAAAACCTCAGAAACCAGTTCATCCATTGTAAAATCCGGCTTATCTGCATAATTAAAAATGTGCACTCCACTTAAAACATTTTCACCCATGTAAACTAAAAAAGCAGAGACATTGCCTACATAGCTCATCGACTTTCTGTTGCGTCCGTCGCCCACCATAACAAATCTTCCAGATACAATCTGCTTTACGAGATTATATACATTGCCTCTATTGCCTTCTCCAAAAACAACTGATGGCCGAACAATTACTAAGGAACCCAGCTCATTATTTTTAGCCCAGTCATTAAGTATCTCCTCGGCCTGATACTTACTCTTGCCATAATCATTAAACGGATGTGCAGGGAAATCTTCTGTAGGTTCTCCTACATTAAGGCCGTATATCGCAACACTGCTCGTGAATACCAATCGATTCACTCGATTTTTAATGCAAGCTTTTACAATATTTCTGGTGCCTTCAACATTCACATCATAATATAGGGCTATCGGGCTAACATCGTCCCTGTGCTCTGCAGCAAGGTGATAAACCATATCAACATCATTCAGAGCTGCGTTAACAGCTGCGGCATCACGTATATCTCCTATTTCGCACAACTCTGGATATTTTCCACTCTCCGCCTTGTCAAAAATTCTTACACTATGCCCTTCATTAATCAGATCGCTAACAAGACGTGTGCCTATAAAACCACTGCCACCAATTACCAATACCCTCATTCTATAAACCTCCGATCATAAACCTAATTTTTTCTCGTATGCTCCCAGCGCGCAAAATCTGCAGACCGAATCACCTCTGCAAAAGAGATAATCGGCGATATTACCGCAAATACAAGAGACATAAACCGCCTTCTCCCTAACTTCCACATTAGCAGTAAAACGCCCGCTATATATACAAGAAAGATAATCGGCATAAGCATTCCAATACTCAAAAACATCAAAATCAACCATACAGGCAGCGACCATCTGTTAATCTTATGCATTAATACAAGAAAAAGAATTGACGGGGATTTTTTCAGCTTCTTCCAGATTCTCCTTACAACATCCATTCCTCCGCTTATAACCCTTTTTCGCCTATATACTTCAGTTGCTTCATCCGTCTTTTCATATGGCACGCGGAGATCATCAATCTGAATAGATTTGTTTCCCTGCAGCAGAATATTAAGCGGTATCCATAAATCATCAGCCATAACACCATCCGGCATCTCGACAAACAGATTCTTTTTGTAGGCATACAGCATGCCTGTTACAACAATCAACTTGCCGAGTTCAGATTCTGCAGTACGGATTTGTGCTTCAATATCCCAGTATGACTTCTGACTCCCAATATTCATACTCTGAAAGCATGGAACACATGATAAACAGCCAATTGAATTATTTTTATTAAATGCCTCAACAATTTTATTAATGGAGTCTGTCGGGAGCGGGATATCTGCATCCGTAGAAATGATCACCTCGCCTCTGGCAACACTCACAAGCTTATTAATTGTTCTGCACTTGCCCTCATTTGGGTATTCCACCAGACTCCACCGCGGGTCATTCATCTTTTCCAGTTCAGTTCGGACAACTTCTGTTGTTCTGTCTGTACTACCATCTGATCCAATTAAAATCTCGAAGTTTCCTGTTGCCATTTTTAGTGCCTGCCGCAAAGTCTCAATTTTACTCTTGATATTCTTTTCTTCGTTATAAGCAGGAACAATTACACTATAAAGATTCACAGTATTATCTGAAGGCTGATCTTTGACTGATTTTAGAGACTTCATATACCTTAAAAATGGAGCAAGGAGTATATTTGAAAATAAGAAAAAGAGGCTCAAAAAAAACAGCATAATCCAGAAAATCGTGACTGAATCAATTTTCATTATTTAATATTCCTTTAATTTATTATCATCAGATTGAATATTTTTTAATTCTTTATAAAATAAGAGCAGTTTATCTCCCAGTGACTTCCAGCTGTATTTTGACGCTGCAAGTCTAGCTGCATTGGCTGCCAGTTTTTCTCTCAGTTCTCTATCACTCAGTAGCCTGGTGACAGCATCGGCAAACTCTAAAGGAGAATCAGCAATCAAAAGCTCATTTTCGTTTTTGCCCATAATACCTTCGCATCCAAGACTGGTAGAGACAACCGGTTTATTCATAGCAAATGCTTCCAATATTTTCAGTCTAGTTCCACCGCCAAATCTCAACGGCACAATATATACCTGAGAATCCCATACATATGGTCTCACATCATCTACCATTCCCGTAACATTTACACCTTTAACATCCTTTAGCTTCAATACTGACTCCGGCGGATCCTTTCCAACCAGATCAACAACAACATCCGGATACCTGTTTTTTATTAAAGGCAGGATTTCCGAGACAAAATATTTTGAGCCATCACTATTAGGCATCCATCCCATCATGCCGACAAAAACAAGCTTAATTCTCTCACTGATTCCGTCCGGAGCTTTATGAAAATAATCAAGGTCTACACCATTTTCCAGCACACGCACATTGCATGCTCCGTAAACATTTTTATACCAGTCAGAATCCTGTTCTGAAACTGCCAGAACAAGATTGAATGAGAGACATATATTTCTTTCAAATCTATACATAGCTTTATGATTTATAAACAGCAAAAACTTCTTCAAAGAGTTTTTCTCAAGAGGAACCAGTCTTTCTGCGATCTGGGCTTCAACATTATGACCATCAAGGATTTTGAGTTTATTCTTTACACCATCAAGGTAGGTAGCCATATGCATATGTTCGCAATGAACAGCATCATGTTCCAGCAAAAGATTCTTCAGCATGCCGGACATTCTGGCATCCTGATATTTAACTACAGTATAAGGAAGCCCAGATATGATGCCTCTTACCACATGAGCAGCTCCTATTGGTTTATCAATATCCGGTCTAAGAAGAGGCACCAATTTAACACCCATCTCTTCGAAAACACTAAAATGCTTTTCTTCAGAAGCATCTCCATAGAAAGTCAGAAGGGTGACTTGGTGTTTTTTTGCAAGTGCCTTCATTATTTGAAATGCCCTTATCTTGGCGCCTGTGTTTTGCGGATAAGGAAGTCTTGCCGATAAAATCAGGATCTTCATTTAATCAGTTTCTCCAAGTATATAATCTGACATCAGGCAAGCACACCTTTCAAACGGCATAATTCTTCATACAAAAACTCTGTCTGCTGCACTTGTCTCTTTAGTGAAAAGTTATCAACCACAAATTGTCTTCCCGCATCTGCCATTTTATCCATCAATTCCCGATTGGTCTGCGCATAATCCAGAGCCTTAGCAAGTCCTTCCGGATCTTGAGATTCTATTAACAGGCCAGTTTTATCATGGATGACTATTTCAGGAGTACCGTCAACAGCTGTAGCAATTACAGGTTTTGCCATCGCAAGCGCTTCAATAACACATAGAGGCAGCCCCTCATAGAGCGAGGGCAGCACAAGGCAGTCTATCATAGAAAAGAATCCCGGCATATCTTTCTGTGCGCCGGCAAATACTATTTGCTCTTCTATATCCAACTCTTTGCATTGCTGCATCAGTGAGTCATTAAGTTCTCCGCCGCCTACAAATATACTTTTAACCGATACCCCGCGATCTTTAAGAATCTTAACAGCCTCCAGAAAATACCTGTGTCCTTTTTGATGGTTCAGGCGAGCAAATACGCCAAAAACATAATCATCCTGTTCATATCCATACCGCATGCGCAAATCAGTGCGGCGGCCATTAGAGATAGGTCTGAAGTTAGCCAGGTCGCGGCCATTCTGAACAACAGTCACTTTAGCATCCGGAATTCTCTTCATCTTCATCAAATCCTTTTTACATGCATGCGAAACAGCAATAGCCCTGTCAAGAAGCAGATAAAATACCCTGTCGATCAGAAAAGAGTGCCTCTTGATAAATCCCTTACCCAATCTCCATTTTTCCATAAGATGCGTTGTTTCCATAACAATCGGAACCCTTGCCAAACGCGCAAGAGGAGCATAATAAAATGTTGCTATGAACATATGGGTATTAACTATATGAATATGATGATGTCTTAAAAAATGTATAAACCGCATCATCTCTCTCAGATCAATGAGGCTGCTTATGCGGAGAGGCAGCAAAACCGCTTCTCCGGGATCAAGATCCTGTTTCAGAGACTCGAGCAGACATGCAGGAGCTACGATATATGGACTGAACTTCTCCTTGTCAATCTCTTTAACAAGCGAAAGCACATGCTCTTCAACTCCTCCTCTGACTTCTGTAGGCAGCACATACGCTATCCGGATTTTCCCGTTCTTTTTAGTTGCCTTTTCAGCCATCTTTTCTTTTGGAGATCCTGTCAATTTCATCCCGCATTATCTGATAAAGATCAGTTATTAAATCAGGTTTGTATGTGGACACAGAGGCCAGATATGATCCGTAGGAATGTTTATCATCAGGATGGAATCCATGCATGCCTTTAGGCTTATGAGCACCAAAAAGATTGGGATATATAAGCGTTCCGGGCTTCATCAGGAATATAACCTGCCCGTACCTGCCGTCATCAAAATATACCCGCATATCCCTGAGAGCTTCATCAGACAACAGCTCTCCTGCAGAACATGAAGAAAGGACACCTCTTATATGATCCAGCACTTCCGGGCTGCTGCTCCAAAACCGTGCCATTGTCGAATCAAAAACCGCTGTGCAATCTTTATCCATATCTATATTATTCCGCCGAAGCAGACCAATCAAGTCAAAATGTCCTGTTATCGGCGCCATCCCGTGATCTGAAAACACAAACAACCTAATATTAGCGCCCAGCGCTTCCGCTTCATTCTTTACACTGCGTATATTTCCCTCATACCAGTCGAGTTTTTTATCAACCTCGTCCCGCTTGTCAGCATTCATGTGAAGAAAAGCATCCAGCTCAGGTAGATAGGCAAAATATACCTTGCACCTCTCGTCTTTAAGATCTTCCTTCAAAGTTGAAAAGGTCTCTGCATCAGAGTAGTCGTGATATGAATAGACCTTGTGCGGCACTTCGCAATCAGCAAGATAGTCAATAATGCTTTTAGTGCCTTCAATGCCGCCTGGTTTATAAATATTATACTTTTCACAAATATCGAACAGGTGTAGTTTATTTGTTGGCACATATCCTGAAAAATATCCTTCAGCCTTAACCAGTTTTTTTGTTATCACTGTAATCAACTTTCTAGATACTCGATTCTCCAGTAAAAAATTAGGCAAAAAATGGAGCCATCGGGTCCAGCGAAACGGCGAAGTCAAAGAATTATAATACAGAAGATTCCATCGGCCATGTTCTTCTGGAAATTTTCCGGTCAGGATAGACGGTATTGCAGCTGAACTAAAGCCCAGAATAGTCTTTACAGGCTGTTTGTGAACAAGTACATCATCAACAAACTGTCTGTTCTTAAGCCACTCCCAACCCATTGCATCAATCAGGATAAATATAACTATTTCACGTCTGTTCATCAAGCGCTCCGAACAAATTTATTCCATGCTTCAATAACAGCATCAACAGCCTCATTCCAGCTTGTTAAATTAATTTTCTTAGGAATTATGTACATAGCAGCATACACATCAGATCTCTTTTTATCCTCAGCTCCAAAATACAGGTGCGCAGCAGCACAGTATATCAGCATCTGAGGAGTACCGAGACAAAAGAGCCGCAAAAACTTTAAAACAGAAATCTCTTCATTCATAACCCACGCTGTACGCAAGTACTTTAGCCATCCACGGAGCTTAATTTTTATGGTCTGTTTTGTTAGAATCGCCTTGCAGCTATTTGAAATTGTTTCAGCATCCTTGCCAGTCATAAACTTTACTTCCCAAATCCATAGCTTAAATGCAAAAGGAATAGTCTCTCTGAATAAACTCATAATGTGATCAGAGGTATGTTGTTTATCATTAAAATTATCATTGCGCTGCAGTTTAAAATTTGTCATAGACTCAAGAATTGAAATAAATCTGGAATATTCTTCTCCTCTTACAAAACGCTCTGCCTCTGGCATATCTAAGAATCTCTCAAGCCTGAGTGCATATGATGGTTCATATTTACCTGTAATTGTTAGAAAAGAGCCGGCCATATCCATATACATCTTCACCAATGGATAGTATGCCTCCAGTCCGCTGCATTCACCTTTTGAGAGCTTCTTTAGATGAATCAGCTGTTCCACAATTCTGTTGCATAGGAGATAAAAAGCATCAGATTTAGGAATATCATTAGCATGAATACCAGTAACTTTTTCAAGCAGATCAGCATCGCCATAAACAACCTTGCCATGCATTAAAAGTTCATAGCTGAATATCATCGGCCTGAGCCTTTTGAGAAAATTATGTGCTACAGCAGAAAATTCAACAGAGCAGGTCACTCCTTGCTGTTTAAGCATCACCTCTGCCTTCTGTTCTGCTGACTTCATTTTTGATAAAAGGTCAAAGGGGTTGATACCCTCTTTTGTGATCACAATAAATTCGATATCTCCAAGAACAATTCTCTCAAGCGAATTCAACCTGACAATCGTCTCCTCTCCGCGAGAAAAGCTCCCTGTCAGGACAACTGCCTCTATATCTGATCTGTACTCCAAAAGCGCAGCACAGCATACATTAATCAAATCTTCAGATGATTGATTAAGACTGTACAATTCAGCTGGTAAATCTATTTCATGAGATTGCATGTTCATAAACTTGTGGTCTACTGTCAGCTTTTACTTTATGCGAGCTTAAAATCAGCAAATATCTCCTTTATCAGATTCATGACTTTTTTATCGCGCAGCGTCAAAACAGAACCAGCATATGTCATCGCACCCATAAGCACTAAAAGTATCAGGTTTTTAACCGAATGGTCATACAGCATATAAGTTGCAGCAAGCTTTACCACAACTGACATGGCAATGCTTCCGGTAACAGCAGGGACAAGACATCTCAATATATCAGCCCATTTCAAATCTAGAGCATTTTTTGATATATAACCAAAATAAATAAAGGTGAGAACTGAAGCAAGCAGTGCAGCATAAGCTAGGCCTTCAAGCTGCCACCTTACCCCAATAGTGCAAAAAACAACATACAGTCCGGTCATCATAATTGTAGATATGCTCTGCCTGCGATAAGCGCATACCGCTATATTCAGATTGCCAAACACCCCGTACAGCATTCGGAATATAACAGCTATCGACAATATCTGAAGGGGCCTGACCATCTCCTTCCACACATCTCCAAAAAGCGCTAAAACAAAATGCGGCGCAACAAGCGCCAACCCTGTCAAAAGCGGACAGGCCAGCAGTGAGGTGGCAGTAAAAGCTTTTATAAACGCATTAGTCACTCTCTTTTTGTCAGTCTGCATCCTGCTAAACGCAGAGAATATTACAGCGGATATCTGCTGTTGTATACGGTTTAAAGGCATTGCAGATATCGCGCTTGCCCGGTCGTAAAGGCCTACCATAAATGCATTCATCTTCATACTGATTATCAGATAGGACACATACTCTTCCAGATACAGGGCTGTGCTTCGCAAAAAGTCCCATATACCGTAATCGCTAACACTCCGTATCGACTTTATGCTGAACTTCAGACTTGGAGTCCATCTGGATACAATCAAGACCAAAATTGTAGCAGATGATATGCCAGCTATCTGACCAAATACCAGCGACCATATTCCGTATCCGCAGATAGCCATTATAAGCATAGTTGTGCTTTGCACTATGTTATGGGAAAGATCTATTATCGAGTGTGCTTTAAACCGCAGGTCTCTTCTTAAAAGAGCCATCGGAATATAATAAAATGATGTCAAGGGAAATATAACTGCAAGCACAGGAAGAATTTTTTCTATACCGCCTGCATTGAAAAACAGAGGTATATACTTGGCGCCAAAGACGCCGCCCAGACAGAGCAATATTGATAGGCTGAAATTGAATGTAAAAACAGTATTTATGAGGCGGTCATTTATTGTCTCTCTCTGTACAAGAGCGCTTGTCATTCCAAAATTTGTAAGGCTGTTAGCATATACGATTACAGCCATAGCTATTGCCATTGTACCAAAATCAGCAGGACCCAATATTCTGGCTACCACTATTGTTACGCCAAAATGGTATGCCTGCTGTATAAGCTTTAAGCTGAAACTCCAGTATATACCCTTTCTTGATGTCTTACCTATATTCTGCATTGTTTATAAAACTATCCCTTATCTTAAGACACAGGCCGATTCCAGCATTAGATAATCGATAAAGCATTATTAAATGTTTTTTGAACAGCGTCTCTGGCCTGCCTTATATCATAATTTGACAAGGGCACACACCCGCCTATCAGATTTAATATTTTTTCTGAAGCCATATTATTTTCAAACGAATTTATAATAGCCCTCTGATCAAGACCAACTGACCTTGCAAATCTCTCACACTTTGTGTGGTAATTTATAATTACAAAAGGCACCTGAGCCATATACGCATATATTGCAGAATGGAGCCTCATTGCAACAAAATGAGAGCACTCTGCAACTTTTGCCAGCATCTCCTTAGGTTTCTGATACTGAACAATAGATACGGATGAACTTACATTGATCATACTGCTCAGCTTTTCAGCAAGTGCGGCATCGCCATCCGAATCATTAAAAATAAAAAGCCTGACATCAAATCCGTAATCTTCAATAATATTTCGCATACTATCGGATAGACTTTGAAGCATTAAATCTTCATCCTTCATAAGAGCCGACCTTTTAAGAGGCAAGACTGAAAGTCCAATTATTTTTGATTGAACAGCAGACTTGTTTGCAGATTCGGGTGCGAGTAAAACAGCAAGATCAAAGGCCTGCTCAACATCATGTGTAACCTTAAGATTATGTTTCAGATAATTGTACGTATCACTATCTCTTACAGATATGTAGTCTGACTTATTAAGAATTTTTTTGGTAAGCAGTCTTCCTGTATCTGTAATGAGATTGTCAACGCTCACTCCTATAAACAACACCTTTTTACCTAGCAGTTTGGCAACTGTAACATGCCTATACTTATCTCTAAGATCT
Source organism: Nitrospirota bacterium (assembly GCA_016936655.1). Taxonomy (GTDB): domain Bacteria; phylum Nitrospirota; class Thermodesulfovibrionia; order Thermodesulfovibrionales; family Dissulfurispiraceae; genus JAFGXL01. The sequence goes on along the minus strand of JAFGXL010000016.1, from coordinate 58,281 downwards.
GCGAGACCGGTTGCTCGGTAGTCCTGAAATATCCCTCCGCCTCCATAAAAAAGAACATCAGTGCAAATTATAGCCCTTGTTCTGCTGAATCTACGGCTCAGATCAGGATAACTAACATCTGCGGAAGATTCATGATATACCTTTGAGCTGCTCATGACAGTGATCTCCACGTCAGGTTTCATGAGCTCCCATATGTTCTCAATGCATACCTCAGCAAGCGCATCATCTCCAACATTTTTGTGCCCATAATATCCGATAAGAAGAACCTTTTTTTTGTTTTTAGCATTGCTAATCTGCTGTTTTTGCATTTGATACCTGCTTTAAAACAAGGGGGTTGCCAAATGCGATCGTATTTGAAGGAACATCATAAATTACAACCGAGTTTGGACCTATTTTTACATTGTCGCCAATGTGCAGGTTGCCAAGAATAACTGTCCCTGTACCGACTACACAACAGTTTCCCAAAACCGGACCTTTATGCATGCCGCCTTTTTCTGCAAAGGTTGTTCGATGGTATATTGCGCAGTTATCGCCGATTTGCGTTCCTGTGGCAATAACAATACCTGAAGGATGAGGCAAATGCAGAGACTTGCCAATACGAACATTTCTGCCTATTTCCATATGATATAAAATATTCAAGGCTATCCTAGAAATACCACTCAACAAAAAGAGATCATTCACAACCAGCCGCATCATCACAATCGGCAAAAACCTGTAGCTTAAAATTACCTTAAACAACCTTAATGGCGAAAAGGTTAACTTAATGCCATTTGTATGAAGATCAGACTGAATTTCTTCTAAAAGTGTTTTTTTTTCAGCCACTTTTGATAGTTTTGCTGATGGCGTCAATAATCCTAGCTGCTGCCGTGCCATCACCATATGGATTGTGCGCCATAGCCATTTTGTTATACTCGAGCTGATTTTCCATCAACATGCTGGAAGCAGAAACTATTGAACTGCGGAAAGGGCCTACCAGCTTTACAGTGCCTGCATCTACTGCTTCGGGACGCTCTGTTGTTTCTCGCATCACGAGCACTGGCTTGCCTAAAGAAGGAGCCTCTTCCTGCACTCCTCCAGAGTCAGTGATGATAAAATAAGACCTGTTCATCAAATAAACAAAAGGCAGATAATCGACGGGTTCAATAAGATGAATATTGTCCAACTTGCTATTGCCGAGTATTCTCTTTACCGGCTCCTGTACATTTGGGTTGAGGTGCACAGGATATAAGATCTCTGCGTCAGAATGCTGCATCGCGATATCTGCCAATGCATTGCATATATTTTCGAATCCTTCGCCGAAATTTTCACGCCTATGGCCTGTAACCAAAATAAGCCTTCTTGATTCATCAAGAAAAGAGAACTGCTCCTTAAGCTTTAATTCTAATGCATGATCCTTCTTTATACGCTTGAGTGCTGCAAACAGAGCGTCCACTCCGGTATTGCCAGTAACAAATATGTTTGCGTCATCAATTCCTTCTTTAAGGAGATTCTGTCTTGACCTCTCTGTAGGAGAAAAGTGCATATCAGTTAGACGTGCTGCCACAGTACGGTTTATTTCTTCTGGAAAGGGAGCAAATTTATTGTGAGTGCGCAGTCCTGCTTCTACATGACCAACAGGTATTTTGCAGTAGTATGCTGCTATAGCAGCGGCCATTGTTGTTGTAGTGTCTCCATGCACAAGCACAATATCAGGGGCTTCATCAATCAAAACCTGTTTAAGGCCAGAAAGAACATTGCAGGTGACATCAAATAAATCCTGTCCCGGCTTCATTATATTTAGGTCATAGTCTGGCACAATTCCGAATATTTCGAGCACCTGATCCAGCATCTGACGGTGCTGCGCTGTAACGCATACAATACTCTTAAAAATGTCAGGCTTATCCTGCAGCATTGTTACTACCGGAGACATCTTTATGGCCTCAGGCCTTGTTCCAAATACACTCAGCACCTTTTTCTTTCCAGCGTATTTCATGCCTTTCTCCTTATCCCCTCAAGCAGTCCCAAAGTGCGGGATAGAAGATTTTTCCAATCATACTCATAAACAATTGCCGGCACATTATCAGTCTGCTCTGCAGCAAGATGTATCATATTGGAAAACTCCTGATAAGTTAATGCCGCTGAAACAGCGCCACCAAAATCGTTTATACCTTCAAATTTTAATGCAACCACTGGTTTGCCCATGCTCAGATATTGGAGTAGTTTAAGAGGATCACTGTTGCGGGTTATCTCATTATCTTTAAAAGGAAGTATGCATACATCAGAATGTGCAATATATCCGGGCATTTCGCTGTATGGCTTTGACCCTATTAAATGAACATTTCTGAGCTGTTTCAGCTTTGATATATCAGAGCGCACCGGACCTACACACAAAAAATCCAAACCATTTTCAGAAGCAGCAGCAGCATAAATAGCTTCTACATCAACCCATTCTTCTATTGCTCCGATATACAGCACAACCTTTCCCTCGGTATCAGGGAAATATTCGGGCTTGGTGTATTCAGCATTTTTTTTGAACATATCCATATCAACTCCGTTTGGCATTACAAAAATAGATTCATGAAGATGCTTTTTTGTATCCCGGAGCTTCTCTGTTATAGTTATTACTGCATCACAGTAACCAGCTATTTCTTCTTCATACTTTTTTGTGACTCTGGCAGCTCTCTGGCCAGACTGTGTTTCCGCAAGAGCAATTCTCTCATCCGCAATATCGTGCACAACAAGATGCGGATTATAAGTCTCTTTGATATATTTGGCCAACCTTGGCTCATAGGGTGCGTATGCCCATACTATTGAAGGGCTGAATCCGGTTTTTTCAAGATATCTGTTAAGCTGCTGCTTCTGGATAAGAAAATTGATCTGCCTCAGCCATGCAAACTTTGCGCATGGCAGCCCAAGCAGCGGCTGAAAAACTTCGAAGCGCTCTTCTTTGTCTTTTTGTTTTTTAGGACAAAATCCCTTCTGCAAAGACAAGGGCAAATCAATATATAAGACTTTGTGACCCATAGAGCTAAATGCCTTAGCGATCTGATATGAACGCCCCCATTGCAGGGAAGAATCTGCTCCAAAAAGCATAAGTATATTTTCTTTCTGCATATCTCTCATTTTGGGACAAGATCACTCTTGCATTGCACAGCCTGCGAGCAGAAAAGGTTTTTTATTAAATTATAGATAGGCGCAGGGATAAGAACTCCAAAAGACCTGAAAAGCATCTCACCGCTTCTCAGATCTAAAAATCCTTTTATATAAGTTGAAATCGCCTTTCTACGCATTTTATTATGCAGATAATACCATCCGAGAAATCTGTAAAGGGTTTCTTGTCCATTCCTTGCTGCTGCCCTTTCTGAAGAATCGCACACTTTAGGTTTTCTGTAATTACTCAGCTCTAAAATCATATCCCGCAATGCATAGGGTTTTTTTGTGCTGTTAACTGAATCCCCTTGAATGAATCTTGTTGCCAATGGTTTATTTATATATGCAATATCAGCATATCTGGAGATTCTCAAAGCAAATTCCCAGTCTTCTGCATTCATCAGCTTAAACATACCATTTTGATCGATCAGTTTTTTTCTTACTGTGGTAGCGCTCGGGATTGTAGGGTACTCCTGCAAGAGCATGGCAAAGATAGCCCTTGAAGGAAATATATTGACATCAAGTGATTTATCAACCATAGAAGAAAACAGGGGCATGCATGGCATATACGAATGTGTTATTGCTCCGTCCTTAACGGTCTGCACATCTGAAAATGCCATGCCAACCTCTGGATGTTTTTCATATATATCAACCTCAGTTGCGAGCTTTTCCTTCTCCCATGCATCATCAGAATCCAAAAATGCTATCAGATCGCCAGTTGCATGAGCAATTCCGGTATTCCTTGCAGCTGCTACCCCTGTATTTTCCTGTCTGAAAAAATAGACTCTGCTCTCAGATAGGTACGTTCTTGTCAGTTCTTCTGTGTTGTCTGTTGATCCGTCGTCAACAATTATTAGTTCCCAGTTTGCATATGTCTGCGCCATAACACTTTCAATAGCACGCTCTAAAATATGACCTCTGTTGTATGTTGGTATGATTACAGATACTTTCATGGCTCAATCAAAATTCAGGACTGCCTGCTAAATATAAAAATCTGTATCTAAATATTCTATGCTCCAGTTAACACATACTCCTGCTGTTCTCTTTTCTTCGACTGCTCCGTACGCACAAGCTTGCCAAGCGCCATGATAAATAGAATTAGCAGCCACAGATATTTCTCGCGCTCTGCAGTAAGAAAAGCTATTGAGCAACAGTAGCCGACAAAAACGATCTGTATTGTGTTTAAAACCGTTAGCATCCGCTCATTTTCCTTAGTAAGTCTTATAAATTTTCGTATACTGAAATAGACTGATCCGAGCAAGATCAAAAAAGCAGCTAGCATGGGAAGTCCAAGCTCTGCAGCAACAGATAGATATGAATTATGAGCCACAAATACTGTATCTGTAAGCTCCGGGTTGTATTCTCTTGCCATTGGTTTGAAATTGCCATATCCGATTCCGGTCAATTTGTTTTCTTTTACCATATTTATCCCGGTGATCAGCATATTTTTACGGTTTTCTGTAGAGCTGGCTGTGCTATGATCTTCGCCTTTAAATCTGACAGCAACATCAGGGGCAAAATTAATTATTATTACTGTTGTAATAATCGATAAAAGAGCAGAATAGAATATCACCTTTTGAGGCTTTTTAAGCTTAAGCAGGAAAAGCATCGTCATTATACCCAGCCCGAGTATGCCGCCTCTTGATGCAGTGAGCATAAGAGTAAAAAACAGCATGAGCATACTGACGGAAAAAAAGATTTTGTACTTTGGATAAAGCTTGTACAGGCATGCTGCCATACCTATGCTAACAATCAGTCCCAATGCGAAATAGTTGGCGTCATCGAAGCTGCCTGTTGGTCTGGCATAGTAACTATAAATATACAGCCCCTTCCAGGACTGGATGCAGTTTACAAGCATAGCTGCTATAGTTACAAAAAAAGACTTGATGATAACTTCGAGTGAATCTACAAGCACCATTACAACATAAAAAAGCGCTACATGCACAGCCCAATCTGAAATCACCTTGCCGGAAAAATGGATTGTAAAAAGTCCGGCAAAAAAACAGAAGAACCAGAACTTTGTTCTTTCTGGGGGCCAGAACCCGTTTTTCAAACCCTGCATATGCCTGTATATGGCATATATAACAGTCAGGATGCCCACGACTTTTATCAACGTCATATCAGCAAAAAATCCGCTGAATCTTCGATACTCTGGAAATGGAATCAAAAAAATAAGCAGATAAAAAAGAACCAATACTAAACCGCCTGAAGCATTATTTTATTTACGTATACTGTACCTTTACCCCAAAGACGTACAGCAAAGTATTGCGGACTGCAGTCTTCTTCAGGAGTAAACTCTATCCAGACATACTTCCAGTCTGTGTCTCCTTTAACCTTTTCGCTGCTTACATCTGATATACCTCCTGCCCGCACAGCAGCATACAGCACCGCATGCTGCGCAACCCCAGCTGACTTGATCCATGCAGAAAGCCTGTAACGCACTCCTTTTTTCATCAGCACATTGGGCTTGTTTAGTACGAGAGCGCCATTATCTGATGCAGCATCACTGCTAACTGTCAGGACTGAAGATCTGCTGCCCTGATATGCAGGGCCTAAGTTGAAATCACCTCTTCCCTGCCCCTGCCAGATCTGAATTCTCCAGCCTGTTTTTGAACCATCCATTTTTACAGTTTCCAACAAGTCATTGCCTATCGCTTGTTCTGGCGCTGTCTGCTTCCAGTCTTCCTCTGAAGGCACAATAGGTTGAGCTTCAGGCATTGCTTTTAACTTCTGCTTTAATTGCGACCAAGAAGTTCTGCTGTGACGAGCCAGGTCGCTTATAAGAGATGCCACCTGAGTTCTGAATAATTCAAGGTGTTCAGGCGATATGCCTACAATCCTGCTTTCAGGCACATCAGATCCGCGCAGATAATTAAGATTCACCTTCTGCAGTAATGCTCTCAGATCCGCTTCTGCTTTCTGAGCTTTATGCCTCATCGCATTGTCGCCAGACTCTTTTGCGTATTTAATAAGTCTGGAGAGCGTGTAAATATATTTGTAGTCGTCAATTCCTTCCCTGATGATTTCGAGCCCTGCTGTGGGCAGAAAGCCTCCCTTTGTCTCCAGAGCATAATCCTGTCTTCCATCTCTAAATACAGACACAAATGGAGAGCCGGCCCATGCGTATGTCCACTGTCCTATACCATGCGCTCCGGCTTTCCATGCAAACCATCCAAAAAAGAAGCGCTCTTTAACTGGCTCCATGTTCATTGAGGAGCCATTATATATCCAGAAGTCTGACTTCAGCTTAGCGAGCCGGCCAACTACATCCTTAGTAGCATAATTTGTGCAGGTTACATCAAGATGCTTGCTGAGCATACCCACCTCATCATAACCTCTCTTCATCCCGCCGCCTATAGTAACGAAGGTCTTAAACTGCGGATACTCTTTCTTAAATATATTAAGGTAGTGAGCAGAAGGCTTAAGGTTCTCAGGACGCATTCCGCCCGGCTCATCAACAATATAATGGTAAAACTCTGGCCAGTTTTTACTTGCACTGTTTTCCATAAAAACCTTTCTGTAAACATCCAGAAAGCTTTTCTCCATGTCGGTGTTTATAGGCCAGTACTTGAACCATTTTATCTCTTTATCCCAATAGTAGATGATCTGGTTATTGCTTATACCTCCTATCGGGTTATCCCTGAATCCTGCTTTATTGTAATAGCCGATATGCTTGTCAACAGATTTTACGATATTGTCGACATCCTCCGGGCCTATCTTCTGATCCCTTGTCTTCACCTCACCATGAATCATCATAGTTGTCATGCCATGCTCAGCCATGTCCTTATACATTTTGAATTCGTTCTGCTCGTGAATTGACTTGTAAGGACTCCACATAAACCTGACAATCGGCGGCTCAAGCAGACTGAAAGGCAAAACAGTAAATTCTACAGGCATCTGTTTTTTCCTGATATTTGATGCTTCTATATGCAGAGTTCCGCGATACAGACCTGATGGAACGTTATTAGGTACAAATACTGTGATCCAGTAGCGGCGTGATGTCTTTTCATCAATCCAGTCTGGCCCCTTGCCAAGAGTCAATGGCATAAGGAAATATGTTTTTTTGTTATTGTCCTTAATCTTTCTGATGAAATTGACAGTCCTGATATCAATATTGGAGCTTTTTATCACCTGCCCTCTATCGGATTTAAGGTCTGTTACATGTATTTTTATGCCTTTAAGATTCTTTGCCGCATACAGAGAAAATGTCATCGGCTCATACTCGCCGGGTGTTGCCTGAGCTGAAATTTTATTTATCAGCTCTTTTTCTCTGGGCAGAGATTCAAGATAAACAGGAGCTGTATAAGGACGCGAAAAAAGAATATGGTCAGAACTTTTTAAACGCTCTGCAACAGACTTGTCGAGGGATGAATATTCAGCTGGAACCCTCTGCCACCCGATAGGAAGAGGAGGAAAAGCATCTTCTGCCACCCCCCATAGCTTAAACTGTTCAGGTGCATCAGAAGCCGCCAATACCAAAGAGGGTGAATACGCCATAAGCTCTTTCTCGATACGCTTTTGCTCTCTCTCTTTTTTTTCAGTAGCTAAAGCCTTATTTTTCTGCAAAAACTCATCCTTTGTGAGTTCACGCAGGAAAAATGGTTTAGAGTAAATTTTGCCCTTGCCATAGAGTCTGACTCCAAAATATGAGGGCACTACATCATCCTGAGGACTGATAAGCAAAACTATCGGGGTCCAAGATTCAAACTTATCGAATTTTTCATATACATCACGGTTTTTACCGCTTCTCAGCGCAGCGATATAATCAAAATAATTTATTGTGCCTTCAGTCTTAACCTCAGTTCTAAGCTCATAGAAGCTGCCTGCCCTGAGAACTATATTAAGCTTGCCTGTAGATATAACAACCTGAGAACCGCCGTCTTTACCTTCTGCATAAAATAACCTGCCTGCATCATGAACTTCACCTCCGTCGCCAGCTCCCTTCCATGCCTTTACTCCCAATTTCTCGAGTGAAAAGCCGTTAAAGTCTACCGAAGTCCTGGTATCTTCATCAACTGCCTGCGCCGGATTAACATCACTACATGCCTGCAGAATGAAAAGAACAAATACCAGTGATATAGCAGCATATAATTTATTCATTTTCAACTCTTCTGTTTTTCAGGTAGCTCTTAAGGATGGAAACAATTTCATTAAGCTTAAGCTCATGATCTTCTCTGCATATCACTGTATCAGCATACTTCATAGATGACTGAACGAATTCTATGTCCATAGGCCTGACTGAATTCATATATTGCTGCACTACACTATCAAGATCCCTTCCGCGCTCTTTTATATCACGGCCAAGACGCCTGATAAAACGGATATCCATTTCCACATTCAGAAAAACCTTATGATCAATCTTGCTGCGCAGCTCTTCATTGCAGAATATATGGTGCCCTTCAATAATTATTATTGGAGCAGGATTAACAGGCTGCAATGAAGATGCTCTGCGGTGGGCGCTGAAATCATAAACCGGCTTTTTTACAACATCACCAGCTGACAAGCGCTCCAAATCTCTGATCAAAAGATCAAAATCGATCGCGCCTGGGTGATCAAAATTAATCGAGCTTCTCTTTTCTGATGTGAGGTGAGACAAATCTCTGTAATAAGAATCCTGATCCAGCAGGCTGACAGATCCGAAAGGCAGCTTCTCTTTAATAGCTACCACTGTATAGGTCTTGCCTGAACCTGAACCTCCACATATCCCCAATATAAATCGATCTGAATTCATAATTAATATTTCTGCAGAAAGGATGGAAACAGAATTTTAAGGTCGGGCTAGTTAAATATCCTGCCCCAGAGCGTCTTTTTTTTCTTCATGCCTTCAGTCTCTTCATAAGGCGCTCTGGTCTCGATGTCAAGCAGCTTGTTTTTGATTGATATAACATCTTTATTTATCTTCAGAAGCTGTATCTCAATTTTTTTTGTGCTGATAGATGACAGCTCATTATTAAAATGGCTGATCGTCTTTTCTATCATCTCTTCAAGCTGCGAAATCCTTAACAGTATATCTTCGCGTTCTGCTTTTGAGATCTCGACTTTATGGGCTATTGACTCTATATTTTCGAGCCTTTCGATCAGATCCCTGCCCTTTTCTTCACTCATCTGAGCGGTATCTGCTGATTCTTTTTCAGGAAGATCATCCAGCCAGTAGCCGTGCGTCATCTCAATTTCGCCAAGAACATCCTTAACAAGCTCTTCTGTAATCACCCTGCTATCATCAGCAAATGCGGATAGCAGAAGAAAATCGCATGCTATGTTTATAAGCCTGGGAACTCCCCTGCTGAATGCATGTATGCTCTCTATGGATGAGCCTGAAAACTCCACTGCAGTTCGATTGCCCGCAACTTCTAGTCTGTGGAGTATATACTCTTCTGTCTCCTCTTTTGATATTGGATTTATCTGGCAGCTTATGCTTATGCGCTGCCGGAGCTGTCTCAGCTCAGGTCTGCCGAGAGTCTTTAGGAGTTCAGGCTGGCCGACTAGTATTATCTGGAGGAGTTTTGATTTATCTGTCTCGAGATTCGAGAGCAGTCTTATCTCTTCAAGCAGATCAGCAGAGAGGTTCTGAGCCTCATCAATTATAAGCATTGATCTACCGCCTGAAGCATACTGCACTATAAGAAAATCAGTAAGGTCACTCAGCATCTCTGTCTTTGGCTTTCCCTTTATATCCAGACCAAAGTCTTCATTGATCATCGAGATTAGCTGTTCAGATGTGACTCTTGTGTTATTTACGCGTGCCAGCTTTATGTCATCAGCAAGCTTCTTCATCATACTTCTTATCAGTGTGGTTTTGCCTGTGCCTACTTCACCGGTAACGAGTATAAAGCCTGAGTTTTCGACTATGCCATAATTAAGATGCGTGAGTGCGCGCTTGTGGCCTCTGCTCATAAGTAAAAACTCAGGGTCTGGCACAAGCTCAAAAGGTTTGCACTTGAGTCCGAAAAAATCTAGATACATTCTATTTCACCATTACTTATGTTTATTTTGTAACCTGTTATGCTGCAGAACTCTTGATATAAGACCCATACCTGTAGCTGCTGTAGTCATCTTTCTCATTTGATAAATATTCAGGCACATCATTCATGACTATACCAATTACAGGGGTTCCCTTGATCATATTCAATGCCTTGACCGCATCCTTCTTATGGGTATTATCAGACTGCACAACAAAGACCAGTCCGTCCATGTTCCTGCTCAAAGCTATCGCATCTGCTGTTACCAGTATCGGAGAGCTGTCCAGTATTACATACCTATCCTTATACCTGTTTTTCATCTCCTTTATAAGGTCTCTCATCCTTGCCGATGCCAGCAGCTCTGAAGGATTTTCCGGCGGCTGTCCAGCAGGCAGAAATACAAGCTTGCCAACGCCGGTCTTTATCAGCACTTCGGAAAGCTCTTTTGTGCCCTGCAGATATTCACTAAGTCCGTATTGAGGATTGATGCCGAAATATTTATGCAGCGACGGTCTTCTGAGATCAGCATCAACAAGCAGGACTGTATGATCCAGTTCCTGAGCTATAGAGACTGCTAAATTCGCTGATGTTATGCTCTTACCCTCAGACATATTTGCGCTCGAAACCATTATTATATTTCTATTATCTTTTGCTGTGTCTCTTATGATTTTAGCCCTTAGCCTCTTGTACTGCTCTGCTACCAAGGAATAAGGATCAGTTACACAGACCACATGCTTATCCACTCCTGCAGGATCAATTTCCTTAGCAACTTCCAATAATGCCTTGTATTCCTCAGCTCTGGATTCTGTAGATTCAACATCCTTAGTCTGCTTTGCCGGCTCAAGATGCTGCTGAGACCCTCTATTTTCCATCGCTTTCTGGAGCGCTTTTTCTATTTTGCTCATATTGTTTTATCTCCTGTTAAAAACCTGCTATTGTCACACCAGTAAATTTATAAACCAGCTCCTTTGCTAGCAGAAGAAGAATTATAGTGGTGTAGGCGCCTGCTGCAGCAAAGATCTTTTTATCCCTCTTCTTAACTGCTGCCACATCAGCATCAAAAACCTCTATATGCCTTATTGAGCCTAGTACAGGCAGATTAAGTGTTTCCATAATAGACTCCTCATCCCTGAATGACGGATTAATGGACTCTATGCCTATGGCAGCTCCCAGTGCTGCTGCGGCACCAAAAACAAGACCCATAATTATAAGCATCACCTTATCCGGACTGACAGGAATTGTCGGGGTTATTGCAGGATCAACAATCTTGAACGAATCACCCTTGTCTGTTGTTTCAAGATTCTTTGATATTCTTGCGCTCTCAAGCTTCTGAACCAAGTCATCATAAATTCTCTGATTCACTGTCCTGTCGCGCATCAACCTTACCCACTCCTCCTGCTCGCGCGGCATGCTGCTCAAAATATTCTGTGCAGATGCCTGCTGCTTGGAAAGCTCATGTATCCTGGCCTTGAGAGATTCTATCTCAGCATCTGTCTTTGCAAGGTCTTCCCTTAACTGCTGATATATAGGGTTCATTGCTGATGTCTCGGATGCAGACATAATTTCAGATTGACCTTTGGGATTTTCGATCTGCTTTTGAAGCTCTTCTATCTCTCCCCTTATCCTGATCATCTCAGGATGTTTTTCTGTATATTTCGACATCATTATAACAAGCTGGCTGTTAAGATGGTTGAGCCTTGACTGAGGCGTGCCTTCTTTAGTGACAACAGCAACAGTCAGCTCTTTTTCGCCTGAAAGCTGCTTCTGAAGATTTTCTTTGCGTCTTTGCAGCTCGCGCAGCTTTATCTCACTCTCAATTTTTGCTGCCTGAAAGCTCTCGACTCTTGCTGCAACTGCTGTCTCGTTCTGCGGAATCATTCTGGGGTTTTTCTCTCTGAACTGCCTGATCGCCTTATCAGATTCTTCAAGCTTTGCCTTGTATTCATTAAGCTGAGTCTGTATAAACTCAAAAGCTCCATATGCATCAGAACGTCTAAAACCCATATTTTCATCTATATACTCGCTTATGAGTGTATTTACAATATCCCTTGCCCTGCGCGGATTTTCACCTACGTAAGATATTGTAAAAAGGTCAGCAACCTCTTTGCCCCTTGGCGCCTTAATCATTATACCGAGAGACTTTCTAATGTCCTCAATAAGCGTTTCGTAGCGTTCAGGCGTCTTGGCATAAACATCAAGATCAAGCTTCCTTATCACACGCTCGATAATGTTTCTGCTTACCAGTCTTTCCTTTAGTGTTCTGAGCCTGTCATCAAGAGTACCTGAAATGCCTACTCCCTGCATGAGCGGATCAATTACAGAACTTCTCTGGACAAATACTGTTGATGAGGCTTCATACTGATTTGGCATAAAATATCCGGACCATGCAAATCCGGACATAACAACCAAAAATACAATAAGCGACAGATACCTGCGCTTTTTGAGCATCATGAGGTACTGCTTTATATCAAATCCTTTGCCGCCGTGCTGCATCATTCCTCCTAAAATAGTCCTGTATCTACTCTTATTGTATCTCCAGGCATAAGGGCAGGCATTTTTGTAATCTCCCCGCTATTGATTATGCTCTTTACAGGAACTTCAATATTCTTAGTCTCTTCTCCCTCTTTTCTCATAACAACCACACTGTTCTGGCTAGCAAATTCGTTGAATCCTCCAGCGCTCAGTATGGCATCAAGCACTGTCATGCCGTCGACAAAAGCGACCATGCCGGGGGTTTTTACAGCTCCGACCACCCTAACTCTTTTTTCAGCATTAACAGGCACAAATATAAGGTCATTAGGCTTTAGCTGTATGTCCTGAGAAGCATCTCCCTTAAAAACGAGATTATGAAAATTTATCTTCATCTTCTTGTTATCCCGCATCATATATGCACTGTGAAGATCGGCATCTTTCTGAAATCCGAGCATCGAAAGAAGCTGAAGAAGTGACGTTTTTCTCTTCAGGGTCATGGCTCCGGATGTTACACCGGTAACTCCGGCAGTCTCAGCTCCGGGCTTGCCAGCGCCTATTCCTGAGCCCATTACAAACACTTTAAAGCTGTTTACAGCAGTAACCACTACGCTGACTGTCGGAGTTTTTATAAAATTGGAATACTCTTTTTCGAGGTATTCCTTAAGACCCTGAGGAGTCATGCCTGATGCTTTGACCTCTCCAACAAAAGGCACAGATATCATGCCTCCGGGTCTGACTGGCACATTTACTTTGAGATCAGGATAACCCCAGACAGCTATTTCGAGCTGATCTTCCTCTCCAATCACATCATACGATTGGGCTGCAGTAAAAAAACAGAATGAAAAAATAAACATAAATAATAACACCAATAACAGCTTCTTCATAAAAAGCCTCCTACCTTGCGCCCTTGCCAAAGAGCATAACTTTTATGGTTTCTAAGATTATCCCGAGGTCAAACATTATAGATAGATTTTTGATGTAATAAAGATCATATCTGAGTTTTTCTATAGCATCCTCAACAGAGGCTCCGTAAGGATACCTCACTTGAGCCCAGCCGGTAAGACCCGGTTTTACTGAATGCCTCTCTGTATAAAATGAGATAACCTTGCTCAGGCCTTCGATAAATTCAGGCCTCTCTGGCCTCGGGCCTATTATACTCATTTCTCCTTTAAGAATATTGTAGATCTGAGGAATCTCATCAAGGCGTGACTTGCGCAAAAACCTGCCTATCCTTGTTACTCTTGAATCTCCTTCTTTTGCCCAGACAGCCCCTGTGCCTTTTTCTGCATCCTGCCTCATTGTCCTGAACTTATATAGCGTAAAGACTCTGCCGTAATTACCAACTCTCTTTTGCCTGAAAAATATATCGCCTTTTGAGTCGAGCTTAACTGCAAGAGCAATGAATGGCACAAGAGGCAGAAATACTGCAGCTGCAATTATTGAAACAAATATATCTGTAATCCTTTTTATCATAAGCCTCAATTCACTTAACTGCATGCTATGGCAGAATATAAACCAGCTGGGGTTTATATTCTCTATAAGCAGCTTCCCTGTCATCTCTTCATAAAAATTAGGCGCCTCAGTAATATTTACGCCGTTGAATTTGCACTTCAAGATCTCCTGAACAGGAAAGATGCCCCTTCTCTCAGTTATAGCGACAACTATTCTCTGTATCTTCTCTCTGTCCACCACATTCATAATCTCTTTGCTTGTGCCAAGCACCATATCTTCAGCAACTTTTGTGGTCTTGTCAGACATCTTTATGAACCCAACAAGCTTGTGCGTCCTGTCAGACTCTGAGATAGCTTCAGACACTTTTAGAGCCAATGCACCGGTTCCAAGCACCAGCACCCTGCGTGTTAGTCTTAAGGATTTTGTAGCTGTAAGATAAGCACAGTGGAAGCCTGCCTGAAGAAGTCCGAACATGGCAAGAGAAGATATAAAAAGATCCTGCTTGATCATAAGGTAAGGGAAAAGGTAATAAAATGTTGAAAGCAGCAAAAATGACAGGAGAATAGACATGCCTACATCAAAAAGGTGGAATCTGATAGGCTTGTACCTCTCCATGTTGTAAAGCTCAAACATGAATGATGCAAGGCAGATTATGCCGACAAAGGGGACAAGCTGTATATACTCCAGATCTCTGCCCATCTCTGAGCCCAGAATATTGAAGCTCAGAAACACAGCAAACAGAGACAGCAGGATGTCCCCTATTATGAACCAGAAGTTGGTCTTCATCTAATAGTTGCTACTTCTTCGATGCCTTGAGTTCTGAAAAAAGCTTCTCTGCATCTTTAAGTTCTAGGAAGTTTTTTGACTTCAATGCGTTTTGAACAGCATCTATAGCCATAGATTTTTCTCCGTTTGCCCTGTATGCAAGAGCCAGATGATACTGGATTGTTGGATTAGCCGGAGCCATGGAAGCTGCTGTCTTCATAACCTTTAGCGCATCTTGGTTTCTACTGTTTCTCAGCAGAGCGTATCCGAGAGTATCCTGCACCTCAGCACGCTCAGGAGAAAGCTTATAGGCGCGCAGCGCAAGTTCGAGCGCCTTTTCAGGTTTTCCATAGCCTGACAGATAGAGATAAGCCAGATTATTAATGGCTGGCGTAAACTGTTCGGACTTTGCCAGTATAGACTCATATTTTTTCACAGCATCAGACTTTTTGCCCATAACTTCATATGTATTGCCCTCAAAAAAGGCTGCTTGCAGATTTTTTGAATCCTGCTTCTGTATATCTTTATATATGGCTAATGCTTGGTTATAGTCCTTCTTCTTTCCATAAAGCCCTGCAAGCATAAAACGAGCTGCGCTGTTTTTTGAATCTATCTGAATGCCTGTTTTTATGGCTTCCATCGCCTTATCAGAACTGCCTTGAGCTTCATATACAGAAGCCAGCACTATATATCCTCCTGCTGAACGGGGAGTCTCCCTTATAAGTCTTTGTGCTGTATCCTGTGCCTTGGGCCAGTCCTTCATAACAGCATAAAGTCTTGCTTTTTCAGCAAGCAGCCCAGCTCTTCTCTGGCTCTTGTCAATATGCTTGTCAATAAATTTCAGAGCAGAATTATAGTCTTTTGCAGATGTATATGCTGCAAGTGTCAAGGCTATGGCCTTTTCCGGATTCTTCTGCTCCAGTTTCTGGAAGGCATCAACAGCATCGTTATATTTCTTGTCAATTAGGAATATTCTTCCTTTAAGCTCGTATGCATCCAGAAGATCAGGTTTTGCCTTGATTAGTTCATCTACTACTGCCAACGCTTTTTTATTGTCTTTCTTTCTCACATAGTAGTTGGCAAGACCGGTATATCCAGTGACCTCGCCAGTTGATTTTGCCTTGTTGAGGTAAGATAAAGCCTCTGCGTTATTACCAATGAGATCATATGTAAGCGCTGTATTTATCAGAGCTGGAACATTTTTTGGATCTCTCTTCAAGACCTCTGAATACTCAGCTATAGCCTTGCCATGTTCTCCCCTTGCGATATGATATATGGCAAGGCTGTGGTATGGCTGAAAATAATTAGGATCCGCAGCCTTTGCCTTTGCAAGATAGGATAACGCATCCGCCTGTTTGCCTTCGCGCAACGCTATAGAAGAGAGAGTATTGTAGATAAATGCGTCCCTTTTAGAATTGGAAATCCCCTGCTTTAGTATCTCGACAGCCTTTGCTGTATTCTTCTGATGCATATAGTAAGAAGCAAGGATCATTCTAGTATTAAGAGCATCAGGAGCTACATCCAGCGCTGCCCTGAACTCGGACTCTGCTGATCTTGAATCTCCAAGATTAAGGCTTAACACACCTTTTTTGAGACGCGTCTGTGCAATCTTTGGATTTGCAGCAACAGCATCGTCAAGAGCCTTCATAGCCTTATCATATTTACCCTCAGCAACATATGCATTAGCAAGCAGGGTATGTGCAGCGCTGTTCTTTGGATCATCATTTATAACTTTTTCTATCTCTTCAACTGCTGTATCTGTTCTCTTCTGTTTTATCTGTATAGCAGCAGCCACAAGCCTTGCCTGGCTGAATTTCGGGTTATACTCCAGAGCCCTCTTGATCTGTGAAAGCGCCATCTCATTTTCATTAAGAGCATAGTGGCTTAAACCTAAATAATAGTAGGCTGGAATGGTTGGCCTTACTGATATGCTCTTTTGAAGGATAGCTATTGACTCTCTATAGCTTTTTTTATTGAAAAGCATAATGCCCTGCATTATATATCCATGAGGCACTTTTGGAAATTTATCAACAAGAAGTTTAGCTGTTTTATCAGCATTTTCTGAGTCAGACTTATTTAAGTAGATCATACCTGTCCTGTAGTGAGCTTCAGGATCATTAGGATTTATCTCGCTAATCTTTTTGTAATGCTCAAGCGCTTTTTCAATGTTATTAGCCGAAGATTCTATAGCAGCAAGCATATAATATGCTTTTGTATTTTTCGGATTTTTGGTTATTATGCTGTTCAGCAAATTTTTTGCTGCATCAGTCTTGCCGCTATTAATATATACCGCAGCAAGCCCTATACTTGCTGATGCCCTCTCAGGATCTTTTTTTACAGACTGATTATAGTAGTCTTCTGCTTCCAGCCATAACTGTTTAAGACTATGCGCTGTTCCGAGAAGTTCAAATCCCTCAGCAGAGTCCGGATTTGAAGCAATATATTTCTTGCCTTCCTCTATTGCTCTGTCTGGTTTACCGGCTTCTACAAATATTCTTATCTGTTCAAGTTGGAGATCCGATCTTGCAGGGTTCATCCTTATGCTTTTTTCTATCTCACGTTCTGCCTGCTCAAACTTTCCTGTAAGTCTGTATGCCTTTGCAAGCTGATATCGGGCGTCGAGAAAGTTCGGGTCTTTCTCAAGAGAACTCTTTAGCAGCACAACAGCTCCGGGTGCATTTCCCTCTTCAATTTTTTTAATGCCATCTTTAAGCAGATCATCCTTGGTTTTACCCTGACACCCTGCTAAAAATATACACCCTAGACACAAACAGACAGCCAAAATCATAAGGAATTTTTTCATAGCCTCTCCTCGCTGCGCTTTAGAGTTTTTATGGTTTTTAGAAAACATAAAAAATAGTTTCAGTAATGCTCCGCCCTCTCAGTCACACTTATAGCCTGAGGCCCATATCAAGCAGAGCATTAAAATGTTTTTTGTCTTTTACAAAGCAGTTTAAAGAAACAATATGTGATATCGGAATAGTTCATATAAACTTGAATATCACATAAAAGACAAACATATAACATAGAGGTTAATACAATTCTGCAGTATTGCAAATATTCTGATAATTTATATTGTATTACATTTTGAAGAAATTGTGTCGGTTTATCTGACACTCTGTCGGCAAAACTGACAAAAATCCATACAGTCAATCCAACCTCAAGATTTCAATAGCCTGATAACAATCTGAATAATATGGAAATTTAAAAATAAAATTATCTATGAACTTATGGAACATTTATTGCTAATATAAAAATATTATATTTTTGTGGCATTTTTTTAAAAAAATTGCACTAGGGGAATATTTTGGGGACCATATCGGGGAATCGTGAATCTGAGCGTAGAAATCACCAGAGAATTAAATCAAACGGACATCTTATATTCAAGGCTTATTACAGTCTGCATGACCGATCACCAGAGGACAACGTTAATTCGTTACAGAAGTTCTACGACAAGCTCTATGGCAGCGCAGAAATAATCGATGAATGCGGCAGCGGCATGAGGATAAAGACCAGCACTCCGCTTCAGCAAGGATATTTGCTAGAGATGGAAAATCTTGAGCACCCTCTCGCAATGGTAAGATGGGGCTCAAAATCTGATGAAGATGAATACGAGGCGGGCATAATGTATATAGAGGCGACTCTGGATTAGTCGAAGAACCGCTCGCGCTGCTGTATAAACTTCTCCGGCATCTCCTCAATAATCTTTTCAGCCATCTCATCACTAAAAAAGATGCGATGCATTGCATCTTTTTCTTGAGGCACCGCCTTGTGTATACCAAATCCATGATTAAGGCATATACTGTCAGCTATTCTCACAATATCGCACAATGAGGTCTGCTGAACAGTCAAACCGCCTGGATATGTATCCGAATGGTGATGCTCCATAACAGCCTGCAGAGCATGAGACAAATTCCATGCTCTTGCTACTACTCCTCCTGCATCAGTATGGTCATATCCGAATATTTCTGCCTCTGCCTCTGTATATCTGAACTCTGTGCTCTCAGCCATCTCTATAACTTGGGCATATGATGCTTCAAGGTTATGGTTCATTACAGCCTTGCCTGTATCATGCATAAGACCCGCAACCAGCGAATCATCTGCTTTAGCTGCCTTTGTCCTTTCAGCTATAAGTGATGCAGCCAGCGATACAGCCAGACTATGCTCCCATAATTTTGTCTCAAATATATTGTTTTTGCGGTAAATATCGCGTGATGCTGCGCCAACAACCAGTGAAACCATAGCTTTAAATCCTATCATATTTATTGCGCTTGGTATATCAGTAACCTCATGCCTTCCATAAAAAGGCGAGTTTGCTATCTTCAGCACGCGGGAAGAAAATGACATGTCTTTGGATATTATGTCATTAAGTTCATCAATAGATGTTGTCTCTTTTTCAGCAAGATTCAAAACCATTACAGCCACTGGAGCAAGACTCGGGATATCTATATTATCCAGAGTAAGTTTCTGAATATCCTTTTTCTCCATTATCCCCTCCCCAACACATCTGCATGTTTATAAAACAATTATAACCGATTTAAGATTACACACCCACATCATCAACCAAATGCATGCCTATTTTTCATATGCTATACTTTGTAATAAAAGTCTTGAGGATACATCATATGGCCAACCGAACAATATTAGATGTAATAAAGACTGCTGTTACTGCCCCCTCCAGCTGGAACTGCCAGCCTTGGCGCTTTGAAGTAAAAGGAAATGTAATAAAAATCTTAAACCTGTCAGACAGAGATGCATCACTGTATAACTATCTGCAAAGGTCATCACTTTTAGCTCATGGCGCTCTTATAGAAAATGTCATTTTAACTTCAAAAGCAACAGGATTTGATCCTGAACTCAGACTTTTCCCTGATAAAAAACGCCCGAATCTTATTGCTGAGCTAGAACTGCTTGCCGGAACCCCAAAAAAAGATCCGCTGTTTGAGTTCATACCAAAAAGAACTACTAACAGAAAACCTTACAGTGCTGCTGCTCTGTCTTCAAAAGAGAAGAACAGTCTGCTTAACCAGGCATTCTGGTTTCCGCATCTTAGTTTTAAGATCGCTGACACTGATGAAAAGAAAGAAGAACTCTCATCAATCATCGGCTTCAACAACAGCATATGCCTCCGAAACAGAGCGCTTCACAAATCTCTTTTTGAAAATATGAGGTGGACAAAAAATGAAGCGGAACAGTCAAAAGACGGGTTATATATAAAAAATCTTGGACTCTCTTACATAGAGCAGATGATACTGCGCACTGTCAAAACATGGAGTATGGCAAACCTTATGAACAAATTGGGATTATCCACCATAGCATCAATAAAAGGCAGAAAGCTCTGCAGCTCCTCAGCTGCAATATGCATAATTACAGCCCCTGATGATTCTGCACTCAACTTCATAGACAGCGGCAGATTAATGCAGCGGCTATCTCTTGATGCAGCAAGAATGGGACTGAGCGCTCAGATAGAGACAGGCTCTGCCATGCTGATCCAGAGAATTCTTGCAGATGCATATGATGGAATTTCAAAATCAGAAGCAAAAGATGTAATGCATCACTACAAAATTCTCAAATCAGTATTTAATCTTTCAGAAGACACAATAATGCTCTTTTTAAGAATTGGACGGTCAGAACATTCTGCATCAACATCCCTGCGCAAGACGGCTGAAGAAATAACCACCGCATTGTAAGCATGTCTGTTTTCTGATATTATTGGACATGTTCTTAATAGCATTAAAAATATTAATGTATGACAAGGTGCGCTCTCTCATCACGCTTATGGGCGTGGTCTTTGCTGTATGCCTCATATTTGCGCAAGTCGGTATATATATGGGGCTTATGGAAGCTTCTTCGATACTCATAGACAATACTGAAGGAGATATCTGGGTAATCTCAAAAAACTCTCGCAATTTTGATTTCGCACAGCCCTTCCCTGAGTATTTTTATGAGCATGCCCTTTCAGTAGAAGGAGTCGAGAGCGCTGAAAAGCTTATAGTAGCTTGGCATTTGATTAAAAACAAAGAAGGCGGAACAGAACAGATAGAAATAGTGGGGTTCAATCCTGACACAGGAATCGGCGGTCCATGGAAGATGGTGTCTGGCATGCCGTATGATGTTAAAAACGGAGATTTCTTTATAGTCGATGAATCATCCATGAAGAGGCTCGGCAACATCAAGGTTGGAGATTATCGCGAGGTGGGAAGGAAAAGACTTAAGCTTGTCGGCATATCTGAAGGGGTAAGGTCTTTCACAACCGCGCCTATGGTCTTTATATCTTACAACCTTGCCCAGAGAGTTGTTGAGTATGTAGGCCCTGACTGCACAGTATTCATTGTCATTAAAACAGCAGCAGGCTATAAGGCCGGCAATGTTGTAGAGAAGCTAAAGTCAAAGCTTACAGATGTCGACATATATACAAAAAAGGACTTCAGCATGAAGACGAGGCTATATTGGTCTATAGAGACAGGAATAGGATTCTCTTTTCTGCTCACAATACTGATAAGCTTTGCGATAGGAATCCTAATAGTGGGACAGACAATATACAACTCAACAGTTGAACACATAAAAGAGTTCGGCACTCTCAAGGCGCTTGGCGCATTTAATATCGACATATACAAGATAATCTTCTCTCAAGCCATACTAAACGCATTGATTGGCTTTATCTTAAGCCTTGCCATATCTCTGGTATCAGTAAAGATTTACAAGGCGAGCGGTATGGTTATGATAATGACAGCTCCGGTAAACATGGCTGTACTTGTAATGACCCTCTTGATGTGTCTGGCAGCAGCATTCGTCTCGATAAGAAAGATCCGTAAAATCGACCCTGCTATACTCTTCAGGGGTTAAAAATCATGAAAACAGCGATAGCTACTGAAAATCTGACAAAAACCTATTCTGAAGGGAAAAATGAGGTTACTGCAGTATCAAGCGTATCAATAGAGCTTAAAGAAGGAGAGGTTGTAGGACTGCTCGGTCCATCAGGTAGCGGCAAGACCACTCTGCTTTCAATGCTCGGATGCATATTAAAACCGACCAGCGGCACATTGCGTGTTTACAACAACAGAGTGGAAAATCTGGATGAAAATAATTTGCCTGCAATAAGAAAAAAATATCTGTCATTCATATTTCAGGGATTTAATCTCTTCCCTGCACTTACAGCCTATGAAAATGTGATGCTTGCGCTAAGCCTGAAAGGCTTTACAGAAGATGAGGCTTCTTTGCGCGCAAAGAACCTTCTGACTGAAGTGGGTCTCTTAGAGAGAATGCACTTTCTGCCAAGAGACCTGAGCGGAGGGCAGAAGCAGCGCGTTGCTGTTGCAAGGGCGCTCGCATCAGGATCGCAGGTGATACTCGCTGATGAACCAACAGGAAATCTTGACCACGACAATGGCAGAAAGGTTATGGAGCTGCTCCAAAAACTCTCTATTGAACAAAACAAATGCGTAATAGTTGCAACTCATGACAACAGGATAAATGATCTGTTTGACCGTATACTTTATATGCAGGATGGTAAGATAATTAAAGAAGACAGGAGACAGCAGTCATGAAGACAAAACAAGCAAGTCTTTTCATATTAGTCATTCTTGTTTTATTGGCAGCAGGACTCTCACTGCTCGGCCCATCAATTGTGCAGAAAGAGACTGCCAACCAAGTCAACAAGCAGCTTAAGCCTTCCTATATAACTGCCCGCGGCATAGTCGAGACAGAGCACGATGTAGAGATCAGCAGCAGGGTTAATGAGCTGATCACAAAGGTGCTGCCTAAAAAAGGCGACAGCGTAGCAAAAGGCGATATAATTGTGGAGTTTGACAGATCTAAAATAGCCTCCAGACTCTCGATGGCAAAGGCTTCTCTTGCTGAGGCAAAAGCGCAGCTCAAAGAACTAGAAAAAGGCACCAGGCAGGAAGATATAGAGATCTCCATGCACCGCATGAAGCGTGCTGAATCTATTTATGAAAAGGCCAAGGCAGACTATGACCGACAAAAAAGATTGCTCTCCAGCAAAGCAACAACAATTGTTGATATGGACAGAGCTGAAGAGAAGATGAGAGTTGCCTCTGAGGAGCTGAACGAGAACAAGGCCAATTATGAGAAATCTAAAACAGGTCCTCGTGCTGAAGAGATCGAAAGAGCAAAAGCATCTGTAATGAGGGCATCAGCTGAAGTCTCACATATTGAGGCTCAGATGAAAGACTATACTATAAAATCTCCAATTGACGGATTTGTTGTAGAAAAGTTTAAAGAGAGCAGCGAGATTGTAAATGCAGGTGAGCCTATACTCATACTGATCGACACAGAAAATTTAAGAATAACTGCTGAACTCGAAGAGACAAATGTAGGCAGCTCAGTAGTGAACCAGCCTGTTGAGGTAACAACAGACACATACAAAGATAAAATTTATAAAGGCAGGGTCACAAAAGTATTTTCTGCTGTAAAAAGAAAATCCCAGAGACTGTTTGATCCAGCCTCAACATTCGATATTAATACACAGGAGATACATATAAGCCTCGATGACTACACAGGACTTAAAAGAGGAATGACTGTAACTGTTAAATTTTTGAAATGAAAAACACCTGTTCAATAATATTAGCTGCGCTTTTCGCAGCATCCACAGCCTATGGAGCTGAGCTCACGCTTGATGAGTGTGTATCCATGGCTCTTCAAAACAACAGCGCACTCAAGGCAACAGCAACAGAGATAGCGGTTGCTGAGGCAGACAGGGATATAGCCAAAACAAAAATGCTTCCATCACTCAGGATGTCAAGCGCCTATTCAATGCTCGACAGGTCAGACAGAACCATGATAATGAAGGATGCATTTGCACCCGGAGTGCCTGTACTTAGCGGCCCTCTATCCATGGACAACAAAGAGACTTATGGAGCAAGCCTGATAGTTGAGCAGCCTATATTCCGCGGTGGAGAGCTGGTACACAATCTATACAAACATGAAATATTTACAGATATATCCAGAAAAAACACGGAACAGCATAAGGCTCTGCTTACAGCAGAGGTAAAAAGAACATACTATGAGTCGCTAAGAGAGCAGCGCATAAGAAAAAACCTTGAAAAAATAATAGAATCAAAAAAAGAGCGGCTGCGCGTAATCTCTGAGCTGATGAAGGAAGGCTACACAAAAATTGACGACTTTCTCACAGCTGAAACAGATCTTTCAGCATCAGAGCTTGAACTAAAAAAGGCCTCAAACAGAGAAAGTCTGGCTTTTAGCAGACTGAGCAGGCTTATTTATTTTGATCAGACATCAACACCTGAACTAATGGATAAATCTGAGTACAATATGCTCGCTGTGTCACTCGAACAGGTAAAAATTACTGCTCTAGCAAACAGACATGATATAAAAATATCCGAGGCACGGATCAAAGCTGCTGATGAAAATATAGAAATGGCAAAGAGCGATTTTTATCCAAAGGCATCAATTGACGGCAGATACACCAGACAGAAAGAGACAGACTCTATCAGGCCAGAGGTTTGGTCTTTTAATGCAAGGGTTGACTGGTATCTTTTTGAGTGGGGTAGGACAAAAAGCGAAGTAGCAAAGGCTAAGGCGCTTAAGCAGCGCGCAGAATATCAGCTTGATGACGCAAAGCGCGCAGCATCGCTTGAGGCTGAGTCAGTATGGAGAATGATAAAAGACAGGGAACGCGAGGTTGAGCATTCAGCAAAGAGAGTCGCGACAGCTGAATTTCATCTTAAACGCGCTCTGGACAGATATTCAGAAAGCGTTATAATGCTTGCAGACCTTATAGAGATGGAGAGCAACATGCTAAAAGAGTATCAGGACTATCTCGCATCCATCGACAACCTTCTGATTGCACATGCGCAGCTCGAAGCTGCACTCTCCTTTTCAGACCGCGCATGGTTTATTCAGAGAGAGATATACAGACCAGATTTTGAGGCTATAACCAGAGCAATGTCAGAGCTCACATCAGGGAGATAGACATTATGGACATGGACAGCCTTATCAATAATGAATTCAAACGCAATATAGGACTGCTCACAGAAAATGAACAAAAGATACTTATTAAATCAAGAGTAGCAGTTGCGGGCGCAGGAGGAGTAGGCGGTCTTCATATATTGACTCTCGCCAGATTAGGAGTAAGCTCCTTTAACATAGCTGATCCGGACACTTTTGAGGCTGTAAATGTCAGCAGGCAATTCGGCGCATTCCATAGCACTATCGGAAAAAACAAGGCAGAGACACTGGCTGATATGGTGAGAGACATCAATCCCGCAGCTGATGTAAAAGTATTTAAAGAGTGCATAAGCAGCTCAAATGTTGACGAATTTCTCAAGGATGCTGATATTTTTATAGATGGAATAGATTTTTTTGAGATTGAAGCAAGGAGACTGCTCTTTAAAAAAGCATATCAAAAAAAGATATACGCAATCACAGCAGCCCCGCTAGGGTTCGGAGCCACACTGCAGATATTTGCACCGCAGGGCATGACATTCGACGAATATTTCGGCATTGAAGACAGCACCCCAGAGATAGAAAAACTCGCAGCATTTGCTGCAGGCCTCGCACCTCATCCATATCACATAAAGTACATGGATCTATCCAAGGTTAGCTTGACAGCAAAGACAGGCCCGGCTCTCGCACTTGCATGCACGCTCTGCGCTTCATTTGCATCTGCTGAAGCGATAAAAATATTAACAGGAAAGAGCAGGGTTAAGGCTGTGCCTCACTATACACAGATAGATCTGATAAGAAACAAATTTAAAAGGGGCTATATTTACGGTGGAGGGAAAAACCCTGTTCAGCGGCTCAAAAAGTGGATTATTCTTAAAAAAGCCGGCTCATCATCTGCCTGAGGATATTCTTTCGTCCCTTGCTGCCTCTACAAACTCCCTATAGAGCATAGGATTAATCCGCTCCATAATCCTTTCTGCTTCTTCGATGCAGAGTAGGTATGGAATTCTCCTGCCATGATAATCGACCTCAGGTCCTATGGGCTTAAAAACAATACCCATTCTAGTTAACAATACATGAAGAGCTTTTGCCATAACAGCGCACCAGTGTGTAAGACCTATTATCTTGCTCTCTGCGTACATGGCCTTGAAAAGCCCTATTACTATCTCCTGACGCCTTCTTTTTGAACTGACATCTTCTGCTACAGGAAAAGGCAGTGGAGACTGCGGATCAGAGTTGTACATCTGGGCATCCTCATGTCTTCTTCTGTAGTCTTTGCTGACAGCAAGACGGGATATTTCAGCTATTTTCTCATGATCAATATATGAAAGATCATGGTCAAGTGTGCAATGCTGCTGTATAGGCAGTCCTTTTTGGGAACTGAGTATCATTCTTATTGTGCCTATAAGATTGCCATGCCGAAGAGCCATAAAATGCAGAGAGCTGTCATCGTAATCATCCAGCTCAACACCCCTTAGATGATCCTCCTGCTTCTCAAATCCCCACTCCTCAACATATACCTTGTAGCGCAGCTTGAATATCTCATTAAGCTCAGCGCTTATATGTACTCTTTTAAACTCAAATCCCGAGACAGTCTGGATAGTCATTCTGGCCTCTAAAATTATTATTTCCCATTGATTACATTATACAACCAACGAGGGCAAAGAAAAAGGCGGGGATTACTCCCCGCCTCTAAGTCATAAAACTATAAAACTTTTAGCTCATTCTCTTGCGAGCATAAAGCCCGAGGCCGAAGAGGCCTGCGCCAAGAAGAATGATTGTTGATGGCTCAGGAACGCCATACTCAACAGTAGCTATTGTTCTGCTGTCGATTGTTGTAGGAACTGTTGGATTGATCTGTATGCCTACAGACTGGAGAGTATTAACAAAAACAACTCCATGCTCTTCAAGCAATCCTTCCATATCATTTCCATCAAGATCAAACCATACATTTGAGGGAACATCAATAATCTTCCATGTCAGGAATATAGAACCTGTAAGTGCTCCGCTGTTAGGAATTGTCAATGAGCCGTTTCCTGAAAGCAGCTCAAGGCTTGCCAGCAGTGTGCCGTCATTAAATGTTGCACCAGCATCATCAGTTGAACCTATACCTGCTCCAAAATCAGAGTTCATTGCTGTATCAGCATATAGACCAGCTGTTCCAGAAGTATAAGTGAATGTGTAAGTTGTGGAATCAATATTTGAGCTCATTCCATCAACAAATCCTGCCAAATCTGTCCAGCGGCCTGTAAGCTCCCATGTGTCATTAAGACCAGCGGTAGCGATAGAGCCAAGAGTGGTTGCACCATTTTTAAAAGCTCCTATAACAAAATCTCCGACATCGTTATATGATGCTCCAACGCCGAATCCATTGTTATAAGTTGATGTTGCATCAATGTTTGTAGCAACCTGCTGATCAAAAACAGATGTCTGACCAATTCCAGGTATATCATAATAAATTGATACTACTGATGCGTATGCTGTAGCAGCTGTCAGCACAAACATTACTGCTACCATTACTGCTAAAAACTTCTTCATCTTTTCCACCTCCCTTAAAATTAGGTTTGAACAAAGTCCAAACTTGTGTCTTTAAAAACTTAGAACTATTAGTTCCCTGCCCTTACTTCAATAGCAAGGCTCGTGCCAATTATGTAACTAGTTGTTTTAAAATCAAACAGGCTAAATAAAGCATCCAAAAACTGTAAACATATCCGACAAAATGTCGGCCTTCCGTACAGACTCATATATGTTATTAATAATAAATATAGATACAAACAACAAACATATAAAATGGAGGGCAGTACTGCCCTCCATTTTATAAATAGACCAATTGAACTAATTATTATTTTTTATCTGGAAAGCCTTCTTCTTGAATAAAGCCCTGCGCCAATAAGGCCGGCTCCAAGCAGAATAATAGTAGAAGGTTCAGGTGTAATTATGATTCTGACCTGCCCCCCGAAAAAGGAGCCACTTGTAATTAGAGAGTTGCTGTGATAAAACACTCTAATTAGGGGGGCAAAAGATGAGGAAGAGCAGGCACACAGAGGAACAGATCATACGGATACTCAAAGAAGCGGAAGCAGGCATATCGGCAGCTGAGTTATGCCGCAGGCACGGCATAAGCAACGCCACATATTACAACTGGAAGGCAAAGTATGGCGGCATGGTGGTCAGCGACATACGGAAGCTCAAGCAGCTTGAAGAAGAGAATCGAAGGCTCAAGCATCTATTAGCGGATTTAACACTTGATAACCAGGCTCTCAAGGCGGTAGTCTCAAAAAACTTTTAACGCCCAAGGCAAAGCAGCAAGCAGCAAATTATGCAATAGAGAGCTTTGGGCTGAGTCAACGCAGAGTCTAGGAATAAGCAGAAGCGCGCTTAAACCTAAAGAAGACAGCAAGAGGGATGAGGAACTTCGCACCCGCATGAGAGAACTTGCAGAGCAGCGCAAGAGATTTGGCTACCGGCGGCTGCATATACTGCTTAGGCGGGAAGGACTGGTATCGAATCATAAGCGGACAGAGCGTATATACAGGCAGGAGCAGCTCTCATTAAGGATAAAGAGGAGAAAGCAGCACAGAGCCGCTTGGCTCCTATATCAGCTGAGCGTCCCAATCATATATGGGCAATGGACTTTTTGCAGGATGCTTTACATAGCGGCAGGAAGCTCAAGTTTTTACCGGTAATTGATATATATACAAAAGAGTGCTTCAGGATAGAAGCAGACACAGCCATAGGAGGCGCAAGAGTGGCGGAAGTGCTAAGTCAGATAGCAGCCTTCAGGGGACTGCCTGAACATATAGTGGTGGACAATGGGCCTGAGTTTATCAGCAATGCAATGGATGCGTGGGCATATGAGCGCGGCGTAAAACTTCACTTCATCCGGACAGGGACGCCTGTTGACAACGCCTATATGGAGAGCTTCAACGGCAAATTCAGAGATGAATGTTTGAATGAACATTGGTTTGTGAGCATAGGGCATGCCAGGGATATAGCAGAAGAGTTCAGAATTGATTACAACAATGAGCGTCCGCACAGCTCATTGAACAACCTTACACCAGCTGAATTTGCAAGGCTTCATCAGGAAAAGATAAGCTGTGATACTCTAATTATGATTGGCGCCTGAAATGGGGGCAGGTCACTCCCCAATACTATAAACCTATTTGCAAAATAAATGCCGTTCCAAACGTGACTGTTTTTATTGGTATTTTCACTATACTTATCATTTTCAACTGTTAATCAATTCGACAATATGTCGAATATTCTTACACTTGTTCAGTTGCTATTTCAACGATACAGAGTTAGTAAGATATAATCTCTTAAACAGTTTCCGATTTTTTATTCGTTTGAAACAAACCTAAAATAGCTATACTTTAAATAGGCTTAAGGAGAACTATGGAATATTCTGATCAGACACTTCATGAACTTTTAAGACAACAGGCAGACGAATGTCCGACAAGGACCTTCATCCGTTTTGAAGGCAAAAAGCACAGCCTCGAGAAGATCAACAGCTGGTCGGATGCATTTGCTTCAAAGCTGCTCTCAACTGGATTACAAACATACGGCAAGGTTGCGATACTCGCACGAAACTGCCCTGCTTATGTTGCAGCATACTTCGGGATACTGAGAGCAGGCGGTGTTGTTGTACCCCTTAATATTATGCTCACGCCAGATGAGATAAGATACATTCTCAAAGACTCTGACTCTGCCTTCTGCTTTTACGGGGCTGAATCTTCAGAAACTGTGAATAAATTAAATGATATGAATGGAACAGAATTTATAGACATAAACAGCATACTGCCTGATGATAAAGCAGCGGTTTCTAAACTGCCTGAAGCCGGTACAAATACTGAAGATGTATCGACAATACTCTATACATCCGGCACAACAGGCTATCCGAAAGGAGCAATGCTGACTCATAACAACCTGCTCTCTAATGCTGTATCTTGCACCAAAGCACTTGATGTCTTCTCAAAAGACAGATTCGTAGTATTTTTACCGCTTTCGCACGCATTTACATTCACGGTATGCATACTTTTGCCGCTTTATGTTGGCGCATCACTAACTCTAATAGCCTCTGTAAGTCCTTTTACCAAAGTTATAAAGAGGATGATCCTCGACAGAGTGAACATCTTTGTCGCTGTGCCGGCAGTATATGACATACTCGCCAGAAAAAATCTCCCTCTGATTGTGAAACTGCTTCTTAGGCTGAGACTCTGCATCTCAGGAGCATCTGCCCTTTCTGTATCAACGCTAGAGATGTTCGAGAAGAAATTTCGAGCGCCGCTTCTTGAAGGATACGGTATGACAGAGGCATCTCCTGTTATATGCGTAAACAGGCTTGAAAAATCACAAAGGAAAGCCGGTACTGTCGGACTGCCTCTGCATGGAACAGAAGTGAAAGTGGTTGATGACAACAGTGCAGAGCTTCCTGACGGCACATCCGGCGAGCTTATTGTAAAAGGTCCGGGAGTAATGAAGGGCTACTATAAAAAAGACCTCGACACATCACAAACAATAAAAGATGGGTGGCTCTATACAGGAGATATAGCTGTTATCGATTCTGAAGGCTTTATTAAAATAGTTGACAGAAAAAAAGACCTTATCATAGTTGACGGGCTTAACATCTACCCCAGCGAGGTAGAAAATGCGGTACAAAATCATCCTGCTGTCGCCTCGTGCGCTATGATAGGACTGGAGGAGGACGGCAGAGAACTTCCAGTAATGTTTATTAACCCTGACAAAGGCTGCAGCCTTACTGAGCAGGAAATAAAAAGGTTTCTTCGCGGCAAGATAGCAAACTTTAAAATTCCCAAAAAAGTATTTTTTGTGAACGAACTTCCCAAGACATCAACAGGAAAAGTGCTAAAACGAGAACTTAAAAAATGGAAAATTTAGAACTGACTCAAAACGATAAAAATGCTCCTGTAACCCTGATGCTTCTGGGCAGCGGCGTACGCTTTACAGCATACATAGGCGGCCTGCTTGCAATAGAAGAAAAAGGGCTCAAGGTCAGCAAGATAATAGGCGCATCAGCAGGCAGCATTGTCGGTTCGCTCTACGCCTTGGGCAGGTCTCCGCTTGAGATGAAGAAGATCGCCATGGATGTTGATCTTTCTCTATTCAGAGACAAAAGCCTTCTTAGCCTCTGGCGCGGCAAAGGCATCTATAAAGGCGAATATGTGAGAAAATGGATGGACAAAATGCTGGAGGGTAGAACCTTTGGCGACGACTTCAAGCTACCTCTTTTTGTAGTTGCTACAGACATACAGAACAACACGCCCTTTATATTTTCACAGTATACTACGCCTGATGTAAAAGTTTCTGATGCAGTCAGATTTTCGATAGGCATACCATGGGTATTTGAATATAAACACTTTACCTACAATAACAGCAGCCACATATTTGTTGACGGCAATATGCTGGTAAAGCGGGTGGAAGATATGTTTGCAAAAGATGGCAGGCCGCTCATTCTTAGATCTTTTTCAAAAGAAACCCCGATTGAAAAAGAAGAGCCTCTCACATTTAAAAGATACTTCTGGAAAACCTTCAGAATGATGATGTCCGCTTTTGACAATGAGAGAGTCAGCGCAGAAAAATGGAGCAATACAATACTGATCTCATGCGGCAACATAAATATGACAAATTTCGGACTCACTGCATATGAAAAGCAGTTTCTTTTTGAGCAGGGATATGAGCAGGTTAGAAGATATCTGGAATACAAGTGGAAGGTATAACCTGACTAAACCTTTTCCACCTCATCAGCAAGTATTTTTACACCTACGCTCCTGCTCAAAATCTCTACATTAACCACAAAAACATGGTTTGACTCTTTAGAGATAAGCATACCCTCAGCACCTTTTAAAGCTCCCTTTGTCACCCTTATCCGGTCTCCTTCATGAAGATGTGGATATATATCGATTTGCTGGCCGCTTTCCATTATAAGCCGCAAGGCATTTATCTCATCATCAGATACAACTGCCGGAGAGCCTCCGCCATACGATATGATATTTACAGCTCCTCTGGCCTTCAGTACAGCAACCCTTGCATCAGGATCTACAGGTGAGTGTACAAACAGGTAGCCGGAAAAGAGCGGAAACTCTACCATCTTTTTTCTATCCTTCCACTGCCTCAGCTTTGTTATTGTTGGAAGGAATGTTTCTATGCCTTTTCTTGCAAGTTCTGCATTTGTGATAAACTCGTGTCTCGATTTTACACGCAGAGCCATCCAGCACGCAGCAGGCTCATTGCATGCGCAGCTGCAGCATTGCATCAGTTACCCATCTTCATGCCATAAGCATACCTAAATGTGAGCATAGCTATATGGTTGCGATAATCATTCATATCTGTAAGCTTATCGTCATGCTTAATGTAGCTGTAGCCAAGAACCAAGGAAGCAGCCTTTGAGAGCATATACGAAAAACTTACTCCTGCCCCGGCTTCACGGGTATCAGTATTGTTACCGGATGCTGATTTGTGTACTGCATAAAACGCATTGGCCCCGGCTGTCAGCAGCTCTGTCATGCGTCTGCTGTATTTAAGACTGAATGTGCTGGTCTTTGTTGTATCATTGTTTTCTATGTTTGGCATTATGCCCTGGTTATACGCTAAAACAAAATTGGATCTCTCAAACCTCTTTGTGAGAGAAGCTCCGCCTGTAAAACCTGTAGAAGATTTTCCTGAATCATCATATTCTGTACGGGATATGCCTCCATTCAGAGCCATAGTCATGGTCTCTGAAAGCTTGTAGCTTATTCCCAGAGTATAGGCATCACTGCTCGAGTCATCATTGGAGGTGTAGTCAAAAACAGTATGTTTATAATTTGCGCTTACAGATGTTCTTTCAGAGAGCATATAAGACAATGAAAGTCCTCCAAAGTATGATTCGAAGTTGCCTGTTTCAGAGGCGCTGCCTGAAGTTTTTGTGTCAGAATACCCACCGCTCAAGGTTGATGTGAGCCTTGGGCTGATCTTATAGCCTAATTCACCAGATAAGGAGTTGATCTGTCTTTTTACATTTTGGTTAAGCGACCCTTCATATACAGTACGGATATCCTGATTCTCTTCAGATTTTATAAAAGAGTCTCTGACAGAAAGCGTAAGCCTTTCAGAAAACTTTACCAGAGCACCAAAATTAAGAGCATGCGAAACATAATTCTTATCACTATGCGAAGCGTAGTAATTGAATCCCGGATGGTAGCCCAGCAATACCTCTGTCTTCATCGATTTATACGAAAGATCAATTCCAGGTGATATTGTGGTGATAAAATCGCTTTTCCTGTCGCTGTTTGTAAGATAAATGTTATCACTATATTTACCGGTAAGCCCTATTGAGAGTGTAGGGGAGAATTCATACGAAAAACCGGCAGCAGGCAGCAACATGCCGGTTACTGTAAATATTGCGGCAAGCAAAATGCGTCTAATCTTCATCTGCATCCTCCGGTAGTCACAAAATATTTAAATCCTAAAGTTATAAGCCAGACAACCGAGATAATTATATCATGCACTGCTTCAATAATACAGTCTCATTAAGTTATATTAGAGCTACAGCAAAAAGGGGATTAATATGAGAGTTTTTATAACTGGTGGAGCTGGATATATCGGCAGCCATATTGTTAAACTGCTCGGTGAAAACGGGCATGAAGTGCTCACTTATGACAACCTATCAACAGGCAACAGATGGGCTCTGCTCTATGGCAATCTGATTGAAGGAGATCTGGCTGACAGGATACTACTAAAATCAGCAGTTGAACAGTTCAAACCTGATGCTGTCATTCATTTTGCTGCATCTATTGTTGTGTCTGAGAGCGTAAGAAATCCATTAAAGTACTACCGCAACAATACAGCAAACACTCTAAACCTGCTCGAGGCTGTCAGCGAGGCTGGAGTTACTAAACTAATATTCTCATCAACAGCTGCTGTATATGGCATGCCAGAGACAATACCTGTCTCTGAAAATTCTGAACTTAAACCTATCAACCCTTATGGAACTTCAAAGATGGTTACCGAACTTGTGCTGCGCGACATGGCATACAGCATAAATAAATTCAGATATGCGTCGCTCAGATATTTTAATGTTGCAGGTGCTGACAAGGACAACAAAATAGGACAAGCATATAAAGAGGCTACCCATCTTATCACCAGAGCGCTCAAAACAGTAAAGGGCGATCAAAGCCACCTCGATATATTCGGAACAGACTATCCAACTCCTGATGGAACATGCTTAAGAGACTATATTCATGTTGATGACCTGGCCAGCGCGCATCTGGCTGCATTGTCGTATCTTGCTGAAGGCGGCGAAAGCTCAGTTTTTAACTGCGGATATGGACATGGCTATTCTGTAAGAGAAGTTGTTGATGCTGTCAAAAAGGTTACTGGAGTTGATTTTAAAACCATAGAGGGACCAAGAAGAGAAGGAGACCCTGCTGCGCTTGTTGCCGACAATACAAAGATTAAAAAAATTCTCAGCTGGTCGCCTAAATATGATGATATTCAGTACATTGTCAAAACTGCATGGGACTGGGAATCAAAACTGAAATAACTACCAGAGAGGATTCTAACAAATCCTCTCTGGAGCTGAATATACATTAAACCTATCAGCCCTTATAAATCCCACAACAGTTACTCCATTTTTTTCAGCAATTTCTACAGCAAGGCTGGTAGGAGATGTGCGGCTAGCCACAATAGGAATTTTCCATTTGGCGCATTTTGAGACGATTTCTGATGAAAGCCTTCCGCTGGCCAGCATTATCTTGCCCTCAAAAGGCAAACTTTCCAAAATTGCGTAACCTATAATTTTGTCTACAGCATTATGCCTGCCTATATCTTCAGCTATACACAAAATATCCTTGCCGTCACTTAATCCGGCGCTATGCACACAGCCTGTTTGTTTGTATAACTCAGATGCATTCTGAAATTTTCTGAAGAGAACTTTCAGATCTTCTGCAGATATTCTATATGGATCATCACACTTTTCGAGCTTGAGTCTTTTTGGAAATGTTATGCCGCCTATGCATCCTGATGTTATGACAGCTCCATCGGATACAACCTCTCCCTCTGCAGGAATATCAACAAGCACATCGTCTCCATACTCAATAGTCATCCTCTCAGCACACCAGCCGCCATTGATAATATTCTCTGTCATAAACATGCCGACAACAAGCTCTCTGACCATAACAGGAGTGCAATAAAGGCTTAGCAGCTCTTTTCCGTTTACAGATACTTTCAGCCTTCTTTCAATGGCTATAAGATCTTCCTGCTCTGCAAGCACAGCGCATCCGCTGCTGCCGGAGTCAGCATGCCCGTTGTTTTTCATTATCATTTTTTTTATAAACCCGTTCATTATCAGTTAACCCTCTTATTATTTTTAGCAGGATGCGCTCATGCTGCCGGATACTATATGCTGGGACTTGCCCAGTCAATAGAAAGCATACTATATCTTTGTTATCTTTACTGCTGCAAGCGGCACTCTGCCGTCAACCGCTGCATATGTCAAAGCATTTATCCTTGCAGATGAGAAGTGCACTGGCGCAAACAATGTGCCCTCTGGGACTTCATCTGAAACAACAGCCTTTGCAACAGCAGATCCTCTTCTTGAAGAGATCTCTATAAATGCGTCTGGATTTATAGACAACCTTGATGCATCAGCAGAATTTATCTGGATATACGGCTCGGATGCTATAGCATCCAGATTTTTTGACAACATGGAGAACGAACCTGAGTGCTGAAGTATTGTTGATGTAACCAGCCTGAATGGATACTGTGAATCAGGCTCTTCAGCAATAGTTAGTTCAACAGGAATAAATCCAGGACGTCCCTTGCTTCTTTCTAATCTCGCCATGAATGAAGATGCTTTTAACTGAGCCTCCATGCTCACATCACTAAAACTCATAAGCCCAGCCCTGCTGTCCATCTTTTTTATAAGCATTGAGAAGACTTCCCAGTCGGGCTTGGCCTCACCGGGAGAGCTGCATATCTTTTCCAGCTTCTGCACATTGCCTGTTGCAGAAATAAAATGCCCCTCTTTTTCTGCCCATGCAGCAGCAGGCAGCACAACATCAGCCATTTTTGCTGTATCAGTCATAAATATATCCTGCACAACAAGAAAATCGAGAGACTTAAGATTATTTTCTACTGCTGTTGTGTCAGGCATCATTACAAGAGGATCTTCTCCGACAATATAAAGCGCTCTCAGCGTATTTGATTGATAGAGCATCTCGTATGCATTTTTCCCGTTCACTCCAGCCTGAACTCCTGATGCAATCATGCTGAGAGTATTTGAATGTTCAGCAGGCACCTGCAGAGACTCAGGACCGTCACCCATAAGCATAGCCATATTGGCAGCAGCTACAAACAGGGAGCTGCTCTTTGTATTTTCAGAAGCGCAAGCTGTTATGGCAATAATTCTCTCTTTGGCAGAAGCATACTCCCTTGCAAGATTTACAATCTCATCAGCTGTTACACCTGAAGCCTTTGCTGCGACGTCAGGAGTAAATTCCTTAAGGCTGCTGCGAAGTTCTATGAAACCAGCCACATCTTCAGCAGCAGATTTATTGTAGAGCTCTTCTCTTATCAAGACGTTTATCATCCCGTTTATCAGGGCTGTACCGCTACCAGGTGTTATCCTGAGCCAGCTGCTGCTGTGGCGTGAAAGTTTGGTCTTTTTTGCATCTGCAACCACAAGCCTTGAGCCTTTTCTTTTTGACTCAAGAAACTTCAATCCCCACACAGGCAGCAAAGATGTAATGTCTGATTCTACAACAAGCATAAAATCTGCGCTCAGCGGAGCATCCCAAGAAATATGCCTCAGCCTCTGACCGAAGACCGATTCAAACGATCTGGAGGCTTTTTCGTATCCAAAAAGCGCAGCTGAATCTACGTTGCTGCTTCCAATACTCTCTTTTATAAATTTCTGGAGCATAAAATTGTCTTCTGTTGTGCACCGCTGCGATCCTATTGCGCCAATCTTTTCATGTCCGTGCTCTGATGCTATTTGAGACATCTTTTTTGCTATAAAATCCAGAGCCTCGTCCCATGATGTTTCTATAAAAGGATTATCATTACATGTTGACCCTTCAGATGAAACTATATTGTTTGAATAGAGGCTATCTTTTCTCATAAGCGGTTTTGTAAGCCTCTGAGGTGAGCTGATAAAGTCGAAACCATACCTGCCCCTGCTGCAAAGATTGCCATCATTCTGCCCTTTGCCTTCCACTCCTTTTGCCCTCACAATCTTGCCGTCTCTCATACTAAGAGTGGTTATACAGCCGCAGCCGCAGTAAGGACAAGGCATATCATGGTCTTTTAGATACCATGCTCTTGATACATGCCTATAGTAGCTGCTATTGAGAGCGCCTACAGGACATGCATCTATACACTGGCCGCAAAATTCGCAGTTAAGTGTTTCTTCGAACGCTGGGCTAACTTTTGTTTTAAATCCTCTGCCTATAAGCTCAATGGCGCCAACGCCCTGATGTTCATAACAGACCTTTACGCACTTGCCGCAGAGTATGCATCTGTTTGTATTTCTCTGTACAACAGGGGCATCTAGCCTCTCAGGGTCTTTCTTTCTCTGGGCGCTGAATCTGCCTTCAGATGCTCCATATTTGAAAGCAAGATCCTGAAGCTGACACTCTCCAGCCTTGTCACAGACAGGACAGTCTAAAGGATGATGAACAAGCAGCAGCTCCAGCACAGTCTTTCTGGCGGATATAACCTTTGGTGTCTCTGTATAAACTTCCATGCCTTCCTGCACAGCTGTTGTGCATGATGTAACAAGTTTGCGCCCGCCTTTTATGTCAACAAGGCACAGCCTGCATCCACCATAAACCTCGAGTCTTTTGTCATAGCAGAAATGTGGAATGTATATGCCATTGTCCAGAGCGGCTCTGAGTACACTAGTGCCTTCCTTCGCTTTAACAGGCATATCATTTATCATAAAATTTATAATCTTTTCTTCTTTCATTTTCATTATAGATCAGGCAGTCTCAACACTCTGGGGTTCAGCGTCAGTTGTCTGCTCCTTCTCCTCCTTCTTCTTAAGCTCCTCTCTCATGCTCCTTGGTCCAAT
This sequence comes from Nitrospirota bacterium, assembly GCA_016936655.1. Taxonomy (GTDB): domain Bacteria; phylum Nitrospirota; class Thermodesulfovibrionia; order Thermodesulfovibrionales; family Dissulfurispiraceae; genus JAFGXL01. The sequence continues at coordinate 20,508 of JAFGXL010000016.1, read as the reverse complement.
CATTACAGAGTCGAATTTGCATGTTTCATAGCAGACCCTGCATTGAATGCACATATTCTGATCAATTTCGTGCGGTTTCTTCTTCTCTCCTGATATCGCCTTTTTGGGGCATGCACGCGCGCAGGCTCCGCAGCCTATGCACTTTTCCTTGTTTATATAAAATGTGCATAGATCTCTGCATACTCCTGTTTTACACCACTTTTCATTTATGTGAGATTCATATTCATCTCTGAAATACTTGATCGTGGTCAGAACCGGATTCGGCGCAGTCTGCCCCAATCCGCAGAGCGAGCTCTCGATTATATCCTTCGACATGCTCTGGAGCAGTTCTATGTCTCCTTCATGTCCTTTACCCTCAGTAATTCTGGTGAGGATGTCGAGCATGACTGTAGTGCCTACCCTGCATGGCGTACATTTGCCGCAGGATTCATCTGCTGTAAATTCGAGAAAGAACTTAGCCACATTAACCATGCAGTTAAAATTATCCATAACAACCATACCGCCTGATCCGACTATGGCTCCTGTCTGGACAATATCTTCATAAGTGACCGGGGTATCAAGCAGCGGCTCTGGCATACAGCCTCCTGAGGGGCCGCCAAGCTGCACAGCCTTAAACTTTCTTCCCTTAGGTATGCCGCCGCCTATGTCATATATTATCTGCCTGAGCGGAATGCCCATAGGCACTTCAATCAATCCTATGTTATTTATTGCGCCGCTGAGTGCAAACACCTTTGTACCAGCAGACTTTTCTGTGCCCATGCTTCTGAACCAGTCTGCACCTTTGAGTATTATCATCGGGATGTTTGCATATGTCTCTACATTGTTAAGCACAGAGGGCTTATCCCACAACCCCTTTTGGGCAGGGAATGGAGGCCTTGGCCTGGGCATGCCGCGCTCTCCTTCAATTGAGCGCATGAGCGCTGTCTCTTCTCCGCAGACAAAAGCGCCTGCTCCCAGATATATTTCGATGTCAAGGCTAAAGTCAGTGCCGAGTATATTGTCTCCAAGAAGTCCGTATTCCTTAGCCTGATCTATAGCTATTTTAAGCCTCTGAACTGCAAGAGGATATTCTGCTCTTACATATATATAGCCCTTACTTGCTCCTATAGCCTTAGCACCTATAAGCATGCCCTCAAGAACAACATGCGGATCCGCCTCCATTATGCTTCTGTCCATAAAAGCGCCTGGATCGCCTTCATCTCCGTTGCAGAGGATATACTTCTGATCTCCTTCAACTTTTGCGCATAGCTCCCACTTAAGTCCTGCAGGAAATCCAGCTCCGCCCCTGCCGCGCAGGCCTGAGCGCTTCATCTCATCTATTATCTGTTCAGAAGTCATCTGAGTTATAGCCTTTGCAGCAGCCTGATACCCGTCCCTTGCTATATACTCATCTATTTTTTCTGCATCTATAAGTCCCTTGTTTCTAAGAGCGCGAAGCACCTGCAAGCTGAAGAAAGGGATATCGCGCATAAGAGGGATAACCTTCTTTTTAACAGGCTCTTTATAAAACAGCTTTTCTACAGGCCTGCCTTTTATAAAATGCTCTTCAACTATCAGCGGTATATCATCAACAGTAACTTTCTGGTAAAAAATATCTTCAGGATATATGGTCATGACAGGGCCTTGGGCGCAGAATCCGTTGCAGCCTGTAAGTACCACATTCACCTCATCCTGAAGCCCCCTTTTTTTAATCTCTTCAACCATCGCGTCACGCAGCTTCATACTGCCGCTGGCTATACAACCAGTGCCTCCGCATAACATTACACTAATTCTGTGGGTCTTCATTATCTCAGCTCTCCGCTTCGCATGACGGCTCGCTCTCTTTGGCAACAATAAATTGCTGCAGAGGCGATCCATTTAAAACATGCTCTCTAAATATCTTTTTTATGATGATCGCATCAACCCCGCCGTATGTCACAGGAGACTCTCCAGCAACCTCTACAGTTGCCATAGGCTCTTTGCCCGGCACTCCAGAGCTGGCTGAAGCATTGGCTATAACATCGCTGACTCCGCTGTTATGCAGTTCATCAAGAAGCGCCTCCATAACTGATCTGGCTCCGGCAGCTATACCGGATGTGCCCATGTGCACTGTAATAGTGACACGCTGTCCGCCTTCACGTATGGTAAATACAGATCTGTATGAATCCTTTATTTTTTTAAGATCATCAGCAGCAAGTTTTGGCATCCGAAACCTCCATACTTCCTAAAAACTCATTTATTCGAATTGCTTAAGCAGATTCATAACATCCTTTGCATGCACATCACCAAATGTCTCTTTTCCCACAACAAGAACAGGAGCGAGTCCGCATGCACCCAGGCACCTCACAGTCTCGAGGGAAAACTTCTTATCCTCTGTCATGCCTCCAACATCAAGCTTAAGCTCTTCAGATATCTTTTTCACTATCTCTTCAGAGCCCTTAACATAACAAGCAGTACCTAGGCAGACCCTGATATTGTGTCTGCCTTTGGGCTTCATTGTAAAAATTGAATAGAATGATACTACTCCATGAACCTCGCTCTCAGGTATATCAAGCCCCGAAGCAACACGCTTAAGCACATCTACAGGAAGATAACCTATAAGCTCCTGAGCCGCTTGAAGAACAGGTATCAAAGCTCCCTGCCTTGATTTGTTATTTTTGATTATCTCATCAAGCCCAGCAAGAATTTCTGGTGTTATATCCGAACAGCAGGAGTGGCCTTCTGCTGCTCTAGAAACCGCCTTTTTTGCTTCAGCTATAATCTGGGGCTGCGCAACAGGAGCCCTGAGATAATTTTTTGCTCCGGCAGCCACAGCAGATTTTAGTGATCCATGGGAAGGAGCGTCAGAAACAGCAGATATTAACATCCCGGGTCTTACGCTTCTGGCTGATCTTATTAACTGTACAGTTTCAGCATAGCACTCAGGCATATAAATCATCATCAACACATAATCATTGTTTTTAAACAGAGACTCCGCTTCGGAATGGCTCATGCAGTAGTCAACTGCATATCCCTCTGTTTCAAGCACAGATTTGCAGTTCTGAAGCAGTGATTTATCATTATCAACTACGAGAATTTTTGTATCCATCGATTCCTCCAAGAATTTTAAAAATACCACAATATCACAAAAACATAAACTCTTTAATAAATCTATTAAAAATTCAAATGAACTTATAAGTCAATATCATATAAAAACATAATAACCTCTCAACTAAACTCAGTCTGCTCATTGATGTTCTGATTTTTCTTGACCCAAAAGATTTTAGGCAATATAATCAACACTTATGGGCATAATTAAATGCATAGGGAAAACCCCTATGGCCTGCATTGAAAACATTAACCCCAACCCTAATGTTACGCTGCTGGCCAAACTGGAAGGAGCAAATCCCGGGGGGTCAGTAAAAGACAGAACCGCCCTGTATATGATTGAACATGCAGAAAAAAACGGCGCTCTCACAAAAGACAAAATAATACTGGAAGCAACTTCAGGAAATACAGGAATAGGACTTGCCATGATAGCTGCTGCTAAAGGCTACAGGGTAAAGCTGACTATGCCAGCATGCGTAAGCATAGAGCGCAGACGCATTCTCGAAGCTTTTGGCGCAGAAATACTATTAAGCCCTTCCGAAGAAGGCACTGACGGAGCAATAAAACTCGCTGCCAGTCTATATCAGGCTAAACCAAAAAGATATTTCATGCCGAACCAGTTTGACAACCCTGTTAATCCTCTAGCGCATTACGAAACCACAGGCGCTGAGATACTCGAGCAGACAAATGGAAGAGTCACGCACTTTATTGCTGGCATAGGGACATCCGGCACAATTATGGGAGTCGGCAGAAGGCTAAAGGAGTTTAACAGCAGCATAAAGATTATAGGCGCAGAGCCCACTGTGAAACACAGGATACAGGGTCTCAAAAACATGTCTGAGAGCATTGTGCCAAAGATATTTGATTCAGCAATGCTTGATGAAAGGATTATTGTAAACGATGACGAGGCATTTAACAACACACGCATGCTCGCGATAAAAGAAGGCCTTTTCCTAGGAATATCGAGCGGAGCTGCAATGCATCTTGCAATACAAAAATCCGGTGAACTAAAAGAAGGGACTATTGTTGTTTTATGCCCAGACAGGGGTGACCGTTATCTTTCAACATCACTTTTTGCTTCAATTTGCGGGAAATGCCCTCCTTGAACAAGAACTGGGCCTGCTTAGCTGCACAACACCGCAAATTCTGAGGGACCCTTATGCATACAAAGATGCGGATCTCTGCCAAAGCAGCATCAGACGGTTTTAAGCTGATCATAAAAAGCTTTGGCGACTTTTTCCGTGACAACGGCATTATGCTTGCCGGATCGATTTCGTATTTCTCTATGATGGCTCTTATACCATTCTGCCTTTTTATTATCACTCTGATCGGATATTTTCTTGGCAGCGACACCGACCTGCTCAAATACTTCACATCAAAGCTTGTCAGTTTCTTCCCAAAAGCAACCTCTGAAGTCGCAAACCAGCTGCAGAAGATAATCTCATACAAGAAAATAGGACATATAAGCATCCTTATCTACGGGCTTCTATCTTTTCAGCTGTTATCAGCGCTAGAGACAGCGACAAACTCTATATTCAAGACAAAGAAAAAGAGGCATTTTGCACTATCACTAATCCTGCAGACCCTTATTCTTACGCTTATTATGATACTTATTGTTATTTCATTCGGCGCAACATCCGCGATATCACTTCTTACAGAGCTTAAAGACTATTTTCCACAGATAAAAATCGGGGCATTCACAAAATTTATGATTAAATACATTGTCCCATTTCTGCTTATCACCATGGCGGTTGCTGTAATGTACATACTGCTTCCTGTACGCAAGGTTAGAATATCCAGCGCTTTAAAAGGAGCCCTTCTTACAGCTGCGCTTCTTGAGGTAGCTAAAAACATCTTCACTTTTTATGTGGGCAAAGTGATAAAGCTCGGCACAATTTACGGCCCTCTTTCAGCATTCACTATATTTCTTTTGTGGGTTTACTATTCAGCATCGATCTTTCTTATCGGAGCTGAATTGGTACACAACATAGAAATCAGACAGGACAAACACTCCTAATCTAACTCTTTGGCTGATCATTCTTGCCAGTTGGATAAAATCTTAGACACTCAACTCTAGAGGCATTAAGAACCTCATCAGAAGGCATTTCGTAAGATTTAAACCCCATGGCTCTACAGCCATAGCGAAACTTTTTGTCCCAAGTGATATAAAAGTGCCTGCACTTAAAACAGTTTATGCAGCTTTTAATCCTCTGCTGCCTCTTCATTCAAAAGAACCTGCCAGCTCGTTTATATACTGCTTAAGATGCTTAAAATCACTCTGCGATGAAGTCTTTTCAGCTTTAAATTCGTCACTGTTAAAGCTGAAAGACTGATTGTTTTTTAAGAAGGAAAGCCTAAATCTCACATCAGGATAACAGGCTATAAGGGTAGCCATTGTAGCGCCCATATCACCAAGAGGCTTTCTAGCTGCATGGCCAAGCTTCATAACCGCTTCAACTGTAGTACCTATAGATATTTCTGAAGATATTTCGAGTCTGCCTTCTGCATCTTGAACTGCCTTAAGGAGCAATGGTATCCCTATCCCGAAATTGCTTTTGTTTTTTACACAAGAGTGCGCCTTAGCCTCTTTTATATCTTCACTGCTCATTCCTCTGCCGTTGTCCTTAACAACAATTTTGAAGATATCATCAGCTGTGTTTTCCTGAATGCTGATAAATACATCAGTTGCTCCTGCCTTAAGGGAGTTTATGGATAAGTCCAGAATATGCAGAGAAATATCCTTCATTAAAAGCCTATGAAATAAGATCCATACGCCTTTCTCTTAAAGCTATTGCTATCTCTTGAAAGCTGGGGGCATTTATCCTGAATATTGTGGTCTGTCTTCCTATATCATAAATCTGATGAGCATCTGATGACCGAACCCATGGGATGGATTTATAAGCAGCATATCTGCGCAAGGCAACAGCCTGAGGAGTTGCTGATGATATCTCAAGAGCCTCAAAGAAGAGATTAGAAGGCACCTCTCCAAGTTGTGATATTACACTCATGAAATCCCTGTCTATATGGCTTGGTATTGTTATGCCGCCTATTGCATGGGTCTTTTCTATAACTTCATTGAGCGTGAGACCTGACCACATATACTCATACGTGTTTTTCTTCAATGAATCAAAGGAGTTATTGCATTCAAGCAGACTAAGGAAATTATCTCTGCCTGTCCTTAAAGACTCTCTTTTTTTGTGCCTCATATGAATAATTGTCTCGAGCGCTCGAGCTTTCTGAGGGGTTTCAAAAATAGCCAGCACATGAGCCTCCTCAGTAGTTGTAACCTCTATTGACGGCAGCACAGTTATGCCAGCTTTCTGCCCCTCAAAAAATGCTTCATCAACATTTTCCGCTGTGTTATGATCAGAAATAGCCACAATGTCTATGCCCAGCTCAACAGCCCTGTCAACAATAGCCGACGGCAGCATCTCGGACATCGCGCAAGGAGATGCTGATGTATGAATATGAAGGTCAGCTATGTATTCAGGCATTTTTATCCTCAGCTCCACTAAAAAACTCAAATAATATTAATAACAGCTGCTAAATACCTTTAGTGTCTGGTATTACTAAAAAGTATTACAGTTAGGCGGTGTTGTCAAGCTAAATCCCTTTATACATTTGAATTTAGGCTGTTTTAATGGTAGTATACATAGTCGTTTTTTCCGGCACACTTATTAAGTGTATTCATTCTTCACTAACAAAAAAAATAAAAAAGAGAAAGAAATGGCAGATATCTACCCCTTCAGAGGCATCCGTTACGACAGCACCAGGGTAAACGGCAATGATGTTGCTGCGCCCCCATATGACATCATATCAGAACAACACAAAGAATCACTTTATGAGATGAGCCCGTACAATATTGTACGCGTTGATTTCGGTAAAAAGCTTCCTGATGATAATGAAAACAACAACAGGTATACAAGAGCTGAAAACGAACTGAAGCAATGGCTGGATCAAGACATACTTATAAGAGACGCTGAACCTTCAATCTATGGATGCAAAATATCATACACACTTGATGGAGAGCAAAAGAATCTTAGCGGAATATTCTGCATTGTAAAGATTACAGAACTCGGCAGCGGAGTCTACCCGCATGAAGCAACACACTCAAAACCAAAAGAGGACAGACTTAATCTTATGCGCTTTTGCAAAGGCAACATAAGCCCTGTCTATTCTCTATATAACAGCCCTGAAAAAATCACCTCGGAACTTATCAATAGCATTAAAGATGAACCGGTATTTTCAGCAGAAGATCACGACAATGCAGTGCACTCGTTATATAAAATATCTGACCCGGAGGTTATTAAGCAGATACAGGCTGAACTTTCAGATAAGCCCCTGTTTATCGCAGACGGGCATCACAGGTATGAGGTTGCGCTGGAATATAAAAAAGAGATGGATGCAAAACATGGAGTCAGCTCCTTATCATCAAGCAGCAATCCATGGGACTATGTGCTGATGTTTCTTGCGAACATGTCTGATGAAGGCATAGCAGTGCTGCCTACTCACAGGCTGATAAAAGGGCTGGCAGACACACAATCAGTACTCAAAAACATCTCTGATCACTTCACATATGAAAGCATAGAGCCTTCAACAACAGGCAAAGAGATAACAAAACTTCTCGAAAAAAGCGGAAAAAACTCTTTCGGGCTCTGCATGAACAGCGGCAATGACCTCTTTATTCTGAAATACAAGGGGGCTGAGCTGCAGGACATTCACGAGGCTCTCAAAAATCTTGATGTTGTAGTTCTGCATGAACAAATGCTCAAGAGAGATCTCGGCATTTCCGAAATATCTTACGAGATGGATCCTGAGAAAGTTATAGAAAAGGTGAAAAATAAAGAGTTCGAAGCAGCGCTTCTGCTGAATCCAACAGATGTATCTGATGTCGAACGCGTCGCGCTGACAGGTCTCAGGATGCCTCCAAAATCTACATACTTTTATCCCAAACTGATGACAGGGATGGTAATAAACAAATTTAACAGCTAAAAAAGAGGAGGAATGTATGGCTTTCAGGGTGGCAATAAACGGCTTCGGAAGAATCGGAAGAAATTTTTTAAGAACCAGCAAAGGATGCACAGACTTCGAAATTGTTGCAATAAATGATCTGACAGACTCAAAAACACTCGCCCACCTGCTCAAGTACGACTCAGTACACGGGGTATTCAATGCAGAAGTTTCAGCATCTGACACAAGTATAAGCATAGACGGCAAATCAATAAGGGTGCTGGCTGAAAAAGCCCCTGAAAATCTGCCCTGGAAACAGATGGGGGTAGATATAGTTATTGAATCCACAGGCCTCTTCACAGAAAAGGCAAAAGCATCCAAACACATTGAAGCCGGAGCAAAATGGGTAATAATTTCAGCTCCTGCAAAGGATGAAGATATAACAGTATGCCTTGGAGTAAACGAGGAAAAGCTCGATCCAGCAATTCATAAAATCATATCAAACGCATCATGCACAACAAACTGCCTGGCTCCTGTTGCAAAAGTGCTTAATCAGGAGTTCGGGATAGTCAGAGGCCTTATAACAACAATTCACTCATACACAAACGATCAGCGCATACTAGATCTGCCTCACAAAGACCTAAGAAGAGCAAGAGCCGCAGCAGTATCGATGATACCTACTACAACAGGAGCTGCAAAAGCTGTAGGACTTGTGCTGCCAGAACTTAAGGGCAAACTTGACGGTATGGCTGTAAGAGTGCCTGCGCCCAATGTATCTGTGGTTGATCTTGTTGCAGAGCTAGGTAAAGACACAAAAGCAGAAGATGTAAATGCTGCGCTCAAAAAAGCTGCTGATGGGCCCATGAAAGGCATCCTCCAGTATGTTACAGAGCCTCTCGTATCCATAGACTTCAACGGAAACCCTCACTCATCAATGGTAGATGCCTCTTTAACCAAGGTGCTCGAAAAGAGGATGGTAAAAGTTATAGCATGGTACGACAACGAGTGGGGATACAGTACCCGGCTAAGAGACCTTATAAGCTACATAGCCAAAAGGGGGTAGGAGATGGCGAGAAAAAACGGCATCGAGATGGATATCAAGGGAGTGCTCACAAAGCTTACTATTGAAGACCTCCCCATAAAAGGCAAAACGGTCTTTATCAGAACTGATTTTAATGTGCCTCTTGATGACAATCTCAAGATCACAGATGACCGAAGAATACGCTCAAGTCTCCCCACAATAAACTACGCTATTGATGAGGGAGCCAAGGTTATACTCGCCTCTCACCTAGGCAGGCCAAAAGGCAAAGTTGATCCAAGATTTAGCATGGCGCCTGTAGTAAAAAGACTACAACGCCTGCTGAACAAAGAAGTGCTGTTTGCTCCGGACTGCATAGGCTCCCAGGTCGAAAATCTTGTGAACAAAATGAAAGAAGGCGATGTGCTGCTGCTGGAGAACCTGCGATTCCATGCTGAAGAAGAGAAAAACGATGAGGAGTTCTCAAAGTCTCTCTCAAAACTGGCTGATTACTATGTAAGTGACGCTTTTGGCGCTGCTCACAGGGCTCATTCCTCAATCATAGGCATAACTAAATTTTTACCCTCAGCAGCAGGATTTCTGCTTAAAAAAGAGATCGAATACCTTAAGGGAGTTGTAGAAAATCCGATACGACCTCTTGTTGCAATACTTGGCGGAGCCAAGGTGTCCGGTAAAATCGGAGTGCTCGAAAATCTGGCAAAAAAGGTGGACAAAGTCATAGTGGGCGGAGGAATGGCTTTCACATTTCTCAAGGCTATGGGGTATGAAATAGGAGACTCTATGGTAGAGGCAGACATGCTGGACATGGCTGGTAAAATCATAGATGACCTCAAAAAAAACAATGTAAAATTCTATCTGCCTGTAGACTGCGTTATTGCCCAGAGCATAGAACCCGGAGCTGAAACAAAGATAGTAACCTCCCAGGAGATACCGAAAGGCTGGAGAGGACTGGACATAGGACCTGCTTCTGTAAAACTCTTTTCTGAGGCGCTGCATAACGCTAAATCAATAATATGGAACGGTCCTATGGGTATTTTTGAGGTTGATGCCTTCTCAAGAGGAACTATAGCGATAGCCCATTCAGTAGCAGACGCATACGCACTCACAATTGTCGGCGGCGGAGACACAGACTACGCTATTCACAGAGCTGGCGTAAGTGATGCCATAACATTCATATCAACAGGCGGAGGCGCTTCACTCCAACTTCTTGAAGGCAAGGATTTACCGGGGATATCAGCTTTAAGCGATAAAAAATAAGTATAAAAAAAAGGCCCTGCGCTTGCGCAGGGCCTTAATAATTTTTTGATTCTTTTTTATCCAACCATCTCGAGTTCAGACTCGCAAATCTTATGCGGAAGCCTCTCATTGGAACAAGAAAGCAGTCCCCTCTTCATCTCGATTATTGATGGATTTTTACTGTCGAAAACACCAATAAGATAATTGGCAGCGACCTCAGGCTTGATCAGATCCCCACAAGTAAAAATATCAACAGCCGCAAAACCGTACTCAGGCCATGTGTGTATAGACAGATGCGACTCTGCTATTACAACCATGCCGCTAATGCCAAACGGGTTGAACTCATGGAATGAAACATCAATGATTGTGGCTTTGGCTTCCTTTGCTGCAGATACAAGTGCTTCTTTTACTTTGGTGAGATCCTTCAAAATATCGGGATTGCAGTCCCTCAATTCCACCAAAAGATGGGTACCTAAAGCATACAATTCTCTACCCCCCTCAGTTCAGAATCGAAGAAGCCGTCAGCTCCTTACAAGGAGTTAATCGTACAGCAAGAGGTCTGACTTTGTCAATTATTTTTTTAGCCTCCAGCTGACACCGCCTTAACACCTGTCTGGAAGAATTATAACAGAACAGGCCACTGGAATCTATAAGATTTTTACATAAACAAAAAGCCATTCATATAAAAATGTTTAAGCATAGTTGCAGCTCCAATAAACATCACACTGAATCTGATATAATAAGACCTTCAATAATGCGGAAAATCTACTTCATAAAAAAGAAATTTGCCCAGTATGGCGGAGCTGAGCTCTATATGAACACACTCATTAATGAGCTGAAAAATGATCATGAAATCCATATTCTCTCTAACAGATGGATCTCAACACCGGGAGTTTTATTCCATAAGATTTTTCAGTTAAAACTGGGGTCATTCATATCTAACCTCAGCTTTATAATGAGCTGCCGCAAAGCAGTACGCTCAATAAGATCCGGAGCTTGCATAATAAGTTTTGAGCGTACTGACTGTCAGGACATATACAGAGCCGGCGAAGGATGCCATGCAGAGTGGCTTTCTATTAGAGGAGAAAACGCTTCACTACTAAAAAAACTCTCTTTCCATCTTAATCCTCTACATATGCATATGCTGCTTATTGAGAAAAGACTTTTTGAGAGTACTCCTGTAATTATCGCGAACTCACAGATGGTTAAGAACCAGATTATACGTCACTACTCTATACAATCTGAAAAAATACATGTTATTTATAATGGTGTCGATCTGGCAAGATTTAACCCAGCTAATAAAAAACTCTGGCGGACCAAAATCCGTGATCAATACGGCATCAACCATGATGCACGAGTTGCACTGCTTGTAGGCTCAGAATTCAAAAGAAAAGGACTTGCCACAATTATAAAAGCACTATCATCCGCCAAATCATACTGTTCTAATTTGCATCTTCTAGTACTTGGGAAAGGCGATAAAAAAGAGTACTCAAAGCTAGCCAATGCTCTCGGAATCAGCTCTATGATTACTTTCATCGAACCTCAAAAAGAGATCGAGAGATTTTATGCAGCATCAGACATATTCATTCTGCCCACGCTTTACGATCCCTTCAGCAATGCAACCCTGGAGGCAATGGCATCCGGACTGCCGGTTATTACTTCAAAAAACAATGGGGCAGCTGAGATTATTGCAAATGGAATTAATGGATTCATTCTTGATAATATGTATGATAAAAATGAGCTGTCTGACAAACTTTTGCTTTGCCTTAGCAATCATGAGACAATGGGGGCAAAAGCCGGAGAAAAAGCTAAAGAATATTCTATACAGCAAGCTGCTGCTAAATTTATCGAAATAATAAGAAAATTGAATGACATTTAACAATATAAACAAAATAGTTGTGATTAAACTTCGCCATATTGGAGATGTGCTTTTAACTACACCAGTTTTCAAAGCCTTGAGACAAAAATTCCCGACAGCAGAAATATCAGCCGTTGTAAACTCAGGAACTGAAGACGCACTTAAATGCAATCAGGATATTGATATAATTATCACATTTCAAAGAGAAATTAAGCATTACAGTTATCCTATCAGATTGTTAAAAGAAGCTCAATTTCTTCGATATATTCGGCGACAAGCTTTCGATATGAGCATTGACCTAACTGGCGGCGACAGAGCAGCAATTATTTCACTTATATCAGGTGCTCGATACAGACTTGGGATTGAATCCAAGGAAGGGTTCCCTGGGAAAAAATATCTATACACACACCCTAGCACCCCAAATAGAGACCAACACATGGTCATCCAAAATCTTCAAGTTGTTGAAAAATATGGCATCAAGCCCATAAATTACACCGTAACCTTTACTGACTGTGAATCCGGGAAAGATTGGCTTCAAAATTTATTTAAAAACCACAAAATTACTCTAGACACACCAATTATTCATGTGCACCCTACATCACGATGGCTTTTCAAATGTTGGAAGGATGAATACATGGCAGAAGTGCTGCAATGGGCAGCTAACAATGAAATCACTGTTATCCTAACCTCTTCAAAAGATGAGAAAGAAATCAAAAGAATTAAAAATATTTTGTCCTTAACACAACCAACAGACAAAATCATAAATTTATCCGGCCGTACTACCTTACAACAGCTTGGCACAATATCTAAAGCATCAGATTTATTTTTAGGAGTCGATTCTGCACCAATGCATATTGCAGCAGCAGTAGGCACCCCTGTACTTGCCTTGTTTGGCCCCAGTTGTGCCTTGAACTGGGGGCCATGGGACAACAATATAATCACATCCAGACCCAATAAATCACCCGAACACTCTGATGACTCTTCCATATTATTCCCATATACTAAGAATATGTGCTTTGGGATCCACACAATTATCCAAAAAGACTGGGCATGCATCCCATGCAGAAAAGATGGTTGTAATGGAACAAAAATATCTAATTGCCTATACGAAATTTCACCAGATGAAGTAAAATCAATTATTAAAACAAAACTTATGGAAAGATCAAGATGATCATTACCATACTTCATACTGAATCATCTACAGGATGGGGTGGCCAGGAGATAAGAATCCTGCGTGAATCGCTCGGAATGATCAAAAGAGGTTACAAAGTCATAATAGCTACGCCTGAATCCGGCAAACTTTATAAACGCTCAATAGCTGCCGGAATAAAAACACTGCCATTTAAATTTCAGAAAAAAAACCCTTTTTCTTATATAAAAATGCGTTCTTTGCTTACACAAAACAAACCTGATATCATCAACACCCACAGTTCATCAGACAGCTGGGTGGCATCATGCACGGCAAAACTGCTCTGCAAAGACATAAAAGTAGTACGCACAAGACATATTTCAGTGCCAATAAGCAGATTTATTCTCAATAAAATACTATACACACATATGACCGATATGATTATGACCACCGGCGAGATGATTAAAAATACAATGGTGGAACATAACGAATTTCCTGCGCATAAAATTGTTTCCGTACCAACAGGAGTTGATCTGGACGAGTTCGATCCGAAAAAATATCAGCAACGGGATTTCCAGAGGAAATTTACTATTGGCATGGTCGGTGTATTAAGAAGCTGGAAAGGACATGAATACTTTTTAAAAGCAGCCGCGCTGCTCAAAGATAAACTCAACAATGCCTTATTCTTAATAGTAGGCGACGGCCCTCAGAAAGAGAACATAAAAAATCTGATCTCACAATTTGAGCTTGAAAAGCATGTTGCAATGCTTGGACATCGAGATGACATACCTAATCTGCTTTCCACAATCGATATCCTGGTGCATCCGTCATATTCCAGCGAAGGGATTCCGCAGACATTACTTCAGGCGCTGTCAATGCGTCGCCCGGTAATAGCTTCGGATGCCGGCGCTATAAATGAAATTATTATAAATGAGCAAACAGGACTGCTCATACACGCAAAAAAACCGGCTCTTTTATCAGATGCAATCCTAAGACTGCATAACAATCCTGATCTAAGAAATTTTCTCGGTAAAAATGGTAGGCAACTCGTAATATCAAACTACTCTTTTGATTCAATGCTTGACAAAATCGAAAAACTATATAAAAAACTTTTAAATACTTATTAAGTAAACAACAAATCTTTGCAAAATAAAAGCATCCGCTATAACCTCTTGTTTAAGGAGATAAATGAAAATATTATTGTCAGTACCAGGACACCTAAAAACAGTACCAATGAATTTTTTTGTATACAATACCCTCATGAAAATGGGGCACGAAGTAATATTATTCAATTTTGGAGCAACATCGATCTATTCAAAAATTACAAAAAAAATAAATAGCGCCTTTTTTATTTCACAAATAAATAAAAAACTTCTAATTGCTGCTCAAATTTATAAACCAGATATATTTCTAACAATATTTGGATTTGATCATGATATAAATACTATACTAAAACTCAAATCATTAGGAATAGCTACAATGTGCTGGTGGCTCAATGATCCATTTCAACTAAAGCGTTCCCTTAATAATGCCGCGGCTTATGATTTTTACTTCACTAATGCAAAGGGTTGTATACCTGATTATAAAAATGCTGGAATTAAAAATGCATTTTACCTACCTGTCGGATGTTATCCTGCAATACACACTGATTTAGGCATGCAGGACAAGGAATACGATATTTGTTTTGCTGGAGATTGGGGACCAACACGACAAGCTATTATAGAAAATCTTGCAGACGACTTTGATATTTCTCTGTTCGGGCCATGGGCTAAAAAGCTTCCATCAAAATCCAATCTACACAAAAATATTGTGAAAGACGGTTTTTTTACACCTAACGAGATGGCGGTTATTTTTAATAAGTCAAAAATCGTATTAAATATTCATTCCTGGTACGGAAAGTGGAATTATGGCGTAAACCCGAGAGTTTTCGAAACCCCTGCCTGTGGAGCAATTCAAATTTCAGACTGGAAAGAAGAAATCCCGCAATTATATACTCCTGACAAAGAAATTATCCTCTACAAAAATATCGATGAGCTACGTGGTAGACTACGCTACATTCTTGATAATTTTAATTCACATATAAATATCGCAAAAGCAGCATAT
Source organism: Nitrospirota bacterium (assembly GCA_016936655.1). Lineage (GTDB taxonomy): Bacteria > Nitrospirota > Thermodesulfovibrionia > Thermodesulfovibrionales > Dissulfurispiraceae > JAFGXL01. Next base: position 5,127 of record JAFGXL010000016.1, on the reverse strand, counting down.
TCAAAATCTCATGCCATTCATACATATAAAAACCGCTTGGAAGAAATGTTCTCGATCTGCGGTATTTGATTAAATCTTTTTTGTTGCTTTTTCAAGGACAACCCATAAAGTATGGGCGTATCTGTTTAAATAATGCTCCTGGCAAGGATACCTTAACCGCCTGATATATCTAATAGGGAATATTTTCGATTTTTCAGCAGCATAAGCTTCAACCAGCTTAATTGGGTGAAAATCTAGTTTCGAATTAATAAACTTCAACGCCTCAGAAAAACTGAAAAACCACTTATGCCTATCTTTTGATGGATTAGAAGGCAACCCATAATGTACAATTGATCCTTTACCTCTAGAAATAACCCTGCGAGCTTCACGCCAGTTATTTGGCAATGAAATAATTATATATTTTTTAGAAATTCTTATAAGCTCATCGAATATAATATGAAAGTTGTTCAGATGTTCAAGAACATCTGAACAAATAACGCAATCAAAAGAACTATTATCGAACGGCAGTTTATCAGCCTGCTCCAAATTCAAAACAATATCAGGATCCCCCCCAATATCAATTCCTATATACTCAGCCTCAGGCAAAAGCTCTCTAAGCAATGCCTTGTCGCAACCAACATCAATAATCTTTCCCTTTAAATAATTATCAAACTTCTTTGCAATATATTCCGCTCGATCAGAGCGTGTTCTGAATAATATGTATTCAACTTTTATCATTCTAGATATTAACCTGAGCTAAATTATATAAAAATGCTATTATACTATGTCAAACAATTCAAATGGTTAATTATATACATATATGTTAAAGACTATAACTTGGTATTCACTGTTGCTATGCATATTAGCTATCCCTATATTTGAATCACCTAAAAACCTTTTTTTGGGAATAGCATCTATTTTATTCTTCATTAGTCATCTCAATAAAAAAGATCTTGCAAAAACACTTTTACTAAGAGACGCCAGGTTAGGTTTTGTAGCATTAATTATATCTTCAGCCTTATCTGCCGCATTCGCTTCTGATCCAACTCTTGCATTAAAAGGAAGCCTAGATTTTGCCAAAATGTATTTAATATTCGTTATTGTGTCCTCAGACTTTTCTGATAAAAAATCTATACTTATTATTATCTTTGGAATAATTATTTCGACATCAATTGCTTCAGCATGGGGAATTACAAACTTATTTAACCAAAATGCAACAAATATTGAGCTTAACTCTGTAGGACATGTAAACCATTCAGCAATTTATCTAAGCCTTGTCATAGCAATGACGATTCCGCTATTTATCAAGAATATCTTTAATAGTTTTCTTCAGGTTCTTTCTGCAGTCCTTTTAAGCACAATCAACCTAATAGCACTAATTCTCAGCGGTTCTAGAGCAGCCATAGTTTTTTGCATTGTAGCTCTTTTTACAATAATTGCTTTAGCAAAAAACAATAGAATCGGTATACATATAATTACATTATTTATCATCATAGGTATAACTATTACAGTGTCAAATAATTTAATTCTCTTTCAAAAAGACATATCTTTTTCATCTAGATCAGTTCAAGAACGAATTGACATATGGGAAGATGCATGGAATATGTTTAAGACAAACCCAATCATAGGAGTTGGAGCAAAGCATTTTAGATTCCATAGCAAATCACAATCAGGATCCCATGCCCACAACCTTTACCTAAACATAATCGCGCAATTCGGGATGATAGGAGCTTTGTCTTTATTGTTGTTAATATTTATGTCAATAAAATCTGCTGTTTCAGGACTTAAGCTAAATTCATTAAGTGAAGCAGCAGTTGGAGCACTAATAATTACATTAGGAGTCGGATTTCTTAATACTACCATGCACACAGAGCATGGACTTTTATTTGCTCTAATTCTTGCGATAGGTCAAGCCGATGTTAGCTAGTTAAAAATTTAACCATTCAATAAAATATAACCTATTTTTTAGCATTAACCATCTTCCATATTTCCATAAGTTTAGCATACTTTAAAAAAGAGGCGCCTGAATGTACGATTGATATGATAAAGCCGTCGATCCCGTCAAGAAATCCCTTTCTTATTACATACGCTTTGATAAACATGGCCAGTCCATGAGAAAACGGAGCCAGGCAATTCACTCTTTTGCCGGATTCATAGAGCGCTTTTGCTGACATTGATGAGTAGACATCCATTTTTTGCAGCATTTCAGAATAATTGTTATAACTGTAATGTTCTATAAAAGCATCAAGGGCCGTTGTTTCACCTTTGACAACCCACTCTTCATGCACATTGTTTACGAATCTGCCGGACTCTTTTTGCAAAAGTCTTACAACTCTATCAGGCCACCAACCACATGTTTTTATCCATCTGTCATGGAAGTAATTTTTTCTGCTAACACTGTAAGCCTGTATACCTTCTGATTTTATAGCATTGGCTATAATGCTTTTGGTATTTTCTGGAATAACTTCATCAGCATCAACTATCAGCACCCACTTGTTTCTGCATTTCTGAATGGCACTATTTTTTTGAGGGCCATACCCTTTCCAGTCCTCTTGATAAACAATACAGCCCTTTTTTCTTGCCAGTTCAACCGTCCCATCCTTGCTCCCTGAGTCGAGCACCACAACCTCGTCGACAAAATCGAGACTGTCCAGACAACGGCCTAATCTCGCCTCTTCGTTTTTGGTTATGATTGCTGCTGAAACAGGTATTTTTATGAGCATTTTTCACCATATCCTTTGATTCAACCTACGATTAATTATGCCGAAATCCTTATGGGAATCAATATCTTTATTATGTTAAAGTATATTCTACATTAACCAGGGAATTATTATGAACAAAAAATTAGACGATATTTTAAGGAATTATGCTGCTGCCAACTGGCAGCAGGATCTGACTGTATTGCTTCAGCTCTCCAGCCCACACATTTGGCGCTTGATTGCTGCTGTATTGTGCAGCCTCGTGCTATCGGGCATAAACGGAGCTATCGCATGGCTCATTAAGCCTGCTCTTGACACCCTGTTCATAGACAAAATGGCCAATATGCTCTACATACTGCCTGCTGGTGTCATCAGCCTGTTTCTGCTAAGGGGCATATTCACCTTTTTTGCCAATTATTTAATGAGCTCTATCGGATCAAAAATGACCCGTTTTATACGCTATGAAATTTATGAGAAGCTCCTTAAACTTCCGCACTCGTTTTATACAAACTCATCCACAGGCACAATAATTTCAAAAGTACTAAACGATATTGATTTGCTTAATAAAACCGTTGCATTCACAATCAAGGATATGTTCGTCGAGGGCGGCACTGTTGTTGTGCTTGCTGCTGTTGCCATATACAGGAGATGGGATCTTGCATTAATCTCTTTTTTTGTAATTCCACTTATTGTCTATGGCATAGCATCTCTTGGCAAAAGGATGAAGAAGACCAGCTTACAGACAAGAATATTGATATCAAAAGTGACCACCATACTGCATGAAAGTCTCCAGGGCATGAAGATAATAAAGGCCTTCACAATGGGTAAAGAGATGTCCCGGCGTTATGATGATACTCTCGCTGAACACTACAGAAATTCGATGCGTGAAACAAGGATCACGGAATTTTCTTCACTAATAGCTGAAGTGTTTGGAGGCATAGGCATTGCTATAATTTTATTTTACGGCAGCAGCCTTATAGCCTCCGGAGAGATGAGTGCGAGCACCTTCTTCTCTTTTGTTGCTGCCATTCTTATGATCTACACTCCGCTCAAACGACTTAGCCGCGTGCATAACAACTTCCAGCAGTCCAGAAATATTATCGACAGGATCAGGAGTATAATGCTTCAGGAGACAGAGCGGCAAGGCGGCATACAGAAAGAGATCAAAGGCGCAATCTCGATTAGAGGCGTCTCTTTCAAATACCCTGAGGCTGCTGATTTTGCTCTGAAGAATATTAATCTGGATATAAAGCAGGGCGAGATTATTGCGCTTGTAGGATACAGCGGCGCAGGTAAAAGCACTTTGGCTGACATTGTGGCAGGGTTTTGGGAACCTTCAGACGGCACTGTAGCAATTGACAGCATAAATATAAAAGATCTTTCTCTCGAATCGCTCAGAAGCAGTCTCGGCATTGTTACCCAGGATGTTGTGCTATTTGATGACACAATAATGGCAAATATTCGCTACGGCAGGCCTGATGCATCTGATGAAGATGTGATAGCTGCTGCAAAGGCTGCTTTTGCGCATGACTTTATTACTGAGCAGCCGGAAGGATACAACTCACAAATAGGTGAGCGCGGACTCAAGCTCTCTGGCGGACAGAAGCAGAGGCTAACGATAGCTAGGGCAATACTGAGGAATCCTTCAATACTTATTCTTGATGAAGCGACCTCATCACTCGACATAGAGTCAGAGCATCATGTGCAGAAGGCGCTCGAAATGCTAATGCAGAACAGGACAACCATTGTTATTGCTCACAGGCTGTCAACCATACAGAAGGCATCAAGGATAGTTGTGATGGATAGGGGAATGATTATTGAGCAGGGAACACATGAAGAGCTGCTATCAAAAAACAGTACATACAAAGAGCTATACAGGATGCAGTTTGCTGATAAAGAGGGGGGATAAGATGAAGCGTTACGGTGAAAAGGCTATAGAAAAGGCATCTCTCGAAATATGGGACAACCCGAACCCTGAGCGTGACTATGAGATAAACATATCCTTTCCTGAGTTTACCTGTTTATGCCCAAGATCCGGATATCCTGACTTTGCGACCATTGCTTTAAGATACATACCAAATAAAAAGATCGTTGAGCTCAAAGCGCTCAAGCTATATCTAAACTCATTCAGGGACAGACATATTTCGCACGAAGAGGTTACAAATCTGATCTATACAGAACTGCATAAGCTGCTAAAGCCGCGTTTTTTAGAAGTGACAGGGGATTTTAATGCAAGAGGCAATGTCAAGACGGTAATACGTGTGTGTTCTGGGAAGCGCAGGCCTTAGCTTTTGCGATAAATGTCTTGAGCTTTTCATAATCTTTTCTGCCTTTGCTCTTTTCGAGTCCGCTGCTTGCATCCACACCATATGGGCTGACCCAGGCTATAGCCTTTTGTATGTTATCAGAGCAGAGTCCGCCCGAAAGTATCACATTGCCGTATCTTTTG
>JAFGXL010000004.1 GCA_016936655.1 Nitrospirota bacterium | reverse complement strand
CCTGCCCGGCCTGCGCTGTACAGGCGAGTCTGGACTGGTTTCTTGATAATCTCCATTTTTGAACTTTTCTATCGCATCCTTAACCGTATCTCTTGATGATGCATTCTCATATATTTTGATTTTGGAGCTTGTGAGGGCACTGAACGCCTTTGGGCCGAGAAAACCTGTGAGAATGGCCTCAGCTCCCTTGTCGCAGACAATCTGGGCAGCTTTTATTCCCGCGCCTTGTTCAGCTGACTGAGCCTCATTATGCACAGGATCTATTTCCATTGTTTCTGTATCAATGATTAAAAAATAGGAGGCTCTCCCAAATCTTTCGTCAACTCTTGCGTCTATGTGCCTTCCCATGGATGTTATGCAAAGCTTCATCTCTCCTCCGTAACTCCTCTTTTACAGCAAATTAGTAAATTCTTCACACTAGTTATTCTGGTGCGGCTCTATTTTCAGTGCCTTGCCATTAATCAGTGCATCTGCTATTTTTTTGTGGGCAGTCTCCAGGATTCTGCCGAATGTCTGCCTTGAAATCTTCATTCTTCTTGAAGCGTCTTCATGATAGAGTCCCTCTAGATCAGCAAGGCTTACAGCCTCGACCTCATCCATAGATAGGGTCACCTCTTCCAGCTCGGTAAGCGGTATCCCTCTGGGCTTAAAATATTCAGACTCTGGACTGCACCCGATATGTCTAAGCTTTCTTGGTCTCGGCATATCTGAATTATAGGCATATGCTCAAAATGATGTCAAGCTGACTTTTTTGTCCTATTGTCTGGCGCGGATCGAGCAATGCTTGACATGGCTCTGATTAGCAATCACACTTTAAATAGCCTTTAACGAATTCCTGATTACCTTTATATTCTTCTGTCTTGATAGCGATTACCCGGGATAAGTAAAAACAACAAAAAATCAGGAGGTATGAGATGGCTTGCACACCGTACAATCCGGCAGTGGGTCTGTTTATTAATGATTCTACTGCCAGCTGGAACGCCACTCCTTCATCAGGCTCATGGTCTTTTCAGTACAATCGGGATCAGGGCGGCTTTTCTGTCTACCGCCTCAGCCACAGCGGTTCAACAATGGATGAACTCTTCATCCCGTCAGGAGGCGCTGTTGCCTGGGTATATTTCGGCGGTTATCTTGCCGTGAGAAACGCTGCTTCATCAGCCGGATTCGTGACCTACAGAATATGGATCTACAAACTGAACTCATCAGGTGTAACAAGTTACGAGCTGGGTGGCGGCCCATACTCAGCATCTGGCGGCACTCCTCAGCTCCATTTCCAGTACTCATCAGATGGAGAAGCGTTTTTTATATTCATAGGAGGTGACAGCGGACCCAACTCAACGCATACCCATAAGGTGTTCAGGACAGGCACCGGCGACGGGTTGTGCAGCTGGGGGCCTATAAGTAATGTTATGGCAGCAAGACATGCTGAAATAACAGCTGCGCGAACAGTCAGAATAAAGACTCTGCCCGGCACGCCTCCTGATGGTGACATATATGCATCCTGTCCGCTGCCGAGCGGTGAGTGCGAAATCACTCCATCGTCCCAGACATTCTCAGATGTATATGTTGGCGGCTGCGCATTTACACCACAGACAAAACAGTTCACAATCAAAAATTCTGGAGACGATTGCCTCACAGTAAGCGCTATCAGCAACAGCACGCCATTCAGCGTACAGTCCACTACTCCAACGCTTCCTGCAACCCTCGCAAAGAATGAGACTGTTGCCGTAACAGTGGTATTCAATCCGTCTTCAGCAGGCAACTGGAATTCATCTTCTCTGGCAGTAACCACCAGCCCTGCAAATGGCGACAATGAGCTTATATGCAAAGGCAAGGCTCTGACAGCAGAGTTCAAGATACAGTTCAGCAGCACTTCATTCAGTTTTGGAAAGCATCCGGTCGGAACTCCGTCGCCAGGAAAGACACTCACAATAACAAACAACGGCTCAAAGCCATTGCCGGTTAGTGTGCCTGTGCTGAATGTTTCAGGGTTTACATGCGCAGGTTTTAACGGAACTCTTGACTGCGGTGATTCCCAGACCATTGCGCTCGGGTTTACGCCACAGTCAGAGGGTACTGCATCAGCATCGCTCAGTATAACTAGCAGCGCTTCAGGCAGTCCTCATTCGATTAGTCTTAGCGGAGAGGGCTGTATTGCCAATGCAGAGATTAATCCTCCATCAACAGCGCCAATATCCTTTGGCACAATACAGCGCGGATTCAGAACAGTAAGGTTCATCAAGATACAGAATGCCGGTGATGGAGAGCTGACATTCAGAGCGAGTATTTCCGGCGCAGACGCTTCACTGTTTGGGTTACAGCCTCCGTCAGGCTCTGTTATTGATGTGATGGGAATAAGGCAGTATTCTGTTGCTCCTGTTTCGGGATGCGGTGCGGTCACTACTGGCAGCGGAGATGTGATTGTTGCAGTAGCTTTTTATGCGAATGATGCGCCTCGGAGCGTGAGCGTGGATCTTGTGATCGACAGTCACAATGCAACAAATACAACAACAGCGAGCTGGACGATTCCGTTGCAAGCACAGATAATAGCAGTAGAGGCGGTTGATGCTATACTCGTGCTCGACAGATCAGGCAGCATGGATCAATCTCTTGGCAGCAGAAAGAAGATAGATGCTGCACTGGCCGGAGGCCAGCTCTTTGCAGAGCTGTCGCGCGAGAATGTAGAGGACAGACTTGGCATTGTTCGCTATAACCAGACTCCGGAGATAGTCCAGTCCATTACAGATATAACAACAGCGAGCAAGCCCACGATAGTGTCCCAGATCAGCAGCTCCAACTTCACTCCGGACGGTACAACAGCTATTGCAGGCGGCATGATAGTTGGCATGAACGATATAAACACACCGCGAGCAACAATTCCTCCGGTCCTGCATAAGGCGCTTGTTGTGCTTACTGACGGCAAGGATAACACAGGGTATCTTAATCCGGCGGATAATCAGTGGTACAGCCTGCTTGGAGGCGAGGTGTGGCATCCGAACGGCGGAAATGTGATGACAGTCCCTATAAATATTCCGTCGGACATAAAGGTGTACGGCATAGGTCTTGGTACAAATGAGGATGTTGACAGTGGAAGGCTCGATGTAATCAGCTCAGCAACAGGAGCGCCATTCAGGGTTACTGGCGATCTTTCCGGAGAGGCATATTTCACACTCGAAAAGTACTTTACAGAGATATACATGGAGGTTGCCTCAAATGTATTGATAATGGATCCTGTATGGACGATTAATCCTGGACAAGAACACAGGGTCGATTTTTATATGCTCAAAGGCGATGTGAGCGCGCTGGTTGTAATATTTGACCAGAACGGCATAAGACTGCCTTTCCACCTTGAGACCCCGACAGGCGAGATAATCGATGTGACGAGTGTGCCGCCAGGTTTTCAGCTCAGATCCGGATTGAGCGCTACCGCGAGATTTGTTGAGCTGCGTGTTCCGCAGGGAGATCCGCTCAGGTACGCGGGACGGTGGCAGGTTGTTGTTAATCATCCTGGAAAGGTCTGCTATGGCGGAGCAGCGGGCTACGCAACACATGCAGCCATTACACATGTGCCTGACTATAACGCAACAATTGGGTTCGGCTTTGTTGTTGGAGACAAATGCGTTGATTATAACGAGCCTGTTAGTTACGGTCTCGCGATAGGCGCTGGTTCAAACTTCAGGATGCAGCCGTTTGTAACTCCTGGCATAGTGCATACAGGAGAGCCGATACTGCTGTCAGCAATGGTGAGTGAAGCAGGCCTGCCGGTTGCAGGATGCACGGTGACGGTAAAGTCGGTTTCACCGAGCGGAGTTGTACGGACATTTATGCTATATGATGACGGCATACATGATGACGGAGATGAAGATGATGGAGAGTATGCAGTGGTCTTCGGTCATACATCCGAAGCAGGGGGCTATCAGTTCACATTCCGCGCAGAGGGCATAAGCAGAGACAACGAACCGGTTGTCAGAGAGGCCGCTCTCTCCAAATATATCGAGGGCAGAATAAGCATTGGGCCTGATCCGGGGAAACCGGCAACATTTGGAGACAGATGCTGCCGCAGGATTGTGCTGCTACTGACGCTTGAGGCGCTGCTTTTAATAATAATCCTTATTGTGCTGCTGCGCAGACTATAGAGAGGATAAAAGAATTAACAATGCGGCTCGTTCGCTATGAAGCGAACGAGCCGCATCTTTTTATTGCAGGATGTCAGGCATGTCAGAGGCTATGCCGTCAACCCCTTTTGCCTTAAAGGCATCAGCCTCTTCTTTAGTGTTTATTGTCCAGACAATTATCTTCAGTCCGTGCTTGTGCGCTGTCTCTATATTTTTGGTATGAATGAGCTTATATAGAGCTATAAGGTACTGGGCTTTGAGTTCAAGAGCTGCTGCAACAGGGTTTTTGTGCTTTGCATAAATGAGGCCTGTTTCTACGCTGCTGTCCAGCATCCTGACGCTCTTAAGGGCATCTTCATGAAATGAAACTATTATCACATGGCTGCTAATGCCGAGTTTATTTACAACCTTAATTACTTTATCCTCTAGCCCTGTCTCCTTAAGCTCAATAATAATCTTCTGCACTTTTTTACCTATAAAATCTAGAGCCTCCTGTAGTGATGGTATCTTGTTGTCTGTAATCTTTTTTAGTGTAGCGAAGTCTATATTTCTGATCACATCATCAATGCCAAAAACACGCTTGAGGTCTTCATCATGAAATACCACAGGCGTACCGTCAGCAGCAGCGCGTACATCAAACTCTATCGCGTTGGCGCCCATATCCGTAGCTTTTTGAAAACTTGTCAGAGAGTTTTCTGTTTCATAAGCCCGTGCGCCCCTATGTCCGACCTTTAAAAACATTGAGCCTCCTTTTAGTTGAATTATGTTGGATTGTAAATTTTATAACAAGCAGCTACATCTGTAACAAGGGCATTAACAGCTGTATATATGGTAAACTTAAAATCATTTTTCAGAAAAAGGGCAAGGGGGATAGTCATGAAGTACGGGGTTTTTGTTTTGACTGTAATTTGCTTGTTGATTTCCTTTTCAGCGGGTTCTGCGTCTGAAGACAAATGTGCTTATTATGTTGAGCAGAATGAATTTGATTCAGCCTTGATAATTTGCAGCGATGATATTGATAAATTCAATAGTCCAAAGAGAATGGCTGATACGTATATGAATCGCGGAATAGTGTACATTGGAAAAAATAATTATCCGAGTGCGATTGCTGATTTTACCAAGGCTATTGAAATATATCCTAAGGGATCTATTTATTATGTAAGACGTGGCAAGGCATACCATGACAAAGATAAATTTAGTGAGGCGATTGCTGATTTTACAAAAGCTATTGAGGTTAACCCAAAGGATGAGACGATATATAATCTGAGGGGGCTTGCTTATATGAGCAAAGGCGACAAGGATCTTGCTTCCGCTGATTTCAGAAAGGCTATTCAGCTAAATCCCAAATACTGCTGGCCTTATTACAGAATCGCTTCGATATATGCAATGGATGAACGTGCTGCTGAATCCTGTGAATGGCTTAAAAAGGCTGCTGATGCGGGATTTGACCGATGGGGCTACCTTAGAAATGATGCTTATTTTGAACCTATAAGACATGTGAAGTGTTTTAAGGAGTTTATAGCAGGTAAATAATTTATAAAAAAAGGGTGGCTGCTTGGGCAGCCACCCTTTTTTTTATCCAAACGAGCAACAGTAATCTGTTAATGATTTGACTTTAACTTTAAAGCTTGAATTTTCTGGCACATTAAAGGATTCTCCGCCTTTTATGGATCTCCAGTGCTGCTCTCCATTAAGAAGCAGGTCAAGCTCTCCGGACATAATATCCATGACCTCTGGAGCTGAGGTGTTAAACTCGTACTCTCCAGGCAGCATTATGCCAAGAGTCTTTTTTGATCCATTCTCCAGTATTATTGTTCTGCTTGTAACATTTCCGTTAAAGAAGATGTTTGCCTTTTTAACTGCCGTAACATTTTTGAACTCTGTCATAAATTTCCTCTCGTGGTATAAAATATTCAGGCAAAGTATGTTATCTGTTACACAATTCTTTTGGCAATGGAGGGCATGTTGAGGGCAGTTATCATTTTGGCGTCGGTTTTTGTCATGTTTTTTTTAAACTTTTCATATGCTGCAATGGGGTGTCCTAATATAGTGGAATGCTGGAGCGGAGCATGTGAGATAAGGCTCGTAGGCATATTTGAAAATATAAAGACATGCAGCGGCAAGTCCGGACTATGCAGACCATGGTACTGCAAGGAAGGAGAACATATCAAAACAAATGATGCCTACTGGGTAAAAAAATGCAACGAAAGGTTTTCTGATTGCCAGGGCATATGCGATGTCAACTATCCGTTCTGGTCACCTGACAAGCGCTGATCATTGCTGTCAGAATATTTAGATTTTCTGCTGCCTTGGTATAGCTCATACTCTAACAGTCTGCACTCAATTGCCGAATTATAGAACGGTATTTTACGTTTTGACCTCAATCCAACCTTTTTTGCAAGCTCCATGTTGCCTGTAAATATGTATCCCTTATAGCCTGAGCACTTCTGTTTGAAGAAGTCTCCTATGCTGTGATAAACGGATTCGAGCTCTTCAGACTTGCCCATGCGCTCGCCATATTCAGGATTAAGTATTACTATCCCGCTGCCTTCAGGTATGGTTGTCTGTTCAAATGGGCAGACCCTGAACTCTATAAGATTTTTTACACCTGCAAGTTCTGCATTCTTTTTGGCAGCATCTATTGCATCTCTTCTTATATCTGTTGCCATAATTTTAATGTTTGCAGATTTTAGGATTTTTGATTCAGCATCAGCGCGCATATCCAGCCATATTTTTTTGTCAAACCATTTTACATGCATAAATCCATAGTTGTCCCTTAGAATGCCTGGCGGCATTTTGAGAGCTGCCATTGCTGCCTCAATTGCGAGCGTGCCGCTGCCGCACATCGGGTTTATAAAATTTGATGCTATGTCCCAGCCCGCAGCCATTATAACTGCAGCAGCCAGAGTCTCCTGCATGGGAGCCTGCATAGGGATTTTTCTGTATCCGCGCTTTGATAAAGGTTCGCCGGAAGTATCAATGTAGATAGCGCATCTGCTCTCTTTCCAGTAAAGGTTAATAACTGTCCTGTCCTGCAGAGGGCCAGAGTCCGGTCTTCTGCCGCGCTTTTCTGTAAGCCTGTCAGTAATAGCGTCTTTGCATTTTACATTTGGGAAGCGTGAGTCGCGGATTGTCGGGTTGTCTACGCTAGATGAGACCGAGATGTATCCGTCTTCATCAATGATGTTTTCCCAATCAATTTTTGATACTTCCCTGTATAGCTCATCACTGTCGTCAGCCTCGAATTCTTTTAAAAGAAAAAGTACGCGCAGTCCTGTCCTGAGCATAAGGTTAAGCCGCATCGCATCTTCGAATGTGCCCTCTGTTCCGATGCTTGCTGTGGTTTCCGATACAACAGGCATACCCAGAGCTTCAATTTCAGCGCTAAGGTAAGGGGCTATACCCTTTGCACATGTTATCAGGATCTTGTTCTTGTCCATTGTTCAGCCCTTTTTTCTGATAGAGCTGTCTTTGCGCTCTGTATAAGTTATTACAAAGTTGTCCGGCTCAAGATCTGGATTCTGCTCCAGACCATCAAGAAATGAAGCGATAGCCTTGCGCATGAAGTCGTTGAAGTGTATTCCTCTGGGCAGGGAGAGGATTCTCTGTCTGGTGTTTTCATCAATAGATGCGGTGTATTTTGCCATATCAGCTCCTGTGACAGTAAATTCTTTGTATATATTGTGATGCGGCTCAGCAACATAATGCAAGACGCAAGTATAAAAGCGATACAGTTATAATATATGTCGTTAATGTAAAGGAGAATATATAATGTCTGACAAGATAACTTTTTCGGAGCTTGCCCTGCTTTATGAGCTGAACAAGCGCACTTCAGCAAAAAGGCTCGCTTCATTCCCTGAAGAGCTGAAGTATTTTGTTATGCTCGCCATGAGCATTGTCGGAGCAGAGAATGCAAAGCGTATTAACGAGACTCCTCAGGCTGTGGTTGATGACAGCGAAGGCTTTGTCTCCAAGCTGCTCTCCCTTGCTGATGCAAAATCCGATGACAGGTTCAGGCATGTGCTAGAATCCTGTCTGATAGAGTCGTTGAAGGATGAGCTTAGGTTCAACTGCACAAACTGTCTCAACTTTAACAGATGCATCGACATCAACAGTCTTTCCGTAGGAGAGCTGTTTATGAAGCGAATGGGTGGGGATGAGTCCGAATCTCTGCGAAAAGAGATATCAATTGCTGTGGAAAACGCGCTGAAGAATACGCCGTATGCTGAATCAGAGGATGCACATAAGCATTGTAGCAGGTTTGAGCACAACTACAGCTCAACATCAGTAGCAGAGGTGTTCGGCAGATATGCTGAGATAGCGACTGAGCTGAAACACGAATACAACTTAGACTATTCTGAAGTACAGGCTGCAATGCTGCAACTCAATATGGACTTTTACGAAAAGAGCAAAAGCAGGGAGAACTGACCCCAGTTGTTCAGGATGGTTTTGATATGGCTTGCATAATCATAGACGGGTACAATGTTATCGGCATACTGCACAGGGACATTGAGGCGAGCCGAAACAGCTTTATCGAGTTTCTGATCGCATACTCCAAAAAGAGCGGCAATGAGGTTACTGTTGTTTTTGATGGATACAAGAACGGCTCGCAATATGAAGAAACAATGGTTACAGGCGGTGTGAGAGTTATATACTCCAGGCTGAATGAAAAGGCTGATGATGTGATCAAACGCATAATATCCGAAGACAGGCGTGAATGGATTGTTGTGAGTTCTGACAGGGCGATTGTTAATCATGCCTGGTCTGTACAATCCATCCCAATTGATTCTGACATTTTTTACCGAAGGGCTGAAGCAAGGCTCGATACATCTTCAAAGACTGCCGATGCTTGCGCAGAAGATGGTTTTTCAAAGGATGATTATTATGAAGAGGATGAGATGCCGCAGCGCGGCAATCCGCGCAGGCTCTCCAAAAAGGACAGGATGGTCAGAAAGGGGCTCTCAAAAATATGAAGCATTTTCTGAATAAACAGATCTTTAGGCCTGCTGATCAGCTTAACATCCTTTTCTGTTCAGGTCTTGCGGTGCTGACCATTTTTTATGCTGACAGAATTGAGGCCTGGCCGTATCTGCTGCTTATTTATTCTTCGCTGATATTTTTTCAGGTTGTGCTGTGCAGATTGGGGAAAATGGGCAGTCTGCTTCGGCATACAAGGGATATTGTTTTCCCTCTTGTGAGTATACTTATCTGTTTTGATACCCTTGGGCTTATAGTTCACAATGTAAATCCTCAGGATATTGACCATACACTCATACAGCTCGACTACCGGCTTTTTGGGTTGCATCCAACGCTATATGTTCAGATATACATGACCCCTTTGGTGTCTGATCTTCTGCAGACAGCTTATTCAACATACTATTTTCTGCCTGTTGCTCTTGGCATAGTCCTTAAGATGAAGAACAGCAAAGAGGATTTTGACAAGGCACTCTTTTTTGTAATGCTCTGTTTCTATCTCTCATATGCCGGATACATTCTCTGGCCTGCACTCGGTCCAAGATATGCAATGCCTCACATGTATGAAACTGAAATTACAGGCCTGCTGGTTTCAGAGCCTATACAGAATCTGCTGAATCTGCTGGAGGGTGTAAAGAGAGATGCCTTCCCAAGCGGACATACAGGAATTGCGCTCACAGTGCTTTATCTGGCGTTTAAGTATTCGCGCAGACTCTTTTGGGTTATACTCGTTCCTGTGATCCTGCTGATAATCGCAACTGTGATGTGCAGGTACCACTATGTGGTGGATGTGCTGGGCGGCATTCTGCTTGCGGTTGCGACTGTTGTGCTGGGTGAATTATACTATACTCTTCTGAAAAACCATGGAAATACCATACAGCAGGACAAAGGACAGCAGGCTGGTATCAGTTAAGGTTGTGCCGAGGTCTTCGAAAAAGGGCATTGCCGGCATTGATGGCGATGTGGTGAAGATAAAGGTTACTGCTCCGCCGGTTGACGGCGCTGCAAATGAGCAGGTGATAGAGATAATCGCCGAGGCGATGAACGCCAGAAAGAGCGATGTGGATATAATAAGGGGCAGCGCATCAAGGACAAAAACAGTGAGAATCAAAGGAGTCTGATATTGATAAAGAGTATGACTGGTTACGGAGCTGCTGAAAAGAACGGCATAAGGGCAGAGGTGAGGTCTCTTAATCACAAATTCATAGAGGTATATTTGAAGATGCCTTCGCAGCTTAATGCCTATGACCTTGAGATAAGAAAGCAGATCAAGTCGAGATTCCAGAGAGGCAAGTTCGATCTCTCGATCTCCTTCACAAGCGGACGCGCTCAGCAGATAAAGGTTAACAGTGAACTCGCAAGGAGCATCTATTCCGCATTTTCAGACCTCCAGAACGAGATGAAGATACCCGGAGAGCTCGATATAAACTTTTTCACAAACTACAGGGAGCTTCTCAGTTCTGAAGACCAGTCTGTTGATGAGGCAGACCTCTTCGGCGCTCTTGATGAGGCATTGAAAAGCCTGTCCGCGATGCGCGACAAAGAGGGCAGCTCGCTCAATGCTGAACTCAGCTCTCTGCTGGATGAGGTTGAGAATATGAGAAGCTCGATCTCTGAATTCGCTGTTGAGATGGTTAAGGAGTGCTGTGAAAAGCTCAAAAATAGGATAGCTGAACTAGCTCCGCAAGTTGAGGAATCGAGGCTTGCTCAGGAGGCTGCTGTAATAGCACAGAAGGCTGACATAACAGAGGAGCTTGCGAGGCTCGGCAGCCATGTAGGCCAGTTTAGGGGGCTGCTCAGCTCTGATGAGCCTGTGGGAAGAAGGCTAGACTTCATGCTCCAGGAGATGAACAGGGAGGCTAATACAATATCATCCAAGGCTGACGACCTTAGGATAATAAATATTGCCATCAGTTTGAAGGCTGCCATAGAAAAGATAAGGGAACAGGTGCAGAATATACAATGAGTCTGCCTGTTCTGCATATAGGATTTGGAAATGTGGTGGCTGCATCGCGCATAGTTGCGGTTGTTAGCCCCGGCTCATCGCCTATCAAAAAGCTGCGGGAAGAGGCATTTGCCAAGGGAAAGCTTGTTGATGCAACTGAGGGCAAAAAGACCCGTTCGCTTATTATTACGGACAGCGACCATATTGTGCTGTCAGCCCTAACCGTCGAGACCATTGTGCAGAGAATTGAGGAGATAAAGGGGATTTAAAATGCCTCACACAAAGAGGAAGCTGCAGGGAAATCTTATAGTTATATCAGCGCCCTCCGGCGCCGGCAAGACGAGCATCAGGCAGGGTCTTTGTGAGTTGATGCCTGAGATCAAGCATTCTGTATCATTTACAACCAGAAAGCCTAGGCAGGGAGAGGTCGATGGAGTGGACTACTCCTTCATATCCAAAGAAGAGTTTATCAATATGGTTGATTCAGGCGACTTCCTTGAGTGGGCCGAGGTGCATGGTAATATGTACGGCACATCGAAAAAACGCATTGATGAGACGCGGGCTCAGGGCTTTGATATGATACTTGATATTGATGTGCAGGGCGCAAAACAGGTAAAAAATGCGATCCCAGACACTGTTTTTGTGTTTATCCTTCCACCATCCCTTGATGAGCTTAAGCAGAGATTAAGCTTTAGAAACAGTGACCCGGAAGATGTTATCAACAAAAGGCTGAGCAAGGCAGCTGCTGAAATAGTGGAATATACCAACTATAATTATGTTATAGTAAACGACAACCTAAAAGGGGCCATAGGAGAACTTGTCTCTATAGCCAAAGCCGAAAGGGCTCGGGTTTCAAAGATAAATGAAGACTGGATAAAGGAAAAATTTTTAGGAGGAATTAAGTAATGGATATTATCGCACTGCCGATTGAGAATGATAAAAAGAAGATAGACAGTAGATACAGGCTTGTTGTGCTCGCATCACAGAGGGCCAGAGAGCTCTCACTTGGCGCAAAGGCGCGCGTTCAGACAAAGGTTAAAAAGGTTACAACATCAGCGCTCCTTGAGACAATAACAGGCGAGATCCCATTTCTTACAGGCGCAGAAGCTGTTGCGATGAAGGAAAAGACCGAAAACATAGACTACAAGAAGCTGATCGAGGACAAGAGGCGTTCAATGGAAGACCTCTCTGAGCTCGAAAAGGATCTTAAGGTCTATCTGCATGACAGGGCATCATCCGAAAAGGCTCTTGAAGAGCTTTTCAGCGAAGTCGAAGAGAGCGACGAGTCTTAGTCGCTGAGCCGCACATATATCCCATAATCAGGGGAATGGCCTGAAAATGCTGAAGGATAAAAAAATACTTCTTGGCATAACCGGCAGTGTAGCGGCATATAAGTCTATAGATCTTATAAAGCTGTTCAAGAATAAGGGCGCTGTTGTCGAGGTCATAATGACAGCATCGGCCGCCCGCTTTATATCCCCGATGTCAATAAGTGTCGCATCAGGCAGTCGCATTCATACTGACATGTTTGAGGATCATCTGGCACACATTAATCTGCCTCTGGCATCTGACCTTTTTGTAGTTGCGCCTGCAACAGCCAATATAATAAGCAAACATGCTTCTGGCATAGCTGATGACCTGCTCAGTTCATCTCTTTTAGCGTATGACAGAAAAGCGCTTTTTGCTCCGGCAATGAATTGGCGTATGTATCAAAATCCTGTATGGCAAAAAAATCTTGATATCCTTGCATCACTCGGTCACTGCTTTGTTGGACCTGAAAGGGGCAGCCTCGCCTGCGGAGAAGAGGGTATAGGCAGAATGGCAAGGGTTGAGCACATAGTTGAAGCTGCAGAGGCATGCATGAGCGATCAGGATCTTTCCGGACAGAGGCTGCTTGTTACAGCAGGCCCGACAAGAGAATATATTGATCCTGTTCGTTATATAACAAACCGCTCATCAGGCAAAATGGGCTTTGCGCTCGCAAGAGCAGCGCGTAGGCGCGGCGCATCAGTAACTCTCATCAAAGGCCCATGTTCAATAGAGCCGCCCTACGGAGTTGAGCTGGTTGATGTTGATACGGCTGCACAGATGCATAAGGCTGTGATGGATAGGCTGCCTGCATTAACAATGCTGATAATGAGCGCTGCTGTGGCAGATTTTAGTCCTTCAACCAGATATGATAAAAAAATAGAGAAGTCTGAGCTGACAAGACTGGATCTTGTTCGTACGGATGATATTGTAGCTGATGCAGGCAGTTCTGCCGAAAGGCCTTTTATTGTAGGGTTTTCCGCTGAAACAGGCAGTTCCGTAGAGAGGGCTGTCAAAAAACTACATGATAAAAATATGGATATGATAGTATTTAATGATGTTTCAAGGTCTGATATAGGCTTTGACTGTGATTTGAACGAAGTTGTTATTATTGATAGAAATGGGAGCTTGCCTCTTCCTTTAATGAGTAAGGATGAGACTGCTGAAGCGATACTTGACAGGGCAGTAGAACTAAAAAAGCTGTCCGGTAAGGAGTAGGTATATGGCAGAATCTAAGTTCATCGAGAGCCTAAGAGAGAGGATCAGCAAAGAGCCCGGTTCGAGGCTTTTTTTGACTCTGGCTGAAGAGCTTATAAAGAGAGATCTGTATGAAGATGCTATAAGCGTGCTTGAACGCGGTCTTGCGGCAAGTCCAGATTTCGCCGGCGCACACCTTACACTTGCAGGTCTCTATGCTGCAAAGAAAGAGTATCAAAAGGCTCTTTCTGAATATTCTGAAGCAAAGCGCATATTCCCAAGCTCGCTCACAGCCCTCAGGGGGTTGGCATCTGCTTATAGAGGGTCTGGAGATATGGATGCTGCCTCAGAAGCATATAAGGAAGTGCTGCTGATAGACCCTCTTGATCAATACGCAGCAGAATTTCTTGCAAACTATCAGCCCGCATCTTCCCTTGAATGCATAGAAGATCCGGAGGTTGTTGAGGCTGCTGATTTTTGTACAGAGGAGAATTCTGCCTGTGAAATTATTGACCAGACAGATCAGTTTAAAGAGCAGAGGGATGAAGAGACCATAAGCAGGCTTAACAGTCTTCTTGATGGAATAAAAAGGGCTTTTGCTTTTCCTGAGAGCGGCAGTTCTGCTGTTGCGGATGCAAGGAGATAATGGGCACGAGCTGACGACCCGCCCTCTGATATATGAAACATATAAACGATTATGCTGGAAGGCTTGGCAGACTTCGCAAAATAGCTGATGAACTGGCTGAAGCTGTCCTTGTAACAGATATTAAAAACATATTCTACCTTACAGGGTTTACTGGTTCTTCCGCATTGCTTATAGTTACCAAAAACAGAGCTCTTTTTTATACAGATTTCAGGTATAAGGAACAGTCTGCTGCTGAGACTGGAGGCTTATGGGAAATAAATATTGTCAATAAAAAAGGCATCCATGCAGCTGTTGGAGCGATAAAGAAGCTAGGCTTTAAAAGCGTAGCTTTCGAAAGCTCTGTATCATATGATTTTTGGGACGGGCTTAGAGCTACAGGCGTAAGAACAGTTCCTCTGCGCTCAGCGATAGAGAATCTTAGACGTATAAAGACCTCTGAGGAGATAGTTAGGATAACAAAGGCGCTCAGAAGGGCTGAGTCTGCATTTCTTAAAATAAAGCCTAGCATAAAACCCGGAGTGAGAGAGATACAAATAGCCCGCATGCTGGAGCAGGAGCTTAAAGCTTTAGGATGCAGGTCGCTGCCTTTTGATATAATAGTTGCTTCCGGAAAGAACAGCTCCATGCCTCACGCCAGACCCACTGAAAAAAAGGTTGAGCCCGGCGACCTTGTTATAATGGATTGGGGCGGAGAGTATGAAGGATACTTCTCTGACATATCCCGCACCCTGTTAATGGACGGGGGAAACAAGACAGCAGAGAAAAAGAAAATATACAACATAGTAAAAACCGCACTCAAAAAGGCTGAAGAAACGGCCAGAAGCGGGATCTCATCAAAAACAATAGATTCAGCTGCTAGAGGTTTTATAACGGCTTCAGGTTATGGAGACTTTTTTGGCCACGGCACAGGACATGGAGTTGGCATAAATGTGCATGAGGCTCCATGGATAACATATTCGAGACCGTCTAGAATATCTAACGGCATGATCTTCACCATAGAGCCGGGTATTTACCTGCCTGGAACAGGCGGGGTGAGAATTGAGGATATGGTGTTAATAAATAACGGCAAACCTGAGGTTATGACAAAACTCGGCAAGGGTATCGAAATAGTTAGGGTCTGATATGCTACAATTCCTGCACAGGGATTTAGCTAGGCTTTGATACAAAAATATTCAGGGGGTATGTTGTGATAGCAACAAGCGATTTCAGAAAAGGGGCAAAACTGGAGTATAAAGGTGAGCCCGTGGAAATAATTGATTTCCAACATGTCAAGATGGGCAGGGGCGGCGCTGTAATAAAGACAAAGATGAAGAGTTTGAAGACAGGCAATGTGCTCGAAGACACCTTCAGATCAGGAGAAAAGTTCGAGACCCCGAGTCTTGAAGAAAAAGAGATGCAGTATCTTTACCTTCAGGACGGGCTTCACTACTTTATGGATAACGAAACATATGAGCAGACACCTTTCAGCGATGATCAGCTAGGAGAAACAAAAAAGTTTATAAAAGAGAATATGTCAGTAAGAATGCTCTACTACAAAGGCACGCCTATACAGGTCGAGCCTCCACTCTTTGTGGAGCTGGCTGTTGCTGAGACCGAGCCTGCTTTCAGAGGAGATACAGCATCAGGAAGCAGCAAGCCGGCGACATTAGAGACAGGAGCTGTTGTGAAGGTTCCGTTTCATATACAGATTGGTGATGTGATTAGAGTTGATACAAGGACGTCTGACTATATAGAAAAAGTAAAATAACTGCTTGACTCTGTTTTTATGGGGCAGTGCTGGTACAAGTCGGTTATCGGGGGGGTGTTTATGGAATTTAATGATTTGAAAGAACTGATAGAACTTCTTAAAGAGAGCGATATTACTGAGCTTGTTGTAGAAAAAGACGGCGAGAAGATAAGACTCAGAAGAGATAAAATCTTCGCTCATATTGATCAGCAGGCTGTATATCATCATCCTGTTGTACATCAGCAGAAACAGAGTGATGCTCCAGCAGCTGAAGCAGAGGCTGTTTCTGCTACCACTATTACTATAACATCTCCGATTGTGGGCACATTTTATAGGTCTGCTTCTCCTGACAGTGATCCCTTTATTGAAGTGGGTTCAAGGGTAAAAAAAGGACAGACTCTCTGCATTATTGAGGCTATGAAGCTTATGAATGAAATAGAGAGCGAATATGAAGGAGTGGTTACAAAACTGCTTGTGGAAAACGGGCATGCTGTTGAGTACGGTGAACCCCTGTTTCTTATCGAGCCTGCGTAGGGGACGGGATGAAACTTTTTAAAAAAATACTTATAGCCAACCGCGGCGAAATCGCTGTACGAGTAATAAGGGCATGCAGAGAGCTTGGTATAAAGACAGTTGCCGTGCATTCTGACATCGAGAGGGATGCGCTTCATGTGAGGCTGGCTGATGAGTCTGTATGCATAGGGTCTGCAAACCCGACCAATAGCTATCTCAACATACCTGCCATACTGACAGCAGCAGAGATTACAGATTCAGAGGCAATACATCCTGGCTACGGATTTCTTTCAGAGAATGCCCAGTTTGCTGAATCATGCGCTACATCAGGCATAACATTTATAGGCCCATCTACTGAAAACATAAAAACAGGCGGAGATAAGTCAAAGGCGAGGCAGGTAATGAAGAGGCGCGGAGTGCCTGTTGTACCCGGCAGCGACGGTCCTGTTGATTCAGAAGATAACCTGCTAAAGATAGCAAAAAAAATAGGGTTCCCTGTGCTCCTCAAGGCATCATCAGGAGGAGGAGGCAGAGGAATGAGGGTTGTTTATGATGAACAGGCCCTTCTGCAGGCATACAATATGGCTCAGCGCGAGGCGCTGGCTGCATTTGGCAACAGTGAAGTATATCTAGAAAAATACCTATCGCCAATAAGACATATAGAGATACAGATAATTGCTGATGCAAAAGGCAATGTAGTTCATCTGGGGGAAAGAGACTGTTCTGTCCAGAGAAGGCACCAGAAGCTTATAGAAGAGTCGCCATCTCCCGGAACTACAGAAAAATTCAGGAAGAAAATAGGCGATCTGGCTGTAAAGGCTGCAAGGGCCATGAAGTACAGAAATGTCGGTACAATAGAATTCATTGTTGACCAAGACCAGAACATCTACTTTATGGAGGTCAACACAAGGGTGCAGGTTGAGCATCCTGTAACTGAAGAGATAACAGGCATAGACATAATCAAGGAGCAGATCAAGATCGCTGCAGGCCATCCTCTTCTTATAAAGCAGAGCAATATAAAGATTTCGGGTCACGCTATAGAGTGCAGAATAAACGCTGAAGATCCTGAAAGATTTATCCCATGGCCGGGAACTATCAAATTTCTGAGTCTGCCGGGCGGCCCTGGCATAAGAGTGGATACAGCAGCTTATGCCGGCTGGAAAGTGCCGTCTCAGTATGACTCTATGATAGCAAAGGTTATAGCGCGCGGCAGAAACAGGGAAGAGGCGATAATGAGGATGAAGAGGGCTCTCGGAGACTTTGTAATTGAGGGTATACGTACAACAATACCATTCCATAAAAAGGTGCTGAACCATCCTGATTTTATAAAGGGCTCATTCACAACAGATTTTATCGAAAAAATGTCTGCTCAGGAAAACGGTTCTGATGCCACTGATATAGCTGCTGCCCCTGAGTCATAAGCCGGGGCAGCAGTGGATTTTTTAATACCATCAATCTTCTTTATAACTGACATAAAAAATGCTTTTGATATTGTTCCGGGTCTGCTGAATACAGGCATAAGGGGCATTCAGCTAAGGGATAAATCCTGCACTAGGCGAGATTTATACGAAACTTCTCTTTATCTAAGAAAGATAACACTCCAATACGGCGCGCTTTTTATAGTGAATGACTATCCTGATCTTGCTCTGGCTTCAGATGCTGACGGAGTGCATCTTGGGCAGAATGATATGCCGCTTGCAGAGGCAAGAAAAATCATGTCTGAAAAAATAATCGGCATATCTACCCACTCTATCAAGCAGGCTCAAGATGCCTTTGAGCATGGAGCTGACTATATAGGTTTTGGCCCTATTTTTGGTACATCCACAAAAGATGCAGGAGAGCCAAAAGGTGTTGATGAGCTCAAGAGGGCAGTAGAGTCAGTGGGGTTGCCTGTTGTTGCCATAGGAGGCATAAATCTGGATAATGTTCATAGTGTTGCAGCATCCGGATGCAGCAGTATTGCTGTTATCTCTGCTTTAATGGGAAGCAATTCAGATGAAAAAGCCAGAATACTCATCTCTGGGTTCGGCAACCGGCACTGGGATACTGATTAATAAAGATTCAGGGAGGCTAGTATGAAAAGAATTCTGTTTTTCCTGATAATTTCCATAGCAGTTCTCGCGTATCTTTCAGCCTGTAAAAAATCAGAAGATGTGATAAAAATCGGAGTTGCAGGTCCTATGACCGGGCCTGAGGCAAAGATGGGTATAGATTTCAGAAGCGGTGTGGCTGTGGCTGTAGATGAATGGAATGCAAGAGGCGGAGTGCTGGGTAAAAAGGTGGGTATTGTTACCGGAGATGATGTTTCTGATCCAAAACAGGCAGTTTCAGTTGCACGCAAACTGGTTAATAGCGGAGTTGCAGCTGTTGTGGGGCATTTTGATTCGAATTGTTCAATACCTGCTTCAGACATATATGATGCTGCAGCCATTCCCATGATAACTCCGGCTACAACAAATCCAAGGCTTACAAGCCAAGGGTATAAGGGAGTATTCAGGGTATGCGGCACTGACGACCAGCAGGGCCGGATAGCTGCAGAGTTTGCAGTAAAGAGCCTTAAGCTTAAAAAAGTAGCTGTTCTGCATAACAAGACAACTTACGGGCAGGGTCTTGCTGATGAGTTTAAAAACAATCTCGGCAACAGTGTGCAGGTTGTTTATTACGGAGCGATAACTCAGGGTGAAAAGGATTTCAAGCCTGTGCTTACAGCTATAAGGGAGCTTTCTCCTGAGCTTATATATTTTGGCGGCATATATAATGAGGCAGGCTTGCTGGTAAAGCAGGCCAGAGAGCTTAGCATGAAACAGCCGTTTATGAGCGGCGACGGTACTATTGATCCCAAGTTTATCGAAATAGCAGGAGCTGAAGCTGCTGAGGGCACATATCTTACTTTTCAGCCTGATCCTAATAATATACCATCAGCAAAAGAATTTATATCAAAATACAGATCAAAATATGGTGAGCTTGGATCTTACTCAATATATGCGTATGAGGCAATGAATATACTTCTGAGCGCTATAAAGGCTGCCGGCACTACTAACGGCAAGGCTATCATAGAAAAGCTTCATTCGATGGAATTTTCTGGTGCGCTTGGCAGTATAAAGTTTATGGATAAAGGCGATGTACAGGTATCACCATTTGTGGTCTGGATAACAAAGGACGGCAGATTTGTAGAGTACTGGAAGCCTTAAGCATCCAGAAATAATTGACTTTCAAGGGTTATAGTCTTTATAATTTCAGTTCACAATTTAGGTTTGGAGGAAACGATGCCAAAATATACTACATATAATCCGCACAGATCCAGAAGAAAGAAGAACCACGGATTCCTTACCCGCATGAGCACAAGCGGAGGCAGAAGGGTTATAAAAAGCCGCAGGGCAAAAGGCAGAAAACGCCTAAGCGCCTGATCCTGATGTCAGTTTTTCTGAAAGCGCTGTTCAGGGCTCCTGTTATTTTCTATAAGCGGTTTGTTTCGCCCATGCTCCCGAACAGCTGCAGGTTCTACCCATCGTGTTCAGAGTATGCACTAGAGGCTATAGAAAAATATGGCGCAATGAAAGGCATATTTCTTTCTTTAAAGAGGATTCTCAGGTGCAACCCATTTCATCCAGGCGGATATGATCCTCTAAAATAATTTAAGCCGCAGATATAAGAGGTAACAAATTAATGGATAATCGTACGCTAGCCGCAATAATAATATCGATAGCTGTTTTGATCGGATATCAATATTTATTTGTAAAGCCAGTTCCTCCACAGCCGCAGCAGCAGACCCAGACTGAGGCGAAAAAGGTTCAGGACTCATCTGAACCACAAAAGGCTGCTGATAAGACAATTGTTCCTGTAGCCAATCCTATTGTTTCCAATGCTCAGAATGAAGAAAGAGAGATAGTTGTTGATACCAGTCTTTACAGGGCTGTGTTCAGTTCAATGGGCGGCACTCTGAAGCAGATAGAGCTAAAAAAACATAAAGACTCAAAAGGCGAACCTGTAGTGCTGAAGGCTGACAGCTTAATGCCTCCTTTTGTAATATCACTTCCTGACGGCAAGCAGTTGCTAGAAAACTTCAAGATTGAGGGCAGTAATATAACACTTGATTCTGCAAGCAAGGAAGGCTCTATCGTATTCAAATATTCAGCAGACAGTTTTTTTGTATACAGAACATTTACATTCCGCGAAGGCTCTTACGCGGTTGATCTTAAGGATGAGGTGCAGGGGATTGCCGGATACAGCATAGCCCTTGGCAAGGACTTCGGAATAGTTGAAAATGATGACTCAGAGCATGTAGGCCCTGTGGTGCTTAAGGATTCTGAAAGGATCGAGTTTAAAACTAAAGATCTTCAGCAGCCTAAAATATTTAAGGAAGGCTTCAAATGGATTGCTCAGGAAGACAAATATTTCTTTTCAGCTATTGTGCCGAAAGAAAAGATTGATGAGGCAAGAGTTGAGCTAAAAGATAGTATTACAACATCTTCAATTAAGATGAACAGCGGCACTAATAACTATCTTGTTTATGCGGGCCCCAAGGAGCGTGATGCTCTTAAAGAGCTTGGAGCAGGGCTTGAGCATATTGTTGATTTCGGATTCTTTTCTATATTGGCGCTGCCGCTCTTCTGGCTGCTCAAACAGCTTTATATGATAGTGAACAATTATGGAATAGCTATTATCATTCTAACAATTCTAACAAGAATTCCTTTTATCCCTCTTATAAATAAGAGCCAGCAGTCTATGAAAAAGCTTCAAGATGT